>JAKOVX010000122.1 GCA_029781855.1 Acidobacteriota bacterium | reverse complement strand
GGCGGCGCCCAGCCGATGCTGACCATCCCGCTGACCGATTGGGTCGCCAAGGTCGGCCCTAACCGCGAAAAACTCGCCAGCTTTTCGATCAACAAATACGGTGCTCAGACCGGCAACGACTCGCAGTGGTTCCCCGACGCCGGCAACGGTGTCCTGACCAACGGCCAGAACGTCGTCGGCAATGACAAGACCGACGCAAATGTGCCGAACAGCGTCGACTTCGAACGCGGCTGGGTCCAACACCTCATCGGGCGTTGGGGCAACGCCGGTGGCAATGGCCTTCGTTATTACCTGCTCGACAACGAATCTTCGATCTGGTTCGCAACGCACCGCGACGTAATGCCAGCCGGAGTGACGATGGACGACATGTGGGCGAGAATGCGTGATTATTCGGCGATGATCAAAACGGAAGATCCGGCTGCTCAAGTTCTCGGGCCTGAGGAATGGGGCTGGGGCGGATTTATTTATTCCGGTTACGATCAGCAGTACGCACCGACCCACGGCTGGACCTATCCGGACCGGGCGGCCCACGGTAATATGGACTACGCTCCGTGGCTGCTGCAGCAATTCAAAAACTACGAAACGCAGAATGGACGCCGTTTGCTCGACGTTTTCACGCTCCACTTCTATCCGCAGGGCAACGAATTCACCGACGACGTATCGACCGCGATGCAGCTTCGTCGAAACCGTTCGACACGTGCGCTTTGGGACCCGAATTACGTTGACGAGACGTGGATCAATACGCAGGTCAAGCTCATCCCGCGAATGAAGTCGTGGGTCGCCCAATACTACCCGAACACCAAAACAGGCATAACCGAATACAATTGGGGCGCCGAGGGCCACATCAACGGAGCGACCACACAAGCCGACATTTACGGTATTTTCGGCCGCGAGGGCCTCGATATGGCGACGCGTTGGACGACCCCGGCGACCGGCTCGCCGGTCTACAACGCGATGAAGATGTTTCGCAATTACGATGGTTCCGGACACGGATTCGGTGACACCAGCGTCTCTGCCGTCGCCCCGAGCCCAGACGATATGTCCGCTTTCGCTGCGGTCCGCTCAGCCGACGGCGCATTGACCGTGATTCTCGTCAACAAGGTAACTTCGGCTCAGACAACGACGGTAAATCTCGCCAATTTTACAGGAGCGCCGTCCGCGCAAGTCTGGCAGTTGACCTCCGCCAACCAGATAACGCATCTCGCCGACACGGCCGTCACCGCAAACGCCGTCAACATCACGCTCCCCGCACAGAGCATCACCCTGCTTATCCTCGCTCCGCCGATCATCGCGAGCCCGACAAACCTCGCCGGCACCCGCGTCGCGAACGCCGTTCGACTGACCTGGCAGGACAACGCCTCAGACGAAGACGGCTACGTCGTCGAGCGTGCCCCAGGCAGCAGCGGCAACTACACCGAGGTCGCACGAATGCCCGCCAACACGACCAGCTACCGGGCACTGATCAAGAACGGAATGTTCTCATACCGCGTCAAAACCCTCCGCGGCGGCTCGCTCTCGGCGGCGTCGAATGTTGTTCAGTTGGGTCGGTAAAAATTGCCCGGAGAGACCTGATGGAAATCATCGAAGCCATCGATGCGAAGCCAGGTCAACAAGTCGGGCGACCATTCACCATCCTGACTTCTTTACGTGGTTTTTCATGATAAGTCGTTATCATTAAGAGAAAATCGACAAGCTGTTGTTCATTTACGTCAAACGCCATGAAGTTGGAACATGTTTCTGGGAAGGTCGCATAAATCGAGTGATCTTCACCTTTGATCAAGTATAAGTGGAGCCCGTTAACCAATTGCTCTTGATACCAAATTACTTTAACATTCCTGCCCGGCAATTCCCCATTCATCCGCCACGCCACGTTGCCCGCTAGAAATCCATTATCATATCTGATCGTTAGACCCCCCGGTTCGCTGATCTCACCCACCGCGGTGTCGATTCCCCTCTTCTTAGTATGGGTATAGCCGGGAAGTAGGGTCATACCTCCGGGTGGAGGATCTGAACTCTTAGGAATTTGCGGAGGATCGTTGGGTAACTTCGAAGTGGGCGTCTGTGAGTAAACGCAAAACGAAAGTGAACTGATCAGAACGACGGCAGCCGCGAGAGTTCTAAACATTGTTTGCTAACCTCCGAAATAAAACCTGGCAAAGTAATACAAGATCGGAGCCCCGAAAAGCAGGCTGTCGAGCCGGTCGAGCAGGCCGCCGTGGCCGGGCAGGATCGAGGCGGCGTCTTTGGTCTTGGAGCCGCGTTTCATCGCGCTTTCGCAGAGGTCGCCGAGAACGCCAATGGCGGCGAGGACCATCGCAAGCGGGATCGACCATTTGAACGGCAGCTCGGGAAAGAACCACCACGTCGCAAGAGCTCCGAACCCAGCAGCAGCGGCCAAACCGCCGACGAGGCCTTCGACCGTTTTGCCGGGGGAGATGCCGGGAGCGAGCTTATGTTTTCCGAACGCCCGGCCTGCAAAATACGCTCCGGTATCCGAGCCGAATATCACGAGGAAAAAGTAGCCGAGCAGATGCGTCGAGAGTCCGGCGTGCGTCTCGAACCCGACCCGCGTCGCCACCAGAAAACCACCCAGAAACGCGACGTACATGACGCCGAGCAGCGTAACACTGACCCCCGTCAGCATCTTCGAAAAATCGGCCTGAAACCGGAACATCTGCGACACTAGGACAACGATCATCAATAACGCCAGCGTCGCGAACAACAGATCCGGCGACTTGGCCGGTGCGTCGAAAACAAAGCCGACAAACAGCAACGCCGCACCGAGATAGCCGATCGCCGCATCCGCCTTTAGCTCGAGCTTCTTGGTCAGCGAGTAAAATTCGAACAGGCCCGCGGCGAGCGCAAATCCCGCGATCGCGACAAAAAGCCACACCGTCTGCGGATAATACGCCGGCAGTACGATCGACGCGATAACTATCGGCAGGGCGACCGCCGCAGTCAGAAGGCGTGTCTTCATTTGGTTCGCACCCCGCCGAAACGCCGGTCGCGCTTCTGGTAATCGATGATCGCCTCAAAGATCTGCGGCCGCCGAAAATCAGGAAAGAAGACGGGCGTCACGTAGATCTCACTATATGCGAGCTGCCACAGCAGAAAATTCGAAATGCGAAATTCGCCGCTCGTACGGATCATCAGATCGACGTCCGGCAGCCCGGCGGTGTAAAGATTGCGTTCGATGTCGGCCTCTGAAAGGTCTTTGAGCGGCGTGCCCGCCGAGGCAAGCTGCTCCGCGGCCAGCCTCGCGGCACGCGTTATCTCGGCACGGCCGCCGTAGTTAAGGGCGACGCTCATTATCATTCCGGTGTTGTTCTTTGTCTTTTCGGTGGCGGCCGCTAGCTCTTCCTGCACGTCGGGTGCGAGGCCGGCGATGCAACCGATCGCCTGAAACCGGATGTTGTTGCCATGAACGTTCTCGAGCTCGCGGCGGAGCACTTTCTTCAGCATCGACATCAGCCCCGAAACCTCGGCTTTTGGCCGTTTCCAATTCTCGGTCGAAAACGCGTAGAGCGTCACCGCCTCGATCTCCAGCCTGGCACAAGTATCGATGATCGCCTTAACCGACTCCGAGCCCGCACGGTGCCCGAAGATGCGGGGCTTGCCACGCAGTTTCGCCCAACGGCCGTTCCCGTCCATGATCACCGCGATATGTGCAGGCAAACGCGCCGGATCGATCGCGTCGAGCAGCCCTGCCTCGGCGGTTTTCGGCTTAACAATTCCGGCAAAATTCTCTTTCATCAGTTGATCTTAACCACAGATGAACACGGATATACACAGATGGCGAAATGGCAGGACCGATCAGTTTCTATCCTTGTCGATCTGTGTTTACGAACTTCCTCTCGGTCTCAGACACGATCGCGTCGCGGTTGATCGGCCCGTAGATATGCGGGTAGTTCTCGCCGCCCGTCGACGGCTCAACGACCAGCTCCGACGTTAACTTATCTGGATCGATCCCAAGAATAACGACGCTCTCGGCGCCGCTGTAATATCGCTCCAGCACACCATCCAGCTGCTCCGCAAAGCTGCAGTGAATAAACCCCTCATCCGCGAGGCTTGCGGCCTCATAAGGTTCGCCGTCAAATGCCGCCCAGGCATCCGGAAGTACAATGTGATAAATAAGCATCGACAGCAGTTTTTCCCGCGAATAACGCTAATGAACACGAAGAAGAAAGAATTGTGAACGTTTTCTATTTGCGGCCATTCGGTTTATTCGCGGGCAAATAACTTTCCTGATCTTCGCGCCTTTTCGCCCTTTTCGCGGTCGGATCTTCAGTCGTAATCGACGCGAAACAGCGTCAAACCCTGCGCCGGTGCGGTCTTGCCTGCGAGGCTTCGTTCGCCGGTGACGATCGCCGTCTGAATTGTATCAAAATCCTTTTCCCCACGCCCGACCTCCAGCATCGTGCCGACGATCGACCTGACCATGTATCGGAGAAAGCCGTGTGCCGATATCCGGAACTCGATCAGCTGGGCTCCGGCACGCTGGTCCCAGCTCGATTCGACCGAAAAATTGGTTACTTTTCGGACACGGTTCTCACCGTCCGCCTGTGCCGACGAGAACGCCGTCCAGTCGTGTTCGCCGAGAAAAAGTCGGGACGCGTCATTCATCCGCGAGACGTCCAGCGGCCGGGCTTCGTGATGGGCGAACCGCCGCCAGAAAGGCGACATTACCGGTGCATTCACGACGCGGTAAATGTATGTTTTTGACCTTGCCGAAAAGCGCGCGTGAAATTCGTCCGGCGCAGTTTCGGCCTTCATTATCCGGATATCGCGCCATAGGTTGCCGTTGATCGCGTTCTTCAGTTTGTCGGGTGTGAATTGGCGGTTGACCCGGACATTCGCGACCTGGCCTTCCGCATGAACACCCGCGTCCGTGCGGCCGGAACCGACGACAGCGACCGGCGCGTCCTCGATCATCCCGAGAACTCGCTCGAGTTCGCCCTGGATCGTTCGCGAATTTTCCTGCACCTGCCAGCCATGAAAATCCGTGCCGTCGTATTGTATCAGCAGCCTGTAGTTCATGTCGTGTGGTTCATCATTCGGTCAAACGCCGCCGCAAAACGTTCCGGCGCACCAGGATCCATTCGAAGGTAAAGTGCCGGTTCGATCAGTTCCAGTTCCATCAATGCCAATTCACCGGCTTCGTCCCGCACAAGGTCCACGCGTGCATACAGCGGCGTTGGGCTGATCATATCGAACACCGACCGGCCTGCGTGCCGAAGCTCGTCTTCAGCCTCGACGGCCGTTATCAGCCCGCCGTGCTCTTCCTGAACGCGGAAATCGTCCGTCTTAGGTGTCTTGACTATCGCGTGGCTAAATTCGCCGCCGAAATAGAATAACGAATATTCGCCTTCGGTGACTATGCTCGGCAAAAACGGCTGGACCATGAAAGGTCGCTCGGCAAATATGGATGCAAGACCAGGGTCGAATTCCCGCAGGCGATATGTGTGCTCCGCCGTCGCACTGACCGTCGGCTTTATGATCACCTCTTCGCAGCCGAGTTCATCGAGCCAACCGCCAAATGACGCCGCATCATACGACCGCTCCCAAAGCGATGGAACAATGTTGACCCCGTCATTTTCAAGGTCGCGAAGATACGATTTATCGAGGTTCCAACGAACGATCTCAAGCGAATTTTCGAGCCGTGCATCCGAAAGTTCGATCCGGCGCAGAACATTGAGGAATGCATCCGGGTCACGCTGATAATCCCACGTCGTGCGAATCACGACAGCCTCAAAAATATCCCAGTCCACCGACGGCGTCCGCCACGAGAGCGTCTCAACCTCCCAACCGAGTTCGCGAAGCGGCCCGATCGCCAGCTCGTCGTCAGCGACGTAGCCGTCGAGGCTGTCCATTGAGAGAAAGCAGCAGCGGCGCATATTATTTGGCCCCGGCCGAACGGCTGCCGGGTTTCACGGCCTCGATTCCCTGCTCGCACATCGGACACGAATCCGGGTGATAATTCGGCACGTCGAGCCGTGCAAGTTCGATCCGCGGCACGCCGACGTCTGCCGCGCCGTTCGAACGGTCAATGATCGATGCGGCAGCAACCACGTGTCCGCCGTTGGCTTCGAGTGCCGCAATACATTCGCGAGTCGAGCCGCCGGTCGTAATAACGTCTTCGACGACGAGTATCCGTTCGCCGGGCTTCAGCGTAAAGCCGCGTCGGAGCATCATTTCGCCGTTTTGCCGCTCGGTCCAGAGGAAGCGCACGTTCATCGCAGCGGCGGTCGCATAACCGATCACCAGTCCGCCGATCGCCGGCGAAGCGACCGTTTCGATGCCTGCGTCAAGAAAATGCTCCGCGATCGCCCGCCCATACTCAGCGGCATCCGCGGGAAACTGCAGGGCGAGGGCACACTGCAAATACTTCGGGCTGTGCAGCCCGCTCGAAAGAATAAAATGCCCCTCGAGAAGGGCGCCATTCTCCCGAAAATCAGCTAGGATCGTGTCTGTTGAGTTCATTGAATGTATTGAGTCTGTCGAGTCTCTTGAGTCTATCGAGTTTGTTGTGGTTCGGTTGAACAATCAGTTCCGATCGATCCTTCGGCTCGGATGGCGTTTGCCATCGGTTCGACCTGACCGACGCGATCCACCCGACAGACTCGAAGGACTCGACATACCCGACAGACTCTTCAAACTTTCCGGTTTAGCTTTTTCTCGCTAAACTAGTCCTGATGACTCCGTATCCTAACTTAATTTCCGAGTCTTTGCTAATTAACGATACGGTCGCGCTGCTCCGCTCGTTCGGCGGCAAAGCGTCGGCAGTCAGCGTCGTCGATTTTGTTCTAAAGATACGTAAACCGCAGCCGAGTCTCGCGAAAATGCTGGTCGCCGATCTGATCGAACGCGATCCGCGACTCACGCTGAATGGCGACATGGTCGAACTCGGAACCGATGGTTTCGAGGACCGTGAGATCGAGGGAACCGAATTTGTCGTCTTTGACCTCGAAACGACCGGTGCCAAGGCTCCGCCCTGCCGGATCACTGAGATCGGAGCGTATCGGGTCCGTGACGGCAAGGTCGTCGACGAATTCCAGACGCTCGTCGACCCCGAGATGCCGATCCCGCCATTCATCACGCAGTTGACCGGTATCAGCGATGCGATGGTCAAGGGTGCGCCCGTGTTCGCGGACATCGTGGAGGATTTTCTCGGTTTCATCGGCGACTCGGTGCTCGTCGCCCACAATTCCGGTTTCGATATGCGGTTTTTGAATCACGAGATCGGCCGCATCTTCGAGGATTACCGGTTGGCAAACCCGTGCCTCTGCACCGTCCAGCTCTCGCGAAAGCTGCTGCCTGACATCGTCAATCACAAGCTCAAGACCGTGGCCGAGCATTACTCGATCGACCTCGTCAATCATCACCGTGCGAGTGCCGACGCGCTCGCGACCGCTCATGTTTTCATAAACCTTTTGACGCAAATGCAGTCGAGCGGGGTCCGCGAC
>JAKOVX010000072.1 GCA_029781855.1 Acidobacteriota bacterium | reverse complement strand
CTGGAAGCGGCTGCCTGCCTCGCGCAGTACGATTGGTTGGACAATGCCGTTCGCCCGGATCGACGCGGCTAACTCGTCAAGCTTCTCATCCGAAAATCGTGTCCGCGGCTGTTCCGGATTAGGATCGATAAGATCGATGTCGATCTCTCGCATTCCCGCTTCGGTAAATTGAGGCCTTTCGTCGCCGATCAGGGCACTCAGACCCCGGCCAAGTGTTTGTCTAGCCATGTCCTAAGATCTCCTTTGCTAGTTCCATATAACTCTCGGCTCCTTTCGAGCGTATGTCGTACAGCATAATCGGTTTCCCAAAGCTCGGAGCTTCAGCGAGGCGGACATTACGCGGAATCACTGTCCGGAGTACCTGTGCCCCATAAAAATCTCGTAGATCCTTGGAGACCGCGGCGGAAAGATTGGTCCGCTCGTCGTACATCGTTAGCAAAAGCCCCTCGATCGTAAGCCTCGGGTTCAATTCCCTTCTGAGCCTAGCGAGAGTGTCGAAGAGTTCGGTCACGCCTTCAAGAGCGTAATATTCACATTGTATGGGTACAAGCAACGAATCCGCTGCCGTAAGTCCATTGATCGTGAGGATACCGAGCGACGGAGGACAATCGATTAGGATGTAGTGAAAATAGTCTTTGATATCGGTGAGCAGGTTCTTCAACGCATAACTGCGATCCGTTCGTTCGACCAACTCGATCTCCGCGCCCGCGAGATTCTTATCCGACGGCAGGACCCAAAGCGTCGCCAATTCGGTCGGCAAGACCAAGTCGCGAACGGATTCACCCGAGATCAGTGCATTATATAGCGATCGGCGATTCGTTGCCCGCGTTATCCCCGCGCCGGAAGTTGCGTTCGCCTGCGGATCGGCGTCGACCAGCAAGATCTTTCGGTCCTCAGCGGCCAATGCGGCCGCTAGGTTTACGGCTGTCGTCGTCTTTCCGACCCCGCCTTTTTGATTGGCTATGGCAATGATCTTACCCATAATTAACGTGATTCTCGACCTGCTTCTTGCAGATCGTGCGAGCGAACATCAAAGTTAGCACAAAGGCAGGCGGAATTCGAAAGCGAAATGTGGTACGTACCACATTTGTATCGCCTGATGTGGTACGTACCACACACGACCGCTTCAGGAGGCCTGGTTTTGAGTTGACTGGTCCGGTTTTTGGGCGGAAAGGTGGACCAAGACAGTTGAGATCGCGGCGGGCGTCAGTCCGGCTATGCTCCGAACCTGGCCGAAATTTCGCGGTCGTGCCCGCTCAAGCCGTTCGATCATCTCATTTGAAAGCCCACTGATCCGGCCAAATTCGAAGGCTTCGGGTACTTTCAACGAATCGTGATGATTTACACGTTCGGTCGCGATCTCCTGTTTTAGGATGTAGCCGCTGTACATCGAATCCGCAAGGGCAGTATCAAGCTCCGCATTGCGAACGTCGTCTCGCAATTCCGCCGGCAATAGACGCCGGATCAGGTCCGAGTCAACTCCCTGTCGCATCGCAAGCTGTGAGATCGTAAATGAATCCCCAAGATCCGCTCCTAGAATTTGGGCCACGCCCGCATATTCGACCGAAGACCGCTTAAAGCGAGTCGAATCAAGGGCATTTCGCAGGTTCGCGATCCGATCACGTTTACTGTTGAACCGCTCCCAGTCGGTATCGCCTACCAAACCGGCAGCCCTTCCCTTCGGCGACAGCCGCTGATCGGCGTTGTCGTGACGGAGAGTCAGACGAGCCTCGGCACGCGATGTAAAGAGCCGGTACGGTTCATCGACGCCGTGCCGGATGAGGTCGTCCGCCAGCACGCCGATATACGCTTCGTCCCGCTCCAGAGTGAATGGACCCCGCCCATCGACCGAAAATGCGGCATTGATGCCGGCCAATAGTCCCTGGCAAGCTGCTTCTTCATAACCCGTTGTCCCATTTATCTGACCGGCCAGGAAAAGTCCGCGCATACGCGTCGATTCCATCGTCGGCCGCAATTCACGTGGGTCGACATAATCGTATTCGATCGCATAGCCGGGCCGGATGATCTGAACTTGTTCAAAACCTTCGATCATCCTGAGCAGTGCCAGCTGCAGTTCCGACGGAAGTGACGTCGAGAACCCGTTCAAATACACTTCGTTCGTGTTGTGTCCTTCCGGCTCCAAAAACAGCTGATGACGGTTCTTGTCTGCGAACTTTACTACCTTGTCTTCGATCGATGGACAATACCTTGGCCCGATTCCCTTGATCTGTCCGGAATAAAGCGGAGATCGATGCAAGTTCTCACGAATCGCGTTGTGGACTGCGTCCGTAGTGTACCCGATGAAACACTGGATCTGCGGCTGTTCGATCTTTTCGGTCGAAAATGAGAAGGCTACAGGCTTTTCGTCCGGAGGTTGTGGTTCAAAAGCCTCCCAGTCGATCGTCCTGCCGTCCAGCCTCGGCGGCGTGCCCGTTTTTAGGCGTCCAACCGGAAAACCAAGTTCCTTCAAGTTCTCCGCGAGTTCGATCGACGCCGGTTCACCCGCGCGGCCGGCGGAAAAGGTTCGCTGCCCGGTATGAATGGTTCCGTTAAGGAAAGTTCCGGTTGCGACGACTACTGCCTTTGCCCCAAATCGCCTGGTGTCCTGCATCTCAACACCGCTAACCTTATTATTCTCAACAATTAGCCTGATCACTAGACCCTGACAAAGGTGAAGGTTTGGCGTCGCTTCGAGCACTCGGCGCATTTCCGTTCGGTATAGAGAGCGGTCCGCCTGCGCGCGAGGAGATTGAACTGCCGGGCCGCGCGATCGGTTGAGCAAACGAAATTGGATACCGGTGCGGTCAATAACCCGGCCCATGATACCGCCGAGAGCATCGATCTCGCGGACCACCTGCCCCTTTGCAATACCTCCGACTGCCGGATTGCAGGACATCTGACCGATCAGGTCGAGATTGATCGTGACAAGCGCCGTCTCGGCACCGAGTCGGGCGCTTGCCGAGGCGGCCTCGCATCCCGCGTGGCCGGCACCGATAACGATCACATCAAATTTCTCGTCAAACATTAAAGCGTGTCCAAGTTTGTGGACAAACTCCTATTGTAATACACACCGGTAGGTAACGATATATATTGACGATGGTCCGTCGAAAACAGAGGCGACGAATGCCACTGAGCGACGATCGAGTCTATTTACATTAACTGTTACTAATAAACGGTTTAGCAGGCATCTTAACGATCCTAGAGATGAACTTTTCTGTCCCGCGTGCAGATTGATCTGATCTTATAAGAGTGTGTATTTTTTCGCGGAGCCTTGTGAAATCTCGCCAAGCATTCGAAATTCGCTTTGCTTACCGGTCACAACTTACGACCGATGAGAGACCGATACAACCGGTTAACAATGAAATTTCCGTCATTTATTGCTGCATTTCCACTGAAACTTTCGATTTATCGGGTTGTCAGACGTTCGGCCGGCATAATTGCCGCCCGGAGGACCGTCCATTGCTCCTCATGGCATCGGTTTTGCATTAATTGTTCTCAAATGAAAGCAGTCATGGAACCAGTGCGACCAGAGATCGTCGAAGGCGAGCATCTCATCGAGGCATTTATCGGCGACGCCAGTGGGCCGACCCTTATCATCGTCGGAAGCGTCCACGGGAACGAGCCCGCCGGTGTCAAAGCCCTGCAGCAAGTTGCCAAACAAATGAGTTCGGTACCGGTCGATATCAAAGGGCGAATATACTTCGTCGCTGGAAATACGCGGGCCCTGCCACTCGGCGTCAGATTCATCGACCGCGACCTCAATCGAACATGGACGCAGCCAAATTTGGCGCGTGTCGGCAGTCAGGAGTCATTTGAAACTTCGGAGTGTCGCGAGTTGTCGGAGATCGACCAGTTGCTCGACAGCATTCTAATCACCGCGAAATCAGAGGTGTTTGTACTTGACCTGCATTCAACATCAGCTCACGGTGAGCCGTTCGCTACGGTTGGCGACACCCTGCGAAATCGAGAATTCGCGCGAAAGTTCCCGGTCACGATCCTGCTCGGGATCGAGGAACAACTCGAAGGAACGATGCTCGAGTATCTCAACAATACCGGCGCGGTAACGTTCGGTTTCGAAGGTGGAAACCACACCTCCGATGAAACGGTAGCGAACCACGCTGCATTGATCTGGCTGGCGATGGCAAACACCGGGATCCTGACGGAAAAACAGGTACCGGACATTGAAACACACCGGATGCGTTTGGCGGGTGGAAAACGTCGTTCGCGCGTGATCGAGGTGAGGCATCGCGAGGCGATCAAGGAATCCGATGAGTTCGTAATGAATCCCGGATTTAATAATTTCGATGCGATCACTAAGGGCCAGGTACTTGCCCGTAATCGATTTGGGCCAATACGAGCCACAGAAACAGGCCTTATCCTGATGCCCTTGTACCAAAAGCTTGGCGAAGATGGATTCTTCATCGGCCGCGAAGTTGCAGTGTTTTGGCTCGCTGTCTCCGCGATCTTGAGACGAGCGGGCGTCCAGCGACTGATGCCGCTTTTGCCGGGAGTAAGGAGGGATCAAGCGGATCCTGAAACCTTAATTGTAAACACTAAAACAGCGAGGCTCTTCCCACTTCAAATATTCCACTTGCTCGGATTTCGTAAGCTGAGATGGGTACGTCATGAGTTGGTCGTTACCCGGCGACGGCACGACACCGATAGTCCGTTTTCAGAATCGGATGAGTAAGCCATGGGCGAACATAATGTCTCCACCGATTATGACGAGCAGCAACTGCGGACTTTTACCCTCGCGGTATTAAATGACCTGCAGGCGCTCGAAGCGATGCTCGCTAATGGTGACTTTGAATCAGACGTTCACCGGATCGGCGCCGAACAAGAGCTCTTTCTCGTCGATTCGGCCATGCGGCCCGCACCGCTTGTCACCGAGGTCCTTGAAACTGCCAAAGACGGTCGCCTCACGACTGAGATCGGGAAATTTAATCTTGAGGCGAACCTGACGCCTCGCGGATTCCGCGGCAGTTGCCTCCGGCTGATGGAAGATGAGCTAAATGAGGTGATCGACACCGTCAGGGACGCCGCCGCGCAATATGGCGGATCGGTAGTCTTGGCTGGCATCCTTCCGACAATTCAGCAGTCCGATCTTCGTCACGAAAATATGACGCCGAATCCCCGATACGAGGAGATAGACCGCGTCGTGACACGACTTCACGGCGACGATCGTATCATTCAGATCAAGGGCCTTGATGAACTGCAAATTACTCTGCAGGATACATTTACAGAATTTTGCAACACGAGTTTTCAGGTCCATTTACAGGTTGGTGTGAACGACTTCGTGAAGTACTACAATTGGGCCCAAGCCATATCGGGACCTGTCCTTGCGGTGGCGGTAAACTCACCTATCTTGCTAGGCCACAGATTATGGCACGAAACGCGCGTCGCCCTTTTCCAGCACGCCACCGATACCCGTTCGCTTACTCACAGAGAACGCAATCAAATGCCCCGCGTCAATTTTGGTGAAAGATGGGTCGACGAATCAATCATCGAGATATTGCGCGAAGACGCCATTCGATTCCGCATCCTCCTGACTCAGGCGGTCGAGGAGAATTCGTTGGAGGTTTTAGCTAAAGGCGGAATCCCTCAACTCGCGGCATGGCGCCTTCACAACGGAACCATTTGGCGGTGGAACCGGCCTTGTTATGGTGTTGTTAACGGACGACCGGGACTCAGGATCGAATCGCGATATCTGCCGTCGGGACCGAGTGTCATCGACGAAATGGCAAATACGGCGTTCTTTCTGGGCCTGATGACCGAATTACCGGTGGAATTTGGCGACATACGCAAGTATATGTCGTTCGACGAAGCGAAAAGCAACTTCTTCAACGCAGCACGTTACGGCCTAGATGGACAGATTCGTGGGCTCGATGGCAAGAGCCGGCGAGTGGCCCGTCTGGTTCTCGAGGAACTACTTCCCCGCGCTCAATCTGGCCTGGACCGGGCAGGTGTTGACGAGGCAGATAGCAAGCGTCTCCTGGAGGTTATTAAGAAAAGAGTCGAGGCTGAACGGACGGGTGCGAAATGGATGCTTACGTCTTACTCCGCGATGGATCCACGGGCCAAGCCCAACGTCAGACTTAGGTCAATAACAGCAGCTATGAAAGAGAATCAAGAAAGTGGCAAACCTCTCCATGAGTGGGAGTTAGCGAGCATTCCAAAACACTCGGACTGGATCGACAACTATAAGACTGTCGAGCAGTTTATGGCGGTCGACCTTTTTACTGTTAGACCGGAAGACGTCATCGACCTTGCCGCCAGCCTGATGCATTGGCGCCATGTTCGCCACGTGCCGGTCGAGGATGACGCGGGAAAACTCATCGGAATAGTCTCACATCGTGACCTTGTTGAACTTATTGCGACGGGCCGTGCGCTCTCCGGTACCCCGGTCATTGTGCGTGACGTCATGAAGACACAGTTGATAACGGTACACGCCGATACACCGACGCTTGAGGCTCTCGCACTGCTGCGTGAGAACAATATTGGTTGTTTGCCGGTGACCAAAGATGATCGTCTCGTGGGTATTGTCACGGCGTACGATTTCCTAACCGTTTCCACAAAACTTCTTGAAGAAAGACTTGAAGAGCTATTATAATCCGTATCACAAACCCACGGCGTTGCGCGGATTTTTTCGCGGAATGCTGCAAAATGGCTTGGGCACTGCGGACTCGGATCTTTGCAATTACCGTTTTTATTGACTATTTCGCGCGCCGATCTGCGGAATAGCTTTTGCATCTGTGTTTGGCAGGGTCTTTTTGATTTTCATCAGAGATCAATTTCAGCGGACTCAGCCGCCTTAACGGTTGTTGGTAATTTTTATGAAAATCGCGCAAGACATCAGCATTCAAAATAAATGTCACGACTGCAGTCAACGGACAGATCAGTTCTTCTGTAGTCTGCCGGATCATGATCTCAGTATTTACGAATCGATCAAGGTCACAAAGGTTTACCCGAAAGGCACGATGTTGTTTGTTGAGGGCCAACCCGCAGCAGGCGTTTATATCTTGTGTCAGGGAAGGGTAAAACTATCGACCTGCTCCCAAGACGGCAAGGTGATCATTATAGGAATTGCCGAACCTGGTGACGCGGTCGGCCTCAGTGCAAGTCTGGAAGGGGTTGAATACGAAACCACTGCCGAGGTCATGGAACTTTGTCAGGTCAACTACATATCATCCAATAATCTCGTCAAGTTCCTGGCCGAAAATCCGCTAGCTTGCCTTAGTGCTGCAAGACAGTTGAGCCGCAATTACCAGGCCGCATACCGACAGGTATGCGCACTCGGACTTTCGGATTCAGTTGCCGGTAAATTGGCAAAACTGTTTCTTAACTGGAGCGGCAACGGAAACGGTGGGAACGGCCGGGTTCAGCTCAAGAATGTTTTTACTCACGGTGAAATAGCAGAGATGATCGGCTCTTCACGTGAAACTGTAACCAGGGCTCTCAAGTTCTTTCGCGAAAATGAACTTATCACCCTCAAAGGTTCCAATTTGATCATCCACGATCGTCAGAGGCTTATTGCCATGGTCGATTCCCGGCACCACGCCCAATCGGCAATGTGACCACCGTCACGTTTAGTTGTGACGTATGACCTTTCTCGCGGCCTTTCCTTCATGCAACGATAAGTTGCTTTCCGGAGGGTTCCTTTATGAGGCCGCACGACCACGCCGTTCTGCATACTTATCACGGCTCGATACCACAGGAATCTCTATTTCGTGGATTATCTCCAAATTGTGGCGGGAGTTTTACAGCCATTGAAAAAACTGTGATTTTCGAGCCGAAAACAGAGGTCGTCAAAAATGATGATCCTTCGGATCACGTTTTCATTCTTCGTAGCGGAGAGGCAAGGATCTATCTGAACGTCCCGGCCGAAGAGCATGAGGCATCCGACCCGGTCGCTTTGAACGAGTATCACGGAATCATCGAGGCCCTTTCGGAAGATCATTTTAAGTATGAAATAAAAGCGGTTACGCGTTGTGAGTTTGGCGTCATTGATCGTGATGATCTAATGTCGCTTCTCAGCCAGGATCCGGAACTTTGCTTTAGGCTGGCAACGATCCTCAGTAGGATGAACCGGCAGATACTGAAAGCAGTGTCGGCGACTTAAATAAGATCGTGCTTTTTTCGAAAAAAAGTCGATTTTATCGAATTTTATTACTAAATTGTGACGGAGAACACATACGTTCTCCTATTGAATTGTTTATTTTCTAGTTGCGAAAGCGTACTTTCGCTCTTTCGCCAATAAAACGGAGGCAAAATCATGGCTTCAATCAAATTTTTTAAGATCGGCCTGCTTGCGGTTTTTTCGGTGCTCGTTCTCGCGTGGGCGGTCTCAGGTACATATTCAACGGTGTTGAACGGAACCTTGGGAGCCTATGCCGAGCCACAGCCGACACCAGCTTCGCCCGATGACTACGTCGGCAGCGAAACCTGTAAAGCATGCCACGAAGACCAATTTAAGACATTTGGCACAACTAAACATGCAAAATTAGCTGAGGTCGCGAGCTGGAAGGACAAAGCCCAGGGCTGCGAATCCTGCCACGGACCGGGCAAGGCCCACGTCGAGGGCAGCGGCGATAAGACCAAGATCATCAGCTTTACCGGAAAGAATTCAAAAGAGATATCAGAAACCTGTCTTGGCTGTCACGCCGGCAAGGAAAGTCATAATAATTTCCGTCGCGGAGAGCATTGGCGAAATGACGTCGGCTGCACCGACTGCCACAGCCCGCACGGAACTGCTCTTGGGAATTCGATCGATGGTTCGATCACAAATATTGGACCGACGTCGAGGCAAAATCCCGGCATCGCCACAGTGAAAATGCTCAAGGGCAGCGAACCGCAGCTCTGTATGAGCTGTCACACGGAAACAAGATCTCAATTCAGCAAGCCGTTTCACCACAAGGTCCTCGAAGGGACAATGAAGTGCAGCGATTGCCACAATCCGCATGGCGGCTTCGAATCCAAACAGTCCAAGCTCGCTGTTGGAGCGGATGTAGTTTGCATCAAGTGCCACGGCGACAAGCAGGGCCCGTTCGCATTCGAACATGCTCCGCTTAAGACCGAAGGCTGCACAGCATGCCACACACCGCACGGATCGAGCAATCCAAAGTTGTTGACCCGAAGTTCGGTTCGCCAACTTTGCTTTGAATGCCACAGCAGCATTACAGAGCAGGCTGCACCGGGAGTTCCGTCGTTCCACTCGCAAGCGAACGTTCGGTTCCTGAACTGCACGGTTTGTCACGTTACGATCCATGGCTCGAATGCGAACAACCGTTTCTTCAGATAGTAGATGAATGAGAGGACACACATATGTTTGACAGTACACAAATAAAAAAAGGTACCGGCGGATATGACAGAATCTTATTCATCGGTCTATTAATAACGTTTTCAATGGCGTTGCTTACCTCGACTGCCGCGGGACAGGGCACAACCACTCCCGCCGACCAAAACGTTTATTGGGGCGGCTATACCGTCAATGCGACCGTGGAATTCGGTTGGCGATTTCGAAGCCTGACCGGCAACGAAAACAAGTACCGGAGTGATCTCAACTACGCGAAAGGATTTCGAACCTTCGATACGAATGTGTTGCTTCAGAGCGAGAGCGGAAAGGGTAAATATTTCGATTCACTGCTCGTCAGCAATTCAGGTTGGGGTTCGGACCCACAGGGTTTCACTCGTTTCAACATAGAGAAGATCGGCATTTACAAATTTAACGCGAATGTCCGAAAGGTCTCTTATTTCAACAATCTTTCCAACCACGCGTTGGGTGAGCATACGACGGACACCAGGAATCTTACGGGAGATTTTGACCTCTCGATACTGCCGCAGAACGAGAAACTGAGATTCAATCTTGGTGCGTCATTCAGTGACTACAGTGGTCCCGGTATGACGACCACCAGGGCGTACAGCGACGAATTTGGCGTTAATAGCTTTATTCGCAACAAAGCATACGATTATCGTGCCGGCGTCGAAGGACAATTAGCCGGTTTCGATCTCAGTCTGGCTCAAGGATTCCGGATCTTCCAGGATCGATCGGCCTACAGCATCAGCGGCCTGAACCTGGGAAACAATCCGACCAATAATGCGCGGTTTGAAACGTTCAGTCGCATTTTCCCGACAAACGGTGACACTTATTACACAACGTTAAATGTTCATCGTACATTCGCCAAGAAGCTGGATTTCACCGGTAAATTCATCTACGTGTTTACCAAGAGCAATATGGCGATGAATGAGGTTGAAAGCGGCCGTGACAACTCGAATAACATTATCGATGCTGACGTTTACACGGTTACCGGAAAGAACTCACGCTATCAAAAGCGTGGCGACTTCGGCCTTACGTACATGGTGACAGACAACTTCCGGATATCCAACACTTTCACCTACGATACGTTCAGTATCAACGGCGGAAACGCTTTTCAGGAGGCAGTGACACGCCGTACTGCCGCCGGCGGACCGCTGGCATCTCAGCTGACTCAAACCGGAGGTTATCGTGTAAACAGCTACACGCGCTACTTGAACTTGGTCGAGGGTGATTACCAATTCAATAACGCGATCAGTCTTCATTTCGGGTATCGATATACGCACAGAAAGGTCGATGTGACCGGATACGACGCGACTTACACGTCGGCGCCGTCGTCGACTAATCCGGCGTTCATCGACGAGACTGAGTCGAATCATACGAATTCGATCATCGCCGGAATGAAGATCAAACCGGTCAAGAACTGGGTAATCTTCTGGGATATCGAACGAGGCGATGCGGACAATGTTTTCACTCGTCTTGAGAACTACAAATTTACCAATTTCAGGGTTCGCAGCCGGCTGACCTTGAAAACGATAGGTTTCAACTTCTCGGCAATTACCAAGGATAATTCAAATCCGTCGTTCTCGATCGTCGCTCCGACGGCTCCCGATCTGACGACTAATATTAAGACACGGATGTTCTCGGGTAGTGTCGACTGGAATCCGATGTCGATCTTATCGGTGAGCGGTGGTTATAACTACACCCATCTGACGAGCTACACTCCGATAATTGTGCCGGCAGGAGGCTATTTCAATGGCTTCAGCCAGTTCTTCTCGAGAGACCATTACGCATTCCTGGATGTTTCGGTCAAACCGGTTAAGCGGGTTTCGCTTTACGGCAGCTATCGGATCAGCCGTGATCTCGGTCAGGGCAACCGATTCTCAACCGTGGTCCAGAACATCATCGGTTCCTATCCGATGCAGTTCCAGTCACCGGAGTTTAGAGCAGCATTCCAGATCACCAGGAACATCGACTGGAATATTGGATACCAGTACTACGACTATAAGGACAGCCAGTACCCGACGTTGAATTATCGGGCTCATCTTCCGTATACGTCGATCAGGATCTACTTTGGTAACGGAGCCGCTGACCGTTAACCAGATTAGATGTGGTTGGGACCAAGATCGCGTTTAATTCGCGGTCTTGGTTCCGACTTAGTCGTTTAAACCAAACAGTTCAAGGTGGGAGGAGGCTTTATGGAAGAAAGTGACCCACGCGGCCCAACCAGACGGCGATTCCTGGACTATCTCCTCGGAACAAGTGTCGTTGCGACTCTCAGCGCCATTCTCTACCCGATATTCAAGTTTATGGTTCCGCCGCAGGTTATCGAGGCTTCAACCAACTCGGTATCTGTCGGCAAGAATGCCGATATTCCCGCCAACTCCGGGAAGATCTTCAAGTTTGGCAGCAAGCCGGGCATCATTATCCGGACCCAAGCCGGAGACCTCAAGGCTTTTTCCGCGAGCTGCACGCACCTGGACTGCATTGTTCAGTATTCACCCGAAAAGAAAGAGATCGTTTGTGCTTGTCACAACGGAGTGTATGACCTGACGGGCAAGAACATAGGTGGACCGCCTCCGCGGCCGCTCGAAGAATACAAGGTCAACGTAAAGGGCGACGATATTACCGTAACGAGGACTTAAAGTCGTGAAAAAGATAGACTCATTGTTTCTCTGGCTCGACGAGAGACTCGGGATCCAGTCGATCTTCAAGATGGCCAAGAAGAAGGAAGTACCTCTTCACCGCCACTCGATATGGTACTACTTCGGCGGGATGACGCTCTTTCTCTTTACGGTCCAGGTAGCGACCGGAATATTACTTCTCCTATATTATCGCCCGAGTGCCGAAGGCGCCTTTGAGAGCGTCCAGTTCATTATCACCGAAGTTCAGTTCGGCTGGCTTATCAGGTCCGTACACAGCTGGTCCGCAAACCTTCTGATCGCAGCGCTGTTCATACATATGTTCAGCGTCTATTTTATGAGCGCCTATCGAGCTCCTCGTGAGATCACGTGGATAACCGGCGCCCTTCTCCTATTTATCTCGATCGGATTCGGTTTCAGCGGTTACCTTTTGCCCTGGAATAAGCTGGCATTCTTTGCAACCAAGGTAGGAACCGAGATCGCCGGCGTGGTTCCGATCATCGGCCATCCGATCCTGAGGTTTCTCAGGGGCGGCGACGAGGTTACAGGAGCAACACTCACCAGATTCTTTGGTTTTCACGTCGCCGTTTTGCCGGCGATCGCAACGGTGCTTATTGGCACACACGTTCTACTCGTTCAGATGCACGGTATGAGCGTGCCGCCGAAGATCGAAGAAACGGAAGAGCCGAAAACGATGAAATTCGTTCCGAACTTTCTGCTCCGCGACCTGATCGGCTGGATCCTTGCGGTCGGAGTGCTGGCGGCCCTCGCGGCGATATTCCCTTGGGAATTGGGCGAAAAAGCGGACGCATTCGCTTCTGCTCCCGCCGGTATCAAACCCGAATGGTATTTCCTATTTATGTTCCAAACGCTCAAATACCTGCCGGCCAAGATATTCGCGCTTGATGGCGAGGTTCTTGGCATCCTGGGATTTGGGCTGGGCGGACTTTTCTGGGTGCTCGTCCCGTTCCTTAACAAAACGCCTGGACATGGACGACGCAAATTGGTCTTTAACGTGATCGGCATTTTCATCGTCGTTTTCATCATCGTGATGACGATCGTTGGATATGTGAGCTCCTGAGGACCGGGGTATGTAAACGTATGATCGGCACAAGGAATGAACGGCAGAGCTTACAAATCGTCACGCTCGGGCGGCGGCTTCCCGCTTCACCGGCCGCTTTTCGCCGACGTGCCATCGTCGTCCTGACAGTTGCCGCACTGGCGACCCTCGCGTACTTCGTTACTTTTTCGCGTAAAACGTCGGCTCAGGAAACGAGTTCGTGCGTCATCTGCCATTCTAAACTCGAGCCACGCCTGTCCGATCCGGTTAAGTCGTTCGACGGGGATATTCATAAGTCAAAGGGCCTGTCGTGCAACGATTGCCACGGCGGAAACCCGAATAAGGCAGACAAGGCGGAGGCCAAGGACCCGAATTGGGGTTATGTAGCGAAGCCGACGGCACAACAGATCCCGGGGTTTTGCGGAAAATGTCACAGCGATGCGAATTTAATGAAGAGGTTCAATCCGTCGCTTCGGGTCGATCAGGTTCAGGAATATGCCACGAGCATACATGGGCAGAAACTTCAAAAAGGCGATCAGAACGTCGCCACTTGCGTCAGCTGCCATGGCGTCCACGGGATCAAGGCCCCGGACGATCCGCAGTCCACGGTCTACGCTGCAAATGTTGCCGAAACTTGTGGCAAATGTCACGGTGACGCTAACCGGATGGCCCCGTACGGGATCCCCCACGATCAATACGATAAGTACAAGTCCAGCGTACATGCCAATGCACTTTACGAAAAACACGATCTCTCGGCGCCGACTTGCAACGATTGCCATGGCAATCACGGCGCCGCACCGCCCGGATTAACATCCGTTGCCAACGTCTGCGGCCAGTGTCATTCGCGTCAGGCTGAGTTGTTTCAAAAGAGCCCTCACAAGGAGCCTTTCGATAAGATGCAGCGGGGCGAATGCCTCCGATGTCACAGTAACCACGACATCAAGCCGCCTACCGATACGATGGCCGGTGTCGGTCCGGGTTCGGTGTGCGTCAGCTGCCATAACAACGACAAGGGCTTTGCCGCCGCCCAAAACATCGGAAGTGACCTCGGCGACGTCAGCGCCAAGATCGACGAAGCAAAAGAACTCCTTGACCGTGCCGAAAAGGCGGGCATGGAGGTGAGTCATGCAAAATTTGACCTTCGCGATGCCTCAGATGGATTGACGCAGGCCCGCGTGCTGGTCCATACGGCCTCCGCCGACGAGATACATAAAGCACTCACTCCCGCAATGGAAAATGCAACGAAGAATTATGCCGCGGGCGAGTACGCGTTTTCGGAATTGAGCTTCCGCAGAAAAGGACTCGCGGTATCGCTTGTCTTCATCCTCTTCTTGGCTGGCCTTGTTTATCTCAAGATTAGACAGATCGAGAGCAAACCACCTTCGGTCGAATCGTGAACAGAGGTCTGATATAGTATCGAAAGTTCAGATCGTCCAAATATAGATACATCTGCGAAGATAAGGTTAGTCTAAACATATCTATTTCTCTACAGGTCGACGCTCTAATCACGAAAAGTGATTGCAGTCACAGTTTACCTAAGTGGACGGGATTATCATTCAGATAGGCGCAACGGAGTGTGATCCTATGAGAACCTACCTAAAATCGGCGGTTATTGTTTGTTTCGCTGCTGCTTTGACAGCATTCTATTTCTATCAGACAGCCGAATCCCGTGCCCAGAACAAACCCGGCGAGCCATACCTGTCGGCAAATCAGCAGAAAGATCAATTTCCTTCGAACGTCAACTTAAACTGCCAGGGTTGTCATGGCGCCGGCAAGACGTTGCCGAATTTGGGTGGTGAGCAATTTCATAAGGACGCCCACGGAGCTTTCGACCAGAGCATTCACGGCCGGATCGGTGCCGCCAGCTGCAAGGCTTGTCACACGGTGAACGGCGATATGTCCACCGTTTTGCCGGCCGAGGATCCAAAGTCGACCGTTAACCGTGCCAATCTTCCGCAGACCTGCGGCACTTGCCACCAAAATGCACTCAACAGCTTTCATTTGAGTATCCACGGCAGCCGGCGTGACCAGGGCAACACGAAGGTGGCGACATGTGCCGACTGTCACGGGTCGCACAGCATCGTTGCAGTTAAGGACATTAATTCGACTCTGAGCCGTGCGAATACCGCTACAACTGTCTGCATCAAGTGTCACAGTAAGGAAGTCTCCGACTATGAGTCTAGCAGTCACGGTATGGCCTTGATGGCAGGAAACGCGAAGGCCCCGAACTGTACTGATTGCCATACGGCCGTCTCACATCTCCAGGCACCGTTGAGCTTACGCGACTTCAATATGTCGATGGTCGCCAAATGCAGTCAGTGCCACGCTTCGCAGGCACCTAGTTACCGTGATACGTTTCACGGCCAATCATCCGCCCTCGGATACCGGCTCGCCGCCACGTGTGCCGACTGTCATACCCAGCATAACAATCTGCCGCCGAGCGACCCAAGATCGTCGGTCAATCCGGCCCATCTTGTGCAAACTTGCTCAAAATGTCATACGGATGTGAGTGCCAATTTTGCCGCCTACAACCCGCACCCGCAACCGAATAATCCCGAAAAGTCGCTGCTCGTATACTACGTGAGTCACTTCATGGAATGGTTGCTGATCGTAGTATTCAGCTTTTTCGGAATTCACACCGTGTTATGGCTGCAGAGATCGCTCGCGGCGTATTTTAGCGAGAAACACGAAACATCGGCTGACGACGAGCAGTATGTGGTCCGGTTCGCTCCAATACACCGGTTTACGCACGTTCTGATCGTTGTGAGCTTTATCCTCCTCGCCGCCACCGGATTGCCGCTGATGTTCTATTACACAGATTGGGGACGGGCGTTTGAACAGTGGGGTGGCGGCGTCGCCGTAATGCGATATGTGCATCGGATCTGCGCGGTAATCACCTTCGGTTACGCCGGCATACATCTTTATTATGTAGTTCGGAAGGCCGTCTTTGAACGAAAGTTCTCGATCCTTTACGGGCCTGAGTCAATGATGATCCGTAAGCAGGACTTTATCGACGTCTTTAATATGTTCCGGTGGTTCTTCTACCTTGGGCCGCGACCGAAGCTCGACCGTTGGACGTATTGGGAAAAATTCGACTACTTTGCAGTTTTCTGGGGAATACCGGTGATCGGCCTCTCAGGACTAATGCTTTGGTTCCCGACGTTTTTCTCTTACCTTTTACCGGGTGTGGTCCTGAATCTGGCGATGATCATCCACGGTGAGGAAGCCCTGTTGGCCACAGCGTTTATCTTCGCGTTCCATTTTTTCCATAATCACCTGCGGCCGGAGAATTTCCCGATGGACACGGTGATCTTTACCGGAAAGATGACGCTCGCCCGCTTCAAGGACGAACGTGCTTCCGAATATGAACGGATGGTTGATGAAGGCACTCTCGAAACGATCTTCACGGATCCGCCGTCACGGCGGGCACGGCTGATCTCGAAGACCTTCGGCTTTGCTGCTTATATAGCCGGATTGATAATGGTGATCGCGATCTTTGTAACGCTCCTGACTATGAAGCATTAAGGCATTCTCTTGACGGCCGTCCGGATCGGATCGCCATGAACCGAAAGTCACGCCTTCGTTTCGGCCGTCAATGAAATGAAAACGCTCGTACCGATCTCGATCTTCGGTACGAGCGTTTTCAATTATTGAGGGTGTTTACTTTCTCGGATGACAAACGACGCACTGGAACATCGATATGTCGCCGAGGTTGATCGGATGAGTAAACGGCTTATCGGCCCTGTGGCAAAATTCGCATTTACGATCTGACAAGGCACCGAGATCTACGGGATGCTTGAAGGGACCGGTCGAAGCATTATTCTCCGGCGGGCCTGCCGAATCGTAGAGTACGGTATGGCAAACATTGCAATCGTTCGTGATCACTTTGCCCGTATTGCTGAAATGCTGGCCGTCATGACAGCGAAAGCAGCCGGACGTGTGTAGATGCCCGATATTGTTCGGATGCGTCTGCCAATCCGTCTTCATTTCGGGGAAGAAATACGTTTGATAAATTCGCTGGACTTCGCTGATCGCGGTTTTGATCTCTGCTTGTTTTTGAGCAAAAACATCGCTGTATTTATTCTGATAAAAAGCTGTCAACTTTGTATCTATCGCCTGCACCGCCTGGTCCGTTGTCTCATATGTGCCACTGAGAACCTCAACCGCCTGACGCTTTAGATACGGTAGCGTCGGGTCCATCCTGCCAGCTGCGAAAGATTCGTCTACTGCGACATCAGGAGCCTGGAAATTGTGGGCCGGCCGGTTGTGACAATCGACACAATCCATCTTTCGTCTTGGAGCGTTTTCGATCTGGTCCGCCGGCAGCGGCTTATACTTATTGTTGTATTCCGTTACGTTTCCGTTCATGTCCTTGATCCGGACCCATGGAATCACCTGTCGCTGTTCGTCTGTCGCGATATAGGTGATCTCATTGGCTATATTCATATGCCAATGAATGCCCGTGACCTGTCCGGCTTTCGGGCTGCCGCCGCCGACGTTGATCAGCATCCGTCTTTCCCGGAGCGTGTTGTGTTCATCGAATCCGTAACGGTTAAAGACCTTGAGCTGCGAACCAAAAAACTTTTCAGGCCAGTGACACTGTTCGCAGGTTTCCGGTGCGGGTCGTAGGTTATGGACCGGCGAACCGATCGGCCTCGGATATTTATTAAATGTAACTGAATAGAGCTGATAAGCTCCCGACAGCTTTGAGCGAACATACCAACCGGCACCACCGCCAACGTGGCAATCCACGCATCGAACCCGTGCATGCGAGCCGGCAAGATAGGCTGTGAATTCGGGCTTCATCGGCGTGTGGCAGGTCTGGCCGCAGAAGGTCACGGATTCCGTATATTCGAAGGCTCGGTAACTTACGAACGCACTCGCGAACAGGAATAGGAAGGACACTCCTAAGAATATTATCGCTGAACGACGCCGCTGAGGGTTGTTGAGGTCAAGCACCGGAAACGCCGCTATCTGCGCCTCGGTCATATGAATACGGCGTCGTCTTTCCCAGAGAAGTCCGAAGACGGTAATAATTATGCCGGCGACGACCACGCTCGGAATAGCGATGAACGTGATGAGGCCGGTATACGGGTTCTCGCTGGGGCTTGTAAATTCTATCAACAGAAGAAGAACGAAGGATGTGACGCTCGCCCCAAGGACCGCCAATCCTATGTAGCTGATAAAGTTTCGAAACAGGCTTGGCCGCGGACTGCCGCCAACTGTTTGATGAATAGGGTCGTATTCGTCTGCCGGGTTCATCTCTTCTTTTGGTTTCTTGCTCATCTTACAATCACCCCTTGTCTAGGACGATCAATGAAACGTGCTTGAGCCAGGGCTGTCGAGCATCGATTCTTAATAACTAGTGTTGCTTGAATCGATTTGCGACAGCCGAGGCTCAAGAAGCGCCGCGATTGTGGTCAATTTATCAATTTGTCGGCGCCTTAAGCGACTTCATGTAGGTAACGAGGGCCTGTGCGTCCGCATCCGTTATTCCTTTGGATTTGAATTCGGGCATATTGGGCGGCTTTTCGGCCTTCTTTCCGTTGAGGATGATCTCGGCGAGTTCCGCATCGGGCCTTGAAGCGTCAAAGAATTTCGATGCCGTGGCAGTATGGCACATTGCACATTTTGCTTTGTATGTCGCGGCCGCGTCGTCCGGGCTGCTTGCCGCGGTTATTGTCGGTGCCGCCGAAAACGCGGCTACTAAAAGTAGTGGAACTGCCAGAATTATAATGGCAAACAACTTAATTCGATTTGTAGTCATTTTATTCTCCTGATTCTCTTTTTCGGATCCGCAAGACCTCTAATCCTGACGGTTCGCTGACTTGGCTGAAAGCAATGCATGTGCCACGGCTTATTTACGGCAATGTGACCGGAACATCGACCATCAAGTCGTTTGCGCCCTACTTATTTGAAATAAACTTCGCGCCGAATGCGAATTATCCCGCAGATAAGACCTAGAATTTGAAGGTCTTGCCCTGATGGCAACGCTTACAATTCGAAAAATCGTTGGCCCCAAAGGCCTTGGTCCCATTGTGGCAGCCGCCGCAACTTAACGAGTTGGCCGGTGCAAAGTGCATCGCCACTAACGGTTTCGATACTTGTTGCCCGCGTGAAGCTCCCGCCTTTATTGCGTGACATTTGACGCAGCTTAGGTTCGCACCGCTAACGTGTTTGCTGTGGCTGAAACTTATTTTGTAAGCCCTCGCCCATTCTGAGGTCCAGCTTGGCCGTCCGGGAACGTGGCAGGTATCGCAAGAAGACAACTTGCTCGGGGTCGTCGACGTGTGACATCGGAAACAAGTTTCGTGAGCAGCGGCGCCGGACGGTATCGAGAATGCAACACCACGGCTTGCCGATTTGTGGCAAACGGCACAATTTACGCCTTGGTGTCGGCCGTGGTCGAATCTGGCCGTAAAATCCTTCAACCCCGGAAAACGCTTCAGACCAATTCCATTACCCGTATGACAGATCGTGCAGATCGGACTGGTGTTATCGGAAAACTGAAGAGCGTGGCAACCAGCGCACGGCAGATGTCCGGATTTGCCTGGGAAAGATATCCGGGCAGCGTTTGTGTCCCGACGGTGACACAAAAGACACGGAAGCCGGGAATGAGTCGCGTTCGTGTGTTGAAAATTCGAATAGTCTCTATCCTGCGGCGCATTATCGCTATCCGGAGCGGAAACCGGAGCCTCGGGGTTATTCGATGGCGCGGCTACATTGGCGTTTCCGGGCGAGCTATCAGACGCTGGGGCGATCTCCCGAGACCAGCGTGAGTTTGTATTTTCGGGTTTCGGAGGCTCGCTACAGGAAATCAAGGCATAGGCGAGCACGAGACTGCCGACCAGTAGGACGACCGTTTGTAGACGCTTCTTTCCGGAACCCGCCTTAATTCTTAACAATGCGAACTTCATCTCAATTACCCGCCGCAATCACCGCCTTCGTATGTGATTCCGGTACCGGCAGCTTGCCGTAGGTTAAGTGGCACTTGACACAGGTGAACGACTTATCCGCTTTTCGCGAATCTATTTCGAGGTTGATCGCTCCACCGTCGTTCGACGTTGGTGTCGCGTGGCATGTCGCGCAGCCATTGATACTGACGCGTAGTGTCAGCGGCACATCGGTTTTCATTTCCGTGACGTTGTGACACGTCGCGCAATCGAGATCAACGTGTGCGAAGAACTCGTGTTGAAACTTACCTGCAGACTCACGTCTGCGCCAGGCGTCCATCATCACCTTGTTATCGATCTTCATCGAGTCCGCTAATTTCGCATCAAAATCGGTCGGCGGCATGTCCGGCTTCAACTTGTGGCAGGTCCCACAGTCGCTGGGGGCCGGTGTGAGTCCGCTGTCGGCATTGTGACAAGTAAAACACGTGGTGTGCCCGATCGGCGCTGTTTTGAACGTCCCTTTCTTAAGCCAGAAAGCATCTCCCAGTTTGGGCGGCGGCGGCGTGACATATTCGTCCTTTGAGTCGCCCTGCGGCATCATCGTCTTGTGACAGACAGAGCAGCTCTCTTCACCGGCTAAACGACGTGACGGCCTGGTAAATGCTGCATTAATAAATGCCGAGCCTGCTGGCCCACGCTGCGAAACGATGTCAACGTGGGTCGTATGAGGAAATCCTACCAGAAAATCGGACTCAGCCACTTTCCCTTTCGGTGAGAGATCGAATAACTCTCGCGGATTAGGATAAGGGTGCCTGGTGCTATCCCGCGGCGAAGGGTTAACGTGACATATCGAACAGATCTTTGGCGGTGCCCCCCTAAAAAATTCCTGTTTATGACAGTTAACGCAGGATTGATGTTTCGGATAATCGGTAATATCCGGGAATGCGTCTGCCTCGGGCCGCACCTTTTTCCAGTTGTCCGATGGGAATTTATGACAGGTGCTGCATTCCAACCGGTGGGCCTTAGCGCTGTGGGGAAAATCCGTGTACTTGAAGTCCTTCAGCGGAGGAGACTCGTTCTCGAGATTCGCTCTGACCGAACCAGACAATACAAACTGAGCTCCGACCAAGACGGCCAAAACACCGGCCGCCACGATGAGCGATCTTACTGTCTTAAATCGGTAATTGAATTTCATCGGTAATTGCCTATTCTCCATCCTGAGCAACACCATAAATAAAATCAGTGACCAATATCACAGTTGGTGTAGAGACGGCCTGTTTCGCGAATAACTTCGCGGTGCTACGAGGATTTATCCGCACAAAATGCCTGAGCAAGAATAGAACTTTATTGTTATAATTCTATCAAAGTACTTGTTTTACTGCGTAATCCACCTTTCCCCAGAATTAATGTGATGCAGGGCACAACTATTGCCAACTTTCCAGCGACGGGTAATTTCTTATATGTCTACCATTGAACAGATCGTAACAAAAGGCGCCGCAGCAAATACTGCGAAAAAACGGTCCTCGGAATCAATATTTTCACAAGTTCTCAAATTGCTTTGCTCGGTTCGGTTCGGCGTTACGCTGATCGTGTTGCTCGGACTGGCATGTTTTCTCGGCATGATCGTGATGCAGCAGAGCGTTGACGGCTTTAGCCGGTATTTTGAACAGTTGACGCCGGCCCAACGGCTTGTTTATGGCAAGCTCGGGATCTTTGATATCTACCATTCCTGGTACTTCAACACATTGTTGGCCGTTCTATCGCTGAACATCATTTTGGCGTCGATCGACCGGTTTCCGAAGACTTGGCGAAACTTCTTTTCAAAACGCAAGGTCAGTGTGCCGGTGCGATGGCTGACCGACCAGCAGCAGACTGCGACACTTGAAATGGAAGGATCAGCCGAAGAGCTTGCCCCGAAGATCGCCTCCGCAATGAAGAGTTCCGGCTGGCGCGATGTCAAGACGGAAGAGAAAGGTGGTTTTACATATATTTTCGGCCAATCGGGCACTTGGAACCGCCTCGGAGCGTATGCGGTTCACGTCGGACTCCTGACAATTTTCATTGGCGGATTTATGACCGGCCAGATGGGCTCTACCGGGCAGATGCCGGTGAAACTTGGTACGCCCACAGATCTGATGTACGAAACGGTTGTCGATGTTGACAAGACAAACCAAGTGACCGCCAAGGTTCCCTTCACGATCACTAGTACCGATATGCAACAGAAACTGATCAAAAAAGAGGGCGGCCTTTCGGCAATGAACACGATCGACTGGATAACCAGGTTTACGATCACCGACGAGACCGGCACCCACGATGCAATGGTTCAAATGAACCGGCCGTTCGACTATCGCGGCTATCGTTTCTTCCAAGCCAGCTTTATTCCCATCGGCCGGGCACGAACCATCACCGTGAAGGCAAAGCCTGCGAATGGCGGCGAAGTTCAGGAAGTCACGATCCCGCGTGATGGCTCGACGAAACTACCGGATGGCACGACGATCAAATTTGCAGAGTTTCGAGGCGATTTTAAGATCGGACAGGAAGATCCCGACGAAGACACATCGAATTACCCAAATCCGGCGGCTGTGCTGCAAGTGTCGCAGCCTGGAACCCCCTCGCAGACTGCTTATGCTTTTGGACCGCAAATGGCGAATATTCCAATAGCAAGCAAGCCGGTCGCCGGTTACACATTTCAATTAGCAGATTTCGAAAAGGTCGCTGACCAGCACATCCTTTCGGTCCAGAGAGATCCGGGCGCAACGGTTGTGTATATTGGTTTTATTTTGCTTTGTCTCACGTTGATCGCCGTATTTTTCTTTTCCCACCAACGGGTATGGGCAGCGATCGAGAATACGGATGGAAAGACGTCGAAAGTTGTCCTGGGCGGCAACACTAACCGAAGCATTAATGCGTTTGACGAAAAATTCAAACGATTTACAGGAGAATTGGCTATCCCGCACCAATAAGTATTTTTTTGGAGGATTAGCAAATGTTATTTGGTCTTAGAACTTTTAAAATTTCAGTTTTGATCTCATTTTCGATAGCGATATTAACAGTATTGATATTTTCAGATTCGACAGTCACCAAGACACAGGCTTCGTCAGGCGGCGTCTCAAGCGCCAGGACCGGAGCGCCGAATGAATCAACCTGTACGAGTTGCCACTCGCAAAATTCAGGGGCCGGGCAGACAGTCATCGTGGCACCGGCAAACTATACACCCGGCCAAACATATCAGGTGCAGGTTCAGCTCAGCACTACGGACGCAACGCGGCAAGCGTGGGGGTTCATGATCACGGCCCTTACGAGTACTAATGTTGCGGGAGGAAGCTTTGCGACCACGTCCACGTCCACTAGATTGCGAACCATAACGGTCAACGGCGGGTCGCGTAATTATGTCGAACAGTCATCAACCGGGACATTTGCCGGTCAAGGCAGTGGAGCTTCGTGGAGCTTTAACTGGACGGCACCGGCGACCAATGTCGGTCAAATAACGTTCTACGCGTCCGGGTTGTTAGCTGACAATAGCGGCGATGAATCAGGCGATCGGACTATTACCGCAACCGCTGTTTCGCAGCCGCAGGTCGCAGTAGTGATCCATCACGGTTTCACCGATTTTGATGGCGACGGTAGGGCAGACCCGAGCGTCTTCAGAGCGTCCGACGGGTTCTGGTATTTGAACCGAAGCACGTCGGGCTTTACCGCGGTAAAGTGGGGTACTGCAACTGATAAGATGACGCCGGCCGATTTTGACGGCGACGACAAAGCAGACATCGCCGTATGGCGAGAGGGCCCTGCGAACGTAGCCGCATTTTACATTCTCCAGAGTTCGACTAATACACTAAGGACCGAGATCTTTGGCCAAACGGGTGACGATCCGGTGGCAGTAGGCGACTGGGATGGCGACGGCAAAGCTGACCCGGCGGTTTATCGTGATTCGGCATCCGGGTCACAGAGCTATTTCTATTATCGCGGGTCACTTAACAACCCTGGAGGCAATATCACGTACCTTCCATTCGGAACCACGGGTGACAAAGCTGTCCGGGGTGATTTCGACGGCGACGGTAAGTTGGACGCGGCGGTTTTCCGGCCTTCGAATTCAATTTGGTACATCTTACAGAGTTCGAACGGAACCGTTCGATACGAAAACTGGGGCATTGCAACAGACAAATTCGTTCCGGCGGACTACGATGGTGATGGAAAGACCGACGTTGCCGTTTTCCGTGGCGGCGTGTGGTACGTTAAACAGAGTTCGAATTCACAGGCAGCATACTATCCGTGGGGCCTCGATTCGGATGTACTGGTTCCAGCCGATTTTGACGGTGACGGCAAGACGGATCCGGCAGTCTATCGAAATGGCGTTTGGTACGTCAGGAATAGCAGTTCAGGAAGCCTGAGCGTAATGAATTTCGGAATTGCGACAGATAAACCGGTTGCGAATTCATTTGTTCGGTAGGTACTTTAAACTAGACCCGGGCCGCAGATCCCCAAAGCGGCGCAAGCGGCCCGGACCTCATTTGTTAGGGGACACATTATGAACCAAGAAGTTTTGAAAACGCCGATCATCGCATCGGCCGAGAAAAGTGATAATTCGTCGTCCGCGTCGATGTGGATGACTTATATACCGGCCGTACTGGCAATCGGCGGATCATTTGCGTTGCTCTTGATCCGGGTCAATGTCGGTGGGCAGCACTTTATTTCTGACGGAGCACTAATGATGCTCGCGTTGGCATCATATTTGATCGCAGCAGTTTTTCATTTGACAAATCTTTACGCACCTTTCCGATTTGCCGAGAAGCTCGGCGTCTGGGCGGCGACACTCGGCGTCTTCTTTAATCTGTCGAGTTGGCTAGTTCGGTGGGCGGCAGCTTACGATCGGGAGTTTGCCATATTCAACAGCCAGGGAGCGAATCCTGCTGATATGCCATGGATCTTCCGATATGTACCATTCGCAAATCTCTATGATCTAAGCCTCGCATTTGCGTTCGGTGCCGGTGTAACGACGCTTCTCGTAATGCGACGAAAGCATTTTCGTGTCGTGGCCGCCCTCTCGCTTCCGCTGGCTTCGATCATCCTCGTGCTTGCCAGATTTATTGGCAGCGAGCTTATTGACCTGCCGCCGGTGCTCGATTCTTACTGGCGTCCGATCCACGTCGGCATCGCAAGCCTCAGTTATGGTATCGCCCTAGTATGCTTCGCGGTTGCGGTTCTCTATCTCCTGAAGGATGGCCTCAAGGTCGAGAAGATGTCGATCTGGACAAGCGCATTCGCGATCGGCGTGTTCATGACGATCAGTAAGTTCAGTGTGTTCTCGCCAGCGACATTCGGCACCTACACCGCGTCGGTCTTTGCCGGCACGTCGCGTGCGTCGCTGGCACTGAGAGCTGACATACCTTATGTCGGATGGCTGATCGTCGCTGCGGCGGCTTTGCTCGTCGCCTCAGCGATCGGGCACGGGATGTATATCTCAAAGGACGATCTGAACGCACGTGCGTGGGGCAACCGATTCTTGTATGCGGCCCTTGCGGTGCAAGGTGCCGGCGTCGCAATGCTGGTTTATCAACTCAAGAACCTAGGCAATGTTGTCGCACATATCAGTGCATCGCAGTATCAGACATTCGGTGCCTGGATGCTTCAGCAGCAGGATATGCCCCAGCAGCAGATCAATGCGATGGCCCCCCAGCAGTTGTATGACATGGCGAACAAGTGGATCACGCAGAATGGATCGACGCTGCACCTCAGCCTGAATGCAAATCCGGTTGAGCTTTCGGCTCTGATCACGGCGTTTACCGGCACGTTCTTCGTCGTGCTCTTCGGGTTCAACACCGAAAAGATCCGCTCGTTGCTCCCCAGTGCCGAAAAACTTGACGGCCTTATGTACAAACTCGCCGGCGTGACATTTGCTGGTCTGGCTTTGCTTCTGATCACGGGTGCCGTCTGGGCGAACGAATCGTGGGGAAGATACTGGGGATGGGATGCCAAGGAGGTCGGAGCTCTCGTTGCCTGGCTCACCTACGCCGGATTCCTGCACTCACGTATTGCGTATGGATGGCGCGGACGACGCTCTGCATATTTTGCCGTTGTTGCCTTTCTGTTTGTAATATTCACATATCTCGGCGTCAGTTACCTGCTGCCGGGACTGCATTCATACGCCTAAAACCATGAACAAGGAAAACTCTCTATTTGGAATTGTAGGGTTGCTGGTCGGGCTGATCGTCGGCTTCATGTTTGCCAACTCGGTAAATAAAGGAGCAGTCGATGGTTCGCCGGCAGCCGCGATGAAACTAAACTCGAACATACCGCCGGGACATCCCGATATCGGTACTACGGGCGCTGCGCCGGGATCTACCGGAGGCATGCAGCCAGAGGTACAGGCAGCCATCGATAAAGCAAAACAATCCCCGGATGATTTTGACGCACAGGTCGCTGCTGCAGATATGTATTACCAGATATCTCGTTTTGACGATGCGATCGCATTGCTGAAGCGTGCCAATCAGTTGAAGCCGGACGACCGTGAGGTCATCGTGCATTTGGGTAACGCCAACTTTGACGGCAATCATTATGAGGAAGCCGAAAAATGGTATGTTGCCGCTCTTGCGAAAAAGGCCGATGACGTAAACGTCCGGACGGATCTTGGGTTGACGTTTGTGTTCCGCGATCCGCCGAACTACGACCGGGCGATCCAGGAATTCAACAAGTCGCTCGAAACGGACCCGAATCACATCCAAACGCTTCAAAATCTGACTGTTGCGTACACGAAGAAAGGTGATTCGGCGAAAGCTGCGCTGACGCTTTCGAAATTGGAGAATGCCGACCCGAAGAACACGGCGATCGCCAAGCTTCGAGATGATATTCAACAGCTCGGCAGCAAATGAACCGCCGAGTCAACCGATCGATTCGATCCAATTATTAAGGGGAGCCGAACGGCTCCCCTTTTTTTGTATAAAATGCGTCGGTTCTAGTTCGTGTTCTTTCGAACCACCTCAACCGAACAGTGGGCGTGAGCAGCAACTGACGCCGATGTGCTTCCAAGCAAGAACCGCTCGACGCGACTACCGAACTTATTCGCCCCAACAAAAATACAATCCGCGTTCCATCGCTCAGCCTCGCGAATCAATATGTGATTGGGATTACCCTCGACGATCCGCACCTTCGTCTTCAGCCCGGCTGCGGTAAGTGAATGTACTGCTTTTTGGGCAAGCGTGGCCATCCAATCGTATTCTGCCTTCAGTTCGTCCTCAGCCCAGTTGGCGACCGGTGGAATAAACCTGCCGATGGCGGTCGGAACGATCGAGTCTGTCGCCGCCGCGAGGAGAACTTCGGAATTTTCCGGCCAATTCCTTGAAACGACCGCGTCAACGGCGTTAAAGGCCCCGTCGGATCCGTCAAAACCGATTACGAGCCTTGCAGGTCCGGGATCGACATCGATCCGTCCGCGAGCGACCCTCACCGAGCACTTCGACTCGGTGAGCAACTTGCTTGAAACACTGCCCAGGATGAGCCGTCCTAACGGAGAATGTCCGTGAGAGCCGACAACGATCAGGTCCGGGTCGAATGACTCCGATCTCGAGAGAATCTCGTTCGCGGGCGAACCGTACGTCGACTGAAAATCTATCTTCCAGTCCGGCAACAGATTCTTCAGCCGCGTTTGCGCGTGCTTGACCATTGTACCTGCCTGGACCAACCAGCGTTCGCCTTTCTCACGGTGCTTGCGGACAATTTCCTCGATGAAACCCGGAGTTGAATCCTCGGCAGCTTTGCCATTCGGCGGGGGCAGCCAAACCTCGGCAACAGTGATCACCAATGCCTCGCCCGACATAGGAAGTCCTGCTCTTGAAATGTCGTCCAGGGCGGACTCAGAGCACGGCGATCCATCATAGGCAACCAGCAGTTTCATAACTTATCGACTCTTCAAGATCGAAGGTCGCTTTTAGTGAAGCAACGTCTGTGCCAAGACGATTCGTAAAGAATTCGTCCCAATAGTAACTAATTAAGCCGTAAATAAGGCCTCGGTGCGGAATTTTTCACACTGGACATGTTAATTTTTTCGGCTCTGGCGGTTATAATAATTTCTCAATAGCAGTTGGTCTTTTATCGAACGGCATGAAAAATTCCCTTGGCAAGATAATGATCGTTGATGACGACCGTTTCATCCGGATGGCGCTCGGCGAGGCGCTTCGGTCGTGGAACTACGAAACGGTTGAAGCGGATTCAGTGGCAACCGCAAGAAAAGTGTTTGCCGACGAGGAGCCCGCGGTAATGCTCCTGGACATCGATCTTCCTGATGGCTCAGGCCTCGACGTCCTAACCGAGATCAAGGAGTCGAATCCGGATACCATCGCGGTGATGATAACCGGCAACGTGGACATTGGAAACACCGTGTCCGCTCTCCGTGGCGGCGCTCACGATTTCATCGGAAAGCCCGTGAGGCTCGAAGAACTTAGGGTTACCCTGCGCAACGCGCTTGAAACACGCGACCTGCGGCGGCAAGTGAAACAGGCCCGCGATGAAAAAGCACGCGGGTTCAAATTCGACGAGATAATCGGTGAGTCCGCCGCTATGGCTGAGGCAATGGAACTTGCCCGCCGCGTGGCCGTCTCTGACGTTGGGTCGATCTTATTAAACGGGGAGACAGGAACGGGCAAGGACCTCTTCGCGCGAGCTATCCATTATGCTTCGGAGAGGGTCGAGGCTCCGTACCTCGCGATAAACTGTGCGGCACTTCCGGCAAACCTGATCGAGTCGGAGTTGTTCGGCTACGAAAAAGGTGCATTTACGGATGCCAAGCAGCGTAAGGAAGGCCTCTTCGAGCAGGCAACCGGCGGAACTATATTTCTGGACGAGATAGGAGAAATGGAGATCGCCTTGCAGGCAAAGCTTCTGCGGGTACTCGAGGAAGGAGCATTTCGGCGGGTTGGAGGCCTCAAGGACATCCCGCTCAATGCCCGCATCGTGGCCGCTTCGAACCGTGACCTCAAAAAAGAAAGCGAGGCCGGCAATTTCCGTCTGGATCTGTTCTTTCGTTTGTCTATCATTCAGGTAGATATTCCGCCGCTTCGCGATCGCGGTGATGACGTTTTGCTGCTGGCTCAACATTACATTGACCGGGCGAACGTCAAACGCCGCGGAAAACAGCTCAAAGGCCTGACGCCGGAAGTGTCCCGGATATTCAAGCATTACCGTTGGAGCGGAAACGTCCGTGAGCTTCGAAACGTTATTGAGCGTGCGTCGATCCTTGAGGACGGCGAAATGGTCACGTCAGCCCATCTTCCTGCCGATATGCTTTCGGGTGTGCCGGAAAGCTCCGGCGAGACAGCAACATTCGTGCTGCCCCCGAACGGAGTCGCTCTTGAAACCGTAGAATTCGAGCTTTCCAAGCAGGCATATGAGCGAACCGGGGGAAACTTGACGAGGGCCGCAAAATTGCTGGATATCTCTCGAGACCAATTGAGATACAAACTTAGAAAGGCAGGATACGCCGCGGCAACAGAAGACTAGAATTTCCCTGATCGTGAACAACCAACCGGATGAAAAGGAAGAGCGGTTACCTCAGCAACTCTCAAAAGAGTTGACCGATCTGAAATTTGCGCTCGATCAGTCGGCTATCGTCGCTATTACCGACCAGCGAGGGCTGATCACTTACGTAAACGATAAGTTTGTCGATATTTCGCAATATTCCCGCGAGGAACTTATTGGCAAAGATCATCGCATCATCAACTCCGGATTTCATCCGCCTGAGTTTATTCGCGATCTCTGGAAGACCATTGCGAGCGGCAACGTTTGGCGCGGCGAGTTGCGCAACAGGGCAAAGGACGGCTCCATATATTGGGTCGACACAACGATCGTTCCGTTTCTGAACGAAGACGGCAAGCCCCGACAATACGTCTCGATCAGATACGAGGTCACCGAACGCAAACGCGCCGAAGAACGGATCCGTCAGCAAGCGTCTCTCCTGGACCGCGCGCAAGATGCGATCCTCGTCTGCGACCTTAATCACCAAATACTCTATTGGAATAAGGGTGCTGAGCGGATGTACGGCCACCCTGTTTCCGAAGTTTTGGGGAAAAATATTGCGGACGTGCTGCATGGCGGAGACAACACCGTTCCGAAAACCGCCAACACCGCATTGCTCGAGCGCGATGAATGGAAACTTGAGACCAAACAAAACACTGTATCGGGCAATGATATTCATGTCGTGACTCGCTGGTCGCTCGTTCGAAATGAGAAAGGGCAACCGGACTATATCCTGATAACGAATACCGACATTACCGAGCAGAAGCTTGCCGAACAGCAGCTGCTTAGGGCCCAGCGGCTCGAATCGATCGGGACACTGGCCGGCGGTATTGCCCACGATCTGAATAACATTCTTTCGCCGATCATGATGTCGGTCGAGATGCTCAAGATGAACGGGACCGACGAGGATTCAATGCGATGGCTCGAGATGGTCCGCGAGAATACTGAGCGCGGGGCCGAATTGGTTAAGCAGGTTTTGACGTTCGCGCGCGGAATGTCTGGTGACCGCGTTACGGTACAGGTAAAACACATCATCAAGGACCTGATCCGGGTACTCGAGGAAACCCTTCCCAAGTCGATCCATTTGAAGTTCGAGATTGAACCGGATCTGTGGACGATCTCGGCCGATCCGACTCAGATCCATCAGGTGCTGATGAATATCTGCATCAATGCCAGGGATGCGATGCCGTTGGGAGGAACCCTGAGGCTCAAGGCCGCGAACGTTGTTATAGACGAAAATTACGCCCGGATGAATATCGACGCCGAGCCGGGCGAATACGTCTTGCTGACGGTCAGCGACACCGGTTCGGGCATGCCGCCTGAGATCGTCCATCGCATCTTCGATCCATTCTTTACGACGAAGGAAGTTGGGAAGGGCACGGGCCTTGGCCTTTCTACCACCTTGACCATTGTGAAGAGCCACGGTGGTTTCCTGAACGTTTACAGTGAACCGCAAAAGGGTTCACGCTTCTCGATATACTTCCCGTCTGCCGACGTTCTACATAGCGGCGATGAAAAACAGTCGATCGCAAAGTTGCCGGGCGGAAATAATGAACTTATCCTGATCGTCGACGACGAAGAAAATATCAGGAACGTTACCAAGGCAACGCTTGAGAGATTTGGCTATCGCGTCGTACTGGCAAATGACGGAACCGAGGCTCTCGCGGCATTCGCCCAACGAGGAAAGGAGATCGCCGCGGTCTTGACCGACATGGCAATGCCGTATATGGACGGAGCCTCTTTGATACGGGCCTTGAGAAAGATTGATCCCGATGTCCAAATAATAGCGATGAGCGGGTTAATGAGCGCAGGTCAAACGGCTGAGCTTCGGAGCCAAAATATCCAGCAATTCCTGACTAAACCGTTTACTGCTGAAGCACTTCTGAATGTGCTCGCCGAAATTATCTCCTGATCCGATACGCGATCAACGGGATGAAAATAAGAAAGAGCATTCCGATCGACATCATGCCGCCCTGCCTGGGATCATATTCGGCTGCAAAATTCTCGAACGACACTCCAAGAACGAAATTACCGAGCGCCCATTCAAAACTGAGCATTAGGCCGGCCCACATTGCCCCTATGAGTAACAAATGGGTCGTCGTCGCAGCACCGATCCAACGGATCGACATGAGCGTTATTGCGGAGATCACGACCAGCGCCGTGAGGAATGATACCTGTTTAGCTTCGGCCATCCCCAATGCGGGCACAAGAAAGATCTCCCGCAGCGTTCCATTTATCGATTCGGCAATGACGATCAGAAGCCAAACCGTGATGCTGCGGTACAGGATCCGCATTTCGTTCTCCGATTCGCCCAAAACCGACCTAGGCAGTTTCGGCAGGTTTGCGGACCACCAGGACAGAACACGGTGCATGGTGTACGACTCCGTCCGACACCGATCCTAAAAGGCGACCCCAGAAACCGCGGCCGTGGGATCCGACTACAATAAGGTCGGCACCCCATTCTTTTGCCTTTTCTATGATCTCGCGATCCGGCGCACCCCGGAGAACCTCAGACGTCAACTTGAGTTCAACGCCCGGGAAACATTCACGACATTGCGCGATGGCGTCGTCGACGAAACCAATGGTTTGTTGGTGAACTGCCTCGTCCACCTTTTGATAGTAGTCAGCTGATATCGCGAAAGGTTCTGCCGAGATCGGGTATGCATCTTCGTACGCAGAAATTATCTTGATCTCGCTCGTTTCGGGCCGGACGATCATTCGGCAGGCTGCGTCCATTGCGGCCCTTCCATATTCAGATCCGTCGATTGCGATAAGTATTTTCATTTTTTGCCTCCCGGCACCTAATGTTTCGATATCGTAAGATCGAAACCGTTTTATTGAGCACATTTGGCTCCTAACCAACCATTGATAACTGCAAGTTTCGTACCGTAGTTCAGGTTCGAGGGTGAGATCACATTCTAAGAAAATGTAAGATGTATTCGGACGTACGAACGGATCGTACTATTTGGCAGGCCCGCAGAGCGACATGTGACGATCGACTCGTTGTGTTGCGATAGAGACTCGGCACGGACTTTGCGTTTACAACGGGTAAGTTCGAGCAATTTTTTAACTACAATGCTCGCGGCGACGGGAGGAAAAGATCATGATCGAAGTCGAAGAACTCAGCGATCGAGAAATTGACGAACTGCTTTCAAGGGTCGGATATGGCCACCTGGCATGTTCGGTAAACGATGATCCATATGTCGTTCCGGTTCATTTTGCATACCAGAATGGGCGGATCTTTGTGTACACGACCGAGGGTAAAAAATCACAGATCATCGGTCAAAATCCACGCGTTTGCCTTCAGGCGGAAGAGGTGGTCAACAATCAGAATTGGGAGAGCGTGATCGTCACCGGAGTAGCGGAGCGGATCACTGAGCCCGATGAGCGGGAAGCAGCACTTTCTGCGATCACGAAAGTCAATCCAACGCTGACGCCCGCGGTGAGCATTCACTGGCTTGATAATTGGATCCGTGAAAATATTGAGGTCGTTTTTCGAATTACTCCTGTACGAACAACCGGCCGCCGGGCAGTGCCCCCCTTACCGGAAGCACCCGATGTCATCCCGGAAAATGACATTTCCCGGGGGAAAATATATTAGAAAAAGGGCTTGGAGCGAACCCCAAGCCCTTTCGATCTATTTTTCTTCTATCAACTAACCGGCGATAAGTATCTCGCTTTTTACATACTCGATCATCATTGGTTTTGGACGCCGAAACTCGATCAACGTTTTTTCGCCGCCCCGACCCTCAATATCCAGCGTACCGCCCGGACCGCGTTTCGCCGGCTCGAACATCACGCTTTGGGGGTGATCGATATTATGAGTTTGATGGTGATCAACGTCGATTCCCATTCGAATTTCCATGTGATCGTCGTCCTGTTTGTCGTCAAAAGTGATCCCGCTAAATAACAACCCGTCATTAAGGGTAAGGAGACCGTTATCGTCGCTCATTATCTGAACCGACGTCTCCCAATCCATGAAATCGGAACTGATGCGATCGAAAAATCCCTTCCAATCTTGTCTCTTTATGATCTGCGTCATAATTACCTCCTCGACCGCGACCCAATAGTTCTGAACCCGGCACTACGAACTGGATAAGAGCAAGCTTCGTACCACACCACAACTACCGTAAATGAGTGCAATTGAATTTTCGGCCGATCCTTTTCGCTGAAAAGGCGTGGAAAAATCAATCAACCTCGCGCCCGCCCGCGGAAATTTTCGCGATATATGGCGCAAACAAAAGCAAAAATCTCGGTTATCCAGATTGGCACGCTGCTTGTATTTGTCGTGGGCAATGGATCGTATTTAGCTCGAGATCCAGATCTCGAAGATCAGGAGAATACTACCTTGTTTCAATTTCCAAGTGTTGACCCGATCCCTCTACCCGCGCCGGTGTGGCTGTTCAAGCTCCTTGGTGACGTCACGCTCGTGCTGCACTTTCTCGCGATGCAGCTCCTTGTCGGCAGCCTGACACTCGCGACTGTGTGGAATTTCTTGGGAAAGAAGCATTCGGTCCGTCGTGACGGATCAGATGCCGTCATCCGAAAAGTCCCGACCTTGATGACGTACGTCATCAATTTCGGCGTGCCTCCGTTGCTGTTTAGCCAGGTACTTTATGGACGAGCACTTTATACGAGCAGCGTCCTCATCGGATTTTACTGGATCTCGGTGATTGTCGTTCTGACACTCACTTACTTTCTACTTTATAAGTGCGCAGATCGAGCCAATTCCGGACGCGCGTGGTGGGGCTATAGCCTCCTCTCTTGGGTCGGTGTGGTTTACATTGCAAAGATATTCTCGATCAATATGACGTTGATGCTCCGCCCCGAAGCGTGGCAGCCGCTTTACCAGGCTAGCGGCGGCCTTGGGATGATCTTCCCGACCGGTGACCCGAGTACAACACCGCGGTTCTTATTTATGCTCGCCGGTGGATTCGGGTTGTCGGGTGCCGGACTGCTCTTTCTCAGCACTTTCGGCAACGAAAAACCGGAGGTCGCCGGCTTTCTTCGAAAGTGGGGCGGTATCTTCGCGGCCGGCTTTCTGGCCCTCGAAATGGCGGCTGGCGTTTGGGTGTACCGTGTCCAACCGGCGGTTGTTCAGGACGGAATCATGTCCGGAACACTTACTTCATCCGCGTTGTGGGCCTGGGCCGTTTTCACAGTTCTTGCAGTCGTTGCTTCGCTGATAGCAGCTTTTTGGGGCAAAACAGGATCAAAGATCCTTGCCGCAACGGCGATCCTGTTTGGTGCTCTAGGCACAGCGGGCTTCGTGGTTGTCCGTGACGGCATTCGCGATCTCACGCTCCTGTCCAAGGGTTTTGACGTCTGGCAGCGAACTGTAGTTTCAAACTGGTCGGTCGTGCTCCTGTTTCTCGCTTTATTCGTTGGCGGCCTGGCATTGATCGGCTTCCTGCTCGTCCTTGTCGCCCGCTCCGCTAAACAGATCGCCAACCAAACTGCCGTAGCCGCTTTCGCCGGCGAAGCTGATTTACAAAATCTCATGGAGGAAGAAGATGATCAATGAAGATGCGATCAACGACATCTTGAGATCGCAGGATAATGATGATCCGGAGATCGACGGCTCGAAACGTTCGTTCCTGTGGATGGGCGTCGGCGCGATCGGAGCGGTCTACGTCGGAGCCATCGGTTACCCGGTTTACAAATATCTCGCGACGCCGGCAGAGCGTGCGGCGAGCGAAACGGCGGTTAATTCCGCGACACTCGATGGCGCCGACAAACTGCCGGTCAATTCCGCACTTATGTTCAAATTCGGCACCAAGCCGGCGATGCTCATCCGCAGTGCCGATGGTAACTTCGTTGCCTTGAATGCTGTCTGCACGCACCTCGGCTGCACCGTCAAATACAATCCTGAAACGGTACGCATCGAGTGTGCCTGCCACGGAGGTGTTTATGATGCCAAAACAGGCTCGAACATCTCGGGGCCGCCGCCCAAGCCGTTAACAAAATTCAATGTGGAGGTTCAAGATGGACGCGTCCTTGTTACAAGAGCCTAGATCCCGTACGTCGCGTGCAGCGGCCATTTACGACTGGGTGGATGATCGTCTGGATCTTACCGGTTTGATGGCACACGCCCGCGAAAAAACCGTGCCGGAGCATAAACATGCCTTTTGGTATTACTGGGGCGGAATTTCATTGTTCTTCTTTATGGTCCAGGTTCTGTCCGGCATCCTTTTGCTGGTCTATTACCGGCCCGGCGCCGAGGCGTACGAATCGGTCCGTCAGATCACCTACGACATTCAATTTGGATGGCTGGTACGATCGGCACATTCGTGGTCGGCCAACCTAATGGTTTTCGCCGTCTTTGTCCACATGTTCTCGGTGTTCTTCATGCGGGCGTACCGGAAACCGCGCGAATTCGGCTGGTGGTCGGGTTTGGCTCTTTTAGGCATGACTATGGTCTTCGGATTCAGCGGTTATCTTCTGCCGATGGACGATCTAGCGTATTTTGCGACCAAGGTCGGCCTGGAGATACCGGCGTCGATTCCGTTAGTTGGAACCGTGATCACCAATCTGGTTCGCGGCGGATCGGAGATCACATCGACCACAACCCAACGTTTCTTTGCCCTGCACGTTGTGATCCTACCACTTTTGTATTTGCCATTTCTCGCATTCCACGTATGGCTTGTCCAGAAACACGGAAATGCAATGCCGCCGGGCGAAGAGGCAAAACCTGTCGAAGAACGCAGAACAATTCGGTTCTTCCCCGACTTTTTTGCCAAAGACCTGGGTATGTGGCTGCTCTCGCTGAACGTGCTGGCCATTTTGGCTTCGCTTTATCCATGGCAGCTTGGGCCGCAGGCTGACGAACTCGCGTCAGCACCGGTCGGCATCCATCCCGAATGGTATTTCATGAGCCAGTTCCAGGTCCTCAAGGTCTTTGGAAGATGGTTTCCAGGAGCGTTTGGTGAATATCTGGGTATCGTTGTCTTCACACTCGGCCTCGTCATCTGGGCCCTGATCCCGTTCATCGACGCAAAAGGCCGAAACGGCAAATGGGCAAAGGCCGCTCTGTACATCGGACTGATCGCCGTTTTTGGCATGCTTGCGACGACCATCTGGGGATATTGGGACCTGTAAGGAGTTTTTAAGATGAATTATCCATTTTGGGATGTACCATATTTGAGCGGCGGCGGAGTCATAGGCCTTATTGCCACCTATCATTTGTTGATCGCTCTATTTGCGGTCGGCGGAGGCCTCTATTTGCCGCTTGCTGAACGAAAGGCATTGAAAGAAGGTCGTGACGACTGGTTCGGCGTATTAAAGAGTCACAGCAAGTTCTTTTTGATCTTGACTGCGGCGTTTGGAACTACCTCGGGCGTTGGAATATGGTTCGCGATCGGCCTTGCAAATCCTGAGGCCACGAGCACGCTGATACACAATTTTGTATTCGGCTGGGCGATCGAATATGTCTTCTTTATAGTCGAACTAACGACCGCCGCGATCTATTACTACACGTGGGACAAAATAGACCCGAAACTGCATCTGAAGATCGGCTACGTCTACGCAGCCTCGTCGTGGCTAACACTTGTGATAATCAACGGTATCCTAACGTTCATGCTGACGCCCGGCTCGACCTGGCTCAGCGTCGCCGGCAGCGGCAACGAAGCCTCGGTCTTTTGGTATGCGTTCTTTAACCCGACCTATTTCCCGAGCCTTGTCCTTCGTACCTTGATCAGCTGGAATCTGGCGGGTATTTGGGCCCTTGTCACCGCCAGCCGCCTCGACGGATTTCGCCATGGCAAGCTGAAGCACGAGATCATTTCGTGGTCGGCAAAATGGCTTATTCCGGGATTCGTTCTCGTGCCGTTCTGCTTTCTCTGGTATCTGGCGATGGTCCCCGAGGCTCAGCGGCAGTTGCTTGACCTGGGAATTTCCACGATCGGCCAGGGGACATTTACCCAGATCACCCGTTCTGCATTGATAACCGTGATGACTTCGGCAACGATCATCGCTCTGGTTTACTTCGTAGCGGTCCGAAATTCCAAGTCTTTTGGGCTCGGTTGGGCAATTTCTTTGGTGCTTTTGGCATTCGCTGCGACCGCATCGACGGAACAGGCACGGGAAATGCTTAGGAAACCATATGTGATCGGCGATTTCATGTACTCGAACGGAGTGCGAAAGTCCGAAGTCGAGAAATATAACGCCGAAGGATATCTGACACATTCGTCGTGGGCCGCGAATTCGGTTAAGGGTTTTTACTCCGATTCCGAGACTATCGAGGCAGCCGACCTCAAAAAAGGCGAGTTGATGTTTCGCGGTCAATGCGGAGCATGTCACACCGAGAAAGGCTATAGAGCAATGAATAACTTGCTCAAAGACCGCGATGAAACGGCGATCGGGAACATTCTGCAGATGCTGCACGAAAACAAGGATGATTCTCCGTATCGAAAATATATGCCGCCGCTTGTCGGCAAAGACGACGAGATCAAAGCCTTGGCGGCATATTTGAAACAGATTTCGGTAAACGCTTCGAAATAGCGATGCCGAAAAGTCGAGTCGCAGAGAGCTAGCAATGGGATTGCGCCGATCCCGCCAGTTCTCTGCGATTCGCATTTTGTGTGAATAAGTTCACGGGGTGCATTCGAAGTCGCGTAGTTTCTCGCGCGTCACCAATATCAAATTGACTAATACTGCCGATTTTCGATTGGCATAATCGTTGCCGTAAAAGTCCATTGCCAGGAACCGAATCCACGGCGCGCGTAGCATCGCTTTTAATGGCCTGTTGCGTTACAAAACATCACGACTGGAGAAAAATGATGATCGTACGGATTTACGGAATACTTTGGCTGGCCATCGCATTGGCCGCCGCGTTGCTCTTTGTAGCCGGACAGTTGACCTTAACGGTCGGGCTCGTCTTCGGATTTGTCGCATTCGGAATGGTGTTTATGGGTATGATGGGCGTGCTTCCAGCTGCCATTTCCCATCCGGCAACGGAGAAGCCGGCTGAAACTGAGCGTGCAGTAAGATCGGCAGCAAAAAGCCGTCAACGGACGCATCATCCGGCGCACGCATAGGTGTCGCGAAACGATCGGCCACTCCAAGTGCCTGCAAGAGCAATAACGAAAGGACGTCAAGGATAGGAGTGAATAATATGAAAAACGAAGCAGTAGCCGTTGCAAAAGAACCGGTCAAACCGGAAGAGAAATATCCCGCATTCATCGAGATCGAGAAGATGCTCGACCGCGTTGCGGAGTTTACAAGAGAAACGTCGATGAAGGCGTACGATTTCTTTCTTGAGAGGGGAAACGAGTGGGGTTCGCATCTCGATAATTGGCTGAAGGCCGAGATGGAAGTGCTCCGTCCGACACCACTTGAGATCAAGGAGGTCAAAGACAAGATCATTGTCAGAGCAGCCGTTCCGGGATTCAAACCGGAAGAGATCGAGATCAGTCTCAAGGATGACCTGCTGATAATCAGCGGGGAAACCAAATTCGAGGAGACAAAGGAAGACGAAAAGGTCATTCTCAATGAATGGCGAAGTAATCGGTTTTGTCGTCAATTAGTGCTGCCGAGCGCGGTTGAGACCAAAGATGTTCATCCGAAACTGAAAGATGGCATTTTGCAGCTCACGCTCAAGAAATGTGCAGCAACCGAGCCCGCAAAGATTGCGGTAGAAGCGGCCTGATCGCCGCTTTTCGGACAGTGGTCGGCTGGTCATGCCGTTCTGGCCGCCACTGTCCGTCTTCGCGCTCGGCCTCTTGAAACGTCACGGCCTCGCACCGGTAATCAGCGATATCAGAGCGCCCACACCAACCAAAATTGGCAAAAGAGTAATAAAAAATAGGATCGGAACCTGAACATATGCCGCGTTCCGGCTAATGTAGCGGAGATTGGGAATCATCGTCGCGACCGGAATGATGATCGTCAAAAATACCTTCGCAGCCATCACTACGCGCCACTGATCCGGCATTAGCACGACCAAATTCCCAACGAGCCAGCCGAAGAACGCTCCGAATGCACAAGCCATCAGCCACCACCCGCCGAGATGGTCTAGGAGATCGTTACTTGGCTTGACCGTCGTTCGAACATCTGGCCGATCGGCGAATCTGAGGCCGATGATGAGGAGCACCTCGAACGCGGCAATAAAAACGGCAAAGCCAACAGCGAACATCGACACGTATCCAAACTCGGCCCAAAATCTAAGCAATACTACTAACATCGACAACGCAATTCCGACCGCCGCCTTGGGCACCAAAATCCACAGCGATGCCTCAACGTTAACGCCGTTGATAGACAATTCTTCTGCGTCTGCTTCCCTTTGCCCGCTCATCGTCATTTGAAACGCAACATCTGAATTTGTCGATCTCTGCTCCTTTGGCTGAAACCTAACGCATTCGGTCTCGTCAGTTCGAAAGGTTCATTCGATTAAGGAGCGTCTGATATCGTGGATCTTGGTGCAAACCATCATAAAGCGGGTCGGTTTTGATAAATACTACACCGAATGTTCTGCCATTAACTGATCTTTCTAGCGCATTCACCGCACGTTCCGTGTCGCCGAACGCGGCATATATCTTTGCGTTAAAGAATGCGCCGACGGGATCGTCGGGATACTCGTCGGTCAGCCTCCTCAAATAATTTGCACCGCCAAGTCGGGCGAATTCCTCCCTGGCACGATCAGCAGCGATCCGGTTCTTTTCGCGTTGCCGGTCAGAGACGACAGGCCTTGGAGAAAGTTCGGCGCTCCTTAATATCTCCTTGGCAGCGGTATCAAGATCTCCAGTTTTTAGCGAGATATCCCTTAGATAATCGTCTGCAAAATGAAACTCCGGGTTAAGCTTCAATGCCTGTCGGCAATACGCACTTGCCGAATTGTAATCGCGGGCGAAATAATACGCCTGACCGAGGTCCGCGAGGTAATTAGGGGATAGTGGATCGATCTCGACGGCCCGCTTCATCTCAATTATCGCGTCGCTGTTTCGCCCACGGATCTCGAGCAGGATCGCGTACCACTGATGGGCCGGCGCATAATTCGGATTTAGCTCTATCGAGCGCTTAAAAGACGTCTCGGCCTCGTCCCATTTCCAGTAGTGAAAAGTCTCAAGGAATCCGCGCGACGCGTATGCCTCAGCCAGGTTCGGATCGAGTTCGAGGGCCTTGTCAATAACTGCGCTTGCCTCGGTCGGATCGCTTTCAGTGATCAACCTGTCCGCGAGCCCGACATATGCGAGCGCAAACTTAGGGTCTTTCGCGATCGCACTGCGAAATAAGCGCTCCGCCTCTACCATTCCAGCCCAGCTCCGCTCATTCCACTCTGCGCGTCCATCCACATACAAACGATACGCATCCGGATCGTCCGTATAGTATTTCGCCATCACCGATCGTTCCCTATCGTTGAGGTCCAGCGAGAGTGCATTTACGATCTGAGTTGAGATCTCACTCTCGAACTTGAGCTCATCGTCGGTGTTTCGCTCAAATTCGCCCGTCCAGAGAGGTTTGCCGTCGCCGGATCTGATGAGCTGCATATTGACCCTGACACGTGCATCGGATCTGCTGACCGTGCCCTGGAGCAGCGCGTCAACTTTGAGCTTCTTAGCCAAAGTAGTCGGATCGGTCGAATAACTCTCGAACTCGCCGGCAGAACTCGTCGGCCGAACTTCGATATTATTAAGATAATTAAGACGCGTCGTTAAGAGATCAGCGATCCCAAATCCAAGATGGTCGTTGTGAGCTTGATCATCGAGTTCCTTCAAGGGCAGTACGGCGAGTGAGCGAACGACCTTGGCGGAGGCAGATGACGAGAACCCGCCGTATCTCCATGACCCGACACCGAGTATCAACAGGGTCATCACGATCGCGGACACGGCGATCAACGACCTTGCCCCGATCAATCCCCTGACGGCTGTCAGAATATCGAACCTGTTCCTTTCCGCGAACTCGATCATCGTTTGCGTCGTCGAATACTTTTCGATCACCATCTCGCTGTCGGGAATTTCGAGCACCTCACGAACAAACCGATAACCACGACGCGGCACCGTCTTGATCAGGTTGCCCTCCCCGAGGTCTTTGAATGCTTTCCTGAGCCGATAGACGTAGTGGGTCAAATTAGTCTCCTCGACGAAGGCATCGTTCCAGACCTGGTGCCAGATCTCCTCCTTGCTGACCACCGCGCCGGGCCGTTCAACCAGGACGCAGAGCAACTCAACTGCCTTTAATGGCAATTCCACCGGTTCGCCATCCGCCCACAGGACCTTATGGTCGAGGTCCAACCGACATCTCCCAAATCCGCGTAGTCTGCTGTTTCCGTTCATAGTCGAGCTCCTTCGAATCAAAACTCAGAAATGACTAAGAAAAAAATCAAGACTTTCTCGCCCAGTTGACGGTTCAATACAGCATAGACAAATACAAATTTGTTAATTGCTCTGCTGACGCAATTCGTTCAGGTCATTTTTCTCGTAATGGGCAGATTGTAGTCCAAAAGATGATAAACGCAAAGAAAATGTTGATCACGACCGACAGCTTTGAGCGATACTCGATCACCGTTCGATCACGAAAACACGCGATCGGCCGCTGCCCTGCCTGTAGACATGACGTAGAACTTATGAACGTCGATGAAGCCGTTTCCGTCACAGGAATTCGGACAAGCGAACTCATTCGCCGGACGGAAACGAACGAAATACACGCGATCGAGACTGACTCGGGCCACCTGCTTATATGCGCGAGATCGGTGCATGAATTGACGCAAAAAATGTTGGAGAAAGACGATGGAAATCCGTGAAAAAAGAGCGTTCCGAACGAGGACCTTGATCCTGCTGGCGGCGACCCTTACGACATTTGTTTATTTGCTCCCAGCCAATTGGCAAACGCTGCACGCTGCGTTAACCGCAAAGACCTGGGATGGCGGCGGTGCGACGAATAACTGGTCTGAGGCTGCGAACTGGTCCGACGACATCGTTCCGGTATCCGGCGATATTGTCACGTTTGACGGCACCAGTACTAAAGACGCCACCATCGATACAAATATCAGCATCGGAGCGTTACAGATCGCGGCGGGTTATACGGGCACGATCACCCAGTCCAATAGCGCCTCGGTCTCGATTTCCGGTTGTCCCGGACGAGCGTGTTTCGTCCAGGACGCAGGCACTTTTAACGGCAGCAGCAACACGATCACCATCAATAGCAGTGGGTTCGGCGCGATCAGAATTAACGGTGGTGCGTTCAACGGAGGCAGCGGCGATATTGGCCTGTTAGGGGGGACAGGTTCGGCTTCGAACATCTTGATGCTCGGCGGCACCTTCAAATCCACGAACGGAAACATGACGGTTGCCGGAAATTTCACCATCCAGGGCGTAAGCGCGACCTTTGTTCACAATAATGGAAAAGTCACTCTCACGAGCCCTCAGAACGGATCGATCGGCGGCGACAGCGACCATCTGACTGTCAAATTTCACGACCTGGAACTTAGTCCTGCAAACGGCACTAATTATTTACTGGGAACACGACCGATCGTTGAGGGGAACCTGATACTTACGGATGGCTCGATCGAGCCGAACGGCGGCGTGATCGAATCACGTGGTGGGCTGACCATCTCGCCAACGTTTGATGGTGGCAACGCATCACTTGAGCTGGCGAACGGAGCCGCTCCGCGAACATTTGCGTTTGATACAGGAATGGTATTGCCGCGGATCGTGATCAACGATCCAAATGTCACGATCAACACGTCCGGCAGCGGCACTCTGTCATTCCCGCACTCGTTTGTCCTTCAGCAGGGTACATTCAACCAGGGCAGCGTCAACCTGCTGTTTGGCCCGCGACCCGGCGGCGGTGCCTGCTATACGCAAAACGGCGGCGTCTTCAACGGAAGCTCCAATACGATAACAACGAACGGTAACGGATTCGGTTCGATCTCAATGACGGGCGGGTCATTCAACGGCGGATCTGGAGATATGAATCTCGCGGGGTCGTCCAATGCAAGTCTCCTGCTGCAAGGCGGCACGTTCACCTCGACAAGCGGAAATATGGTGCTACCCGGCAATTTTACGATTCAGGGTGCCGGCACGTCCTTCATACATAATAACGGCAAAGTAACTCTCACCGACCTCCAAAACGGTTCGATCGGCGGAGACAGTTTCAACCTTTCAGTCAACTTTCACGACCTGGAACTTAGCCTGGCAAATGGTACCAATTTTTTGTTGGGCATTCGGCCGATCGTCGAGGGCAACCTGCTCCTCACCGATGGTTCGATCGAGCCGAACGGTGGGGTGATCGAAGCACGAGGCGGCCTAACGATCTCGCCGAATTTCGACGGCGGCAACGCGTCCCTCGAGTTGGCGAACGGCGCCGGGCCGCGAACGTTTGCATTTGACACGACCTTTACGTTACCGCGAGTTACGCTTAACGATCCGAACGTAACAATCAACACTTCGGGTAGCGGCACACTCAATTTTCCGCATTCATTGACGGTCCTGCAGGGAACTTTCAATCAAGGCAGCGTCGATCTTCTCTTCGGCCCAAGGCCGGGCGGCGGTTTCTGTTATACCCAAGGCGGCGGCGTTTTTAACGGAAGTTCTCATACTATTACTACGAACGGAAACGGATTCGGCTCGATCACAATGTCCGGCGGTCTATTCAGCGGAGGGTCCGGAGATATGAACCTGGCCGGGTCGTCCAACGCAAATCTCACGGTGCTGGGCGGCACATTCACGTCGACGAGCGGGCTCCTAACCATACCGGGAAGCTTTGTGTTTCAGGGCACGACTTCGGTTTTTCAACACCACAACGGTACCGTAGCTTTCACTTCTGGCCAGGGCGCAAACATCAACACGGACTCGAACCATCCAACGGTTACGTTCAACAACCTGACGATCGATAAGATGGGCGGCGTTGGTTTCGACGTGTCTTCCAGGATAATCGTATTAGGCGGCCTTATCCTGAACGACGGAACTGTGGGGGTCAACGGCGGCATTATCGAAGCGCGTGGTGCGCTGACGATCGCGCCGACGTTCGACGGCGGCCTTGTCACACTCGAGCTCGCAAACGGAATCGGGCCTCGAAATTTCACTTTTGACACCGTGCTGGTTTTGCCTAAGGTCGTGATCAATGATCCGAACGTGGCGGTAAATACGTCGGGCAGCGGTACTTTAACTTTCCCGCATTCGTTCACTATCCAGCAGGGAACATTCAATCAGGGCAACGTTGATGTTTCGATCATGCCACCCCCGGGCGGCGGGCCTTCGTACACACAAAGCAATGGCACGTACAACGGCAGTTCGAACGTTATTACATTCATAAGTAATGGCTTTGGCTCATTTACTCAGAGCGGTGGAGCGTTCAACGGCGGGTCCGGTGACATTTCGCTGACAGGTGACGATAACAGCGATCATGACTTCCGTCTTTCCGGCGGATCGTTCAGATCGACATCCGGTACATTCATAGTCGATCGAGGTTTTCGTGTGACTGGCGGCACATTCGACCACAACAATGGCAAGATCTTGTTCATCGGCTCGGGAAATCAGACACTCGATTTCAGCGGTATCGCAGCGGGAGTCGTTCTGAACACCGTCGACTTTGATCGTGACAATGGCACTGCACCGTTTCTTTTCGGAAAGATGATCACCGTCGGGCCATTGTCGTTGATCGACGGCGGCCTGCAAAATTCCGGGACGATCGAGGCGCAGGGCGACGTAACGATAGCCAGCGGTTTCGACGGTGGCGGGCCAAACATTTTCATTTTTGGCGGAAATGCGGTCCAAACCTTTACGAACAATGGCGCTCCAAACCCGCCGGCAGCCTGGACACTCAACAAGACCGGAGGGACCGTTAACCTTGCGAGCAACCTGGACCTAAGCAATGGCCCGGCAAGCGCTCTTAATCTATTAGCAGGCACGATCACCACCGGCAACTTTGAGTTGAATGCCGGAACTCGGACGATCGTCAGATCTGGGGGATATGTCAGCGGTAATCTGCGCCGCGACTTCTCGACGACCGGAGTGAAAACCTACGACGTCGGTACCGCCAACGCTTATGCTCCGGTGTCGGTCAACGTCCTGAATCCGATCTCGGGAACACAGGGTTTGACTGTCGGTGAATTTCAGGGTGCTCATCCGAATCTCGACCCGAGCGTCTCGCTAGGCCGCTATTGGACTCTCGTTGAGCATGGCACCGTGGCTGCTAATCTGACCTTCAATTACGTCGATCCGTTGGACATTCACGGTGTTGAAACGGCATATCGTGTTGCCCAAATAAACAGTACGGTAAACTTTTTCACCGACGCCCAGATACCGATCAACCGCGCCGCGAATTCCTTCACTATCAATAATGTCACAGACTTCGCGTCATATAGTCTCGGGCAGCCAACCGTGAGCATAACGCCGGCAAACATTTCGCTCCCGGTGCAGGGAACGCAGACTTTCGTGGGTTCCGGTGGGACGCTGCCGTACTCGTACACTTTGGCAGCGAACAATTCGTTCGGCAGCATCGACCCGGTGACCGGGCTTTACACAGCGGGCACTCACTCTGGGGTCCAGGACATGATCAAGGTGACCGATTCTGAAGGACGGATCGCGTTTGCGACCGCGGACGTAACCCCTGGGGCTGCCGCGCAATTATTCTTTGCACCTCCGCCGGGAACGATAAACGCGAACACGCCGATCAGCCCGCCGCTCCAGGTGGTCATACAGGATCAGTTCGGAAACATTATCCAGAATGCGACCGATGCGGTGACAGCCGCGATCGCGAACAATCCGGGTGGGGGAACGCTCTCAGGTACTACAACACGGAACGCCGTAAATGGTATTGCAACATTTGACGATCTGAGCATCAACTTGTTTGGAAACGGATACACGCTTCATGCAACTTCGGGCTCGTTGACCCCGTCCACGACAAGTCCCTTCAACGTCCTCGGCCCGGTACAACTGGCTTTCTTCAATGAGCAGGCCGCCAATCCCATAATCCAAAATACTCCGTTCACTCTCGAAGTAGAGGTTCAGGACCAGTTTGGCCAACGATTCCCGAACGCGACAAATTCAGTCACGCTGTCAATAGCCAATAATCCTGGCGGAGGTACGCTCTCCGGAGTTACAACTCTTAATGCGTCTAATGGGCTTGCCGTGTTCAATGGGCTAAGCATCGACGCCCCGGGCGACGGATATACCTTCAACGCCGCATCGAACGGTCTGACGCCTGCCGGAAGTGCGCCGTACAACATTGTGACGCCTTTTGTAGTTACCAACACCTCCGACGGACTTCCGGGTTCATTGAGGTCGGCGATCACCGCGGCAAATGCAACGCCGGGCGTTCAGACGATAAGTTTCGAGATCGGTGGCCCGAACCCCCACAGGATCACCCTCGGTACCAACCTCCCGGATATTACCGACCCGGTGATCATTGATGCCACGACCCAACCGGGGTTTGCCGGTACACCGGTCGTCGAGATCGATTCCCACAATATCGTGACCGCGGGCGGGATAAATGCTCACGCCTTTAAGATCCTTTCGGGTAACAGCACTGTTCGCGGTTTCGCGATGTACGGTTATCACGACTCGACAACTTTTGGCGGAAGCGCGTTCTTCATTGCCGGCGGCGGCTCGAACACCATCGAAGGCAACTGGATCGGGATCAGCGCGTCGGGAGTTTCATTTTTCAGTGACAACGGGTTCGTTGTGCTTTCGCCAAATAATTTGATCGGCGGATCACTGCCGTCGCAGCGAAACGTGATCTCTGGACATCAACAAGCTGGCGTGAATATCAAAGTCAACAATAACGTCGTTTCGGGTAACTTTATCGGAACTGATCCAACTGGCGTTTCCGCTGTTCCCAATCTTGCGGGAATCTTGACTGTGACGAGCGCAGCTCAAACAATTATCGAGAAAAATCTGGTATCCGGAAATTCAGGCACCGGTATCATCATTGGCGCTAACTCTGTTACGGTCCGAAATAACATTATCGGACTCAATGCAACCACTAACGGTCCGCTCGGAAACGGTGGTTCGGGGGTGTTGGTCAAACAGGCCACGAGTAGCGACCTTATAAGCCAAAATCACATTCAATTTAACGGACAACTCGGCATACAGCTCGGGTTACGAGGGGTCCTAATCGCCCCGCCGCTTCCCAACGACCCCGGCGACACTGACCTTGGTCCCAACCATCAACAGAATTACCCAGTGTTGACGTCAGTTGCTCCCATACCGGGAAGTACAAACGTGGCCGGCGACCTGAACAGCATTGCAAGTTCGGTCTATACACTTGAATTCTTCTCGAACCCGTCATGCGACCCGTCCGGAAACGGCGAAGGGGCGAATTTCATGGGGTCGACGGTGGTCAACACCGACATCAACGGAAACGTGAATTTCAATGTCAACCTGCCGGTGACTATCTCGAATACTGATTTTGTTACGGCGACGGCAACTGATGCGGCGGGCAACACCTCAGAGTTTTCTGCGTGCCGCGGGCCGCAGGCTAACATTTCCGGAACGGTCAAGACAGCCGGGGGCCAGCCGATCCAGGGCGCGACGGTCAATCTGACCAATGATACAACCGGCGTCGCACGATTCGGCACGACTAATTCGCTGGGGGCATACTCATTCACCGGCCAGCCGCTTGGACAAAACTACACTGTGAGCCCAAGCAAGCCAAACTTCACGTTTTCGCCTGCTAGTGCGACCCACCATAACCTTGCAGCGGATCCGAACGATGCATTCACCGGCACCTTGCAGACCTTCACGATCAGCGGCCAGGTCACGCTGGGCGGTGCATCGCTGAGCGGCGTGACGATGACCCTGAGCGGCGGCGCGAACGCTACGGTGGCGACCGACAGCAGCGGCAACTACAGCTTTGCGAACCTCATTGCCGGGTCATATACGGTCACTCCTTCGCTGCAAAACTTTAGTTTTTCGCCGGCGTCGGCAACGCTCAACATCAGCAGTAACCAAACCGCCGACTTTGCCGCGACAAATCTACTAGCGAGCCTTACGGGCAAGATCGCGTTCGTGTCGTCCCGCGGCATTAGCCGTATGAACGCGGACGGCAGCGGCCTGGCGTTGATAATTGCTAACACGCGCTCATCCACTTTCCTGAGTCCGGCGATCTCAAAGAACGGCAGTAAGTTGGCATATATCGAGCATTCGATCGGCGGGCTGGGTACGAATACGCTCAAGGTCAGCAACGCTGACGGCAGCAGCCCTGTGTCGCTGACAACGCTCGACAGCGGCCGTAGCGATTTCGGTTTGGCGTGGTCGCCCGACCAGACGATCGTCACGGCCTGCAAGACGGTCAGCGGTGTCGTGAAACTGATCAATGTCGCCGTCTCGACCGGCACCATAACGTCGATCGTGTCATCGGGAACTACAAATGAACAACCGGTCTGGTCACCGGATGGCACAAAGATCGCCTTCTCGCGCGACGACGTAACAACCACACTTGATGGTCGCGCGATCTTCACGGTCAGCGCGAATGGCACCGGCCTCACTAAACTCACTTTCCCGGCTCTCGTCGATTCTCTTCCAACTTGGTCACCTGACGGGACAAAGATTGCGTTCCTGCGTTCGCTTAGCGGTATAACCACAGAAGTATTCGTAATGAATCCGGACGGGACAGGCCAGAACGACGTCTTCTCGGTGCCGATAACAGAGCAGTTGTCCGATATCGAATGGGCACCAGACAGCTCGCGACTGGCGATAATTACTCGCTCCGGAACGGCCCAGAGGCTTGTATCTATTCTGCCTAACGGCACCAGCGAGTTAGTGATCAGCTCGAACCTCGGCGGCACCGCCTTTGACTGGAGCCCAACTCCTTTCGTACTGATCCCGCCCGGAACCGGCGTGGGCGTTACAATTGGCCGCGTGGGTGTGAACCTGCCGAGCGTGCCATTTAACGGTGCCGGCAACCAGACCCTCACAGCCGAGCCGATATCGCCGGCTTCGCTGGGCGATCCGCCTCCGAACTTCGTATACGGGAACTTTGCATACGACATCTCGACGGACGGAACGTTCACTCCGCCGGCGACGGTCTGCATCGATCTTCCGTCTGACGCATATCCGGACGCGGCATCGTTCAATGAACTCAGCCTCTTGCATTATGAGAATGGCCTGTTCACTGACATCACATCAAGTCGTGATCTGGGGAATTTCCGGCTATGCGGGCAATCCGCTACGCTGGGCTCGTTCGTTGTCGCCGAGCATATCAACGCGTCGCTCCCGTCGATCACGGGCCTTGTCGTCGACCAGAACGGCAACCCGGTCGACGACATCACGCTGTCACTAACAGGCAGTTCGTCACAACAGGCGACGACTGGTTTTGACGGTACATTTCACTTCGTCGATCTGGTGCAAGGCGGAAATTATGTCCTGACGCCAACAACGATAGGAAGCACCTACAATGCACCGTTCGCCGGATTTTTGAGCCTCAACGCCGAACAATCCGCGGTCTTCGTTGCCACGCCAGGAAATTTCGGCATCAGTGGCACGATCACAGACGAAAATCAGCTTCCGGCGGATGGCGTCACGGTTAGCCTGAGCGGTACGGTCGACAATGTGACTTTGACTGACGCCGATGGAAAATACAGTTTCGAACAGTTGCCATCAGGAGGATCATACGTAGTTGCTCCGTCGGTCGAAGGGTCGGTCTTTTTCCCGAATTATGTGCCGATCGATAGCCTCCAGAACAACCTTACCGCTGTGGACTTTGAGAAGGTACCATTCTCCCAGGGCCCCTTCTCGATCGGAGGCAGGCTCACCGACACAAACGGGCAGGGCCTTACGAACGTTTTGGTGGTTTTGACGGGCGACAGTGCCTCGGCGCTTAGAACCGCCAAGTCGAATCCGTTTGGCTACTATCGATTCGACAACGTTCCGGGCAGTCAATCCTATACAGTCAGCGTCTCGACAAAACGATACGATTTTGCCAATCCTTCTCAGGTCATCAACGTTATCGGTGATTTGACGGACGTCAATTTTGTCGGCGCGCGAAGATAGGGTTTAGTCCACATCGGATAACAATGGAAGGGCGGCTACCCTTTCTTTTCCGGCTAGCCATTCGATCTGAAGAATAGGACTCCGGCCACCGCATATTACCCGTTCCGTGCATCTCCAAATTCGGAAAGCGCGAAAATTCGCACCCAGCCGTCGAATTTTTCGTGGTACTGCGAGGAACTACTTCATCAAACAGCACATTTAACTCGCTTGCAGCCCAATATTAAGGTAATTCGGGATACTTCAGTGTTCGGCACGTCGCTTGCGCCTGCTTTATTAATGTGTCTGCGTTATTCCCCGAAAAACGCCGGTTCGACATTTTGACTTTTTGATATAAGTCGGATTTTTGACGGCCGCAAGTAAATATAGATTTCCGTTCGGCCATCATCCGCACAAGGTACCCAGTGAACGAGACCGCACCAAACAGTTTTAAGATCATCGCCCGCGAGGACTATTCAGATGTCACGTACATGCTCGATGTCCTCCATCCAATGATGGCGCGTGCCGCACGCCCCGGACAGTTCGTCATCGTCATGTCACATAAACAAGGTGAACGGATCCCGTTGACGATCGCTGACTTTGACGCCGTCAAGGGCACGATAACGCTGGTTATCCAGGCGGTTGGGAAGACGACGATGGAGATGCAGCGGACTTGTCAGGTTGGGACGTCACTCTACGGCTTGGCCGGCCCGATGGGAATTCCCAGCCATCTTAGCAATGCCAAAAAGGTTGTCTGTGTTGGCGGTGGTCTCGGTGTCGCTCCGGTATATCCGCAGGCACGCGCGTGGAAACAGAACGGAGCGTACGTGATCGGCGTTCTCGGGTTCAGAAACAAGGACCTCGTGTTTTGGGAGGACAAGTTTCGGGATATCTGCGACGAGTTGATCATCTGCACGGATGACGGTTCGGCGGGTATCAAAGGGTTCGTCACTGACGGTATCAAACGAGCTGTTGAGCAGCACGGGGATATCGACGAGGTCGTCGCTATCGGCCCGCCCGTGATGATGAAGGCAAGCGCGGAGGCCACGCGGGCAGCAGGCATCAAGACAATGGTCAGTCTCAACCCGATCATGGTCGACGGTACGGGAATGTGCGGCGGATGCCGGGTCAAAGTGGGCGAACAGGTAAAATTCGCGTGCGTCGATGGGCCCGATTTCGACGGCCATCAGGTCGATTTTGACGATCTGATGATCAGGCTTCGCAGGTACAAAGAAGAAGAACGCGTCGCCACTGAACGATGGTCCGAATCGTGCCGAATGAGAGGCATAGGTGAGCTCGCAGCCTTCCCGGATATAGGTTAGAGCATTTAGAACACGGAGCAATAAACGGATGGCAAAGAAGCGAACCGTACGCAGCATTCCCCAGGAGCGGACACCGGTCCGCGAACTCGACCCGATCGAACGGGCCCAAAACTTTGAAGAAGTAAATTGCGGCTACACCGAGCCCGAAGCTTTGCTCGAATCGCAGCGATGCCTTTACTGTCCGGACCCGAAATGCATCGAAGGCTGTCCGGTATCCATCGATATCCCCGCATTTATTCAGCGGATCGGCGAAAAGGATTTTCGCGGCGCCTATGACGTGATCACAGGAACTAATCTCCTCCCGGCGGTTTGCGGCAGGGTTTGTCCGCAGGAGAATCAATGCGAAGGCGTCTGCGTCGTCGGTGAAAATCTGGTACCGGTTGCGATCGGCAGACTGGAGCGATTTGTCGGTGATCTGGCGATCGCAAATCGCTGGGTCAACATTCCGTACATCGAACCGACCACATTTCGGATCGGTATCGTCGGTTCGGGCCCCGCCGGAATGGCGTGCGGCGCCGACATGGCAAAAGCCGGATGCGAAGTAACCGTTTTCGAGGCTTTTCATGAGGCAGGCGGAGTTCTTAGGTACGGCATTCCCGACTTTCGTTTGCCGAATTCCGTCGTCGATGCCGAGATCGAAAAACTCGAACAGCTCGGCGTTCGGTTCGAATGCAATACGCTTGTGGGCCGGCTCTTCACGATCACCCAGATGATTGAGGAACTTGGTTTTCACGCCGTATTCATAGGAACCGGTGCAGGTTATCCGACAATGCTCGGCATCCCCGGCGATTCGTTGAACGGTGTGCTTTCCGCCAACGAACTCCTCACCCGTTGCAACCTGATGGGGGCACGTAATTTTCCGAATGTCGACACACCGCTGCCGCTTGGCAAACACGTTGTGGTTGTCGGTGCAGGAAACACGGCGATGGATGCCTTGCGTGTCAGTAAACGACTCGGTGCCGAGTCGGTCGCATGCGTTTACCGTCGCTCCAAGGCCGAGGCACCTGCCCGTGCCGAAGAGGTACATCACGCCGAGCAGGAAGGCATCGACTTTCACTGGCTGGCCGCTCCTGTTGAGGTGCTGGACGACGGCGAGGGTTCGGTCTGCGGCATACGGTGCATAAAGATGGAGCTTGGCGAACCGGACGATTCCGGTCGGCGGCGGCCGGTGCCGGTGCCGGGCAGCGAGTTCGAGATCGAGACCGACCAGGTGGTTTTCGCGATCGGAACGAACGCCAACCCGATCATTGGACAAACGTCGAAACTCAAACTCAACAAATGGGGATATATCGAGACAGACGATAATCTGATGACGTCGATGGCGGGCGTATTCGCAGGTGGAGATATCGTGACCGGAGCGGCAACGGTCATTGAGGCGATGGGAGCCGGTCGAAAGGCGGCTCGCGGTATGAAGGCATACCTCGGCATACGCGACGTTGGGCCGATTAGCGTGGAACAAACGCTGTTCGGCATCGATGCTCGGGAGCAGAATTTCATTCGGGTGAGGGCGGCATAGACATGGCACTTGATAACGGCACGAAAAGTAACAACAGGACACGGACCGGCAACGGACACGCCAAACAGATCACCCGCCTGAAGGAAAATATTGTCGAGATAATCAGCGATTCCGGTGAAGGAGCCCAAAAGTGCGGCCAGTCTCTCGGTTCGATCGTCGCACGCATGGGAAACGGTGTATGGACGGTCGAGATCATACCGGCCGAGATACGGCCTCCTGCCAGAAGCGTTGCGGGTGCGAGCGGCAACCGGATCCGGATCGGTTCAAAACATATTAATAACGGCGGCAACGAAACGGACCTTGTTGTCGCGTTCAATGAGCAGGTCTTGCTCGGCCGAGTCAGGTCCAAAGAGCTCAAGCCCGGATGTACGATCCTACTGGAATCCATGTGGCGTGAGAGCTCGGACCCGCAAATAGCAAAGTCCTACGTCGAAACCTATGACCAGCTTGTTGCTGCCGGCTATCGCGTCTATGAGATCCCAATGGAAAGCGAGTGTCTGAAACACGTTTCGGATGCGCGAAAAGGCAAGAATATGTTCGCCCTCGGGATCTTATGCAACATCTACAGCCTCGACCTTCAGATCGCCGGCGAACAGATCGCACTTACGTTCAGTAAAAAGTCCGCTGAGATAGTGCAGAAGAATATTGCCCTGCTCGAGGATGGTTACGCGTGGGCCGAGGATAACTTGGACTTCAGGTATGAGATCCCGGCGACCAAGTCGACCGAACCGCAGATAGTCGTTAACGGTAACACCGCTCTTGCCCTCGGCGTGCTCGCCTCCGGAATGGAGATCTGTGCAATGTATCCGATCACCCCGGCGACATCGGCATCACACTACCTTAGCGATGCATTCGAAAAGGTCGGCGGTGTCGTACATCAGGCCGAGGACGAGATCGCGGCCTGTGCCTTCGCGATCGGAGCCTCTTACGCCGGCAAATGTACGGTCACTATCACGTCCGGTCCGGGATATTCGTTGAAACAGGAGGCGATCGGGCTTGCTGTAATGGGCGAGATACCGCTTGTTGTCGTCAACGTCATGCGAGGCGGACCGAGCACCGGCCAACCCACCAAGACAGAACAGGGCGACCTGATGACCACTATTTTCGGCAGCCACGGCGATGCCCCGAAGGTTGTCATCGCCCCAGGCACGATCGAGGAGTGTTTCTATTCAGTAATTACCGCTCGCAAGATCGCCGAGACCTTCAACATGGTCGTCGTGATCCTCTCGGACGCGAATCTTGCCACCTCGCAACAGCCGTTCAAACGGCCTGAGTTCGATCCCGCCTGGATGGCACCGCCGATCGATCAAAGTGCGGTTCCCGCAGGTGCGAAACCGTACGACTGGGATCCGAGGACGGGCCTAGCTCGCCGATTCATTCCCGGTCAACCGGGCGGCATGCACACCTTAACGGGACTCGCACACGACGTTAACAGCCACGTTGCCTACGACGCCGACATCAACCAGCAGGGAATGCGGGCAAGGAGCCTCAAACTTGCGACGCTGCAAAAGACGCTGCTCCCGCCGACAGTATTTGGCGACCCGACCGGCGACGTGCTCGTGATCGGTTGGGGCAGCACAAAAGGCGCGATCGAAGAGGCGGTCGAGGAACTACGCGAAGAGGGCAAGGCCGTCTCGTCGCTTCACCTGACCTTTATCCAGCCGATGCCACCAGGGATCAAAGAAATATTGAATGGCTTCAAAAAGATCGTCACCATCGAAAATAACTGGTCCGACGATCCGAACGACGAAATGATCGACGAGACCAACCGGCGTTACTCGGCCCTCGCGATGCTCCTTCGTTCCCGTTATCTGGTAGATATCGATTGCTGGAGCGAATGCCGCGGCACGCCGCTCAAACCCAATACCGTCCGCCGCGTGATCTTGGAGAGACTGAAATGATGGACACGAGCAAGACAATAAGTGCCAACGAATGCCTGCTCCAAATGTACGAGGAGCGTCACGAGATCGAGGATTACCAGAAAGGCGTCCCGCGATGGTGCAGCGGCTGCGGTGACAATGCCATTTTAGCCGCCGTTCAGCGGCTCTGCCGTGACGAAGGCCTGCTGCCGGAAAAGACGGTATTCGTATCCGGGATCGGCTGCTCGAGCCGGCTGCCGCATTATATGAACACCTACGGATTTCACGGTATCCACGGGCGAGCATTACCCGTTGCCGAGGGCGTAAAGCTGGCCAGGCCCGAGCTCGACGTTTTCGTGAATACCGGCGACGGCGACTGCTGCAGCATCGGTGCCGCACATTGGATCCACGCCGTTCGGTACAACATGGATCTGACGATGATGCTGCACGACAATCAGATCTACGGTCTCACAAAAATGCAGGCGTCACCGACGTCACCGATCGGGCTGAAGAGCAATACCACGCCGCGCGGCAGTTATCTCGAGGCTTTAAATCCACTGACCGTGACGCTCGGCATCTCGAACGTATCGTTCGTCGCCCAAGTCGTCGACTGGATCCCTGAGGTCCTGTATCAGGTCATCTCCGCGGCATACCATCACAAGGGTTTCTCGTTTGTCCGGGTTATCCAGCGATGTCCCGAATGGCTGCCAAAACTTATGGACCCGTGGCTTCACGATCCGGACCGCGTGCTTCTGCTGCACCACGACGACGGCATCCAGATCAGCTCGTCGCTCGCTCGGACATACACCAAGATGGAAGAGCACGACCCATCAAATATGAACCGCGCGAGAGAGATCGCGTCTTCGTTTGACCCGATCCCTGTCGGAATACTCTTTCGCGATGAGAATGTGGCCTGTTACGAGGACCTTCGACACGATTCGCGTCTTCGCACAACAGGACTTGTGCGAAAAGGGCTTGAAGCCGAGTTCGATAAATTTACGGTCTGGCCAGATGGAGCCGTGCCCGCGTAGGAAGAACGAAAATGGAAAACAAACTCCAGCAACAGATCGCTTTCTATTTAACTGGACGCCGTACGGGTTCCGGCCTGCAGGCTTTGGTCGACGGCTTCCGTCCAGCACTTTTTGCCCGCCGGACGGATCTTGCGTCGCTGCGATACGATTTTCCCATCGTGCTAAATTGCGAGGGCACGGCCGACCGGTCGGTGCTTTCGCTTTCCGGCCTCGTCGATGACGCTGTCGCGGGTCTTGCGGAAGGAACGGACAGGGATCGCATCGCCCGCCACGGATATCGGCTCGAACGTGAAATACGGCACGAACTGACGACGTTAGGCTCCGGCGATCTTGCCAAAGTTTGGTCTGCGGCCGCCGATAAACTCGCCGTCGAGGATGCGACCATTCGGGACTCGGCAATGTTGCTTTGGAATGAGTTCTACGCGAACGGCGACATTATCGATGTAGTCGCAACGACACCCGCCAGAACCATTCGTCACGCGTGGGGAGCGGTCCAGGCAAGTAAGGCCCGGGCATTTCGCCAAAGGGCCGATCGCCTGCTTTTCAAACTCCGCGATATTCTCGAAGCAGAAACGGTCGGCTCGGCATC
>JAKOVX010000057.1 GCA_029781855.1 Acidobacteriota bacterium | reverse complement strand
GGCGGACAAAGAAAAAGGCCGCTCAATAGGCAATTTGCCTGTCGACGTAACTCGGGGCGATCACATCAATAATGCTGAAACGGCTGAAAACTTTCCGGGATATTTCTGAATTCAAGTGCCGATAAAATCCGTTCACCTTACGAATTATTATCACAAGACCTCCGGCGGCATCTCGACCGCCTATAACCACCTGCTCGACGCTGCGAACCGCCACAAACGAGAGGTCGCGCTGATCGTCCCGGGCGAGGAAACGAGCGTTGAGGAGATCGGTTCATACGGAAAGATCTATTACATCGAGGCGAGTCCGTCGCCCGTATTCGACAAGCGCTATCGGCTGATGCTGCCGTGGAAGACGTTTATTTTCGAGGGCTCTCCGGTCAAAGAGATCCTTCGCAAAATGGACCCGGACATTATCGAGATCGGTGAAAAGTACACCCTCAGCCTGATGGCGGGCCTCATCCGTAAGCACGTCATTACCATCACCAAAAAGCGGCCGATGCTCGTTCAGTTCTCGTGTGAGAGGATGGACGACAACGTTCGGGCGTTCCTGTCGGGCGGACGGCTGAGCCGCTGGCTTGCACGGCGATATACGGCAAACTACACGCTGCCGATGTTCGATTTTCACCTGACGAACTCGGATTACACTGCTCAGGAATTTTTCGATTCCGTCTCGGCGGAAAAGGACCCGCACCGGTCGAAGATGTTCTTCAACTGGTGCTGGCGCTACCTGCGGGCGCCGAAGCTCGGACTGCGCGAACGCGTTTTTGTGAATCAATGCGGGGTGGACAACACGACCTTCGATCCCGGCCGTCGATCACCGGAAAAGCGTGCAGCGATTGAGGGGGAGTTCAACATTCCTGAGAACGGGAAAATGGTGCTGTACGCCGGCCGGATCTCGCCGGAAAAAAATACGGGACTTCTGATCGACACGATGGCGGCGATCCCTGCAGAACTCAAGGACAAATGTGTGCTGCTGATCGCCGGCGGCGGGCCGACCGCGGATAAACTGAAAGCAGAAGCTGAAAAGAAGATGCCCGGCAGGATCCAGATGATCGGGCACATCACTGATAAATCGCGTCTTGCTGACCTATTTGCAAATTGCGATGCTTTTATCCATCCGAATCCGCGTGAGCCGTTCGGCATCACACCGCTGGAAGCGATGGCCTCGGGACTGCCGGTCGTGGCACCGAATTCCGGTGGGTTGCTGTCTTACGCGAACGAGACAAATGCATGGCTCGCCGAACCGAGTGGAGAGGCGTTCGCGAACGAATTACTGAGCGTATTTTCAGATCAGGAGCTTCGAGATCGTCGGGTCGCGGCGGGTGTTGCGACGGCAAAACAGTACGACTGGGACCGTTCGACGGACTGCCTGTTCGGGCTTTATGATCAGATGTACGAGACGTTTACCGAAAATATCGAACTCTTCGCCTATGACGAGCCGGCATTTACATTCGAATTTCCGGGGCCGTTGAACGCCTTCTAAGCTTAATCCAGTCGCTCCGAATCCAGATCGTAGTCCAACTTCAACTTGCCGGGCTTTCGCTGATCCGCATGGAGAAATGCCGGATTCTGGGTAAATTCCTCATACATGCAGTCGTAGGTTTGGAGCAGGCGGCCCATTGCCTGTTCGTCGTTGTTTTGCCGTGCGGTTTCAATTGCCCCCGCAATCTTGCTTGACCTCAACTCCGGGTTCGTGACCGCATCGAAGACAGCTGCAGCGAATGACTCGGGCGTCGGCCCGACTGTCCAGGCGTTCGATTCGTTAGCATAGGTCAACACGCCGCCTGAGTTCGGCACGACCAAAGCTGCGCCTGATGCCATTGCTTCGAGCCCGACGTTGCCAAACGGCTCGCGTGGGTTCGGATGGACGAAAACGTCGACGTTCGCGTAATGATCGGCGAGGTCGTCCTTGTCCAAATGCCCAACAAGCACCATCTTGCCGGGGAATCTCCGTTCGGCCTGCTGCCGCAACCACTCCGATCTCGGGCCGTCGCCGGCGACAAGAAAGCGAAAATCGACATCACTTGTCCTCATGAGTTCTTCGAACATTTCCGGCAAGAATTCGACATTCTTTTCCGGCGACAATCGGGTAGATGAAAGTAAAAGCTTGGCGGTGTCGGGCACTCCGGCCTCGCGGCAGATCGCTTTTCGGCGTGTTTCCGAACGACGATCAGGGGTGAAGAACTCAGTATCGACCCCGCGAGGGCAGACCGCGACACGGTCCTCAAACGGGACTTTCACGGCCTTGAAAAAATCCCAGCAGGAATCAAAGAACCGTTCGAACCGACGCGGATTGTATTCAGACCCGACGGATTCAAACAGCTCCTCGGCGACGTATGGCGAGTTTGCAATGTAAAAATCGAACATCGGGAGATTGTAGTTCCCCATCAACCGCCGTGAGAACCAGGTGCCGAACCTGCCGTTCGCGACGAACGATTTGAAAATGGTGTCAAACCGCTCGCCGGTAAAATAGACGAACATCGGGCGTCCCAAACGCTCAAAATGGCCCATCCGCGACATGCCGGCAAGATAGGTCAGAGCATAATTGTCGTAGATCTCGATCATCTGCGGCCTTTCGGTCAAGAGAATTTTCCGGATCGGCGTGCCGTGTTTCAAAAAATGCCACGGCAGCATCAACCGGTAACGCCGGTCGAAAAATGGAGCGGGTTTTGCCGCTACATAGTAGATCTTGCCGAAATCGCCGACCTTCTCCATCCGGTCCTCTTCGCCGGGCACGATCAGGCTGACGTATCGTTCGTGCCGATTCGCGGCTAAAAGCAAACGGTCGTAATTGGACTTAACACCGCCCGAGGATTCGTGGTAATAATTCGTTATGTGAACCGAACGGATCGGGTCGCCATACGTGGGTACGGTATTTTCGAACATAGATGTTGCCGGCGGGACGTAGCGAGGAGAACGGCGTTGGAGGCTCGGAAGTGATGAGAACCGATTTCGAACTCTGGTCAGCAGTTGAGTCTCAGTTATTGACAAACGCGCCGGGTATCAATACCTAAGTGGTCTAGCTCGCTAAGCCCGCATTCTAGTTTCTGTTTACGATTATACGCGAAAATTGTTCGATCCGGCAATATTTTCCAGAATTTGACGAAACGTCGGCTAGGAGGACTGCAACATTTTGCCGCGCTTCAGCGTGGATGATACACTCGGGCTTCGCCCGAAATATGGGCGGTTGTGATATCAGATGTTAGAACTTGTACTCGCCAATTTGAAGGTCCGTCCGTTCCGAACGCTTATCAGCGTCGTCGGAGTCGCTCTCGGCGTTATCCTAGTCGTTTTGTTCACCGGCCTTGCCAAGGGAATGACGCAGGATATGGCAAAACGTGCCTCGAACTGGAAGGCGGAGATCGTCTTTTCACGGGCCGGCGGCATGGAATTTAACAGTTCGAATATGAACGTGGACACTGCATACGCGCCAAAGCTCGCCGAGATCGATGGCGTCGCTTCGGTAGTGCCCGTCGGCCGGTACATCACGCCGAATACGAAAGGCCGCTTCGGCGTGCTGCAGCTCGACGGCGTCGATTGGGCACCTTTCGCGGCGATGAACGATATGGAGCTGACCTCGGGCCGCGCGGCAGTTGCCAATGACGAGGTCATCGTCGATGAGCGGCAGGCACGCGAGGACAAATTGCAGCTTGGCGACACGATCGAGCTTTTCGGCGGACATAAATATAAGGTAACGGGCGTTTTCTCGCCGCCGTCGGGTTCGCGGATCAAGATGTCGCTCGGTGCCCTGCAGGCCGCTCTCGAGGCTCCGCATAAGTGCACCTACATCCTCGTCAAGGTCAAGGACGGCGTCGATCCGACCACGGTCGCGGCAGCGATCAACACCAAGCTTCCGGGCAACAAGGTAAACCTCACCAGCGACATCATCATCGACGCCCAGGAACGCGTTCCGGGCCTCAATACGTTTCTCAAGGTGCTCGTCGGCCTCGGGGCGTTCGTATCGATCATCTTCGTACTGCTATCGATGTACACGACGATCACGGAACGCCGTAAGGAGATCGGCATCCTCAAATCGCTCGGGGCGTCGAAAGGTTTCATTATCAAGACGATCGAAGGCGAGGCATTCCTGATCGGCGTACTTGGCGTGGTGCTGGGATTCGCGGCGTCGTTCATCGCCTCGTGGCTGATCACGTATAAATTCGAACTCGTCTTCCAATTCAACGCCGGTTGGATGATCTCGGCAGTAGCGATCGCGGTGGGCGGCAGCCTTTTCGGTGCCCTCTATCCCGCGTGGAGTGCATCGGCGATCGACCCTGTCGAGGTGATGGTCAACGAATAGTCACACATTAGCCACAAATTAAACGACTGTCACAAATGAACGGCTTGTTCTAATTTGTGACATTCGCGTTATTCGTGGCTATTTTTTTCTTCCAAAGATGGTCAATCCGATCCCGCCGAGGATGAGCACGGCGGCGATGACGAGACGGACGCCGGCGGCCTCGGCAAGCAAAACGACCCCAAAAACAGCAGCGATGATCGGAACCGAGAGTTGCAGAATAGCGGCTCGTGTGGATGTAAGGTGCTTGAGGGCCGCGTACCAGACAGTGTAGCCGACGCCGGAGGCGACCGCACCGGAAAGGACCGCTAGCACGACGCCGCGCGTCGACAAATGCAGGTTCGGCAGGTAAATGAGAGCGAGCAGCACGACGAACGGCAGCGCGCGGACGAAGTTCCCTGTCGTATTGGCTAGCGGATCGCCGCCGGTGCGGCCGCGCAGCGTGTAGACGCCCCACGAAGCTCCGGCCGTCGCCATTAATGCCGAACTCACGGGCGGTGGCGATGCCAATCCCGGAAATACGAGGTAAACGAGACCGCCGACCGCGACGACGAGGCCGCACCATTCAACGAACGTCGGCCGCTCACCTTTGAAGATCGCCGCCGCGATCATCGTCATCTGCACCGCCCCGAACAATATCAAAGCTCCCGTCCCGGCCGTCAGTCCGAGATACGCGAACGAGAAACAGACCGCGTACGCGAACAGGAAGAACGCCGAAGGCCAGCTTCCTAAGCGGATGAGGGCGGAAACGCGACTGCTAAGGAGCGTGCTATCTTGATCACCATCCACCTCGGCACGCTTGTTCACACTCGCGTCTCTGCCCGCGGATGCCAAATAGCTGATCACGACCAACGCCACCGCACCCGAAGCGAGCCGCACAGCAGTAAAACCCGCCGCGTCCGCCTCATCGCCGCGAAGCGCAAGCCGGCAGAGGATGGAATTGAACGCAAATGCGATGAGCGCGAAGATTGTGTAGACAAATACCTTCAATCCGATTGTCGGTCGCCAACGGCGACCCAAATTAATGCCCGCGAAGGACCCAAACTAGTACAGACGATTAATGGTAACTTTGGGTGTACCGACAGCAGTTTTTAGGGCGGCTTTCGTTTCCGTGCCTAGTTTAACGTAATAAATTATCGCTGTATCCGGCGGATCTGACGAGGCTACGTTTTCCTCAGCAAACGGCTTTGTGTCTACGCCAACAGTCCAGTCGTTATCGAAGTTGGGTGGACTGACAAAAAAGAACGTCGCGGCGTAATTTTTGAATCTGAATATCACCCCGACATTTTTTCCAACGACCTCGGCTGGAACTATAAAACTCGAACCGTCTATCTTTGCGTTGTATACCTTACCTTTTTTTTCGCCGGAAATAATATCTACTTTGAATTTGGTTTTGACCTCTTGCCCGTCGACCTCAATGCGCACGACTTTGACTCGCTTTTCCTGAGCGAATACTGACGCAACACCTAGTAGGAATATCGTGGCGAAGATCACGATGATCAGATTCAGTTTACCCATATTGTGCTTCTCCATCTCGCTTCTCGGGGCGCATATGAGGGAATAGTATCACGTCGCGGATCGAGTGTTTGTTGGTGAGCAGCATGACAAGGCGGTCGATGCCGATGCCGATGCCCGCGGCGGGCGGCATGCCGTAGCTGAGGGCCCGGATATAGTCTTCGTCAAGCACCATCGCCTCTTCGTCGCCGCGTTCGCGTTCGGACATCTGGTCGACGAAGCGTTCATACTGCTCCTTCGGGTCGTTTAACTCGCTGAAACCGTTCGCGACCTCCATTCCGTTGATGAAAAGTTCGAAGCGCTCGGCGATGTTCGTGTTGGCCGGATTCGCCTTTGAGAGCGGCGAGATCGACTTCGGAAAATCGACGATGAATGTCGGCTGGATCAGATTGGGCTCGACAAATTCGTCAAACAACCCGATCATTGTCCGGTCGTTGATTTCCGCATCCGGATTGTACTTCAGGATCGCGTCCCGCATCGAGATTCGCTCGAACTTGCTAAAATTGACCTCGTTTCCCTCGTAGTTTACCATCAGGCCGCCGGTCGCTTTCTGAACACTCTCACGCAGCATTTCTTCGCAGAAATTCATCATGCCCTCGACGTCCATGTAGGCACAGTAAAATTCGAGCATGGTGAATTCGGGGTTGTGTTTGTACGAGATGCCTTCGTTGCGGAAATTGCGGTTTAGTTCGTAAACCTTTTCAAAACCGCCAACGACGAGGCGTTTGAGATAGAGCTCCGGCGCGATGCGGGCATAGAGATCGATGTCGAGGGCGTTGTGATGCGTCTTGAACGGCTTGGCCGCGGCACCGGTCGCCTTCGGCGTGAGCATCGGCGTCTCGACCTCAATGTAACCGTGATCCTCGAGGAAGCGGCGCATTGAGGAAATGATCTTTGCTCGCCGTTCGAAAACTTCGCGTGTGGTCAGCCCTTCGGACTCGACCTGCAAACTTGAACCGATCAGATCGTAATAGCGCTGACGCTGACGGATCTCGGCGTCGGCGATGCCGTGCATTTTGTCAGGCATCGGGAGCATCGCTTTGGCTAGAAATTGCAGTTTCTCGACGTGCACCGAAACCTCGCCGGTGTTCGTGACAAACAGATAACCTTCGACGCCGATCAGGTCGCCGTGGTCCAGCAGCTGCCACAACGCCCAGCCGTTCTCGGGGTCAAGCGAATCCTCGCCATCGTTCCTGATCAGAGCAAGCGGGCCTTTCTTGTTGCAGTAGATCTGCAGCTTCGACATTCCATCGGTCAAGTGAACAAAATTGCCGCGCGTCGGCGTCGTCAGGCGGCCGGCAATGCGAACGGTGCCAAGCGCTTTGAGTTCTTCATTAAGCGGATCTTTCTTTTCAGCGGGCGGGCGTTCACCTTCGCCAAGGCCGGCCTTGATCTCTGCCATTCGTGATTCGACGCTGGCGAGCTTCTCGAAATACTTCAGCGCGGTGATCGTGTCCTCGCCTCCGCTCACGCTGGTCCGCGCGAACTTATTCGGGTACACATTTCCGACAAGGGCGGAAATTGCCTTGAGCGACGCCTCTCTCGCGATGGTCTGGTCGTTCGGTTCGATGATCTCGTCAAATGAAGGAATGCTCATAATTGAATCTCTGATTATAGTTATCCGCCCGTGACACGGCAAACTTCCGGTGAATGTGTCAAAATGTAATCACCGCAGGAGAACGCTTGGGCCGCCCGCAACGCGTTTTCTGCGGCTAAGTGCGTTTATGGCGAATGAGTTCGACAAGTTAAAGCGTGAGATCGAAAAGGGCTCGAGGGTCGTTAGCCTTAGCGGCCTGACATCGGTCGCGGCCAAGGCTTTCGTGCTGTCGAAGCTCCAGGCAGAGACCGGCAAGACGTTCGCGATCGTAACGGAATCGAACGGCGAGCTCGAATCGTGGGAAACGGACCTCG
>JAKOVX010000053.1 GCA_029781855.1 Acidobacteriota bacterium | reverse complement strand
ACCTCGAAACGCCAAAACTTCGCCCGTACATCGACGAGATGCGCGAGAACCTCGCAAATGCCTTGGAGGTGGAGGTCAATTGTGTTAGTGTGAAGGCGAAATCCGGAGAACAAGTCGACGCAGTAGGCCAACAGGCGGCGATCAGGGCGCAGGCGATAGTCTTGTTGAGCAAAATGGACTGAAATGTTGGACCGGATATTCAAAAACCCTCGCAGGAGAATTTTTACACTATGAGATTTAAATTAAGGTCATTTGCTCTTGTCGTCATTGTCGTCCTCTTCACGATTGTTTCGGTAAGCGCTCAGAAACCCGACGCCGCACCGCCGACCAAAGAACAGGCACTAAAGGAACTTCGCAAACAGTTAGAACGGAACAGTCGTTATCAGGTGCAGGAAGTCATAATCAACTTCCGTGCAATGGACTTTAAGACCTGCAATATCAAGTACACATTCGAGCGGCCCGACGCCACCGGTGGAGATAATTTCGGACGTGCACAATACGATCCGGCGTCGCCGAACGCCGTAGCAGTCAATCAGGGCAGCAGAGGGACGCAGACCACTTCGTCCGTCACCGGCAACAGCGCCGGCGTGATGAGCAACAATGACCCGACGTTCTCGAACCGCGAATCGACCTTTTTTAATACGCAGCGGACGACGACCATGAATCTGGCGGACATCGATACAACGAGCTTTCAGGTCGTGAAGAACAACAAGGGCACTTTCCTGACGCTCAAGACTCTTGACGGTAAACGAACGATCGTCCGAACCGCTCGCGGCAACGGAGCCACGCCTGGCGAGTCTTCGGCCGAGGTCTTCCCGCTTTCAAGTGACAAGAAAGTGGAGGAAATAAAGCAGGCGTTAACTCAGGCCGTGACCGTTTGCAAGGCCGCGAACTAAGCGGTGAAATAGTTTCTACTTTCGGTTAGACTGTTCATGCAGTATCGGTGGACAGTCTTTTTTGTTTTTAGATTTATGCGGCCACAGGAAATAATAGCCAAAAAACGGGACCATCATTCGCTCTCCAGCGAGGAGATCGGCGTCTTTATCGACGGCGTGACGAACGGCGAATGGGCGGACTATCAGATCACGGCATTGGTGATGGCGATGTTCATAAATGGGCTCGATCAGGCCGAACAGGACGAGTTGACGCGGGCAATGATCTATTCCGGCAAGACACTCGACCTTTCGGACGTCGGGCGACCGGTTGTAGATAAACACTCGACCGGAGGTGTCGGCGACAAAACTTCGCTGATCATTGCACCTGCCGCAGCCGCGTGCGGATTGGCGGTTCCGATGATCTCGGGCCGCGGGCTTGGGCACACCGGCGGCACATTGGACAAGCTCGAATCTATACCCGGCTTTAGTGTTGGACTTTCAACTGCCCGGTTCAAGGAACTCCTCATCAAAAACGGCTATGCAATGGCGGGCCAAACCGGCGAGATCGCTCCGGCGGACAAGAAGCTTTATGCACTGCGCGATGCGACCGCGACGGTGCCGTACATTCCGCTTATCGTCGCCTCGATAATGTCCAAGAAACTCGCCGAGGATCTCGACGCGCTCGTCCTGGACGTAAAGACCGGCACAGGGGCGTTCATGCAAAAGTACGAAGACTCGGTCAAGCTAGCCGCGGCCCTCGTGCGGACGGGTGAGGCTTTCGGCGTCAAAACGCAGGCGGTCGTCTCCGATATGAATCAACCGCTCGGCAAATTTGTCGGAAACAGCCTTGAGGTTTATGAGTGCATCAAGATCCTGCGGGGCGAGATCGAACCGGGAATGGAGCCGACGCTCGAGCTTTCGATCGAGTTGATAGCCGAAATGCTCCAACTGGGCGGTGTCGCGGATTCGGCGGATAAGGCGAAGGTTCTTGTACGGCAAGTACTCGATTCGGGAGCTGCCTTGGCGAAATTCCGCGAGAATGTTGAGGCCCAAGAGGGCGACCCACGCGTTTGCGATGATCCTGAAATGCTGGTGGACCGCTCGCTTCTGCGCTTGCCGGTCAAGGCCGCCTCTCCCGGTTATATATCAGCAGTCGATGCGTTTGCCCTCGGTCGGGCGATCTGCGATATCGGCGGCGGCCGCGTAAAGGCCGAGGATAATGTCGATCACGCCGTTGGATACGCATCGGCCGTTAAGATCGGCGACGAAGTTCGGGCAGGCGAAGCGATCGGCGTCGTCTATTGCCGTACCGAGACACAGTTCGAATCGATTAGCGAAAAATTGCGAAACGCTTATAAAATATCCGAGGTTTCCCCAGAGACAACGAAATTGATCCGTGCGACGGTCTAATAGTTATGAAGCTAAAGTCACTTTTGACGATCTTGTTGTTATTCGCGGCGGCACTTTTGCTTTCGTCTTGCGGCCACGCGGTCGAAGCAAGACGTGAGGGCTGCAAGATCAAGGTCGGCATCGTTTTCGATATCGGCGGCAAGAACGACCGTTCGTTCAACGCTTCCGCCTGGGAAGGCGTCAAACGGGCAGAAAAGGACCTGCCGATCTGCCTTTACGATGTCGAGCCCGGCAATCCGACGTCGATCGAACCTGCAATGCGTGCGTTTGCTGAGAAGAATTTCGACCTGATCATCGGCATCGGCTTTGCCCAGGGGCCGATCATGCAGAAAGTCGCGACCGACTACCCGAACATCAAATTTGCGATCGTCGACGGTGTCATCTTCGAGGCAGACGGCAAGACGCCGATGAAGAACGTCGCGTCGCTTGTATTCCGCGAGCACGAGGGTTCGTATCTCGTCGGGATGATCGCTGCCAAAAAATCCAAGACCGGCGTGCTCGGCTTTGTCGGCGGCATGGACATTCCGCTGATACATAAGTTTGAGACCGGTTACGCAGAGGGAGCGAAGTCGGTCAATCCAAACATCAAGATCATCGATAATTACGTCGGCGTGACCGACGGAGCCTGGAACAATCCCGGCAAAGGCAAGGAACTTGCCCTCGCCCAGATCGACAAAGGTGCCGACGTCATATTCACTGCCGCCGGGAACTCGGGCCTCGGGGCGTTTGATGCGGTTGAGCAGTACGGCAGGGACGAGAATGGCCAGGCGCGGAAATTCGTGATCGGCGTCGACTCGAACCAGAATATGGTCAAGCCTGGATTCGTGCTGACCTCGATGGTCAAGCGGGTCGATAATGCCGTTTATGACGTCGTCAAAGAGGTCCTCGACGGAAAGTTTCAGGGCGGATTTCACTCATTTGGCCTCGACAAAGACGGCGTCGCCTATGCGATGGACGACAATAATAGAGGCCTGATCCCTGACGACGTCATTGTTTCGGTCGATGAGGCCAAACGAAAGATCATCGCCGGCGAGATCACCGTGACCGACGCGATGGCCAAGTAAGGATGAAAGACCTCTGGCTGATCCGCCACGCTGAGAGCATCGCGAATATTGGTGAAACGACCACGACGCCACGTGAGATCCCGCTTTCGGAAAAGGGCCGCAAACAGGCGGATGATCTTGCCGAATCCATCTGCGAACGACCGGATTTGATCGTTCGGTCACCATATGTTAGGGCTCGAGAGACATCCGAACCGCTGATCGAACGCTATCCGGACGTCACCACTGAAACGCTGCTGGTGCAGGAGTTCACATACCTGTCAGTCTCACGGTGTCGTGGCACGAACTTTCAGCAGCGAAAGCCATGGGTGGCGGAATACTGGGAGCGGGCCGATCCGTTCTACTCGGATGGAGATCAGGCGGAATCTTTTGCCGAACTCGTCGGGCGCTGCGAGAAATTTGTCTGGGAGATGAACCAGCGGGAATTCGAGTTGGCGTTCGTGTTCACGCATGAGCAGTTCATCAAATGCCTGATCTGGCAGTCGATGGCATTGGTTCCCGATATCACGAGCGCAGCGATGCGGTCGTTTCAGAGATTTATGATCTCATTCTCGATCCCGAATGTCGGGATCGTACGCGTAAAGATAGACAATGACGGACAGTTTTATTTTGGCAGGATCGACGCCTCGCACAATTGAATACAATGCTTGAGCTACGAAATATCACAAAAACATTCGGCAACGTGGTCGCGAACAACGACGTTTCTATCATGGTCGCCAAGGGTACGATCCATGCGATAGTCGGCGAGAACGGAGCGGGAAAATCGACGATCATGCGGATCGCGTACGGGTTTTATAACGCGGACAGCGGCGAGATCCTATTTGACGGCAAACTCGTTTCGATCAAGAGCCCGCACGACGCGATCGCCCTCGGCATCGGCATGGTGCATCAGCATTTTATGCTGGTCGACAATATGACCGTCGCCGAGAACATCATCCTCGGAGCCGAGACCGGATCCGCCGTAAATCTAGATCTCGAGCAAGCGAACAAGGACATTCTCGCACTTTCGAACGAGCTCAGGCTCGGCGTCGACCCTCGTGCACTCATCGAAAACCTCTCGGTCGGCCAGCAGCAGCGTGTCGAACTGCTCAAGGCCCTCTACCGCAACGCCGAACTGCTGATTCTCGACGAACCGACGGCCGTTCTTTCGCCGCAGGAGGTCGACGAATTTTTTGCCATTCTCCGGCGGATGAAAGAGCAGGGCAAGACGATCATCATTATCACGCACAAGCTCGACGAGGTGTTGGCGATATCGGACGAAGTGACGGTGATGCGTGACGGCAAGGCGGTCGGTCAGGTCAAGACCTCCGAAACCAACGCCAAGGACCTTGCCCGGATGATCGTCGGCCGGGACGTGTTGCTGCGTGTGACTAAGACCGAGGCAGATCCGGACAGAACACTTCTTGAGATCAAAGACCTGTCCGTTTCTGGCAAGAACGGCCCAGCGGTCAAGGGCATATCGTTTTCGGTCCGTTCCGGCGAGATCGTTGGAATTGCCGGCATCGAGGGCAACGGCCAGACCGAATTGATCGAAGCTTTGTCGGGCCTGAACAAGGTAACGGGCGGCACTGTCGAATTTGATGGAAAGGACGTGACAAATCAGTCGGCCCGGCAGCTTAAGGAACTGCGGATCGCACATATCCCGGAGGATCGGCACAAACGCGGACTTTTGCTCGAGGCGGACCTCGCAGAAAATTCGATCCTCGGCGTCCATTACCGGCCGCCTGTCTCAGTGGGCGGATTTATGAGCGAGCCGGCGATCTCAAAACGCGTCAACGAGATCATTGAGAATTTCGACGTACGTCCGGGCGACCCGACCTTGACCGCAAAATCGCTCTCCGGCGGCAACCAGCAAAAACTGATCATTGGCCGCGAGTTCGAACTTCACCCGCGGCTGCTCCTCGTTTCGCAGCCAACCCGCGGCGTCGATATCGGGGCGATCGAGTTTATTCACCGCAAATTGATCGAGCTCCGCGATGCCGGAGCTGCTGTCCTGCTTGTATCCGCTGAACTGGAAGAGGTCACCGCACTTGCCGACCGTTTGCTTGTGATACGTGACGGTAAGATCGTCGGCGAGGTCGATCCGCAGACGACGTCCGTCGAAGACATCGGCCTGATGATGACCGGCGGAAACTGACCGGACCTAATCGCTGGTCCCGAAAATGCCTCGCATTTTCTCAATTGCCCGTTCCAGATTTTCCATCGATGTCGCGTACGAAAATCGGATGAACCCCGGAGCGCCGAAGCCTTCGCCGTCGGTGGCGACGATCTGGGCCTCTCGCAAGAGGTGATCGGCGACCTCGCCCGATGACCCAAATCTTTCTCCGAAACAACCTCTCACGTCGACAAATGCGTAAAACGCACCTTCCGGCATCGGGCACTTAAACCCTTTGATGTTATTGAGTTCCGGGATCAGCCAGTCGCGGCGGCGTTCGTATTCGCCGGTCATAGCGTTAACGGCGGCGATCGTGTCGTCAGCGTCCCGCAAGGCGGCGGCACACGCGTACTGGACGAACGAGGTCGGATGCGTTGCCGAGTGGCTCTGGAGCTTGATCATCGCCTTGGTCCATTCCGGGTTCGCGATCGTGTATCCGGCACGCCATCCCGTCATAGCGTAAGTCTTGGAAAAGCTGCCCGCGATGCATACGAATTGCCGTAGATCGGCGGGCAATGAAGCCAATGAAAAAGGCTCTGCGGGCGGGTACGCAAAAAACAGGTAACATTCGTCCGCCAGCACATAAACACCTCGGGACGCGCATACCTCGACGATCCGCACCATTTCATCCGGCGGCACGACACGCCCCGTCGGATTGTTAGGGGAATTGACGATCAAGAGCTTAGTGCGATCGGTTATTGCCGCCGCGACCTGTTCGGCAGTCAGGACAAAATCGGTGTCTTCGGTATCGATATAAACGCTGTTCGCCCGGCAAAAGGTAACGATCTCCGGGAACGTCACCCAGTACGGCTTCGGGATCAGGACGTCATCGTCCGGATTCAATATCGTGCTTGCGGCGTTAAAAAGAGCCTGTTTGCCGCCGCACGAGGCCGCGACCTCCGCGACATGAAGTTCGGCCCCGAATCGCATGGCGTAAAAGTCGACGATCGCCGAGCGAAATTCCATCATTCCGGCGGTCGAAGTGTATCTTGTCAGGCCCTTTTCGAGGCCCTCGCACGCGTATCGCTTTATGAAATCCGGCGTGTCGAAGTCGGGTTCGCCCACCGAAAGGTCGAGGACGTCGATACCGCGAGCCCGCATATCCGCCGCAGCCTGTGCCGCGATCAGCGTCGACGAGCCTTTCATTTTCGCAACGTGGTCTGAAACGGGGAAAGTCATAAGAGCGATTTTAACGCAGAGTCCGTTGAGAATGCAGAAGGCTAAAGCAAAAACTGATTATCCGATGGTTGATCTATATGTTCGAGAAACTCGACGCGATTGCCGAACGGGTCGCGGAACTCGAACCTGTCGTATCCGGGGATCGGAATGCCGTCGATCACCTCGCAACCGGCCTCGATAAGCTTTTCGCGCCACGCGCCGAGATCTTTTACCAGATAAGCCAGGTGCCCACGCGTCTTTCTGCGGTCGATGCCGTCCTCGACTCCGAAATGAATCTGAAATTCTCCGAGCTCAAGCCAAAATCCACCGCGGCCGGCGAGCGACTCTGGCTTCGGTATTTCAATGAGGCCAAGCACGCCGCAGTAGAAATCGCGTGCGATGTCCTCGGCGCCGACCGGGATACTGATCTGGACATGATGAGCGGCTTTAAGCATAAAGCGATTCTAACGCGGAGGCCGCAGGGAACGCAGAGGAGAGAAGTGGAACGATCAGAATTGCTATCTCTGCGTCCTCGGCGAACTCCGCGTTCAATCATCTTGCGTGCCGAGTTTCTCCCGCATACGGGCCTCGACGATTTCAGGAATGAGTCCCTCGACGCGGCCGCCGAGTTCGAAGACTTGTTTCATCAATGTCGACGAAACGTACGAATATTCCTCGCCTGCCATCAGGAAAACGGTCTCGATCTCCGGCTCGAGGCGGCGGTTCATCAGTGCCATTCGAAGTTCATATTCGTAATCGCTGACGGCACGGATACCGCGAACGATCGCCGTCGCACCGGAACGCCGGGCGAATTCCGCGGTCAGGCCGGTAAAACTCTCGACGAACAGTTTGCAGCCGTTGGTTTCGACGCTCGGCAGGACGTCGCGGATCATCTCGCAGCGTTCCTCGACGGTGAACATCGGATGTTTCTCGGCATTGTTGAGAACCGCGACGATCATCTCGTCAAAAAGAGGTGCCGAACGCGAGATCACGTCCAGATGGCCGTTGGTAAGTGGGTCAAATGACCCGGGAAAGATGGCTCGCCGCATATTTGTCCGGAAAATGTATATACAATGTAATTACGGATTGTAATTAAATTGTAAGTTCACCGCGAATCGCCTACCAAACCTTGCGGAAAGGTGCTAGACTTTCCCCTATTCTTTCAGGAATTTATCGCTGTTTGGCGTGAATAACATAGCATAAGACCCGACATGAACAAAAACGGACAGGCCGCGGCATTTTACGACCTCGAGGGCACATTGGTGAGCACCAATCTGGTGCATACGCTCGCCTTTTACGCGAAACGTCAGCAAGGCCTGTGGCAGACCGCGAAAAAGAGCGTCGGAACACTCGCAAAGCTGCCGTTTTTCGGGATAACGGACCTGTATTCGCGAAATGTGTTCAACGAGGTCTTTTTTCGCAGCTACGAGGGATTTTCGCAGGACCGCCTTCGGTATTTTTCGGACGAACTATTCGAGGAGGTGCTCAAACCCGCGATATTTGCCGGCACGCCGGAGCTGATCGCCCAGGGCAAAAAGATCGGCCAGCGACAGGTCGTGCTCACCGGAGCACTCGATTTCACGATCGCGAAACTGATGGACCATCTCGGCATCGACGATTATGTCGCGAACCGGCTCGAGTTCGTCAACGGTTACGCCACCGGCCGTGTCCTGCCGCCCGTGATGGCATCCGCGACAAAGGCAAAATGGATCCGCGAATACGCCGAGCGTGAGAACATCAACCTCTCTGACTCATATGCCTATTCCGACAGTATCTCGGACCTACCGATGCTCTCGATCGTCGGCCACCCCGTCGCCGTCGGCCCGGATTTTAGATTGAAACAAGCGGCGCTGCAGCACGACTGGGCAATACTGGATCTGAAATGACAAGCATAGATATTGAAAACAAGTGTCCATTTTGCGGATCCTCTTTAGAGCCAGGCTATGTGGTGGGTGACGTTGCTGACAGTCTAAGAGCGGCGACCTATCGATCCACCCTCCAGTGGTTCAACGGGGACCCCGGGTGGTCAAAGTCATTTCTCCAACTTGGCGAGCCGGTCGGAGAGACTGCGGTTAAAAAAGGCAGCTATGCGCTCGGTAAGCGATGCGTCCAGTGCCGAAAAATTATTTTGGATTATTAAGCTGTAAAAATATGGCACTTCAACTACGCAGAAAAACACACGAATCCATTGTCTATATCGACAAAGACTCCGCGCCGCGGATCATGCCGTTTGGCGAGGATTTTATCATTGAGGACATTCCTGTCGGGACGCGGGTGATCTACCCGAATCCGCCGATCAAGGGGCTGCCGAACCGCGAGGCGGCGATCCGCTACGCGATCAATCACCCGATCGAGATGGAGCCGCTTTATGCCCTGCTCGAGCCCGGTATGCGCGTGACGATCGCGATGGACGACATAAGCTTACCCCTGCCGCCGATGGCGACGCCGGACATGCGGCAGACGATGCTCGAGGTCGTGCTGGATATGTGTGCCGCGAACGGCGTCGACGATATTCATCTGATCATCGCCAATTCGCTCCACCGAAAGATGACCGAGTGGGAAATGAAGCGGATGGTCGGCGCGGACATTTTCAACGAATATCACCCTGACCGATATTACAACCACGACGCCGAGGACGACGACAATCTCGTCACGCTCGGGCACACGCGGCATAATGAACCGCTGCGGGTGAATAAGCGTGCGATCGAGAGCGACCTGCTCATCTATCTCAACATCAATCTTGTCCCGATGGACGGCGGGCACAAATCGGTCGCGGTTGGCCTCTGCGATTACGAGAGCTTACGTGCCCATCACGAGCCGCAGACGATCCGCGATTCGCACTCGTACATGGATCCGCCGGCCTCCGAGCTTAATCACAAGGTCATCCGGCTCGGAAAACTGGTCGATGAAAACTGCAAGGTCTTTCACATTGAGACGGCCTTGAACAATAAGATGTTTTCCGACGGCTACGACATCCTGACGCGGAACGAGGACGAGTTCAGTTTCGGCGACCGGATGAAATGGGAGGCGATGAAGCGTACATTCTCTAAGCTGCCGCGGGCAGCTCGCCGTAAAATGCTCCACGCCATTCCGGCCCAGTACGAGTTGATCGCCTGCTACGCCGGAAAGACCGAACCGGTGCATGAAAAGATCCTCGAGATGAACTACCGGCAGTATGAAATTCCGGTCAAGGGGCAATGCGACATCCTGATCTCGGGCATTCCGGACATTTCGCCGTACAACGTCTACTCGGCGCTCAATCCGCTGCTTGTCCAAGTGATGGCGCTCGGATACCACTTCAACATGTACCGGAACAAGCCGCTTCTCAGGAAAGGCGGCGTAATGATAATCACGCACCCGTGCTTTGACGAGTTCGACCATAACTTTCATCCGGCGTATATCGAGTTTTTTCATCGTCTGCTGCCGGAATCACGTGACGCGTTCTACCTGCGTGAGAAATACGAGCGCGAATTTGCGACCAATCCGGCGTACATCGAGATGTATCGCCGCGGCAACGCCTATCACGGCGCTCATCCTTTCTTTATGTGGTACTGGGGCGAAAACGGCCGTCAACACGTCGGCAAGGTCATCGTCGCCGGTGCCGAAAACGCCCACGTCCCCGAAATGCTCGGCTGGGAACGTGCCGACAACCTCACCGAAGCCATCGCCATGGGACGCTCTTACATGGGCCGCAACGCCGAGATCACAATGCTCCATCAGCCGATCATTGGGCTTTGCAACGTGACGGATTAGTAATGAAACTATCACCAACAGAAATATTTACAGGTAAGAAGATCTTCTTCATCGGCGGGACGGGCTTTGTGGGAAAGGTGACGTTGTCGATGCTGCTGCACAATTTTCCGGATATCGGAAAGGTCTATACGACCGTGCGGGCACGAGATGCGGCGGAGTCGAAAATACGTTTTTGGACGTCGATCGTAACGAGCCCGACGTTCGATCCGCTGCGTGAGAAGTACGGCGACGGATTCGAAGATTTTATTAAATCGAAGGTCGTGCCCGTCAATGGTGACGTCGGCAACGAATACCTCGGCCTCGACGAAAAAGACGCGAAAAAGATAATGCGCGACACCGACATCATCATAAATGGTGCCGGAAACGTGACATTCAATCCACCGCTCGAATCTGCCCTTAGGACGAATGTCGTCGGTTCGAACAACATAATCAAGATGGCGCGGATGATGAAAAAGCCGCGTCTGGTGCACGTTTCGACGTGCTTTGTCGCCGGCAAACGTTCGGGGCCGATCTGGGAGAACGAGCCGGTCGTCGGCTATTTTCCGCGTAAAAATGAGCTCGTCGGAACGGTTTTCGACGTCAACCGCGAGGTCGAGGACTGCGCCCGCCTGAGTGAACAAGCACGTCAAGAGGCCGACGACGCGGTGCAGGCAGCGAAATTCCGCGAGCAGGCACGCGAGCGCTTTATCGACGAGGGCCGCGACCCTGACGACGAGGCCGAATTGAAATCGGCGATCTTTCGCGAACGCAAAATGTGGATCCGCGAACGAACGACCGAACTCGGCTCCGAACGGGCGGAATATTGGGGCTGGACGAATATCTACACGTATTCGAAATCGCTCGCCGAGCAGATCATCGCCCAACAGGATGACATCGTTAAGGTGCTGGTGCGGCCGTCGATCGTCGAATCGTCGCAGTCGTATCCGTTCCCGGGCTGGAACGAGGGGTTTACAACGACCGCGCCGCTGATCCTGATCGCGCTTCGCGGTCAACCGATCATTCCGGTCAACGAAAAGCTGATCCTCGACATTATTCCCGTCGATATGGTCTCGGGTGCGATCCTCGCCGCGGCGATGAACGCACTGGTCGATCCGAATCCGCCGCTCGTTTTCCAGGCGTCTTCCGGCGACTCAAACCCGAACGATATGAAACGCATCGTCGGGCTCGTCGGCCTCTACAAACGCCAGCATTACGAGGACAAGGAGTCCGGAAACAAGCTGGTCAACAAGCTCGCCGGCATGGTCGAGACGCAGACCGTCACCAACCGGACGTATCAGCTCGCATCGGCACCGATGCTGAACAAGATCGCGAGGGGTGCCGATCGTATGCTCGATAAAGCGAGCCCGCGTTGGGGCGGCGGACGCATCGGTAATATCGTTTCGGACCTGAAGAAGTCGGTAGAATCGTTCGAGCAAACGACCAAAGAGACGATGGACGCGTTCGCAATGTTCAAACCGTTCATGATCGACAACGAGTATCTTTATCGCTCGGATAACGTACGTGCGTTACAGTCGGTGATCAAAGAAAAGGAAAAGCCGCTCTTGCCGTGGTATCCGGAAAAGATCGACTGGTACGATTACTGGCTCAACGTCCATTTTCCCGGTATGCGAAAATGGGTCCTACCGACGCTCGAAGAGGAGCTTAAGGCCCAGGAAAAGCGGTCGTATACCTACAAAGACCTGCTCGACCTGTTCGACACGTCGGTCAAACGCTTTCCGACCCGCGTCGCGATGCGGATCGAACGAAACGGCCGCAAGGAGCAGTACACTTTCGATGACGTTCGCGAACTGACCCTGCGTGCGGCGGGTTTCCTGGCCACAAACGGCATCGCCGCCAATAAACGCGTCATTCTGTTCTCGAATAACATGCCCGAATGGGGAATGACCTATTTCGGCATTTTGAAGACAGGTGCAACCGCGATCCCGATCGATCCGGCGAGCACGGTCACCGAGATCGTAACTTTCGCCAAGGCTGGCGAGGCCTCCGCGATCGTCGTCAGCCCAAAACTTGCGGCCGAAAATCCGGAGATCGGTGAAAAGCTGAAAGAGGCGGGACTGGAGGTCGCCGTCTGGACGTTCGACGAAGTTTTCGAGATCCAGACCGAGACAGAGGAGGCGAAGCGCAACGCGCTGCTGCCGGCAAAGGTGCATTCGACGTCGGTCGCGTCGTTGATCTTCACTTCGGGAACGACCGGCACGCCGAAGGCCGTGATGCTCTCGCACAAGAATTTCGTAAACATGATCTCGATGCTCTCGTCGGTGCTCGATATGGACATCACCGACGGTGTCCTGTCGGTGCTCCCGATGCATCACACATTCGAGTTTTCTGCCGGGTTCCTGACGCCGTTCTCGAACGGAACTCAGATCACTTATCTGAACGAGCTGACCGCCGAGGACCTCGCCCGCACTATCGAGAACAGCCATGTCACCGGGCTGGTTGGCGTTCCGGCCCTCTGGGAAATGCTTCACCGCAGGATCAAGACACGGCTGCGCGAACGCGGCGATTGGATCGCCGACCTCGCGGACAATATGATCGAGTTCAATGCATGGATCCGCGACAACACGCCGTTCAACCTCGGGCCGATCGTATTTTTCCCGATCCATCAGGGAATGGGCGGCAAGATGCGCTACCTCATTTCGGGCGGATCGGCTCTAAGCGAAAAGGTGCAGAAAGACCTTCACGGGCTCGGGTTCACGGTACTTGAGGGCTATGGCCTGACCGAATCTTCGCCCGTGCTGACCGTCGCCCGCCCCGGAAACAAGCTGCGTCGCGGCAGCGTCGGCAAACCGCTGCCCGGCGTTGAGGTCAAGATCGACTCGCCGGACGAGAACGGCATTGGCGAAGTGCTCGCCCGCGGCCAGAACGTGATGCTGGGCTATTACAACAACGAAAAAGCGACGGACGCCGTGCTCAACGACCGCTGGCTGAAGACGGGTGACCTCGGCCGTCTCGACGACGACGGAAACCTCTTCATCGTCGGCCGTTCCAAGGACGTGATCATCGATTCGAACGGCAAGAACATTTACCCCGACGAGATCGAAGACCATTACGGCAAATCGCCGTACATCAAGGAAATGAGCGTCGTCGGCCTGCCCGATGACGACGGCGGCGAAAAGATCGCGGCGTTGGTCGTGCCCGATTATGAACACGACATAGCCCTCTCGCGTGCCGAGGTCAACAAACAGATCGAGACTCATTTTCGAGAAGTTTCGGCCGGCCTGGCGTTCTTCAAACGCGTCAAGGTGCTGCACATTACGCCGTTTGAGCTGCCGCGGACCGCCACCCGCAAGGTCAAGCGGCCCGAGGTAGTCGAGATGCTCCATACGCTCGAAGACCGGGCCCGTTCGAAGACCACGAAGGTCGTCGAATCTAAGGGCGACGACAACGCCATATGGATCCGAAAGATCGTCGCGAGCGTCTCGAACCGACCGCTTTCGGACGTCGTCATGGAGGATAAACTCGCCGATCTCGGGTTCGACTCGCTGATGTTCGTCGAACTGCAGGCTGCGGTCGAGGACGCCGGTGGACGCGTCGCTTCACCGGACACGCTTAACGAGATCCAGTCCGTCCGCGAACTTCTGACCGCCGTTCAGCGTGTTGATAAATCCAAGAAACTCGCCGACGAACCGCGGGTCGAAGAGAAAAAAGACGAGGAAGAGATCGTCATCCCGTCGGTCGTCCGCCGTGTCGGCAACGCGATCGTGGATTTTGCGCAGGAAACCTTGTACGAAGGTCTCCTGGATACCCAGATCGACGGCGAATCGAACGTGCCGCAGCATGTTAACTTCATCGTGGCGCCGAACCACACGTCGCACCTCGACACAGGCCTTGTGAAAAAGGCACTTGGCAAGGACGTCGCCAAGCAGACGGTCGCGGTCGCGGCCGCCGATTATTGGTTCGATACCAAATACAAGCGTGCGTATATGAACAATTTCACGACGCTTGTCCCGATCGAGCGGACCGGTAGCTTACGGCAATCGCTCCGACACGTGACGCAGATCCTGAACGAGGGCTACAACGCGCTGATCTTTCCCGAGGGCGGCCGTCAGGCTACGGGGCAGATATCGGAGTTCAAACCGATCATCGGCTACCTCGCTCTCAACCAAAAGATCGGTATCCTGCCGATCTACCTTTGGGGCACGTACGAGGCGTTCCCGAAGGGCACAGTCATCCCGAAAGGCAAGAGCATCGGAGCCAAGATCGGTGCCAAGGTCGGCCGCTTCCTCGAATACGACGAACTCGCGAAAATGACCGACGGCGTCCCGAATACCGAAGCGTACCGCCTGATCTCCGCCCGCGTGCAGCACGAGATCGAGAACATGCGCGACGGAAAACGCGATAAATTTGACGTCGCCGCCATCCGCAAACAATGGAAAGCCGAGCGGCGAAAGACCCGAAAACAGGAGCCGGTGATCGATGATTAGGTGTAAAATCTAACCGGGGAGGTGAAAACAATGTTGGAAACCTATAAGGCCAAACTTCATGGAGACCATATCACATGGCAGGATGACGTTCCGGACTCGATCATAAATGGTGAAGCGATCGATGTAATGGTAACCGTTCTCGAAGATAACGTATCAAACGAGGCTCGGCCAATTGGATTGGCAAAGGGCGATTTCGTCGTGCCGGATGATTTTGACGATCCGCTCCCGGAGGATGTGGTTGCGGAGTTTGAAAACTAATGAGGCTTCTTTTAGATACTCATATATTTCTCTGGTACATCACGAATGACGTGAAACTCCCCGGGAAATTCGTTGATGCTATCCGCGATCCGGCTAATGAGGTCTTTTTGAGCGTGGTTTCGCAATGGGAAATAACCATAAAATGCGACCTCGGAAGGCTGACTCTTCCGCAGACGCCGGATATTTATTTTCCCGCTGAGCGTCGCCGACATCGTATTAAGAGCCTTGATATAACCGAGGGAAGCGTCAACAAGTTATCGGGATTGCCCGCCATTCATCGAGACCCGTTCGACCGTATGCTCGTGAGTCAAGCGTTGGCCGAGGGCCTGACCTTGATAACCGTCGATCCAGATATCCCTAAATATCCTGCTGCAATATTCTAATGGTCAATTTTCGACATTTCCGAACAGCCCTTTGCCTTATCAGCATTGTCATTGCTGCGTCGCAATCTTTCTATGCGCAATCTGACAAGGTCGATAAGAAACAAATGTCCGTGCGAGTCAAAGCCGAATTTCTCCACGCCTGGAACGGCTACAAGAAATATTGCTGGGGCCACGACGATCTGAAGCCGATCAGCAAGACCTGCCGCGATTGGTACGGGCAAACGATCCTGATGACGCCGGTCGACTCGCTGGATTCGCTCTATTTGTTGGGCTTCAAGAAAGAGGGCGACGAAACGCGCGAGTACATTGCAAAGAACCTGAACTACGACAAGGATATCTCGGTCCAGGTATTTGAAATCACGATCCGCGAGCTCGGCGGGCTGCTCTCGGCGTATCAGATCACTGGCGACAAACGGCTGCTGGCGCTGGCGGATGACCTTGGCACACGGCTGCTGCCGGCGTTCGATTCGCCTACGGGCATGCCGTACCGGTTCGTCAATCTAAAGACCGGTAAGACAAACGACCCGATCTCAAACCCGGCCGAAACGGGAACTCTGCTGATCGAATTCGGCACCTTGAGCAAGCTGACCGGCAAGCCAATTTATTTTGAAAAAGCAAAAAAAGCCTTGGTCGAGACGTACAACCGTAGGTCCGATATCGGGCTTGTCGGCGAGAACATAGACGTCACGTCCGGCAAATGGACGAACACCGACAGCCATCTTTCGGGCGGGATCGATTCGTATTACGAATACCTGCTGAAGGCCGCTATCCTCTTTGACGACAAGGATTGCCGCACGATGTGGGAAGATTCGATAGCTAAGATAAATACATATCTTGCTGACGAGGGTCCCGAAATGTCGAAAAAGAACGTTCAGGGCAAGCCGATCGCGGCCGACCTCTGGTACGGCCACGCCGATATGAACACCGGCAACCGGACCGCGACCACGACCGGCGCACTCGACGCGTTCTTCCCGGCGGTGCTCGTCCTCGACGGCGATCTGAACCGGGCGAAGATGCTGCAGGATTCGATGTTCAAAATGTGGCAGGCGAACGGCATCGAACCCGAGGTTTATAACTACAAAACGGGCAAAACGGAGGAATTCGGCTATCCGCTCAGGCCCGAAATCGTCGAGTCGACATACTACCTGTATCAGTACACTAAGGACCCGAAGTACCTCGCGATGGGCAAGCAGATGTTCGACGATTTCGTAAAATACTGCCGTACGGACGTCGCCTACGCGGGCCTCAAGAGCGTCAAGACCAAGGAGAAAACGGACTACATGCATAGCTTCGTCTTCGCCGAAACGTTCAAGTATTTCTATCTGCTGTTCGCCCCAGAAAAGACGCTGGATCTCAATAAGGTCGTGTTCAACACCGAGGCCCATCCGATCCAAAAGACATGGAAGAATTAACCACGGAGCACGAAGAGGGCACAGAGAATTTCGAAACCGTAATAGATATGTCTCAGAGGTCTCTGTGAACTCTGTGGTAAGAATCCTATGGCAAAGACAAAAGCACTAGCAAAGACTGAAAAGAAGATACTTATTACCGGCGGAACGGGGTTTCTCGGCACGCACATTGTGCGGCAGTTTCTCGATGCCGGCGAAAAGAACCTTAAGGTTATGGCGTCGCGGGTGCCCGAATGGATGAAGGACGCGGGCGTGAAGGCCGTCGAGGGCTCGGTGACCGACCGCGAAGACGTGGCAAAAGCCGTTAAGAATGTCTCCGCGATCTTTCACCTTGCCGGCAAGGTTTCCCGCGATAACGACGACGCTGCCTCGATGAACAAGATCCATCTCGAGGGCACGCGCCTGCTTTGCGAGGCGGCAAAAGAGGCCGAGGTGCCGACGATGATCCTCGCTTCGTCAAGCGGGACGATCGCCGTGAGCGAGGATGACCAGGTCGTCGACGAGACGTTTCCGCAGCCCGTCGATCTGCTGACAAAATGGGCGTATTACGCGTCGAAATATTACCAGGAGCGTGCGGCGCTCGAGAATTTCAACGCCGAAGGCCAGCGGCTCGTCATTATGAACCCGTCGCTGCTCCTCGGGCCGGACGACGAACGCCTCAGCTCGACCAAGCCCGTGCTCGATTTCCTGGGCCGCAAGATCCCGTATTGTCCGGGCGGCGGGCTAAATTTTGTCGATGTGCGTGACGCGGCGTCGGCGTTCATCTCTGCGTTGGAAAAGGGCGAGCATCAGGAAAAGTACCTACTCGGGGCGGTAAATTTGACGTTCGAGCAGTTTTTCGGCCGCCTCGAACGGCTCAGCGGCGTGTCGGCTCCGATGATCCGAATGCCGAAAAAATGGGCGGTAGCCGGCTCGGGAATCATAAACTCGATCTACAAAAATTGGGGCAAAGCGTCGCCCGTTATGCCAAACGAGGTCGAGCAGGCAGAGTGTTTCTGGTATTTTGAATCAACAAAGGCAGAAGAGACGCTCGGTTTTGCACCGCGCGATCCCCAGGAAACGCTGCAGGATACGATCGCGTATTTGCGGCAAAATTTGCTTGGTGAGGGCGTTTTCGATTAGGTTGAAGTTAAGTTTTGGCTGACCGAAGATATTGATCAGAGCCCCGGCGCCCTGATCGTGCCTTTCATTTCCCATACCTCCTGCAGATTTCAATTTCAAATCGTTTCGACCTACTCCGTCTGCAAAATCATAGATTTCTTGCCTATAAGTGCTATTCGCTCGCGAGGGAGTATCTCCGGATCCGGACTAGACCGGCAATTTCGCTCTGTGGTATATTGGGCGAAAAAAGGAAGGAATCGCCCGGCTTTCGTTCTGCATTCCGGGCAATAATCGTTGAATTAGTCCGGTTATCCGGGCTCGAATTGTCGTGGACCTTCCGAACATCGGGGGTCCATTTTTTGCTGCTTATTCTTTCGAAATCCTACTTTCGACCAATTCAGGAGGTAATAGTGAAGAGTTGCTGTGCTGACAAAGTCAAGGAGATGCAGGATGTCGTCGTCCTTGGGAAGTGGCTGACGTTATTTCTTGCGGCTAGTCCATTCATACTGATGTTGCCTGATCTGTTATTGCCCGGCAACTCCGAAGAGGCTGCTCAGGCCGCCGCTGAGAAGATTATAGGTATGGCTGCCGACAAAGCCCTCGATAACGTGACAAAGGGGATGGCGAAACCGGACTTTGTGGACGCTATTCAAGCGGTTGATAAGATCGTTCTGGGTAAGTTAAACAGTATTGCAGGCATCCATATGCTTCGACATCAAGGCACTGACCGGGCCGTATGGGATAAGATGCGGTTGGCATACGATCCTACCCAGCAAACCGGCGGCTCGGGCGGCGGTTGGTTCTCCTGGTGGTGATCGGGAACGGCCGATCACCTCATTTATCGTGCCAGAAGAAGAAAAAGAAGAACAGAGCGGCGTGACGCGGGTTGACGCCTACGGCGTATCCGATCGTGCTGCGCGAGCCGTTCTCGACGCTGCCATTTGAATTGACGTAACCGAGCGTCGATCGGCTGCCGTTTTCGACGGTTCCATTGTCGCTTATGTAACCGATCGTATTACGGCTTCCATCTTCGACTTTGCCGCTGCTGTCTATGTAACCGATCGTCGTCCGGCTGCCATTCTCGATCGAGCCATCGTCGTTTATGTAGCCGATGGTTGATCGGCCGGCGTTCTCGACCGTTCCCGATGCCGAAATGTACCCGATCGTCGAGCGACTCCCGTTCTCGATCCGTTGTGCGGCCGCAATTCCGGCTAGTGCCAGGACAATTGTCCCCAAAAACGCAAATCTCTTCATAATCCCTCCGTCAGCCCGCCGATTTTTCTCGCCGATATGATGACGGACACGGCATTTGGAGTTTACAGACGATTTTCGTTTATACTCTGAAATATATTCGCCGAAAAGAAATCAGATAGGACATTTTGAATGAAGAAAACGCCGCTGGCCCTAATTGTCATAGTCATTTTGCTCTGCGCGCCGATCGTTTTGTTCGGCCAAAAGAGCGAGTCAAAAACCGAGATCATCCCGCAAAAAGGTTACCAGCCGCTCAAAGCAGTCGATTCGGAAAGGCTCAAAACGCTGCTTGATGCCGCGGTTCGGGACACACTGAGTACGTTTCCGGCCGGCACTTTCAAGGATGGCGAGGTAGCGGCGACATTGATCGATCTGAGCGATCCGAACTCGGTAACGCGTGCCGACTACAACGGCGAGACAAGACTATATCCGGCGAGCGTCGTCAAACTTTTCTATCTCGCGGCCCTCGCCCGCCAGCTTGAGGACGGCAAGATCACGATGTCGCCCGAGCTTGCCCGCGGCCGCCGCGACATGATCGTCGACAGCTCGAACGAGGCGACACAGTACATCCTCGACGTGCTGACCGGCACTTCGAGCGGTGCGGAACTGCCGGCGAAGCAGTTTGAGGCGTGGCAGTACAAACGCAACCGCGTTAACCGCTACTTCGCGGCGATGGGCTACACGAACATCAACGTCAATCAGAAGACCTTCTGCGAGGACGCCTACGGCATCGAGCAGCAGTCGCGAAATTACAAGGGCGAAAATCGCAATATGCTCACCACGAACGCGACCGCTCGCCTGCTTGCGGAGATCGTCCTCGGCCGGATCGCGGGCCCGGATGGCACCGCAACAATGCTCGGGCTGCTCAAACGCGACCCATTCGCGGCGACCGGCGACCAGGAAGATCAGGCTCACGGCTTCACCGGCCGGATGCTGATCGACCGTAAGATGACGGACGCCAAAATATGGTCAAAGGCCGGCTGGACGAGCAAAGCCCGGCACGACGCGGCGTATATCGAGACGGCGGACGGACTGAAATTCGTCCTGGTCGTCTTTACCGAGGGCCACGCCAACGAGAAAGGCGTTATACCCGCAGTTGCCGGCAGGGTGATCGACGGATTAAGGGAGACAAAGAAATGAGGAAATTAGCAATGTTTTCGCTGTTAATGGCGAGCTTTTTGTTTTTCACGGTCGAGGCATCCGCGCAGGCCAGGACAAGGGTCCGATTTCCGGCCGGCACGCATGGCACTTCTGTAAAGGGAACTGTCCGCGGTTACGAATATCGCGATTATGTCGTTGGTGCGTCGGCCGGGCAGAAGATGATCGTAACGATCACGGCATCGGCAATGGCAACGGTATTCACGGTCTTAGGCCCTGACGGAACGAATCTCGACGAAGGATCCGAGACAGACTCGTTTAGCGGTGAATTACCATCGAAAGGCGATTATGTCGTCAGAGTAATGATGATGCGTAGTCAGGCCCGCAGAAAAGGTTCTGTATCAAACTATACTTTAAAGATAACGATCAAATGACCAAGAGGAAATGATGAAAAAGTTTAATAACAGGCTAATTTTATTGGTTGTCGCGTTTGCGTCACTGTGCATTTCCGTTTCGGCCCAGGGCAGCTATAAAAAGCCGCCGCAGGAAATTTTGGACGTTCTTAATGCGAAACCGATACCGCTGACGTCGATCGCGCCGTCGCACGACCGTATCGCATTGCTCGATCCGCTCAGGTATCCGCCGATCTCGGAACTCGCCGAGCCGATGCTCCGGATCGCCGGAATTCGCATCAACCCCAACACCAACGGCCAGCACCGGCAGCAGTATTTTGTCGGCCTCACGCTGAAAAACGTCTCCGACGGCAAGGAAACGGCCGTCGCTATGCCCGCCGGTGCCAAGATAATCACGCCGCAATGGTCGCCGGACGGCAAGCACATCGCGGTGGGCAATATCACGCCGACCGGTATTGAGCTTTGGATCGTAGACGCCGCATCGGCCAAGGCCCGCAAGCTCCCCGGCATTTACCTAAACACGACGCTGAACGGCATCGGATGGGAAGATTCGAACACGATCTCGGCGACGCTTGTTCCGGCGAAACGCGGGACGGCTCCGGCGTATCAGAATGTCGTCCCGACCGAGCCGAGCATTCAGGAAACGGCCGGACGGACCGGTGCCGTGCAGACATTCGAAGATCTGCTGAAGAACCCGAACGACGAGCGGCTTTTTGAATATTACTGCACGTCGCAGATCGCGCTGATCGACATCGGCGGCAAGGTCAAGAACATCGGGCCGGCAGCGATCTACGATTCGGCGGAATTCTCGCCCGACGGAAAGTACGTGCTGGTGAACCGCATCGAACGCCCCTTTTCGTACCAATATCCGTATTTTCGCTTTCCGCGAAAGGTCGAGATCTGGGACACGAGCGGCAAGATGGTTGCGACCGTGGCCAACATTCCGCTGCAAGACAACCTGCCTGTTCAGGGCGTGTCCGTCGGGCCGCGGAGCTACGGATGGATACCGACAGAACCCGCCGCTCTGATGTGGGTGGAAGCTCTCGACGGCGGCGATCCGCGTAAAAAGGCGCCGCAGCGCGACCGCCTGATGAAGTTCACGGCACCGTTCAACGGAGCCGCAAGCGAGGTGCTCAAGGTCCAGAACCGATATCAGGGACGTATCTTCGGTGAAAAGGACGGTATGATGCTCTTCTACGATTTCGACCGCGATACGCGGCATCGTCGGATCTTCATGACTGACTTTCGCAACCCGGCCACGGTCAAAATGATCTCCGACCTTAACGTCAACGACCGTTACAACGACATTGGCCAGCCGGTTATGAAAACGCTGCCGAACGGCAACAGCGTCATACGCCAGAACGGCGATTTGATCTTTTTGACGGGCGCCGGAGCCTCTCCCGATGGCGACCGGCCGTTCCTGCGGCAGATGGACCTCAAGACAGGCAAGACTGATGAGATCTTTCGCTCGGCCAAGGGCGAATACGAGGCATTCGTCGCATTTGCCGAAGAGAACGGCTATTCGTTCTTTACCCGCAAAGAATCGCCGACCGATCCGCCTAATATCTATTTCCACCAGGTGTGCCCGCCGGGAACGCAGTGCATCGCGGTCTTTAACCGTAAGGTCACGGATTTCACTGACCCGTCGCCGCAGCTTCGCGGCATCACAAAGCAGCTCGTGAAATATAAGCGTGCAGACGGCGTCGACCTGAGTTTTACGCTTTATCTTCCCCCGGGCTACAAGCAGGGAACTCGTCTGCCGACCGTGGTCTGGGCGTATCCGCTTGAGTTCACGGACAATTCGACCGCCGGCCAGGTGTCGGGTTCAACGAGCCGTTTTACGCAAATGGGCGGTTATTCTGAGCTCTTCTTCCTGCTCGAGGGCTACGCCGTCCTGGCGGATACGACGATGCCGATCGTCGGCGA
>JAKOVX010000144.1 GCA_029781855.1 Acidobacteriota bacterium | reverse complement strand
AAACTCCGGGAAGACGTCGACGTCCAGACGTCCGGGAGCGACCCGTTTCAAATAGATCCAAAATTTGATCTCGCTAGAACCTCCAATGGTCTTTCCCAGTGCGGTCGCGATTGCGCGTTTTACTTCCGTTTCGAAATCCGGAAACCCCCGCATGAGCTGAATTGTCGGTTTTCGCATGATTTGCCTTCGGAAGACCCGTTGGTCCGCGTCAGGAAAAGAGTGAAGACGAATTTCCGAAATACGATAATTAAGGTGTCGATCACGGTAATTCAGATTTAGATCGAGGTTGAACTCACCTTCGACTTCCGTCTTGAGGACTTCCGTTTTCACGATCTTGAAAAGTCCGGTCTTCTTCAGTTGGGACTCCAAACACGCAACTTCCGAAGGATTGCTCTTTCCTGACCAGTACGGGGTGACAATCATTTCGGCCGTTCGTCTAACGAACCTCGTGTCCGCATCGAGGCCAATATACACGTTTCTGATTGTGAAATCCGTGAGCTGATCTTGAGAAACCGCAGACATGGTCAATAAGCAAATAAACAGATTTGCAATAAGGAAACGTCGCGAGATCGATGCAGTTGCTCTAATCATTTCGTGGTACCCCCTCCTTTCTTACTTCAACTCTCCTGTCATCGTGATCGGATGTTGTCCAAACGGCCGGGTTCGGGCGTGACTCGTTCTTTCCTTTTGGCGGTTTGATTCCCTCGATGGCGTTGCGATCGACTGCCTTTTGTTCCTCAGGTGAAAGCAACGCGATAACCGGATCAGTCACGACGATCCGAAATCCAATTGAACCGGTTTCGGGTCGCATATCCTCCCGTTCTTTGACTCTGAACGTCTCCGTCTTGGTAACTAAGAAAGCTTCATTCGCTGCGCCGGTGAACCAGATTCGCTTCAAGGCCGATACACTATCCGACTACGCAACTCTCCACCGGGCGCGTAGTAAACGAAATCTCTCCCGCCTCGGATCCACACAGTTGCCCACGGTCCGACTCGTGAACCGTGCAACATAGCAAGTCGGTTGACATAGTCAATTACTGAAGCGGCAATCCGGATAACAAAAGGGCACCAAAATGATCTTCTTGGAAACTCGACAACGCCACTTTCATCGCTTAACTTCGACTCAGAATTCTCACCCCAAACGAGGCCATGGGACCAACGCTCGACAACTTCCGCACGTGGCAACGGCAGACCCTTTTCGTCAACAACCTCAAGATGCCAGTCAGGTACCGTTGTCGTCGGAAACGGAATCAAAAGTGCCATCACACCCAGCGCCAACAACCAGAATCTAAGAGCTCTCCTCATCTTCATATCGTTTCAGCAGGATCGATTTGGTTCACAAGCTGGGGGTGACGCCGGAGCAGCCGACAATCGACCGAGATCGTGTTGATTCGTCGGAAGGTTGCTACTTGAGACGCCCCATGCGCTTGCTACACCACCGTTCCGGGGATAGAAATATCGGCCATCTGAATGCGCCACGATGTCGTAAATCTGTCTGCGCGCGCGTTCGTCCGTCACCGCTTTATCGAAGGCCACTCGTCCGAAGGAGGTCAAGAAGTTCAATCTCAGTAGTGTGATTGCGGCGTCTCGGTCCTTTTGAGAAACGGCCTCCGCGGATTCATCCTTACCATGCTGGCTCAGCTCCATCAACCATCGCCCCCAATCGTAACCCTCGCCGATTGGGAATCCATTCTCATCGTACATCAATGACGTCGGGACTCCATACGGCTGGAAAAAACGATGCGCAGGTGAGGTTGCATCCATCATCGTATGCGCTGCCTTTCCGAAGAAGATCAGCGCGCCTTCGGACAGAATGTTCCCGGACGAGTCTAAGTTATTTTGCGCGGCGAGAGCCGCGTTTACGTTATCCGTTACGAACGCCCATGCTTTTTCGATTGCCTGTTCGGTCCGTATTCCCGCCGGAGTCATTGCGTGTTTATAGGCCTCGGAGGGCAGAATTGTAATGTGAAAATCCGGAATGATCGGAATCTCCGGCCCAAAAGGATTTCGACCGCTTCCGATTTGCACGATTTGACCCGTACCGTAGTAAGTATCTACCTGGGCACTTCCCCAGACCATCGCCATTATCTGTGAGGCACTCAGTCCGGGGAACGCGGCGATTATTATTTCGTCGTGAATGGACGACGGGTACTCCCCGTTTCGGTCAATCAGCCGGCATGGGCTATTCATTACATAAACAAACCGATTGAAAGTCTGCGGATTCGCTGATTTGCCGGACGCGAGAAGGGGATCAACCGCCGTGAATCTTCCGTGGCGATTTTCGTACATTCTCGCTTCGGCGAAGTCGAGGCCGGTTTCTTCGTCGCGCTGGTAGGTGGTGAATTTCTGGCGGAGGTTGTCGGCGGCGCCGTATTTTGCTGCGATCGTGCGTTCGCCGGTGTTGTCTGTGATCTCTTCGCCGAACGGCTTGAAATCGCGGCGCGAGATGACGTTTCCTTGACTATCGGTGATCACTCTTGGTGATCCCAACATATCGGTCGCCGTGTACCTCGTCGTCGGATTCGTCGGAGGCGCTGCAGTTGTGTATTCGGCGACGAGCTTCCCGGCCGAATAGACGAAAACAGTCGTGTCCTGAAGCGCTCCGTTCGCGTCGTACGTCCGCTTTCTGACACGCTGGCCCTCGCCGTTGTAGTCATACTCGCCGACGAGCTTTCCGTCCTTTATGATCTGCGCCTGCTT
>JAKOVX010000014.1 GCA_029781855.1 Acidobacteriota bacterium | reverse complement strand
GATCACACCTGCATCAAGCGCAAGCAATGCATCCTCGATCGAGTTGAAAGCCTTGTTGTCACCGAGCATTTCATCTCGGCCAAGTGTCAAATAGTAGCAGCCGAGAACAATATCCTGCGACGGAACCGCGATCGGCTGGCCACTAGCCGGTGATAGCAGGTTGTTCGAGGCAAGCATCAATACGCTGGCTTCGATCTGTGCTTCCGGCGAAAGTGGAATGTGAACCGCCATCTGGTCACCGTCGAAGTCAGCATTAAACGCAGTACAGACGAGCGGATGGATCTTGATTGCCTTGCCTTCCACGAGGACGGGCTCGAACGCCTGGATACCCAAACGGTGAAGCGTCGGGGCACGGTTCAATAGAACCGGATGCTCACGAATGACCTCCTCGAGAATATCCCAAACGATCGGCTCCTGGCGTTCGACCATTTCGCGTGCCTGTTTGATCGTCGCCGCATGAGCATCCTTTTCAAGCTTGTTGTAGATGAACGGCTTGAAGAGTTCAAGCGCCATTTTCTTCGGCAATCCACACTGGTGAAGTTTTAGCTCCGGTCCAACGACGATAACCGAACGTCCCGAATAATCGACTCGTTTCCCGAGCAGATTCTGTCTGAAACGGCCCTGCTTACCTTTCAACGTACCGGACAACGACTTGAGTGGACGATTGTTCGCACCACGAAGCACACGGCCGCGGCGTCCGTTGTCGAACAAAGCGTCGACCGCCTCTTGAAGCATTCGCTTTTCGTTCCGGACGATAACCTCAGGAGCACGCAACTCGATGAGCTTCTTCAAGCGGTTGTTTCGGTTGATAACTCGTCGATACAGATCATTCAGATCCGACGTAGCGAAACGGCCGCCGTCGAGGGGCACGAGCGGACGAAGTTCCGGAGGAATGACCGGTATCACGTCGAGAATCATCCAATCGGGATGATTACCCGAACGAAGGAACGAGTTCGAAACCTTCAAACGTTTCGAATACTTAAGCTTTTTCTGCTGCGATGTTTCCTCGCGCATCTTCGCACGAAGCTCTTCGACGAGTTCCGCAATATCGATCTTCTGTAGCAAATCCTTGATCGCTTCGGCGCCCATTTTGGCAACGAATTGATTGGGATAGTCCCGCGTCAGCTCACGAAAACGCTCGTCAGTGAGCAGATCTTTTTGCTTTAGATCGGGCACGTCGCCTTCGTCGACAACGATGTACGTCTCAAAGTAAAGGATCTTTTCGAGATCGCGAAGTGTGATGTCGAGCAGGTGGCCGATTCGTGACGGTAGCCCCTTAAAGAACCAAACATGTGAGCACGGGCTTGCCAACTCGATATGGCCGAGACGTTCGCGCCTTACCTTCGACTGTGTGACTTCGACGCCGCACTTATCGCAGATCACCCCGCGGTGCTTCATTCGCTTGTACTTTCCGCAAAGGCATTCCCAGTCCGAGACCGGACCGAAAATACGGGCGCAAAACAGGCCGTCGCGCTCCGGCTTAAATGTCCGATAGTTGATAGTTTCAGGTTTTGTAACCTCACCATGTGACCACGAACGGATCTTGTCTGGCGAAGCCAGGCTGATCCGAATCGCCTCGTAATTAGCGGTCAATGTTGTCTTGCTTTCGTTATTGAATCGAAACATATTTCTCCAATCTAAAAATCCCAGGAAACTGATCCACGCCTGCGTTCAATGCAGATTTTTGCTGTCCCGACAGGCGTGAATCCCTTGACCTAACTAATCGACGCCGACTATAGCGTCTACACCGGCGGCTACATCTTCAGGATCGATCTCATCCTCCTGGATCAACTCAACATCCAGACACAAGCTTTGAAGCTCGCGAACCAAAACGTTGAACGACTCGGGAATACCCGGCTCGAAGTTTGAAACGCCCTTGACGATCGTCTCGTAGATCTTCGAACGGCCGGCCACATCGTCGGATTTGCATGTAAGCAATTCCTGCAGAATATGAGCGGCACCGTAGGCCTCGAGAGCCCAAACTTCCATCTCTCCGAAACGCTGTCCGCCAAACTGGGCCTTTCCGCCGAGCGGCTGCTGAGTGATCAGCGAGTACGGGCCGATCGACCGGGCGTGGATCTTATCGTCAACCAAATGCGAGAGTTTGAGCATGTAGATGTACCCAACGGTAACCTTTTGCTCAAACTGTTCGCCTGTCAATCCATCATAGAGCCGTGTCTTGCCCGAGGGGCCAACCGATGGCGGCAAACCAAGCTCATCGTATTTGTCGTTGGCCTTGCCTATATACTGTTTGATCTCCTCTTCACTTGCACCGTCGAAAACGGGGGTTGCGAAGTGAAGACCAAGAACGCGTGCGGCCCATCCCAAGTGGGTCTCAAGGATCTGTCCCACGTTCATACGGCTCGGAACTCCAAGCGGATTAAGAACGATCTCGACCGGCGTACCGTCGGGCAGGTACGGCATATCCTCTTCCGGCAGGATACGGGCGATAACGCCCTTATTTCCATGACGTCCGGCCATCTTGTCACCGACCGAAAGCTTGCGCTTCATCGCGACAAACACCTTGACCATTTTGATCACACCCGGAGGCAATTCGTCGCCCTGCTTGAGTTTGGTGATCTTTTCATCGTAAATATCACGAAGAATGTTGATCTGGCGTTCGGTCCTCTGCTCGTATTCCTTGACCTCAGCGGAGATATCGATCGAGCCGGCTGAAACCTCTGCCTTGCGGAGCAATTTGATGTCAATGCCTGTCAGGACCTCACGCGTAAGCGTTTCGCCCTTCTTGATCATCACCTCTTTGCCATCCACGAGATCCTTGTTGAGTTTTCGCCCGTCAAAGAGTTCATAGATACGCTCGTCACGCTGTTCCTGAAGGATACGAATTTCGTCATCAAGGTCGCGGTGAAGATCTTCTTCTTCCATTCCCTCGATGTCGAGACTTCGTTCGTCTTTATCCTGTCCCTTTCGAGTGAAGATCTGCACATCAACGACAGTGCCGTCGATCCCGGGAGGGCAGGTTAATGACGCATCTTTTACATCGCCGGCTTTCTCGCCAAAGATCGCTCTAAGTAGCTTCTCTTCTGCCGTGAGTTGCGTCTCGCCTTTCGGCGTCACCTTTCCGACCAACACGGAGCCCGGTTTTACCTGAGCGCCGATTCGAATAATGCCCGATTCATCGAGATCGCGAAGCATATTCTCACCAATATTCGGAATATCGCGAGTGATCTCCTCTGGCCCGAGTTTGGTGTCGCGCGCCTCGATTTCAAGCTCTTCGATATGGATCGACGTATAGTAGTCGTCCTTCACCATGTGTTCGGAAACAAGGATGGCGTCCTCAAAGTTGTAGCCTCTCCACGGCATAAATGCCACCAGCACATTGCGGCCGAGAGCAAGTTCGCCGCGGTCCGTACACGGCCCATCAGCGATCACCTGTCCTTTCTTGACCCGCTCGCCGACCTGAACGATCGGACGCTGATTTATGCAAGTATTCTGGTTTGAACGCTTGAACTTGACCAACGAATAGATGTCAGCAGTCACCTCACGTGAGATGGTGCCGTCGACTTGATGGTCAGCCTTGACGATGATACGTTCCGAATCAACGTAATCAACCACGCCGTCTCGTTTCGCGATGACCACTGCTCCCGAGTCACGGGCCGCGATCTTCTCCATGCCAGTACCGACATACGGCGACTCGGCACGAAGAAGTGGGACCGACTGCCGTTGCATGTTCGAACCCATAAGAGCCCGGTTGGCATCGTCGTTCTCAAGGAACGGAATAAGCGATGCCGCCACTGAAACAAGTTGTTTCGGGCTGACATCCATATACTGTGTGTCATCACGGTGAGCGGTGATGAACTCGCCCTTTTGGCGTGCCGCATTACGCTCATTAACAATGTGGCCCTTGTCGTCAAGCTCAATATTCGCCTGTCCAATGATCCACTTGTCTTCTTCCCAAGCGGTCAAATAAAAAGGCCACGGATCGAAATCCGCCGACTTACCACCCTTTAGCTTCTTGTTGGCCGCTTCGACGTCCTCAAGCGGAACGTGCTCACCCGGTTTAAAGCTTGTGTCTCCGCCATTGTTGATCCTGACATACTCGATCACACGGCCGTCAACAACCTTTCGATACGGCGATTCAATAAAACCGAATTCATTGATCCGAGCAAAACACGAAAGTGACGAAATAAGTCCGATGTTAGGACCTTCAGGTGTCTCGATCGGGCAGATGCGTCCATAGTGCGTCGGATGAACGTCGCGGACCTCAAATCCGGCTCGTTCACGTGACAAGCCACCGGGCCCAAGTGCGGACAGACGGCGCTTGTGTGTGATCTCCGACAACGGATTGGTCTGGTCCATGAACTGCGACAGCTGCGACGAGCCAAAGAATTCGCGGACTGCGGCCGTCACCGGCTTCGCATTTACCAGGTCACGGGGCATCGTCGTGAACATGTCCTGTTGAATGGACATCTTCTCTTTGATCGCTCGCTCCATACGCTCCAAGCCGATTCGGAACTGATTCTCAAGCAACTCACCGACCGCACGAACGCGGCGGTTACCGAGATGATCAATGTCATCCTGACTGTAGTTCTCACTATCCTTCTTCATCCGAAGGAGATAGTTAACGACCTCGACGAAATCTCCTGCCTGAAGTAGGGGGTCCGTGATGCGGTCGCGCTCCGGGCGACCCATTTTGATATTGAATTTGAGCCGACCAACTCGCGAGAGATCAAAACGTCGGGCATCAAAAAACATGCCTTCGAGCAGCCGGTAGGCGGTCGGAACCGTCGGAGGATCGCCGGGCCTCATCTTTCGATAGATCTCGAGCAGAGCGTCTACAGGTTTCGATATTGCATCCTTCCTCAGAGTCTGCGAAATGATCTCACCGATCACATCTCGTTTAGGGAAAAAGACCTCGAAACTCTCGACACCTTCCTCTACGATCTGCTGCAATTTCGCCGGTGTGATCTCAGTATTTGACTCGATGATCACTTCACCGGTTTCCGTATTTACAACATCTTCGAGAGCATATGCAGCCTCGAAATCAGCCGAGGCAACCTCAACCTTTTCCTTGCCCATGCGGCGGAGATCGGCAAGCGCCGATTTTGTAACCTTCTTGCCGACACGAGTAACTTCTTCTTTCTTATCCTTGATGTCCTCTTCGGCTCGCATACCGACAAGATGCGTGTCACCTTCATGCGGTACCTTCAAGAACACTTTGCCTTTTTCGACGACAACCTCGTCCGTCACGTAAAACAACCGAAGGATACTCGAATTGGAATACTCGGCATTCTTAACAACCTCTTCGAGAATGCTGTCGGAAACCGTCTTCATATCGATCTGCGGATTGAGCCAAAGTCCCAATGCTCGCAGGAAAATGGTCGCGATTATTTTTCGCTTGCCTAGTCGAGCGTGAAGAATACCTTTCTGGTCATATTCGAATTCGACCCATGATCCGCGATACGGAATTATCTTCGCCAAATACTCATCGCGATCACCCTTAAAGAAAACTCCCGGTGAACGGTGAAGCTGCGATACGATCACACGCTCGGTACCATTAATAATAAATGTACCGTTGTCGGTCATTAGCGGGATCTCGCCGAAGAAAACGTCTTCTTCCTTAATATCGCGTATCGTCGACGTTCCAGTCTCAGGGTCCTTGTCGTAAACAGTTAGCCGGATCTTGACCTTAAGCGGAACGCTGAATGACATACCGCGTTCCTGGCACTCTTGCTGGTCGTGTTTGTGCTTGAGTCCGACCGGTTCACCGCAATTGTTGCAGAGGTTAGGACGAACCGCGTTAAACGTTCCGCAGTTGTTGCACAATACTTCGGCAGGGTTGAACGGGTCGACCTTGATCTTCGCACTGCAATTCTTACAGTTGGCACGAAGGTGCTCCAACCCTTCAAGGTTTCCGCATTTACATTGCCAGTTTCCTATCTGGTACTCTACGTACTCGAGGGTCGCGGTCTCGCGGAAATCAGATACCGGAAAAATCGACGCGAATACGGATTGGAGTCCGATATAGTCCCGTTCCTCCGGGATCAGGTCCATTTGAAGAAAACGGTTATACGATTCGCGCTGGACCTCGATCAGATTAGGGATCTGGGCCGTAGTGTAGATCTTCGAAAAATCAACGCGTTCCGGTGATTGGCTTGTTCGACGTCCAAGACCGTTAGAGCGGATCTGAAGCGGATTATTGATCATATAATTAAAACGGACTATCTAAAGAAACTTGTTGATTTTTGGAAAGGTAGCTGTTACGATTCACCTGTAAAAAACTCCCCAAAAATCATCGAAAAGAGACGGCAAATGCGGCCGAGGGTAAAGTTTGCCCTGACCGCTTTTAAGCAGCAAATCGCTGAACTGAATTTTTACCGAGCGTGCCTAAACGGGACACCAACTCTCCACTTGTTGCGACTTTTGTCGCTCTAAAACATCCGAAAATCGTAGAAATAGTACTTTCGGACCGAATTCTCGGCTTCATCAAGGCGACCACAACTGCCCGTGTCGCCAGAGAATTCTTTATCCTATCACCAAAATCCCTGAACATCAAGGTAGGGAGCAACGCTTCGATGCGTTGCTCCCTACAATGAAAAGGCTATTTGATCTCAACGGATGCACCGGCTTCGGTGAATTTCGCCTTGAGCTCCTCAGCTTCAGCCTTTGAAACACCTTCTTTCAATGCTTTCGGAGCACCATCGACCAGGTCTTTTGCTTCCTTAAGTCCAAGACCCGCGACGACTTCGCGTACGACCTTAATGACGGCGATCTTGTTGCCGCCCGCGGCCGTAAGAATGACGTCGAAGGAATCCTTCTCTTCAGCAGCAGCGGCTTCACCGCCTCCGCTAGCGCCAGCAGCAGCAACCATTACGGGAGCAGCAGCGGCAGCGGACACACCGAAGACTTCTTCAAGTTCCTTAACCAACTCGGACGCTTCGAGAAGCGACACACCTTTCAAATACTCGATTACATCAGCTTTTGTAGTTGCCATGACTTTTTACTATTCCTCCAAAGGGGTTCTTTATTGTTAATTAATCGCAGACACATGGTCCACGTCTTGTGTCAGCCGCGAGAACCCACGGGACATATCGGAACGGGTTGCATCACCTTTCCGTATTGTCCGACGCTAAGTGACCTGACAAATCGCTCAGCTCGTTTTCCTTGAGTACGGCCATTCGGGCAAAATGCCCAATTCCAAATTTGAGATCCGGGACCTCAAAAACTTTTCTATTCCGCTTTTTCCTCAGCTTCTGCTTCGGCAGCGGGCTCAGAGACTTCTTCCGGTGCAGCTTCAGGAGTCGATGCTTCGACCGGTTCAACGGCTTCAGCAGGCGGCTCTTCGACGGCAGAAGCTTCAGGGGCCGCCTCGGCATTAGCCTCAGCTTCCGGAGCAGCCGGCTCCTCGGCCTTGGCCTCTACAACCGGTGCGGCCTCGACCGCGGGGCCTTCTTTCTGTTCTCCGATCTGCTTGATCACGACCGCCAGGTCACGCGGCACGGCGTTAATGACCGTGACGATGCGTTGGGCTTGGCTGTTGAGAATGAACAGCAGTTTCGAAATGAGCTCGTCCTTAGACGGCAGGTTCGCGATCGTGGTTAGCTGACCGAGGTCAACCAGTTTGCCGTCGACGACGCCGGTCTTAAAGGTATATACGTCGGCGTTCTCCTTCATGAACTTCGAGATCGCCTTCGACAGGACCACCGGGTCCTTATCGGACCACGCGATCGCGGTTACGCCTTTCAGGAATTCGGTCGTGTCTTCAAACTGCGTTCCCTTGACCGCGATACGGGCCAACGTATTCTTTACAACCTGATAGTGTGCACCGGCTTCACGCAAGCTGTTGCGGAATTCCTGATCCTTGGTGACCGACAACTTCGAAAAGCTGACAACCATGGCGGACGTCGAATTCTGCAGCGATTCGGTGAGGGCGGCAAGATCTTTCTGTTTTGTTTCTCTGGTTTTCATTTCCTAATTTCGCTCCTCACTTAAACGTACGCGAGCTCGTCGAGCAGAACGCCCGGGCTCATCGTCGCCGCCAAGTTAATTTTCTTGAGATATCGTCCTTTCGCGGTGGTCGGCTTCGCCTTTATGACCGCACTGATCAGGACCTTGGTGTTTTCGGCAAGCTTGGCGTCGTCAAAAGACACCTTGCCAACCGGCGAGTGAATGACGCCCGTCTTATCGACGCGGTATTCGACCTTACCGGCCTTGGTCTCTTCGATGGCGGTTTTCACGTCCATCGTGACCGTTCCTGTTTTCGGGTTGGGCATCAGGCCTCGAGGACCGAGGACCTTTCCTAACTGACCGACCTTGCCCATCATGTCGGGCGTGGCGATAAGAGCGTCAAAGTCCAGCCAGCCGCCCTTGATCTTCTCGAGAATGTCATCGCCGCCTGCCATATCGGCACCGGCCTCTTCGGCCTCGCGGATCTTGTCACCCTGAGCGATCACGACGATCTTTTTCGCTGCTCCGCCCAGTCCGTGCGGCAGAACGATCGTTCCACGCACGAGCTGATCGGCCTTTCGGGGATCAACGCCGAGCCACATCGTGAGCTCGACTGTCTCGTCGAACTTCGCAAATGCGATCTCTTTCAATTTCGACACCGCTTCTTCAAGCGTGTGTTTCTTGTGCGGCTCAATTTTTTCGAGAGCCGCAAGGTATTTCTTGCCTCTTTTCATTGTACCTCCAGGTATTAGCGAACGCGCGAGGCGTTCTCCCTTTCCGACGCTTTTCAGCGTCTTTCTATAACTAAGCTATCGTCAAGCCCATCGATTTCGCCGTTCCCTCGATCGTCTTCATAGCCGATTCGAGATTGGTCGTGTTGAGGTCGACCATTTTCTTTTTGGCGATCTCTTCGATCTGGGCTTTCGTAATTGTGCCGATCTTCTCTCGATTCGGCTTTCCGGAGCCTTTGGCGATGCCCGACGCTTTTCTCAAAAGGTCAGCCGCGGGCGGTGTTTTTGTCTCAAACGAGAACGAGCGGTCCGCGTAGACCGTAATTACGACCGGAATTTTCATATCCGGGTCGTCGTTTTGCGTTTTGGCGTTGAACGCCTTGCAAAACTCCATGATGTTCACGCCGTGCTGGCCGAGAGCCGGGCCGATCGGCGGCGCCGGATTCGCCTTGCCGGCGGGAATCTGCAACTTAATATATCCTGAGATCTTCTTTGCCATAACTCTTTCGATTAACGATCCGCGGCGTTAGCCGCGAAATGTCCTCATTTATTCTTCTTCTGCAAAAGTAACCTTTTCTACTTCTAAAAAGCTCAATTCATACGGTGTCGAGCGTCCAAAAATGGTGATCGAGACCTTGAGTGTCGATTTGTCTTCGTTGACCTCCTCGACCTTGCCTGTAAAACTCGCGAACGGCCCTGATTTGATCCTGACAACCTCGCCAACCTCGTACGAGAACTTGGGTTTCGGCTTCTCGGTCGCGACCTCGATGTTGTGAACGATCTGATCGACCTCGGCCTGTGTCAGAGGTGTCGGGGTCTTTCCGCCGAGAAATCCCGTAACTTTGGGCGTCGCCTTGATGACGTGAAACACGTTATCCGGGATCTTGCCTTTATCGTCACACTCTATCTCTACAAGCACATATCCGGGATAAAACATCCGCTCGGATACATACTCTTTGTTGCCGCGCATTTCGACGACCTTTTCTTTCGGGAGCAGAACTGACGTGATCAGGTCGGCGAGCTCCATGTCACGGATCCGTGCGTAGAGGCTCTCTACGACCTTATTTTCATGCCCCGAATATGTGTGGATAAAATACCACTGCTTCATTTCAAAAATCCTTATGCGCCGACTATCTTATTTATCACCCATGTCAGGCCGTCCAATATGTATACCCATGCGTGATCGACAAGGAACAGATAAAGCGCAAAAAACAGAACGCTGACGATCACGATTATCGTCGTACTTTTGATATCGTCCGACGAAGGAAAGGACGTCTTGTCCAATTCCGCGCGGGTCTTCTTGACGAATTCGCCAATACTTTCCTTATGTTTTTCCCCGCTCGCAGCTACAGCTTCTGACACGTTATTTATCTCCTAAAAATTTCAATGGCAGGGGTACCAGGACTCGAACCCGGACCTAAGGTTTTGGAGACCTCCATGCTAACCATTGACACCATACCCCTAAATCAAGTGAATAGTTGATAGTGAAAAGTGAACAGTTGAACTTAACTTATCACCTTTCACCAGTCGTTATTCACTACTTGTTTTCTCGATGCAGACGATGGCAGCGGCAGCGACGGCAGAACTTTTTGAACTCTAACCGGTTAGGCGTGTTCTTTTTGTTCTTGGTCGTTACGTAATTGCGCTCTTTGCACTCAGTGCACTGCAATACGATGTTATCTCTTGGCATAATTCCCTCGTTCAGAGTGCACGCTTTGGCGTGTAAGAACGCGATATATCGCGCACTCTATACTCTTATTCCACGATCTCCGACACGGTACCGGCACCGACTGTGCGGCCGCCTTCGCGGATAGCGAAGCGGAGTCCTTTCTCCATGGCGATCGGAGCGATCAGCTCGATCTCCATCTGGATGTTGTCGCCCGGCATCACCATCTCGACCCCGGCCGGAAGGTGTGCGACACCCGTTACGTCCGTTGTTCTGAAGTAGAACTGCGGG
>JAKOVX010000001.1 GCA_029781855.1 Acidobacteriota bacterium | reverse complement strand
GATATGAAGTTTGATAATTTTAGAAGCAATTGACCGCGTCGTTCAATTGTTTCCCCTACAATCGATAAATTGCAGACATTTGCCACATCAAAAATAGAACTCCTGCCGGAGACCTCGGCCCGAAAGATCTTCGGGCTGATCCGCGATGAGTTGGCTCTCGTCGAGGCGGAGTTTGAACGGCAGGCACGTTCGAACATCCAGGTCATCAACTATCTCGGCGACTATCTGCGTTCTTCGGGCGGCAAACGGGTGCGGCCGGCGCTTCTGATTCTGGCAAGCCACGCCGTGGGCGGAAAAGGCACCGATGACAACGTCATTAGGCTCGCGACGGTGATGGAAATGCTCCATACCGCAACATTGGTGCACGACGACATCATCGACAACGCCGACCTGCGGCGAAACAGGGCATCGGTCAACGCCAGATTCGGCAATCAGACCGCGGTTCTGATGGGCGATTGGCTATACATGACTGCGTTTGAAACCTCGCTTCGCGAACGCAGCCTCGAGATCCTAGACATTTTAACGCGGCTGACGCGCAAGATGACCGAAGGCGAGCTGATCCAGCTAACTATGATCGGCCGCCTCGATATCACCGAGGCCGACTATTTCGATATCCTTAAACGAAAGACCGCATATTTGTTCTCAGCATGCGGCGAGATCGGTGCTATCCTCGCCGGTGCGACGCTCGCTCAACAGCACGCCATGCGCGATTACGGGATGGAGCTGGGTATCGCCTTTCAATTGGCCGACGACATCCTCGATCTCACATCTGAGGCTGAAAAGTTGGGGAAAACCGCCGGTTCCGATCTGCTCGAGGGCAAGATCACACTGCCGTTGATCTATTTGCTTGCCGAGGAACCGGAACTTCGCCCGAAGTTCGAAAAAGTGATGCTGACCGGCAAGTACAACGACATCTCCCGCGAGGTGATCCGCGAAAAGCTTGAGGCCCACGGAACACTCGAAATGATCCGCCTCGAAGCCAAGCGACGTGCCGACGCCGCAAGAAAAAGTCTTGATGTTTTGCCGGAAACAGAGTATCGTTTTGCTTTGGAAGGCATTCCCGGATTCGTCGTTGACAGAAATATGTGATCGAAACCCGATCTGAACGGCAAACTTCCGGGCAGCCTGACTCCGACAGCAACACTCCTTAACACAGTATGTTAGACGAAAATCTTATAGCTACACTTGAAGATTATGTGCGGCAGACGAGAGCCGAGCAGAACCGGCTGATCGCCCAACTTCGAGAAGCAGAGAACGAAGTAGCCTTACTGCGCCAGGAGATCGCGGTCCTCGAGAACAACGCCGCCCAGACAGAGCAAGCCATCGACAGTCTTTTGGTGTCAACGCGTTCCGGATCACGAAAAATGGGCCTTGGTCGTTCGATCAGGCTCGATGACGAATACGAGGTAAATCGTGAGCAGCCCCGTGCACTCACCAATCGGGAAAGGATTCGCGAGACACCCGCAGTCACTCCGCGGAATTCTACAAACCCGGTCACATATCTCAACCATCATCGGTCGATCCCTTCAATTTCCGCCAACCGCGAGGCGATCAGCCAGCGGTTCAGCGACCGGACCATTACTCAGGCCTGCACGCTGCTTCTCCGCGAAGCCGGCGGTGCCCTGCATGTGAACGAGCTCTATAACCTGCTTATCGCGGGCGGGATGAAGTTCAAAGGCAACAATCCGACAATTTCAATTGCCGTATCGCTCAATCGTAATCGCCGGTTCCGGAAGGTCGAACCGGGCACATTCGATCTGGTAATGCGCGAGGCTTCGCAAGCGGCTTCGTGAGCGTAGATAAGGATATAGTTTTAGAGTCAATTCTAGGACGAAAAAGAGGCAATTAAACTTGCCTTTTTTCGCGTCTAGAAGTACAAGATAGGCTTGTCTGATCGATCCGAAGTTCAGGAAATTGTTGGTATAGAAATGATGAAAGATCTAATGCATCGCGTTTGTTCGCTCGGGGTCTATCTGATTCTCGCGGTATTGGTTTGCCTCGCGGTTTCCAATGTATCGGCTCAGCGGGTGCGGCTGCGATCTCAAATCACGCCGCCCTGCGCTTCGATCGCCGGTGCGTCGAACCCGAACTGGAAATTTGCGGACCTGTTCGGTGACGGCAATATCGCGGTCCAGGGCAGTTACTATTGTCGTGGTGCGTTCATTTACGACATTTCCAACCCCGATGCGCCGGTTCTCGCGAATTGGTACAACCCAGGCAACAGCCAGCAGTTTCTGGAGGCGATCGTCGTAGGCAATCGAGCATACTTCGGCAGTGGGAACGGCGGCGGAGTACACATCGTCGATGTGACGAGCCCCTACAACCCGATTTTGCTGGGTACGGTCGATTCGACGCATGGGACCGGACACAACTCGATCCACGAAATGATGGTCGTCCCTCAGGGGAATTCGACGTTCCTGATCGAGAATTACAATTCGACCGGCGTTTTGCCTGTAAAAGTGATCGACGTTACCGATCCGGGTGCTCCTGTCCTGAAATGGTCATTCAGCGCTCAAGACAACGGATGGATCCACGCTATGCACATACGGGGCAATCGTATGTATACGTCGGAATATTCCGGGGCGAATGTAGAGATCTACGACATTTCTAATCTGGCTACCCAGGCACCGGCACTTTTGGGAAAGGTGGTCAGCAACACGACCAACCACAGTTCGTGGACAAGCGAGGATGGTAAATACCTGTATTCATGCCGCGAAACATTTGACGGCGATCTCAGGGTTTACGACGTCCAAAACCCGGCCGCGCCTTTCCTGATCCGCAGCATTAAGGCCGCAGACCTCGGGATAAACGCGATTACGCCGCACAATCCAGTCGTGATGGGCAATTATCTGTATGTTTCTTGGTATCAGGCGGGGATCCAGGTGTTTGACATCAGTGATCCGACGTTCCCAAAGAGGGTAGGGCAATACGATACATTCGCCCCGACCTTCGCGCCAACCGATGCACAAATCGATGCCCTAAAGGCGGACGGCCCGTGGGATGCCATCTGTGGTTCGCCGAACGGCTTTACTTCGTCAGTTCTCCCCGGCACCTATGACGGTAACTGGGCGGTCTATCCGTTCCTGGGTCAAAACAAGATTCTTGCCGGGGACCTCACCAACGGACTTCTGATCCTCGACGCGACTAAGGTCAGTTCACCACAGCGAAATCTGGTGTCCGATTATGACGGTGACAGAAAGACCGACCTTTCGCTGTACACGCCCTCGACCGGAACCTGGCAGTCGGAGCAGAGTTCGGATGGAACACCGAATACTACCCAGTTCGGTACGACTGGCGACATCATTGTCCCCGGCGATTATGACGGCGACGGCAAGTCCGACATTGCTGTTTGGAGGCCATCAACCGGTATCTGGTACTTATTGCGTTCGACAAGCGGTTTCGGTGTCGCCCAATTCGGTATGGCCGGCGACATTCCGGTGCCGGCAGACTATGACGCTGACGGCAAGACTGACGTTGCCGTTTGGAGGCCGTCGACCGGTATTTGGTACATCATGCAGAGCACCTTAGGTTTCAAGGCCGTCCAGTGGGGTTCTAACGGCGATAAACCGTTGACCGGCGACTATGAAGGCGACGGTAAGCCCGACTTGACGGTTTGGCGGCCGTCGAACGGCGTTTGGTACGTTTTGCGGAGTTCATCGTCGATTCCGCTTTACGCCAGCTTCGGCACTAACGGCGACAGGCCCTTGCTTGGTGATTTTGACGGAAATGGTGTTTCCGATTTCGCGGTTTATCGCCCCTCAACGGGCATTTGGTATATGCTTGATCCCATCACGCAGGCATTTACCGCTTACAATTTCGGTCTTGCCGAGGATATTCCCATCCCGGCTGATTATGACGGTGACGGTAAGACGGATATATCGGTCTTCCGCCCAAGTCAAAATATCTGGTATCGCCTAAATAGCGTTGACGGTTCATTCTCCGCTCGCGAATACGGTCAGGCTGGGGATATGCCTGCGCCGTCGTCGGTACAGCCTTAGTGATCGTGATGTTGTGTTTATGAGCCCAAAGTCAATGCGAATGCTTGACTTTGGGCTTTTTGTTTCTATTATTGCTGTATGAAATTACAACTTAGGATCGAGGGCGGCACGCTTTCAGGCAACACCTACGAGCTTGAGAGCGGATTCATGACGGTCGGCCGGGGCGACACGTGCACAGTTAGATTTGATCCACTGTCCGAGCGGATCGCTTCGAAACAGCACGCATTCATAGAGGCGAAGCCCGACGGTTTTTACGTAACGGACAATCAGAGCACTAACGGCACATTGCTGAATGGGGCATCGGTGACGACAGCCAAGCTGTCCAATGGCGACACGATCCAATTCGGCCGTAACGGCGTTACTGCGGCCGTCTCGATCGCAGGCGACGGGGCCCAGGCAGCGATGCCGCAAGAGAGCTTTCGTGAGATGCAGGTCGATCAGTTCAACCAGATCGCTGCGACCGCTGCGCCCATGAATCTGCAGAATTCGATCTCTAATTTGGGACTGGGAAACATCGCCGCGGTTAAGCCCGAACCCAGCAAAACAGGAAAATATATAGGTATCGGCGTTACGATCTTTGTAATTCTGTTCTTATCGATGATCGTCGCTCTAATCATGTTCGCGAGCGTCGGGCCTGTCGCCGCTGTGATCGCATCAGTTGTCGCGTTCGTACCGGCTTCGTTGTATATCATTCCATTGATCTGGCTGGACCGTTACGATCCTGAACCGTTTTGGCTCTTCGCCCTGGCGTTTGCTTGGGGAGCGTTGGTGGCGGTAGTGGTCTCATTTGTAATAAATACGGTCGTGTCTGTCGTGGTCGCGATAGGAGTTTCGCAGGCCGCGGGTGAGGCGGTTGGCGCGGTCATATCGGCCCCGATCTTTGAAGAGGGTTCTAAGGGCCTTGGCGTCCTTGTCATCCTCATTTTCTTTCGGAAATATTTTGACGACATCCTTGATGGTATCGTTTTTGCGGGTGTGATCGCCCTGGGATTTGCGACGGTCGAAAACGTACTTTACTATGGCCGCGGCATTGCAGAGGGCGGTGTCGGCGGTCTGGCTGTTCTGTTTGTCCTTCGCGGCATCATGTCGCCGTTCGCCCACGTCACATTCACATCGATGACCGGTATCGGGTGCGGCATCTCTCGCGAATCTCACAAAACCTTCGTTCGGATCATCATGCCCATCGTCGGGTATATGGGGGCGGTCACTCTTCACGCGATCTGGAATGGCCTGGCGGTTATCGGTGGATTGCAGGGTTTCGTTGTTGGTTACGTCGTTATCGAGATTCCATTCTTCCTGATATTTGTCGGGTTCGCATGGTACGTAATGCATCGTCAGGGCAAGATCCTGCGTGAAATGCTCGCCATCGACATAGCTCGCGGATTGATCAGCCAGGATCTGGCAACGATCGTCACTTCGCCGATCAAGAGTTCCGGCTGGCTGATCAAGGGCCTGTTTGGCGGGAAATACTCGGCACGCAGCCACTATCTGCGAGCGGCCGGGAAGCTGGGCCTCAGCTATTGGCACATCCAGCGGGCGACGGCTGCACACGGCCAAACTGCGAGTTTTCAGCAGAATCCTTTGCTTCGCGAAGAAGTACTTAAGTGGCGTGATCAGGTATAGTTTCTTAAAAAGTGGCAGCGGGAAGAAAGCAGTCGTTACTCGACAGATTTGGCGCAGAATTGAATGGAGTTCTAAAAATCCTATTCTTTTTGGAAATCAAAGGCTTCAACCGTTGCATCGTTTTCCTTTAAAACGACATTCTCGTTCTCCCATTTCGAACGTATTTGCGGCATCCTTATCGTTCGAATTGCATTCTCCGCTTAAGCGTCGATGACAATTCAATCCGGCAGCGAAAATCTCGAACTAGCATTGAATGACTGGCGGACGATAGTGAAAAAATATCAGCCGCCCCGCCGCAGAAGCGTCGTCATTCAGCTTCTAAATACCTATCTTTGTTCCTTTCACTGGTATCTGCATATTAATGTATTACAGCCTCGAGTGGTCATATCTCGCGACGCTCGGGCGGGCTGTGCTGAACGGCCTTTTTCTCCTAAGAATCTTTTTCATCCAGCATGATTGCGGACACCAGTCGTTTACTTCCTCCCGCCGATTGAAGATCGCTACAGGCGTTTTTTGCAGTTTGTTTACCTTCATCCCGTTTTCAAACTGGAAACGCGTCCACAACGCTCATCACTCCCACAACGGAGAAATGGAGTATAGGGACTTGGGAGATATCAACTTTCTGACGACGGAGGAATACGACAGGCTATCTCGGATGGGAAGGATCCAATATCGGCTCGTTCGTCTAAATGTGGTTCAATTCCTAATAATACTGGTCATTTATATCGCGGTGATACAGCAATTTCCGTACGCCGATATTAAGAAGATGAATCCTGGTCTCTACGCAAACAACCTGAAAGCTCTCGCGTTCCTGAGCGTCCCTTTGGCTCTGGTGGGCGTTGCAGTGTACTTTTTCGTTTTGGAAAACCCTATTCTCTACCGGATCGGGACGATCCCGCTCTCTTTTTTCTTTGCACAGACCTTTATTTTGTTGCATGAATGTGGACATTTGAATTTCTTCAAGAGCAAGGCCGGCAATAGATTCTTCGGCAATATATTTGGATTGTTAACCGGCATTCCTTTCTTCACCTGGCAGCGCATGCATAGCCTCCATCACAGATGGACCGGCTGGCGTGACCTTGACCCGACGACGGAGAAGACGGTCAAACCGATCGAGGCGAAGATCGTTCAGATCATCGTCAACGCCTGTTGGTGGCTAATGATCCCCATATTCTTTCTGAGCTATATGCTCAGCAATTACTGGAATCTCGCCAAGATAAGGCGATTTGTGCCAAAGCCCGTGTATGAACTCTCTGTCTTGAATGTGGCAATCTAACTAGTGGTCTATATTGTGACTCTGTATTTCTTTTGGGGGGTTGTTCTCTATTACATACTGCCGGCGTTCATACTGAGTTTCGTGTGGAAAGAGTTGCTGATCATGACGCAGCATACACACATTGAAATACCAATATCTAAGGGCGAAAATGTGAAGCCGATATCGTTTCTGGATCAGGTAAAATACACGCGGAGTTTCGATACCTTCGCTTTCGTGTCGCGATACTTTCATTTTAATTTCAATTTACACGAGGCCCATCACGCCTTTCCGGGAGTGCCGGCTTATTGGCTCGACAACGTCGACCTGGACATTCCACGAGAGCCGACGTTTTCGGGTTGGCTCATCAAAGCAAAGTCGATGAAAGGCGTGGATTACATTTTCAGAACATCAAAGTTCACCGGTATCGAGATCTTACGTTTTGTCATTTCCGGTCCCGGTTCCGTTTCTGGGGACCTGCGGCAGTGTCACTTGGGTCCAATTATCAAATTAAAGAAAGTGTTTTCAATTCGGTCTGAATTCAAGTTCCGCGCAAACGAAACAAGGGTCACCATTACGGCGACCCTTTCTCGTTGCATGAACTGGTAGGCCGAGCAGGGATCGAACCTGCGACCCGCGGATTAAGAGTCCGCTGCTCTACCGACTGAGCTATCGACCCAAAGCAAACTCGAATTATACCAAAATCTTTCACATTGTCCAGAAAACGCAAAAAGTTTTGACTTTCAACGTTCAACACTTGGATTATTAGGCGGTCGCATTCAAAATAATCAAGGAAATGAAGGAATGTCCCAAATGTGAATTGTGTTACCCGGACGAGGTTGGCGTCTGCCCGCACGACGAAGTGAACACACGCACTTCGTTGCCGGGCCCGCAACTGTTGGCGGATCGGTATCTTTTGGTCAGCCGTCTTGGCCGTGGAGCTATGGGCCAGGTGTATCTCGCTCAAGACAAGAAATTTGATACACGCAGCGTAGCCGTCAAAACCGTGCGACAAGACATTCTAAATAGCGATGATCTCCAGGAAGGTGAGGCGATCGCACGTTTTGGCCGCGAGGCACAGGCCGCCGCCTCCATTCAGCATCCCAATACTGTCAGCGTCACCGACTACGGCGAGACGGCCGACGGCATTTTCTATCTCGTGATGGAATATGTCGAAGGTGAGACGCTGCACAAACTTCTCCGCCGCGAGGGCACCTTGCCTGTTGGTCGTGCCGTTCGGCTGCTCCGGCAGATCGCTGACGGCGTCGAGGCAGCCCACGACCTAGGGATCCTGCATCGCGACCTGAAGCCCGCAAACATTTTCATAATGCAAAAGGGCAAAGGCGGGGACGGTTGGGTAAAGGTCGGTGATTTCGGACTGGCAAAGATCGTGAATCAAACTGTCACCGACGCTAGTTCGCACGCTACTCCGTCCTCACGCGGCATTATCGGGACGCCCGAGTTTATGTCGCCCGAGCAGATGCAGCCGGAAGTCGGGGTCGACAAACGGGCTGATCTTTATGCCCTTGGAACGATCGCATATCTTATGCTCGGCGGTCGAACGCCATTTACAGGTGATCTGATGCAGCTCGTGATGCAGAAGATCATGCATAAACCGGCTCCGCTCTCATCCATCCGATCGGACATTCCGGCGGATGTCGAACGGATCATTATGCGGGCACTCGAGATCGATCCCGCCAACCGGCCGCCGTCTGTCGCCGAATGGATCACGGAACTTGAAAATGCCGCTGCTGACGTTGATGAGACGCGTAAAGGGGGTGTTTCCCGCCTCGTAGTGCTTGCTCCCGTGGGTGCGGAGGTATATGTCGACGACGAACGGAAGGGAAGTGTAGGTAGCTCGGGACGCGTCGTCCTGACGGATACCCCGGCCGGTCAACATGTTCTAAGAGTCTCAAAGCCGGGCGAGCGAGACGACGAACGTGTCATCGAGGTTCGCAGCGGTGCGAATGAACAAGTCATCCAGGCTCAACTTCGGCAGGTTCATGGCGAATCGAGCCAGCCGACATCTTCGCAGGGCACGAGTTCCGGAGGCTCACCGCAATCAAGCATGATGCCCGGGATAGTCGCTTGCGCAAGCTGCCATTCGCGGTTCGCCGAAGGCGTCAAATTTTGTGGCCGCTGTGGAAGCGGTTCGTTCGTTATGATCTCGCCGGGACAGGATTCGGCGACCTATCCTTGCCCCAGGTGCAAGGCACCGCTACCGATGAATTCGCGGTTCTGCGGCCGCTGCGGCCTCAACATCACGCCCCCGTCGGCCCCGACATCTAGCCAGCCGGTCGGGTTTACGTCCGCGTACAAACAAACTATGCCGCCTCAGGCCGAACGGTTGTGCAAGCGTTGCGGCGGAGCATACCCGGCGCATATCAAATTTTGCGGGCGGTGCGGCCTCACGCTTCAATAAACGTCGAACAACCTAAACGTGCGAAACGTATTGAAAATAGTCGCAATTCTGACTATCTATGCGTATAATGTTTGGAAACAACCGCTAGACACTAAGTTCGCCCTGGAGACATCTGATGAAAATATGCCCACGATGCCGTAAAACTTATCCGGATGACAATCTGAATTTTTGTCTCGAAGATGGAAGCGTTCTCGAGCAGGCCACAAGCGAAGCGATGCCGGCGACCGTGATGATGAATGAGCCGCGGATCACCGAGCCGACCAGGCAGGTCCAGACACCGCAATATCAGGTGCAGCCGGCTCAACCGCAATGGAATACAGCTCCGCAACCGTATTCCATGCAGCCAAAAAAATCTTCGAAAACGTGGATCTGGGTCTTACTAATACTTGGTGTTCTCGCCCTATTGTGCGGCGGCGGAGTTGTCGGGTTATTCATCGTCGGCTCGCAGATGGAGGTTGCCAACGCGAACACGAGCACAACGCCGACGCCGAAGAAAGGCTCGACCACATCATCACCTACCAATTCGAAGACAAACGGAACTAACACATCCACGACAACTTCGAACACTTCGGATCGAACCGATGTCGAAAAGGTCGACCTGAGCGAATGGGTCCGCACGACATCGCTATATGGAAATACCGAGTTCTCGAACGGCGAGTTCTTCATGTCGTCGAAGCAGAAGGGTTTCTACTATGTCCTTGCGGCGCCTGCGGACACGGACCAGACCGAGAATGCAAACACCACCGTGACGCTCCGGAACGTCGACAATGCCGATTCCAGGCTGGGCTACGGCCTCGTTTTTCACAGTAACCCGACGCCACTCCAGCAAGGATATGCCTTTCTGATCGACAGCAAAAAGCAAAAGTACCGCGTTGTTCATCATTCGCCTCAAAAAGAGGACGCCGTAATTACCTGGACCAAGTCTGACGCCATTAAGCCCGGGACCGAAGAGAATACGCTCGAGGTCCGCGATCTGCCCGGCAAGATCGAACTCTATATCAACGGAACGTTGGTAAATACTATCAAGAACGATTACGGATATTCGGGCGGAGTGGTTGGCCTCTATTCCGGAGATGCCGCCAAGATCGCGTTTAAGGATCTCGAACTTCGAAAATAATGAAGCAATGCCCACGGTGCAATCAGACCTACACGGATGATCAGCTGAATTTTTGCCTGAACGATGGTGAAATGCTGGTGAGTTCTTACGCCGGCAGCCAACGCCCTTTCGACGATTCGCCGCCAACGGTCATGATGAACGACCCGCGGTCGACAAATCCGACTAACTGGCAGGCACCGGCAGCTCCGCCTGTACAGTGGCAGGGCCAGCAGGTGATGAGTTACCCGATCTCGCTCGCTCCGAACCAGACACTCGCGGTTACGTCGCTCTGTTTCGGAATTGCCAGTATTACGGTCGGCTGGTGCTGTTATTTGGGAGTGCTCCTTGCTCCGGTTGCAATGATCACCGGATTCATCTCGATTTCGCAGATAAAGAGGGACCCTCGAAGCTACACGGGCCGCGGTCTGGCCATCGGCGGGATCGTGACCGGACTCATCTATTTTGCAGCTCTTCTTCTAATTATCGTTCTTTATGGTGCCGCGATCTTTTTGGGAAGTCTCGGAAATTAGTTACAATACTCTTCTCTGTCGGGAACGATAGTTCTAACCCGATCAGTTTTTTTAATGCGCGTAAGCCTAAACGTTATCGCGGGGCCCCAGACCGGACGTTCATTTACATTTGATCAGCATGACACGTTCATGATCGGTCGCAGCGAGGATGCTCAATTCTGCCTTCCGCACGACCGTTTCTTCTCGCGGCATCATTGTCTGATCGAGATCGCTCCCCCGCAGGCGTTTCTCCGTGACCTCGGGTCGACAAACGGCACGTTCGTCAATGGACTTCGCGTAGACACCGCACATCTTAAGAGCGGCGATCGCATCCAGGGTGGTGAGACCGTTCTCGAGGTCGAGGTAACGTCGGATCCGACTGAGATCAGGGAATTCGGATCGCCCGCGTCGGGAACGCATCCGTCGCTTGTAGCCGTAGCTTGTCTTAATTGCGGCTTGCCGGCGAGCGTTGAGGCGTCGAATCCGGCGTCGAAACTAACTTACGTTTGCGATGAGTGCCGCGAAAAGCTTCGAGCGAATCCTCAACCCATCCCAAATTACCAAATGATGCGGGTGATCGGTCAAGGCGGAATGGGCAGCGTGATGCTGGCCCGTTCTGAGAAGACCGGGCAGGCGGTCGCGATCAAAACGCTTTTGCCTGAGGTCGCCGTTAGCGACCAATCAATGAAGCGTTTCCTGCGTGAGATCGAGGTCGCGTCGGCCCTGCGGCATCCGCACATTGTCAGCTACATAGAACACGGAACGCATAACGGCATTGTTTACCTGGTCACAGAGTACATTGCCGGAATGGATGCGGCACGGCTCGCAAAACACCGGGGCGGGAAACTCCAACCACGCGAGGTCGCCCTGATAATCGAGCAAACGCTGGCGGCTCTGGATTTCGCTCATTCACTTGGATTCGTCCATCGCGACATCAAGGAACAGAACATCCTGATCGAGGGCGAGTTCCCTCGTTCGAACGCGAAACTTACCGATTTTGGGCTTTCAAAGAGTTACAAACAGACCGGAATGAGCGGTGTGACGATGGTTGGCGATGTCGCCGGGACCATCGCGTACATGCCGCCGGAACAGGTTCGCGACTTCAAGGAAGTTCGGCCGCCGTCGGACATCTATGCGATCGGTATGACGGCATATAGCCTTTTGACCGGCGCCCACGCACTGGATATCGGCCCAAAAGCGGGTATTTCCGAGACGGTCAAGGCGATCTTCGAAAAACCGATCATCCCCATATCCCAGCGGATCCCGAACATTCCGTTGAGATTTGCCGCCGTGATCGAGACGGCGCTCGCCAAACAGGTCGAACTCCGCTGGGCAAACGCCGCTGCAATGCGGGAGGCACTTCTTCGGGCAGCCTCCGAATTTTGATCTAATTATTGTTAATAGAAAAGGTTAATATGCACGAACCACGTATTGGGTGGCGTCGTTGCGTAATTCTTAGACCGTCTTCGTTACCTTCGACAACGACCTCGGTGCATCAGGATCTAGGCCCTTGGCCGCCGAGAGGTACGCAGCGAAAAGCTGCGCCGGTACAATGAACGGGATCGGCGTGAGGAATTCATCGATACCCGCCGGCAGCATGAGCCCTTTCGGCGACATCGCAGCGATCTCGGCGTCGTTCGTTATCGCAAGGCAATCAGCGTGAAGATCTCGAAGATTGTTTAGAAGGTCGACGCTGCTCTTCTTTGTGACTCCTGACGGGGCGAACATTATTACAGGGAACCGTCGTTCGACGATCGCCAGCGGGCCGTGGAAAAAATCTGCCGACGAGAATCTCTCGGCGACCACGTAACAGGTCTCCATCAACTTGAGGGCTAGCTCGTAGGAATTACCGTAATTCATCCCACGGCCGACAACCACGCAGTTCTCCATGAACACATAACGTTCGACAAGCGTCTCCACCTGCGGTGTCAACGATAACGCCTGCTGCGTATATTCCGGGATCCGCTCAAAGTCTATTTTTCGATCCCCGAGGATCGATGCGAGCAGGTAAAAATGAAGCATCTGGCCCGTGTAGGTCTTGGTCGCAGCGACCGACCGTTCCCGCCCGGCGTGGATCAACAGCGTCTCATCCGCGATCTTTGCCATTGACGAATCGGCTTCATTCGTGATCCCTAGTGTGAATGCACCCGAATCTTTGGCCGATTGAAGAACCGCGTTAATGTCCGTGCCTTCGCCAGATTGTGAAACGCCTACGACTAGTGCTCGGCTCAAATTGATCTTTGCGCCGTAAAGCGTCACGACAGACGGAGCCGACAGCGAGACTGGAATACCGGTCGTCACCTCAAGTAGATATCTGCCGAATAAAGAGGCGTTGTCCGAACTTCCACGGGCGACCAGCACGATCAGGTCGATCTCGCGTTCACGCAGAAATGCACCCAATTTCTCGATCTTTTGACGTTCGCCATTGATCGTTCGTTCCAAAACCGTGGGCTGCTCAGCGATCTCCTGCAACATTAGTGACATATTATTTTGAAATGCAAACTAAACCCAAATCATAACATTTGGGCATGATAAACCTAAAGCCGATCAGTTTTACTGATGATGGCCGCCGTTGATCATGGCATCACCATAACAGCGGCCTCGCCTTTGACCAGCAATTCACCATTCTGGTTGGTGCAGTTCGTTTCGAGCGTGACGATGCCACGTTCTCCACGGATGTTTGTTATCGTTGCGGTTGCGGTCACCGTATCGCCAAGATATACCGGTGCCGTAAACTTCATTGTCTGCGAGAGATAGACGATCTTGAGGCCCTTGAACTCATTGCCCAATACCGCCGATATGAACGCCCCGCTCAACATGCCGTGAGCTATTCGCCGGCCGAATCGCGTCGTCTTTGCAAACTCCTCGTCGAGGTGTATTGGGTTGTGATCGCTCGATACATCCGCGAATTTGCGAACCAGTTCATCCGTGACCTCGCGTGTGGTCGAAAATTGTTGTCCGATATTGAGTTCCATATTTATTGATCAGTCACTCCCTTACTTCGTCGTCAATTGGATCCGGTGCGTCATCGCCGCCGTCATGGAGTTCGTGCGACACCGTGTTGATGGCTCCGCCGACCATTACGACAAGCGCCGTCAAATACAGCCAGAGCAGCAAGATGATCACGGCTCCGAGAGACCCGTAGGTTCGGTCATAGCTGTTGAAATACGAAATATACACTCGAAATCCGGTCGTCAAGATCAGCCAGAGAGCGATCGCGGCGATCGAACCCGGAGTGACCCATTTCCAGCGGAACCTCCTGAAGTCGGGCAGCAGATTATAAATAACTTCGAATGCGAAGAGCATTAACAACAGGATCGAAGCCCACTGTATCACCGTCAAAATAGCCGGTGACGCAACCGGAAAGCCGAGTTTTCCCAGCGTAACCTCGAACAGGTTCCAGCCGTAAAACACGATAGTGAGTACAACACCGAAGATAATGCTGAGAACGCCCGTCAGCAGCACCGATTGTATCTTGGTTCTTAGCCACATCCGGCTGTCGCGCAGGCCATAAACGGCATTTAATCCGGAACGAATACTGTCAATGCCAGCCGATGCAGACCAAAGTGTCACGATCAAGGCGATAGTTAGCTTTCCGCCCGAACTGTTAGACACAACTTCGTCAATAGTTCGCCGGACAAGTTCCGAGGCCGCTCCCGGCATTACACGGCCGATATATGCGTAGGTTTCTGACTTGAATCCGTCCGCTGATCTCAGGATCAGTCCAAATATGCTGATGACGAACAGGAGGAAAGGGAAGATCGCCAACGAGAAGTAAAATGCCGACTGGGCAGCCCTTCCGAAAAGTTCGGAATCGGCAGTCACCGTGTACAACCGAACGGCAAACTTCCGCCAATAATTGAGATCGCGATCCGGCATTTATACGTATGTGGATTCGATAAAAACTCTCGGGACTCTCTCGCTTATCCCGCAGGTGATCTCATAAGAGATCGTTCCGAGCGCCGCCGCCAAATCCTCGGCCAACACGCTCGACCGGCCATCTGTTCCGATCATTGTAACGGTGTCTCCGATCTTGGCGTCCTGAACATCTGTCACGTCGATAAGCGTCCAGTCCATCGAGATCCGGCCGACTGTAGGGGCCGATCTTCCATTGACAATTACCTTGCCTACATTTGAAAGTGTCCGCGGATAACCGTCGGCATATCCGATCGGGATCGAGGCTATCCGTGACGGACGATCGGTGCGAAATGTACGGCCATAGCCGAGCGTCTCGCCCGCCGGGACGTCCTTAATATAGGCTATCGAGGAAGTAAGCGACAGAACCGGTCGGAGTTCGGGCTTGACGATCTCCCGTGGGAGTACATCGCCGCCGAGTCCGTAGAGTACTCCGCCGAGACGAACCAATTTGCGCCGTGAACTAGGATGCGCAACGGCCCCCGGTGAATTCGCGAGATCGAAATACGTCGGAGTGAAACCATACTCGTGAAATATCTCTACTGCCGAATCAAATCTATCGATCTGTTCGTTCGTGAAAGTATTTTCGCCAAGATCATCGGCGACAGCAAAATGGGTCATCATGCCGTCAAGGCGGATGTTCTCGAACATCGCGAGAGACGCAGCCAAGCCCCGTACCGCATCGTAACGCACGCCGATCCGACCCATTCCGGTATCTATCTTTACGTGATAATTCGCGATCCGGCCGGCGCTTCGCGCCGCGGAATCCAGCAACGCTGCCTGGCTCACGGTGTATACGACCGGTGTCAGCCCTGCGTGAATGACGTCATTTTCCTGCCCGGGCCAGAAGCTGCCGAGGACGAGGATCGGTATTTCGATGCCGGCGGCGCGGAGTTCGATACCCTCTTCGGGCAGTGCTACGCCGAGCCAATCGACTCCTTCACGCTCCAAACGCCGCGAACACTCGACCGCACCATGGCCATAGGCGTCAGCCTTGACCACCGCCAGGCATTTCACATCGGCACCGATGAATTCACGAACAGATCGGAGATTGAACGCCAAATTATCCAGATCGATCGTCGAGATGGTCGGTCGTGCGTTGAGCGATTGAGTCATCGGATCTTGGAACTGATCATAGAAGGATCTTCGGGTAAGGGACGAAGTATGAACATTACAGAAATTAGCCGAAATACCTTGTCGCCCGGATCAGAGCGGGATGTTCCCGTGCTTTTTCGGCGGATTCGAATCGCGCTTATTTTTCAGCAGTGAAAGCGCCCGGATCAGCTTCGGCCGCGTGAATTTCGGCTCGATCACTTCGTCGATGAACCCGCGTTCCGCGGCGATATATGGGTTAGCGAACTTATCCTCGAATTCCGCCACTTTGTTTTGGCGGTAGGTCTCGTCGCCCTCGGCGATCTCCCGTCGAAACAGGACGCCGACCGCTCCTTCAGCGCCCATTACGGCGATCTCGGCCGTCGGAAACGCAAAGTTGATGTCGGTCCGAATATGTTTTGACGCCATAACGCAATAGGCACCACCGTAAGCCTTTCGCGTGATCACCGTGATCTTGGGTACGGTCGCTTCGGCAAAGGCGTACAATAATTTCGCTCCGTGCCGGATGATGCCAAGGTGCTCCTGATTGACGCCCGGCAAAAATCCCGGAACGTCCTCGAACGTTATCAGCGGAATGTTAAAGCAATCGCAAAATCTGACAAATCTTGCCGCCTTTACCGACGCGTCGATGTCGAGGACACCTGCCAGAAACGCCGGCTGGTTCGCGACGATCCCGACCGACATTCCGCCGAGACGGGCAAATCCGACGACGATGTTCGGTGCGTAAAGCTCCTGCACCTCAAAAAAGTAGCCTTCGTCGACGACCTTATTGATGATCTCGCGGATGTCATACGGCTGGTTCGACGAGACCGGAACGATCGAATTCAGTGCCTCGTCTGTCCGGTCGGTCGGGTCTGACGTCGGCACGAACGGCGGCAATTCCATATTGTTGGACGGAATGAACGACAGGAGTTCACGCGTGATCCGGAGGGCGTGCTCGTCTGAATCAGCCGCAAAATGTGCCACACCTGATTTGACGTTATGCGTCACGGCGCCGCCCAATTCGTCTTTCGTAACGTCCTCGTGGGTCACTGTCTTGATCACGTCAGGGCCGGTGATGAACATATACGAGGTGTCCTTGACCATCACGTTAAAGTCGGTGATCGCCGGAGAGTAAACCGCTCCGCCCGCGCACGGGCCCATGATGCAGCTGATCTGCGGTACGACGCCGCTCGCAAGCGTATTGCGGAGAAATATGTCGGCGTAGCCGCCGAGGCTGACGACGCCTTCCTGGATCCTTGCTCCGCCGGAATCGTTAAGGCCGATGACCGGTGCTCCGGTCTTCATTGCGAGGTCCATCACCTTGCAGATCTTTTGCGCGTGCGTTTCAGACAGCGATCCGCCGAAAACGGTGAAATCCTGTGCGAAAACGAAAACCTCGCGCCCGTCGACGAGGCCGTGGCCGGTCACGACACCGTCACCGGGGAATTTCTGCTTTTCGAGCCCAAAATCTGTGGAACGGTGAACAACGAACTTATCAAATTCTTCAAACGATCCTTCATCGAGAAAGAAATCGATCCGTTCCCGCGCAGTCAGCTTGCCTGATCTTTTTTGTTTTTCGATTCGGTCGGCACCGCCGCCTTCTTCCGCGCTTTGCGAGCGTTCTTTCAGCAGATCTATCTTGTTCTTTATCTTTGATTCGGGCTGCATAAACCCCAAGTTTAGCGATTCCGCACCCTTTTTCCAAGCGGTAACGGCGTGCCGTCCCGACGAAACCGGTCTACAAGACCCTTTGGCTTTAAGATCTTCCGAAAGCTGATGAAAATAATGTCACACGGCGGGATTCAAGATTGGCATGAAAGGTGGTAAATATATATTGCCGAATGGAAGAATTGCAAAAGATCACGAGTCGGGACAACAACCGTCTTATTGGAGCTAGACGCATCCGGGACGGGCACGGAACGGGGAAGATGTTTGTCGAGGGCAAACGCCTTTCTGCCGAGGCTCTCCGCTCCGGCATCGAGGTGTCGGAGTGTTTCGTCTCGGAACGCTTCGTCGATTCGCACGAAAACGTGGCCCTGATCCGATCTGCACTCGAAGCTTCAAGATACACATTTGAATTGCCAGACCGCGTCTTCAACTCGATCGCCGCGACCGAAAACACTCAGGGGATCGTAATGATAGCTGAAAGGCCGGTCAATTATCTGCACAGCATCGTCGCAAATCTTTCATCCGAAGGGATGCTTCCCATAGTCCTGCTTCTCGATCAGGTAAACAACCCGTCGAATCTGGGAGCCGTACTGCGGACCGCCGAAGCTGCAGGCGCTTCGGGGATAATCGTCACCAAGAATTCGACCGACCCTTTTTCGGCAAAATCGCTCCGTGCATCGATGGGTGCTGCGTTCCGTATACCTGTCTGGCACGACGCCAGTCTGGAATCGGCAATTATTTGGGCTCGCGGCCACAGTCTCATTCCGACTGCCACGGTTGCGGGTTCGGCAAGGTCATATTTTGAATTGGATTGGAAACAGCCCAGGTTACTGATATTCGGCTCGGAAGCTCACGGCCTGCGCGACGAAATTCTGTCCAAGGCCGACGAGCGGATCCACATTCCGATGGAGAACTCTGTCGAGAGCTTGAATCTGGCCGTGGCCGCCGGGATCATCCTGTTCGAAGCCAAACGGCAGTTTTGCTAGTTACTTTGGCGGTTTATTAGCCGTCGGAACATTTGCGTTCGCCGCGGGAGCCGTCTCAGTCAGTGATTTCTTGAGATTTGCCTGAGCGGCGGGATCGTTGATGATCGACATTGCGATAGCGATCTCGGTCTTTAGCGTCGTAGCGTTAGCCGAATCAACCTCGTTCGAAGCGATCTTGGCAAGCGATTCCTCAAATGCAGCTTTAGCCTCCGGATATTTTCCCATCAACAAATATGCACGTCCGACAAGAAACCGGTTCTCGGCGTCCTTGGGCTCAAGTTCGTACCTCTTGACCGCAGCCTCCGGGTTCTTGTCCAGAGTTCGACGATTTTCTTCAAATGCGGTCTGCGGTTGATTGTTACTCTGCATTTGGGTCAGGGGCTCCTGCACAGCCGGCTGCGTTCGGTCCGCCAACAGGTAATGATATGCCGCGAGGCCTATCAACCCGCCAATGATGAGCAATGCCGCCGACGAAAGCACGCGGCCGATCGGGCTCGGACGCCGAGGCTCGTCAGCAGCCGGTTCACCAGCGTTCCCAAACATAGCAAATTCAGGATCCTGTCGTGCCGGCGTTTCCTCCTGTGTGGCGATCGGATCTGCGTTCGCTGGCGGCGACAGTTCGGCGGTTGTCGTTTCCACCGTCTCCTGGTCGGCCGCATCGAAGTAACCGACGACGGGCCCAGTATCGCCCGCGTCGATCGGCGTTGCTGTAACCGCCGCCGGTGTTGAAGTTGCGAAACTGGAGGCGGTTGGTGTCGGCTCCGCCAAAACCGAAACGTGTTCGGGTTCAATCGGAATATCTAGTTCGAGCAGGTCATCTTCATCAAGAGCCACCGTGACTGCCGCGTTTACCGGCTCTCGGGCGGAGGCGACCGTTATCTCTTCGTCGGGCACGATCGCGACGTCGTGGACCTCGTACGTGTGAGCGCCTTCGGGTTCGCCGAGCCGGGCGATCACCGCCGTTAAGTTATCCTCGGCACCGCGTTCGAAGCACATTGCTTTGATCTGCTGGCAAATGAATTCAGGATCATTTTTCGAGCGCAAAAGCTCGGCGATCTCCGTGTCGCTTACGTGGCGTGTGACGCCGTCCGAACACATCAAGAAAGTCGTATTCGTGCCGACCATTATCGTCTTCAGTTCTATATCGACGTCAGGCTCTGCACCGAGTGCCCGGTTAATGATGTTCTTTCCGGGGTGATTCTCAGCCTGTTCCTCGGTCATCCGACCGGCACGAACCTCGTCGGCAACCATCGAATGGTCTTCGGTTTCACGGTGCAGCTCGCCGTTTTCGTCCATCCGGTAAAGCCGCGAGTCGCCGGCGTGAGCGATAGTCGCTATGTTTCCCGAAAGGTGAAGAGCAACTACCGTCGTCGCCATTTGGGACAATTGCGGAAGTTCGTTGGACATTTGGTGGATCGCGGAATTAGCCTGCACCAACGCTCGGCGCATTACATCTTCGGCGTCCGTCCGTTCATCAACGTTGACGAAGGCCTCGCCGAGGATCTCCATCGCCATTTGCGATGCGACCTCACCGGCCTGAGCCCCGCCGACCCCGTCCGCGACGGCAAAGATCCCTCGCTGAGGCATGGCGAGAAATGCATCCTCGTTTTGAGGACGGCCTTCGCTAAGGCCCCGATCGCTGACAGATGCGGACGTGATGCGGAAACTTTGAATCATTTTTCGCTCTCCGAAGGTAGAAAAGGTAATTGAAAATTACTGGATCTGCTGATCGCCGTCCGGGGCCTTAGGCATCGTGACGTTTGCGATGTCCCGGCGATAGTCCATAGCATTCCGGTGAGAGAACGCCATCAGCATTCCGAGCATGAAAAAGCTCGTGATCAGGCTAAAACCGCCATGGCTGACGAACGGGAGCGTTATTCCGGTCATTGGCAACGCCCGCGTAATACCGCCGATGTTTACCAGAGCCTGAAAACCGATAAAAGCGACTAATCCGATACAGCAGAGTTTGCTGAACATATCTCGCGAATCGCGAGCTGTCCTGACTCCGGCACTAACAAATACGATCAGCGCAAAGGTTACCAATAAACCCCCAAAAAGTCCAAGTTCTTCGGCCAATGCAGCGAATATGTAGTCCGAGTCGGCGACCGGGATCAGCTCGGGGTAACCAAGGCCAAGTCCGCGGCCGGTTGTCCCGCCGGACGCTAGGCCAAACGTTGCCTGGGCCGGCTGAAACGCTAAAATGTCGAACCACGCGTCGACATTTATCGCTTTTTGGAGGTCCGGATCGTCCGCGATCATCTTCGGGAGGTTCGGGTCTTTTTCGACCAGCTTCTTGTAATAATTGTCGTAGTCGTCCTTCCACCACGCAGTTTCGGGTGTCGGCGGATCGAAACCATCGAGCCATAGATGAAACCGCTGCTGTATTCGATGCGGCAGAACGGCCTTGACCGGTGCGGCAAGCGTCGGAAGGACCGGTATTTTCGACTGGGTATTTTCCGGCAGCGCGCCAACGACTAGAATCCCGACCACCAGCATCACGCTGCCAACCAACACAAATCGCTGGGAAAAACGCCGGACGGCCACCAAATAGAGAGTCGCGTACACCGAGCTGAACACCATCATTTGGCCAAAATCCTTCAGTACAAAGAACGGCACGAACGGCAGGACGGCCATAAAAACGAGCGGAACAACGTCTTTTGCACGCGGAATGCCCCAGTACGTCTTAGCCAGATTTTTGTACAGGATCGATAGAACAGCTGCAAATCCTACAAGGAAGGGGATTTTTGCCGGTTCCCACGGCGTCATATTTCCTAGGGCTTTTCCTGCCCTCGAGGTAATTGCCGCGAGCAGAAGCGGGCCGAGTGTGAGAATAACGATCAGGAATCCGTTATTCTTCAGAAAGTCGATCGTCTGCTGCCGTCTCAATACGATAAATGCGAATAACATCCCAAATATCGCAAGCAACGGATTGACCGTATTTCCGGAAAGCACGACCTCGCGAAGGCTTTCATTTGCCGGACGCGGCGTTTCGGCCGAAAGGTCCACAGGCGAGGGCGGCGTTGGCGGCAACCCCATCAATTTCTTCTTGTCCGCCGAGTAGTTCTCCTGGATGTAGTGCATCTGGAGCGTACGCAGCTTTTCCTGTCGTGCCTCGGTCTTATCGGCTCGCGATGTGTATTCGGGATCGCTGAAAACCCGATACTGTATAGTTAGGCCGATGGAGAATAACAGAACGACGGAAGTATAGAGCGTCCAGTTGCCCTCATACCTAATAACCCACTTCAACAAAAGGGGTAGAATTGCAAGAAACAAAAGGAGTAATAGGTCGCGAACGGCGGTCATTACTGACGTGTCGTAGCCACGAATAAGTGCCCCGTAGTGGATCGAATACAGACTCACGCCCGTCAGAAAGACGATCAATAGCAGAATAAAGATATGTGAAGATGTTCGGTTTTTCACGTATTTGCCGTACGGCTATCTTGTTCTTTTCGGTTTTGCCGCCGGTGGTTTCGCCACTGGTTTATACCTGTCGCCCAGCAAACCGAGGTCGCGGGCCTTGAGTATCACTTTTGCGGCAACGGGTGCCGCCGTCGAACCACCAAATTTTGACCCGATGTCCTCGATCACGACTGCGATCGCCACTTGCGGATTTTCAAGAGGCGCGATGGTGATGAACCAGCCGTCGGTTCGGTTGTAGGTCAGAAACTCCTTATATTCAACCGTTTCGCCATTCTCGCCCTTCTTCTTCTTGATCACGAACATCCTTTCGCCCGTTTTCGGGTCGAAACGCGGTGCGTCGTCCTTTTCAGCCGTTCCGGTCTTGCCGCCAGCCGTGATCCCTGTGCCGGCAAGCGCTGCCCGGACAGCTCCGCCTGTTCCGCCGGACTCCTCAGTAACGGTGGACATGATGTCGCGTACCGCAGCGGCCTGCTGCGGTGAAATGACATCGGCAAACGCGAGCGGCTGAAGGTCCGCCTCGATCTTCGGCTTCATCAACCTGCCCTGGAGATTGCCCGCTGTCGAGGCGATCAACGCCATTTGAAACGGCGTCATTTGCGATGCAAGCCCCTGGCCCATCCCTTCGAGGCCGAAATCATAAAGCGTCAGGTCCTTGCCGACGACGATCGTCGATCTCGCGGGTGCCAGGGCGCTCGCGATGCGAGGGTCGCTCGTGTTCCAAATGCCCGGGAAAAATCCCTGCGTCAACGCGTCCTTCTTGTCTGTTACAGCCGCGATCCCGACCAGTTTTGCGGTTTCGCCCATTCTGTCGCGGCCGAGTGCGTTCGCCAGTTGGGCAAAATACTGGTTGCTCGAGACCTTGAAAGCCTCGCGGATAGGAACGCCGGTTTGGCAAATTTCACAACTGCCGCCGGCATCACATATCGGCCTCGAACCGCGGTAAGGCGTGTAGCATGGAGGATCGTTTGAGGAAGAAAGGTCGTCGAAAAGCAGATCTTGCTTGTTCGCCCTGAATGCCGAGATCATCGTCAGCGTCTTGAACGTCGAACCCGGAACGTAGTATTCGCGGGTTGCACGGTTAAGCAGCGGCTTTTGGTTCTTATCGCCCTCGAGCCGAAGATAAACCTCCTGTTTTACCGCTTCGGTTAGGTCAAACGTCGGGTTCGAGTACATCGCCAGCACATCTCCCGATTGCGGGTTTATAACGACGATCGCACCCTTTTTGCCTTCGAGCTGCTGAGCGACGAACTGCTGCAGATCACGATCGATCGTCGTCCGGACGTCGGTTTGTTCGGGTTCGGGCTTCTTGTATTTGAAAAGCAGCTGCCACGCCTCCGGCATCGAGTTGGATTCTCGTTTATAGAGCGTCCGTTCGAGTCCCGGTGTGCCGCGCTCGGTGCCGATCAGATGCGCCATCTCCCGTTCAAGCGGGTAGGTGCGTTGAATATCGCCATTTTTATCGATGGTGTAATAGGCGAGAGCGTTCTCGAGCTTTCCGGTTCGATCGAGCATCCAGCCGCGCAGTGTAGCAGCCGATGTCCGCCGGTTTCGGAGGTCTTTATAATTTAATGCCTGGAACTGTTCGTTCGAATCGTCAGCAAAATAGACCCAATACATCTGAAATCCGAACACGAAAAACGCCAGCAAGGTAAAAAAGACCTGCCAAACTCGCAGGCTGCGATTGGTCAGCGTCTGCGAGAGCTTTTTCGAGACCTCGGGCGGAAGTTCACGTTCGAACACGAACTTTGGCCGCCGAAAATTGTCTATGAAACTAAGGATCAGGAAAACGACCAGAACCCCTAGGCCGATCGAGTAGATTATTGTCAGTCCGGCAGGTGTCCGTTCGAGGACCTGGCCGCCGAAAATGTATTCAGGGCGTAGTTTCTGCCAGTCGATAAGGAGAAGTGCCAGTATGTTTGTCATTGGCCCTCACCGTCCGGAGTTTCTTCGGGCATTTCTATCGGCTTGCCGGCCGAGTCTTGAGGGTTGACGGTCGCGATCGGCGTGATAATGATCGTCTTTTCTGCGATTGGTGGTTGAGGAGCGGGGAACTCCACCTTTTCCTCCGCTACGCGTGGTTGCGGAGCTAGAAATTCCACCGTTTCTTCAGCTGCACGTGGTTGGGAAGCAGGGAGTTCGACGGTTTCTTGGGCGGTTCTGCTCGTGAATTCGAATCCGTCTATCTCCACGGTGTCCGCTTTAGGCCCTACACTTTCGATCGAAGCCGCTTCGACCGTTTTGGGTACTGCCTCGAGCGTTACATCGACCGAGCCGAACCGGACGTTGTCCGAAGACGTTAACGGCACCGCCTTTCCATAGCTTATCCTCTCACCATTCACAAATGTTCCGTTGGTCGAACCCGTGTCGGCGAGTGCCAGCGTTCCGTCGCTTTGAACGACGATCGTCGCGTGCAGTTTTGAGATGCTCGTATGCTCAATCGCAAAAGCACTCTCGGAGGTCCTTCCGACCGAAATCCGGCCATTCTCTGGAACTGAGATAGCTTTCTGAAATTTCCGGCCTTCAAGCGAATAGTGGACGATAACCGATTCGATACCGGGTGCCGCGCTTTGCTTCACCGGTTCTATCTCGCCGGAAGCGACCGAGGAGGGAAGCCGGACGTCCAATTCCACACCTTCCTCCTCGTCGTCAAAGCTGCCGAATCCGACCGTGAGCTTTACGCCCTCGGTAAAGTAATCGGCGTTAACCTCAACCGAAAGCGGTGCGAAAGTGTAATAGAGTGAGTTGTTAATGTGGTCGACGGCGGCCGTCATTAGCTCGGTTCTCAATGCAGCGATCCCTTTCTCGGAGTCATCCGAGAACTTATTCCATTGCATCTTCAGCCTGATATCGTGTGGTACAACCATTCCTTTCCCGGGAACTTCGCGTGCCTCTGCATCAAGCAGCTTTTTTAGCTGTTCGATCAGTTCGCTTGTTGCAAGACTGCTGGATGGTACCCATCGTCGTCCGGTGAAACGGTCGAAAGTGTCGCCGACTTTCGTCAACACACCGCGCACTAGCCAATCCGCGGAAATCGCTTTTTTCGGAACAGGTTCTTGTGCCGTCATTTCGCCGCCATTCAAAGTACGTAGGCCGTATGTCTCATGTTCACGCAATTTTAGCGGAAAAGCCATCCATTTCAAAGGAAACGAATCTATTGATATTCTGTGTACAACAATGTACAATATTTTTGGAATGCTTTGTTCATTCCTCCTTTCCTTTCTTTAGCTATCCCAACTCTTGGGGCAAAAAAGTTTTTAAAAGTAACCGCGGTAACTCAACAGTATGAAAGCAGCACGACGTATATCGAAGGACGCATCGGATGGATTCTCGCTAGTTGAGATTTTCGTTGTACTTGTAATTATCGCAATTATTGCGGCGATCTCGGTTCCGTACATTGTTAGTTACAAACGTTTGTACAAGTCCGAAGACCAGTCAATAAAGCTCATCGACCTGATGCGGGAAAGCTCGCAGCTGGCGTTAAATAAACGAAAGACCATCAGGTTCGAAATAGATCTGACCGATAATGCTGCCCTCATTATTGACGAAAATGTCAGCGGTGCTGCGGTGCAACTAAAGAAGATCCCACTCGAAAAGGTCAATGATATCCGGATGGACATCATTCCGAGCGGGATCACCAAGCCAAATCCCCCTAACTACGGCGACGCGGTATTCGGGCCCGATTCATTGGGGCATCTTGCTGGAACCACGACCGTTACCGGGCATTCGGTATGGGCCGCTCGGTTCCGGAGCGACGGCACTGTAGTCGATTCGACCAACATCCCGGTCAGCGCCAACCTGTATATCTGGCCGCCGATCTCAACTGGTAGCGATGTCCCGAGGCACAAATCCGAAGTGCGGGCGATAACCATTTTTGGCGGCACCGGTTCTGTCCGCTATTGGAAACACGATGGGACCAGTTTTGTCGCGAGTTAGTCCTCCGCAAGAAAAAGGGAGCATATGAAAAAGAATACCGAATCGGGTTTCTCATATATCGACGTGATGATCGCAATTGTGATCCTGATGGTCGGAGTACTGGCTCTTTTGTCTGGTATTTCCGGCTCTGTATTGCAGACACGGGGCCACGAACAGCAACAGATGGCCAAACAATACGCGACCTCTGCAATGGAATCGATAATGTCGGTAAAAGAAACGAACCCGAGTGTGCTCGGATGGAACGCCGTTGGCAATGTCGGTTCAAACCCAGACATAAACGGCAGTCCGCGAGGAGTTTTTGTGACCGGTTTCCAGCCGGTGATGTCCGATGCGGGGCCGGACCAGGTGATCGGTACCGCAGATGACTCCGGAACACAGATCCCGGGCCTTCAGAGGCGGATCGTTATAACCGATGTGTGCGATCCGGATCGTCCGTCCCCGATCTGCAGCCCGCCGGGAACTGCCAGGATCCGCATTCGCGCTGTCGAAGTGACTGTCCGGTATAACGTAGGGACGATTCAGCGTGACGAAACAATTCGAACGGTTCTCACCGACTACGGCACGGACAATTAAGGAAACGAATATGAAGAAAGTCTCAGACGAGCACAACTCTAACTTTCAGAAGAACCGGAGCTACGAAGCCGGTTTTACCTTATTGGAATTGCTGGTATCGCTCACGATCTTCCTGATCGTTACAAGCGCGATCTGGGGAGTTCTACGGACGGCGCAGGTGAGTCGCTCGGTGGTAAATAATCAGGTTGAATTGGCAAAGTCCGTTCGTCTCGGACTCAATCTGATCGGACGTGACACATATAATGCCGGCTTCGGATATCCGCTCAAGAATACGGTCGTATTGCCCGACAACCGGATCAGCACGCTGCTCGGCATACCGAACGATTTCGACACAACGCGCGACACGGTTCCGCCGATCATTTCCGGTAACAACATCACGCTGAATACGTACAACACGGCTCCGAATGTCATGACGGACCAGGTGACGTTCCTTTTCTACGACACGACATTCAATATGGTCGGCGTGGGTGCCAACGCGGTTTCGATGCCGCTGAATATCAACGCGGCAACGACAACCGGCACGAATATCGATGAGATCGTCCCCATTTCGGGCAGTAATTCCTCGTGCCGGGTCAATGATCTATATCTGATCACCGGGAATACCGGTTCTACCCTTGGCCTCGCAACCGCTCTCAGCGGCACAAATAAGGTCCAGTTCTCTAACGGAGACGTACTCGGGATAAACCTACCCGGCCCAACCGGCACGATCCGTCAGATCACAACGCCGGCGAGTCTGCAGCGGGTAATTATGGTCACATATTTCGTGACTCCCGACGGTACGCTTACTCGCCGTGTTTATGCGAATACACCGCCCGTGACCCCGGCGGTCCCGTTCGTCGACCAACCTCTCGTATACGGGGTCGAAAACTTCCAGATCCAGTACGTGATGGATAACGGAACGCTTTTGGACGACCCGAGCGCAGGGCCCGACGGTATCGCAGGTACTGCGGACGACGTGACGGCAAACCTTGCTGCTGTCCGGCAGGTCCGTTACACGATCAGTGTCCGATCACAGGAATTGAATTCAGGCGGGCAGCCGTACCGGGAAACGATGACTTCCACATTCAGCACCCGAAATCTTGGCTATGACGCGAACTAAGTCGAACGTGAGGCAAGCAAAAATGAGAGAATTAAACGGCCAAACACAGCACTATACAAAGAGAACCGGTGATCCGAACCAGCGTGGTTCCGCGATCGTAATTTCATTGTTTGTGCTCGCACTTATTACCGTATTTGTTGCGTTTGCACTCTCCCGCTCTTCGGCGGAGGCAGTGGCGACAGGAAACGAAACTGCGGAATCACGAACATTCTACGCAGCGCAGGGAAGCCTGGAAATGATGACTCGAAATTTCAATAAGAAATTTGAGATCACAATTCATCCATCGTCGACCGATTTCGATGACGTACGCAACGCAGGCGTTCCGGGGTTGTCCACCTCACTCGGAGGAAATTACACTTTCACGCAGGAAGTACTCCAAACGTCCAACAATTCGCCGATCGTTCTCAGCGGCGGCCCTTTTGCTGGCCTTTACGCAAAGCGTGACACCTGGCGTCTGCGAACGACCGCGACCAACAACATTGGCGTTCAGGTTCAGCTGACTCGCAACGTACTTAATAACCTTGTACCGATCTTTCAGTTCGGCGTGTTTTACGACGACAATATGGAGTTTCACCCGGGCCCGCGGTTCGATTTCGGCGGCCGCGTCCACTCGAATGGGTCGATCTTCTTGCAGGCCAATACTGGACTCTATTTTTCGTCAAAGGTTTCCGCAGCGAACTTTATTTACACAGATGTATCCAAAAACGGCAGTCCGTGGACGAACTGGAGCGACCAGGTTTACGTGAAGAATGCGTCGGGCACCTTTGTTCGCCTTCGCAACAATATGGGCAGCGTTCTCACGAATCCGGTAAACGGCGCCCCTGTTACCTCGAATCCGCCTCAGACGGTTCCGAATCCAACTGCTTACAACAATGCGACTTGGACCACCAACGCCGCGTTGTTTGACGGTAATCTGATCGCGAATTCGGCTCCACTCCAACTGCCGATCAAACTAAACAGCGACAACAACGGGCTCGGGCTCGATCTCGTCGAGATCATCAAACGCGGTAAGAGCATTGGTGACCTCGCGAATGACAACACTGGTTCGGTCGCGTCACCAGGCATTTCTGCCGTGACCACGTCAAACAAGGACGACGCTATCACGGCTGCCGAGCGCTACGCCAATAAGACCGGTTTCAGGATCGAACTTGCCGACTCTAAGGCGAAGCTGCCCGGATGTGCGACCTCGAGCGGCGCGGCCGTTTTGACAGTTTGCGGTCTACGCCTCGATGGTGACGCCAACGGACTCGGAGCTTACACACCCGGTGCACCGCGCGGTTACCAGCCGCTTCCCCTCAACGGAACGACATATCAGGCGACTAAACTCAATGGTGAGCGGTTCAATTCCGGCACTACCGGCCCGAATACGAAAGAAACCTGGATCAAGATCGAGACGGTTATTTACAACCCGACCACCGAGTCCTATGACACGGCAGACATCACAGCCGATATCCTGGCGCTTGGCGTGACGGAGCAAGCTCCGAACAATACCGTGTTCAGGATCACGGACCCGAATTACTACGCCAACGGGATCGATTCACGTTCGATCGTTAAACTTCAGCGATATGTTATTCCGGGAACAAATGTGGGCGGCACCGGCGCATATACTTCGGTCGTTAGTGCCTCAGGGCTTAACTACAATTACGTGATGCCGGGGACCGTGCCGACCGGAAGTAACTGCAACAGCGCTGCGATTCTGAATGTAACCGGATTCGACACCGGTACGATTCCCGGAGGGACTTATTATTTCCCGAACGGATTCTCGGGCGACACACGCGCTTCGATGCGAAACGCTTCGATCTCGGGTGTCGGCGGAGGTGCTGTTCCGTGCATCGTGCCTTTCCCGATCGAGATGTTCGATACTCGCGAGGGCCTTTACAACGATACATCGAGCGTCTTCAACCCGAAGGGCGGCGCTCCCGGTTATGGGACGAATGTTCCCTGGGCCGGTGTGATGAGCATGGTCGATATCGACGTCGCCAATCTGAAACGGTTTCTTGACGGAACTTGGGACGCGAATATGCCGACAGGGACACCGTATGCGACCGCCACTGGCCACGCTCTTCGCGGAGACGATATTCCGCAGCAGAGCAACACGGCGCCGAAATCGGGCGGCTGGGTGATGTACGTATCAGATCGCCGCGGAGACTACGATTTCGACGGCGAATACGATATGGAAGACGTTTACGGCAATAACGACGGCATTATGCAGATCGGCGAAGACGTCAACCGAAACGGTTCACTCCAGACGGACTATACGAACGAAGCTCCCCGATACACCGGAGCTCAAAGTAATATCTCGCCTGATATCGCCGCGGTATTTGATCACAAGTATTACCGCCGCGGTGTGAGGCTGATCAATGCTCAGACTATCCCGGGCATTTACGACACTACGACGCCGGCGAATAGCAAAGGATTCACGGTCGCGTCGGAGAACGGCGTCTACGTTTACGGCAACTACAACGCCTATGGTATTGCGTCGGTCGGCTCACCGACTCCGTATTCGGATTACCTTCCGTTAAGCACAAGCTCAAGCGATGTCCCGGCGTCGATCGCAAGCGATGCGATAACGATCCTGTCAAATAACTGGCTCGATTCGAGGAGTTTCAACGCTCCGTTCACCCTGTCAAGCCGACCCGCGACAGATACCTTCGACCGTTTTGCGATCCTCTCGGGAGACACGATCACCACTCTGAATGCATCGCCAAACCAGGGCGGCGGCGACCTCAAGATGAACGGAGGTGTACACAACTTCAAGCGCTTCCTTGAAGACTGGGGCGGGCACCGACTAAGTTACAGCGGATCGCTGATCAACTTGTTCAATTCGCACAACAACAACGCACCGTTCAAGTGCTGTAACAATGTTTACAACCCGCCGGATCGTAACTGGGTATTCGACGCGTCATTCCTCGACATCAACCGCCTGCCGCCGGGAACCCCGTACTTCCAGTACGTTCAGACAACCGGGTTTCAACGGACGAATAACTAGCGAGACACTTTTCCCTCAGCGAGTTTGCGTCTAAGGACGTCAAACGGCATTGGCTGCGATCTTCGGGTCGCAGCCATTTTTTGTCGTCTTGGTCTTGTGCGATCCGATGGTCCGGACGGGCCCGGACGTTCGTTTTTCGAACTTACACGTTATGATATCGTAAATGATGTTGCGGGAGCTCGTGTTCGCTCTCCATCGGCGGCCATAGAATGAGGGAACTTTCACTTACCAACTGCAGGCTCGATAAGCGTTACGACATCCGTGAATCGCTCGGGCGGGGAAGCTATGCCGAGATATTCCTTGCACGGGACATTCTGGCCTCGCCGCAGTCGACTCATTCCACGGTCGTGATAAAGGCATTGAATGTTTTCTTGCAAAACGACCTCGACGCCGATCTGGAACGGACGCTCGTCGAAAATTTCCAGAACGAAGCGGTCGCCCTCGACCAGGTACGCCATCCGAACATCATTAGCCGCATCGGGCACGGCACCGCACGCGATCTGCGCGGGACGGTGTTTCATTACATTGTTCTCGAATACCTGCCCGGCGGCGATCTCCAGCACGCCGTTAGGAAATCTCGAATTCCGATAAAACGATGCGTTAAGTACATTGAGCAGATCTGCGCGGGGCTCGGCCACGCTCATTCCCGCGGCATTATCCACCGGGACATCAAGCCGCATAACCTGCTTTTGACGGCGGATCACGAAACGGTCAAGATCGCCGACTTCGGCGTCGCCCGCTTTGCTCAATCGGACACGCCGATAACGCGTGTCGGTACCAATATTTACGCACCGCCCGAACACAGTCCGCTGACATCTCAGGGCCACGAACATTACCATGAGGCTCGATTGACGCCCGCGGCCGACATTTATTCGCTGGCGAAATCGATCTACACGATAGTGACCGGCGAGTCGCCGCGAAATTTTGCGAACTGTCCGATCACGTCGATCCCTCTGGAATTTCGCGACGAAGAGTGGGCGGACGAGCTTCTGAGGGTAATTCGACGTGCAACCGCCGACGACCCGGCCGAGCGGCAGCAGAGTATTGGCGAATTCTGGAGCGATCTGACGGCGTTTTGCCAGATCGTTGATGATGGCGAGGTCAGCACTGTGATCCGCCACGTCGATCAGGTCCCTCAGCCGCACGTCTCCCGCGGCTACACGCCGATCGTGCCCTCGCAGCCGCACTTTGAGCAGATGGCTGAGCCGGTTTTGGCGCCGACGCTGCCGTCTTCCAGCATGAAACCCGCTCTCCCGTTCGAACGTCCCGTGAACGTTGGATTTCCGGAAGACGGAGGCCGGAACGTGCCGGTCGCTGTTGGAACTTTACACGACCCATCATCCGGTCAACCGGCGGCCGGTGAGCCGCCAAAGAAGCGGAAAAGGTTTTTGCGACGCGTAGCTCCGTTCGCGATCTTTTTTGTCGTTTTTTCCGGTATTTTATACGGGACGCATTCGTATATGCGCAGCGCAGGCATACTGCCCGAGATCCGCAATCCATTCAAGTCCCAGACCGCTGTTGCGAACACGGATATCTACCTTAGGCCGCAGCCGAATACCGATAACGATCCGATCGGCCTCGTCACCAAGAATTCGAAGATCCGAATTGTAAATTCGCAGAATAACTGGTATCAAGTTGATATAATTGAACAGGGAAGGGCTCGTCCCGGACAAACGTCCGCATCCCGCGGGTGGTTAAACGGAAAATACATCGACATCGACGACAATTGATCGAGGGAAAACAGATTGGGCGTATTAGAAACGGTTAGAAAATGGATCGACGGCGACAGCGCCGAACTCGTACTCGAACAGGCTGCCCGCGACGCGCAGGTCAAACCGCGCAGCAAGGCGGAGGAATTCATCGTCAAGATCGCCAAGGCGGTCGAATCGGTGATGCAAAGCGAGATGTTGCCGCTGCCGCAGGGAACGACGATCATCCCGAGCGAATACACGATCTTTCTCAACACTGAGGATGACAAGGACTGGCAGGGCATCAAGCGAAAGGGCCTCGAACAGGGCCTCTACCACATCCTCGCCGAGCGTGCCAAGGAACTCGCGGGCAAGAAAAAGCTTGAGACCAAATCGTTCGTCATCGAACTCAGGATCGACGGAACTCTCGAACGCGGGGATGTTCGCGTTCAGCACAGTTGGGAGGATTCGTCGAGCAACAAGACGGGCGTCCTCGCCCGTCCGCGGCCGGCGGCTCCCGTATCGGCTCCGCAGCAGACCGTCATCACGAGCCCGAACCTAGTTCCAAAAGCTCCGACACCGATCGTCAAAGCCGAGCCTCCAACAACATTACCTCAGGCGAACATTTCGCAGGCCGTGCCGATCCCGGCAGACGAGGGCGAAGAAATGACCCATGTGGCGTCGCGCACCGCGGAACTATATCGTCTCGAGATCTGGCGTGCCGGCGTTCGTCAAAACGTCGTCCCGATCTATCAGAAGGAGATCAGCGTTGGCCGCGGGTCACGTTCAAAACCTGTCGATATCCCGCTCGCCGGCGACGTCGAGATCAGCCGCCGACATTTGTCGATAGTCACGGATGGCCGTGGGAATTTCTGGGTGGTCAACGAAGGCCGCAACCCCGCGGCGGTCAATAACTATGAACTCCCGATGGGCCAACGATTCGCCCTGGCTCCGGGTGCAGGGCTAAACGTCTGCAGCTATATGCTCCGAATTCAGCCTAAATGACCGTCAGCTTATCTTGGAATTAGATCGTGAAAGGGAACCCGACAGTCTTTATCGCCGATATCAGCTGCCTTAGCGTCGTCTCGACTTTTGCTATCGTCTCGATCGGATAATTAAACGCCTCAGTATTTTGTTCAAATTCATTCCGGTCGAGCACTTCGTGACTGCCATCCGGCCACAAGACGACATCGATATCCAGATCCACGTACTCCAGAACCCCATTCTCTAGCGTCGGCGGCAGATTGATATTGCAGTAAAAATTGCGGAATTCGCCGTTAGGTTCGTCAAACCGGAAAACGTTGTACCAGCGATCGAACCAGAAATATTCGGTCGAACGCGTGCCGAGTTGAATAACGCCGAGATCCGGATGGATCACTTCACGATCAAATATGCCGACAAGTGTCAGCATTTCGTCCGTGCGGCCGACTAGTTCGCATTTCCAGCTTCGCCTGAGACTGCGATCGAAGTTGAGCGAACGAACTACGATCGTGGAGCCTTCCATTTATGATGCCGAATCCTCGCTCGGAGCCCGAACGACAAGGACCGAGCAGTGGGCGTGATGTATGACAGAATTTGAGACCGATCCCAGCAAGAGCCGCTCCCACCGATTGTAGCCGTGCGAACCGAGCACGATCAGGTCGGCCTTCATCTCCTCGGCCATTTCGACAATGCGGCTGTCCGGCGAACCGTAGAGGACCTCGCAGGTGACGGCCACGGAACTGCTTCCAAATTCCTCGGTCAGCATCTTGCAGGCTTCGCCTACGACTTTCGACGCATTTTCGCGGGCGACGCGTTCCAGTTCGCTCGTATCGGGCAAGTAGCCGCCATAAACGTCCACCGCCATCGGGACGGCCATATCAACAACGCTTATGACGTGAACCGAGTCGCCGTCGCTCAGCTTCAGGTTTCTGATCATCTCGGCGGCTGCATCGCCTTGTTTCGTGCCGTCTGTTGCGAATAGTATTTTCATGCTGCTTACCTCCTTCTCTATGATACTCCGAAACGCTATTAGTCTTCATCGGACGCCGTCCGTCCGGTGTAGGTCCCACGCAATTTCCCCAGTAGGTCGAAAAGCACCAGCCGCTCGGTCTCGGTCAGTCCGCTGAGGCAGTCTTCCTCGAGTTCGAGCCACTGTGCCTCAATGTCGCGGCGGATCGTCTTTCCGCTGTCGGTCAGGAATATGCGTGTCGACCGTGCGTCGTCGTCGATCCGCGAACGCGTTACCAGTCCAACCTCGATCAGTCCTTTCAGCGTCTTGTTCACCGTTGGGGCAGAGAGATCCAGATTATTCGCCAGATCGATCTGCCGCAGGCCGTCTTTTTTCCAGAGCTCGAACAGGACAAAGATCTGCCCGCCGTGCAGCCCGATCACTCCAAGCTGACGTTCCAGCGAGTTCCGGAACGCCGTCGAGACTTTGGCAAGGAGATAACTGACGGTATCCTCAAACTTGATCAGTTCAGCCATAACCCTCTTACTTCCAACCTTTTAAGCAAACAATTGCCGTGCTCATAATAGTAATTTAGCCGGCTAAGTGAAGATAATTAACCTGCTAACTATTATCACTTAGCACGCTAATAATCAAAACTTAGCACGGTATGATTAATTTATGAAGTACGCTAAGATTTATTTATGGAAAACGCCGAAATTCTGAAGAATGCACGGAATGTACTGCTTAAGCTTCACAAATCGCTGATCGATCACGAACGCGAGTTGTACGAAGGGATCCACGGGCCGCAGAGCCCGGGCCAGTTCCTCAACGTGCTGCTCGAGGACGAGGATTTCAGCTGGCTGCGTAAGTTTTCGATGCTGATCGTCGAGATCGATGAGATGTTCGACCTGAAAGACGGGATCTCCTCGGAATTGGTCGATGCCAACCTTGCAAAGATCCGCGAACTAATGGATATGAAGGAAGACGACGAGTTTTTTCGGGCGAAATACCAGTTCGCCCTGCAGCGTTTTCCGGAAGTTGTGGGATTGCAGTCCGAACTGCGGCAGATCATCTCTGCCGTGTCTTAAAGTAGGGAATTGATAATCGTTTCCCGGCCGGCTCACGCTTGAGCAGGCCGGGATGTTTGTTTAGGACCGGCCGCTCTTTTTCCAATCGTTCAAAAAGCCCTCGAGGCCTTTGTCCGTCAGCGGATGCTTGACGAGCTGCGTTATCACCTTGAACGGAATCGTCGCAACGTCCGCTCCCGCGAGGGCACAGTTGACGATGTGCATCGGATGGCGGATCGACGCGGCCAGAACCTCAGTTTCAAACCCATAGTTGCCGTAGATCTGGACAATGTCCTGGATCAGCTGCATTCCGTCTTCGGCGATATCGTCGAGGCGGCCGATAAAGGGCGAAATGTAACTCGCACCGGCTTTTGCAGCCAGCAACGCCTGCGCCGCCGAAAAGCAGAGCGTGACGTTGACCTTCGTGCCTTCGGCACGAAACGTGCGGCAGGCCTTGAGCCCGTCGAGGGTCAACGGCACCTTGATCACGACGTTCTTGGCTATCTTGGCGAGTTCACGTCCTTCCTTCAGCATTCCGGCCGTATCAAGTGACGTCACCTCGGCCGAAACATCGCCCTTGACGAGCTTGCAGATCTTCGCGATGTGTTTTTTGAAATCGACATCACCTTCTCTGGCTACCAGCGAAGGGTTCGTCGTGACGCCATCGATCAAACCAAGCTCCACTGCCTCTTTGATCTCGTCCAAATTTGCCGTATCTATAAAAAATTTCATTGCTGCTTCCTCTGTTTCTCCGTGTTGAAAATGTCTTAAACTACGCTATTTCTAAGTACGCCAATGCCCTCGATCTCTACCTCGCAGACGTCGCCCGGGTTCATCTTCGAAACGCCCGACGGCGTTCCGGTGGCGATCACGTCGCCGTCATTCAGGGTCATTTGATTCGATATATATCGTATCAGAAAATCAACAGGGAAGACCATTTGCGATGCGCGGCCGTCCTGTCTGACCTCGCCGTTGACGCGGCAAATGACGCGCACGTTTGAGACGTCGAGCTCGGTCTCGATGTGCGGGCCGATCGGGCAAAACGTGTCAAACGACTTGCCGCGTGTAAACTGAACATCGTGTTTCTGAATGTCGCGGGCAGTGACGTCGTTAAGGCAAGCGTAACCTCTAACGTAGTCGAACGGATCATCCAAGTGAGTCAAGTCTTTGCACTTGCGTCCGATAATGATTGCGAGCTCTGCTTCGTGTTCAACCTGCGTCGATTGCGGCGGGATGACGATCTCGCCGCCGTCCGGTATCAACGCCGACGGTGCCTTTAGGAAGAGAAGCGGCGTTGTCGGAACGGCGTTTCCGAGCTCGGCAGCGTGTTCGGCGTAATTGCGGCCTACACAAACGATCTTTGACGGCGTGAACGGCCATTCGATCTCGATCTTCATAGTTTATCTTAGCGTTTCCGAGACTACCTCGGACGGCTCGCTGACGTTGCCGGTTTTATCAGTCGCCGTCAGATAATAGTAGTAGGTCTTACCCGGCTCGACCTTCAGGTCCTGATAGGTGTTGGTTATCAACAGTTCGGTCGTTAGCTGCGTCCAGTCCTTTTTCGGCAGATCCGGGTCGTTCGAACGGTAGATCCGATAGCCCGCAACGTCTTTTTCGGGGTTCACGGCAAAAAATATGGAAATTACGTTTTGGCCGACCGCCAGCGTGATCGCCGAAGGCGGCGAAGGGGCAAATGTATCGACAGGCGAAACCTTGACGATGTTTGTTTCCTTGCTTTCGATCGGACCCGAATCGCGTCCAAGCGAGACTGCCCTTACAAAGTAATAATAGGTCTTGCCAAAGTCGAAAAACTCGTCGGAGTACGTATTTGACGTCACCGGCGACGAATTGAGCAGCTTCGCGGGCACTTTTTCCGACTCCGAGCGGTAGATGTTGTAACCGAGTATGCTCGCCGGCGTCGAACCGTCGATGTTGGCCTTCGGCTCTGTCCAAGACAATGTCACCGCGTCCTGTGAATATGTCTCCGACAGGGAAGTCGGCCCGGCGGCGACCTTTGCCGTCGGTTCGATCAGAAAGAAATTGGAGAACGCGGCCTTTTGGCCTGAGGCGTTTGCGAACCGCATCGCGTACCGCAGCCGCGCGGCCTGGCCGGCAAACTCGAGCGTGTCAGGGAAGTTGAGCTCCTTAAGCCCAAAGTCGGTGCTCTTAACGGCAAGCGTCGCGATGAGCGTGCTCTTGGAAGCAAATTCCTCTTCGGAAAGCGTCAGCGAGGCAGATGCAGGTTCTGCCAGTCGGTAAATGTCGATGCGGTCGATGTTAAGCACGCTGCTCTTGTCGGCGTTGCGCGCGGGCATCTTCCACGACAGCACGACCTGGTTGCCGCGTTGATAGCCGGAGAGCTCGACGCGTTGATTCACTCGATCCCTAGGCGGCACCGGCGGCGTACGTTTTCCACAGCTTAAACCGCTAAGCACAACAAATGCTAAAGCCGCTAAAAGTGCTTTACTTCGAAAATGCTTAACGAAGATGTTTAAACAAATTCTCTTAAGCAACTCTGTGTTCAACATCTGATTAAATTACAAAACGTATTGACGCAGATCCTGGTCCTGGATCAAAGTGCTTAACCGCTCATTTACGTATTCGACATCGATCACCTGCTTCTTTTCCTCGATCTCGTCCCCGAGGAAACTGATCTCCTCGAGCAGTTTTTCGACCAGGGTGTGCAGGCGCCGGGCACCGATATTCTCCGTTGACTTGTTGATCTCCTCGGTCATCTCGGCAAGCCGGTCGATGGCACCTTCCGTGAACGAAAGCTCGATTCCCTCTGTTCCGAGCAGTGCCTGATACTGCTTAATGAGCGAATTTCGTGGTTGAACGAGGATCCGTTTGAGGTCTTCGACCGTCAGCGATTCGAGTTCTACCCTGATCGGAAAGCGGCCCTGCAGTTCGGGTATCAGATCCGACGGCTTCGCGACGTGAAAGGCTCCGGCCGCGATGAACAGGATATGTTCTGTGTTGACCATTCCGTATCGCGTATTCACGTTGGTGCCCTCAACGATCGGCAGCAGGTCCCGCTGAACACCCTCACGCGATACTGCCGGGTTCCCTCCCGCTTCCCGTCCGGCTATTTTGTCGATCTCGTCAAGGAATATGATCCCTGACTGCTGCGTTTTATCTATCGCCGTCCGTGTGACCTGTTCCATGTCGATCAGGCTTTCCTGTTCGTCGCGGAGCATCGCCACCCGGGCGTCTGCGACCTTCATCTTTCTCGTGACGGTCTTTGTCGGGAACATATTTCCGAACATATCCCGCAGATTTACGCCCATTTCCTCCATTCCCTGGCCGCCGACGAAATCTATGGTGGCATTTGAACGGTCCTGCGTCTCGACCTCGATCAGGCGGTCGTCCAGATCCCCGTTTCGCAATTGCTCGCGGAGCTTATTCCGGGTCCGCGAAAGCGGCTTTTCCTCGTCGATCTCGGGCGTTTCGTCGTCAAAATGGGTTGAATATTGCGATTCCGGCACCGGCAGGAGGATGTCCAGCAAGCGTTCCTCGACATTCTCGGAGGCACGGCCCTTGATCTCTTCGGTCGCAGCCTGTTTCGTCATATCGACCGCGACATCCGTCAATTCGCGGACCATGCTCTCGACATCTCGACCAACATAGCCGACTTCGGTAAATTTTGACGCTTCGATCTTGATAAAGGGTGAATTGGCGAGCCGCGCAAGCCGTCGTGCGATCTCGGTCTTGCCGACGCCGGTCGAACCGATCATCAGGATGTTCTTAGGCAGCACGTCCGCGGCCATTTCCGCCGGCAATTTCTGGCGGCGGATCCGGTTGCGAAGCGCGACCGCGACGGCCTTTTTCGCGGCGTTTTGGCCGATTACGTACTTGTCGAGTTCCGCCACGATCTGACGGGGCGTTAATTCATCGAGTTGAGGTGCTGCAGGCACGGTCTCACCGCTTAAATAAATGGGCATCACTAGATCTCCTCGACGATGATCTCCGAATTGGTATAAATGCAGATCTCGCCGGCGATACGAAGAGCTTCTTCCGCGATCTGAGCGGCGTTTAATTCCGTGTGCCTCATCATCGCCCGGGCCGCCGCAAGTGCATACATACTACCCGAACCGACTGCCAATAGGCCGTCATCAGAAGCTATGACATCGCCCTTTCCCGATATCAGGAAAGCGTCCTTGTCGTCGGCGACGATAAGCAGAGCCTCAAGGTTTCTAAGGTATTTGTCGGTCCGCCAGTCCTTGCTCAGTTCGATCGCTGCGCGCTCAAGCTGCCCCTGGAATTGTTCGAGTTTTGTTTCAAATCGTGCCAGCAGCGAGAACGCATCGGCAGTCGACCCGGCAAAGCCTGCAACGATCTTTCCATTCAGCAGCCGCCGCACCTTGCGGGCGCTACTCTTTATCACCGTGTCCCCAAGCGTGACCTGACCGTCGCCCGCCATTGCCGCCTTGCCGTTGCGGCGTACGAGTAGGACGGTCGTAGAACGAATGATCGGGGATGTCTCGGGATTTCGCATAAAACTCAATGATAGAGCTTTAATAACAAATGCTCAAATTGACATAATTGGTGTAATTGTTTGAACATAAAACAGGTTATGAACGAAAGGCCAAAGATCGGCATTACAATGCGGCTCGAAATAGAAACGCGGCGTTTCTATCTTGGCCGTGACTACAGCGAGGCGATCGAGGCCCTCGGCGGGGCGCCGGTCCATCTGAGCCTGATACCGCAGCGTGCATATGTTGCGTCGGTGCTGTCCGGCCTGGATGGCGTTCTGCTTCCGGGCAGCGATTCCGACGTCGATCCGGCACTTTACAACGAGGAACCTCACCCAAAGCTTAAGCGTGTTGTTCCGGAAAAGGATGAGACCGAGCGGCTGGTGATCGAGGAGGCTGAGAAGTTAGGTTTACCGATCCTCGCTATCTGCTACGGAATGCAGGCACTTAACGTCGCACGGGGCGGAACGTTGATTCAGGATATCGAGTCCTCGGTCGAAAGCCCGATCAAACACGATCAGGGATTGCCGCTGCCACGGGGCTCGCACGGGCTTCGGTTTGCCGAGGGCAGTTTGACGGCCGGATTTGTCGAGTCTCTTGGCCTAAATGGCGACCTTAGGGTCAATTCGCACCATCATCAGGCGATCGGTAAGCTTGGCGAGGGACTTGATGCGACCGCCTGGGCGTCCGACGGCGTCGTTGAGTGCATCGAAGACATGCGCGGCGGACGCTTTGTTCTCGGCGTTCAATGGCATCCGGAGCTATCATGGTCGAGCGATCAGTTATCGCGGAGAATATTTGAGGCGTTCGTTGAGCGCTGCTCAGCGGCGAAGGCATAAATATATTTAAGAGTGACAGTTACGACCGGGAACTAATGTAGTAAGTGAAGTGACTTTAGAAATTACTTTAGCTTATTTCGAGAGACATGAATCGTGGAATTTAGAGAGCGGCACTAACAACTTCATATTTTGATAGGGATCTATAATGGATAATCCAATTTTGATCGGCATTATTTCGTGGTTCATTCCGGGTGGCGGGCACCTGATTCAGAAAAAGTACGTGCGCGGCGGCATCATCGCCGCGGTCATTTGGATAATGTTCATCATCGCCGTTCTCAGCGGTGGAGCTTATTATCCGGGGTTTGACTTCAAAGACGGGCAACTGCTGTACCTGCTTAACGTGTTTGCGAGGTGCGGGAACGGGCTCGGAGGGATCATCAGCTGGCTGATGTCCACTGCTCCGGCACCTCATATCGCTGCACTTGCGACGTTCGAATATGGCGGTAGGTTCCTTGAGGTCGCCGGACTGCTTAATTTCCTTGCCATTATGGACGCCATTGACATCGCTCTCGGGAGGAAAGAATGATCCATTTCTTCTATTTGGTGGCCTTTGCCTTCTTTGTTTCAGTCGTTTTCGGCATAATTGCCGAAGGCTCGAACCGTGATCGGATCTGGTATGCAGCCAAGACGTTCCTTCAGTTCATACTTGTAAGTATGGTTTTGGCCTGGCTCTTGTATTTCATCCCGTTCTAGTACCGGTCCTGATGCGGTTTCCGCGACTCAGCTCTACAGCCAGAAATGTCGATAATTGAAAGCGAGAGTCTCGTATTGAAAAGCTACAATCTCTCGGAGGCCGACCGGATCGTCGTGCTTCTGACCCGGGACCACGGGGTCGTGCGAGGTGTTGCAAAAGGTGCAAAACGCCTCAAGAGCAAATTCGGCAGCGGGCTCGAACCGTTTTCGATCGTCAAGGCCTCGTATTTTCAGAAAGAGTCCCGTGAGCTTGTCTCGCTTGATCGCGTCGAGTTGAAACGGTCGTATTTTCGTGCTGCCAGTGAACCGGATTTCTTGAGTAAATTCTCCTACCTTGCCGAGATGATCATCGCATTCTCGCCTCCGCACGACCCTAACGAATTGCTCTTTAGAATGGTAAAAGCGTGTCTCGAGACCGCCGACGAAGATCCCGGCAGTCTTACGGTGATCGGCGTCTATTTTGAACTGTGGCTGCTGAAGCTCGCGGGTTACATGCCTAACTGGGCGGTTTGTGACGCATGTGGCCGCACGCTTGAGGATGAGGAAACGGCACAGTTGAACGCGAACTTTCACCTTTTATGCTCGAAATGTTCGCGTTCCGCCGGCGGCCGAAGCGTCACGCCGCTCCAGCGACGCATGTTCGCACGTGCCCGTAATCTGAAGCCTGCCGAATTCGCTTCTGATTTCGCCGGCTCGGACGCCGAATTGCGCGAGCTTTCATTGCTGTTAAAGCGTATGATCTCACAGGCGATCGGCCGGAATGTGGTTGATGAGCGGGCCGCAGGCATCCCAAATACGATCTAAATGAAGAAAGTTGGCTGGCTGATCTCAAAATACCTGGTTTGGGCGATCGTCCCGTACTTCGTATTTTCGTGGCTGCTGCTCAGCGTGATTCTTTTCGTACAACAGGCTAGCCGGTTCTCGGACATATTTTTCAGCGTTAACATACCGTCCAACCTCATTTGGCAGCTCTCGCTCGCCCTGATACCGAACGTCATCGCCTTTACCTGCCCGATGGCAATGCTGGTCGGTACCATCATAGGCCTGTCGAAAATGCAGGAGGACAGCGAGATCGTCGCGATCCGTGCGGCGGGCGTCGCCAATTATCAGATCACGATCCCGATAATCCTCCTCGGCCTTTTGCTCTGTGTTTTTGCATTCGTGGTCAATCTCAAGGGCGTGCCGCTGGCGGCCAGGCTTGTCCGGAACGTTGCCCTGCAGACCGCGATCAAAAAGCTCGAATCACCGATCGAGCCCGGCGTTTTCAACACCGAGATCGCCGGCTACACGATCTACGTGAAAGGCGGCGACATCGCTTCGGGCCGTTGGACCAACATTTTCATCTATAACGAAGACGCCTCCAATGGAACTGTGCGTCTGATAACGTCAAAGCGTGGTCGCATCGACACAACAGGGCAGTTCTCGGAAATGGTGCTCGAGGACGCCACCGTTACCACTATTCCCGCCAAGGTAGGTACCGCCAAATACGTCAGCGAGAATATCGGCGACACACGCATCGCGATCAAGACTCGCCGGGCCGAGCTCATCGAGCGATTCACTTCTCAGCAGGCGACGCCCGAGGAATTGGGCCTCAGCGACCTCTCGTCCTTTGCCAACAGCAGTGACGGGCCCGACCGGATCGAGGCCCAGATCCTGCTCCAACGCCGGATCATACTCTCGGTTTCGCCGTTGATCTTCTGTCTGCTCGGAGCCGCGATGATACTCCGGTTCAACCGCGGCGGCCGCGGTTTTGCGATGTTTCTGGCGCTATTCGGCCTGATCGCATACTACCTGTTGACGTTTCTGGGCGAGCAGCTAGCACGGACAGGGAAGATCAGCGTCTTTGTCGGCGGCGCTATCCCGATCGTGGTCAGCGCGGCCGTTATCGCATGGTTCAATTATTCAAGCTCCGTTCACCTGCCCGACCGTCTCTCGAGATGGCTCTCGGACCTCAAAAAGGACGATCCCGACACCGACAAAAAGAGCCCGGTCAGTACGATGTTCGTCGATGTCACGACCGGTTTGCGCGACTTTGACCTCGTCTTGAATCTCATCCGCTATTTCCTGCTCGCGCTTGGCTTTCTGACGGCCGTGTTCATGATCTTCACGGCGTTCGAGATGTGGCGTTACGCCGGCGTTATCGACGGCGGGGCGTTGCTGCTCGGAAAATACCTATTGTTCCTAGTGCCTTTCGTCTATCTGCAGATCGCACCGTCGGCGGCGATGATCGCGACAATTGCGACCTACGTGGTCAAATCCAGGCAGAATGAGATCGTCACATGGACCGCCGCCGGGCAGAGCGTTTACAGGCTGATGGTGCCTTGTTTCTTGCTGATGCTGCTGCTGGGAGCGGTCGATTCGGGGATCCAGGAATGGGTCGCCCCGGCGGCAAACAGGGTGCAGGACACGGTCCGAAATCAGATACGTTCGGGCGGCGTTCAGCCAAACCCGGATGCGAGGATGTGGATCGCGAACGACCAACGGATATATTCGTTCAAGATGAAACCGTCACCCGCGGACGGATCCGCATCGTCAACCACCTCTGCGTCTGATAACGAGAAGCGAGTTGCTACCACAAGAGGACGCATCTCCGACGTCACCGTTTACGAATTCGGCAATAGAGATGCCAAACTGCAATCCGTGTACCGTGCGGATTCCGGCATTTGGGGCGACGGCCGCATCCGTTTGGAAGGGAAGGTCGAGAAAAACTCCATCGTCAACGGCAAGATCGAGACCGAAACGCTGCCGGGCGTCGACCTGGCGGAATCCGAGGACCCATTCGTCGCGATGAGCGGGAAGCCGAGCCACATGAGCATTTCGGAACTGAAGACCGAGATCGCATCGAGCGATTCTGATCTCGAGCGGCGCAACTTTACGGTCGCGCTCGAGAAACGATATACGGCGATCTTTCTGCCATTAGTGATCGCGTTATTCACGGCCCCGTTCGCCCTCTCGCTTCACCGTTCGAGCCGGGTCGTGACCGTTGGCTATGCGATCGGCCTATGGCTGGTCTTCACGGGCGTGACCTATCTCTTTGAAGAATTCGGCCTTAACGGCATGCTTTCGCCGAGGCTCGCGGTTTACGCTCCCATCGCGATCTTCTCAATGGTCGGCGTGTATCTCCTGTCCAGGGTCCGAACCTGACCCGCCAGAGCCTCCAAAAATATCACAAAAGTTCGTCCTTTTGATCAAAAAGGGTATTTACGTGCATAAGAATAGATGCTACGCTTATTATATGTGCCGCAAATGAAACAAAACGTTCAAGTACGGCACATTAAACCCTATGAAAAAGATCATCTACACACAAAAAGACATGAATATAGCACGAGACATCTATTTGAAACATGGCGGGGTCAACCACGAAAAGATCGCGTCCGAGATCAGGGCACGCGGTGTCCGCTTCGATCGGTCAAGGTTATACACGCTTCGACGCGGCGGCGGCGTCCAGATCGGCTGGCCGGAAAAGTTCGGCTGGAGATCGATGCTGACGGCGAGCGAACGGGCAAAGCTCGGGCAAAAGGGCCGCCGCCGTCATAATTTCGAACATTGGCTGCGGACAAATTTTCCGAAGTGGACATGGTCCGAACGCTACAAACGTTACATTTACAACCATCTCGCCGACATTACGGAAGGGAGGTCGGAGCGGCTGATGATCTTTATGCCGCCGCGGCACGGCAAGAGCGAGACGGTCACCGTCCGTTATACGGCGTGGCGGCTGCTTTGCGATCCGTCGCTCAACGTCATCATCGGCAGCTACAATCAGCGGCTCGCCGACAGCTTTTCGCGAAAGGTCCGCCGGATCTTCTGTGAGCTCAGCCCGGCGCCAAAGGACGGAGCATTCTCGAAGGACCGAATACGTACCGCGAGCGAATGGGAGACTCCAGCGGGCGGCGTCGTCCGTTCGGTGGGTGTCGGAGCGGGGATTGCGGGTTTTGGCGCCGGTTTGATCGTTATCGACGATCCGGTCCGCAACCGTTCGGACGCTGAGAGCGAGGTCTATCGCCGCCGCGTGTGGGAATGGTTCAACGACGACATTTACACCCGGATGGATCCCGATGCTGCGGTCATCCTCGTCCAGACCCGTTGGCACCAGGACGACCTCGCCGGACGCCTGCTACGCGAAATGGACGAGGGCGGAGACAAATGGGACGTCGTCTGCCTACCGGCGCTTTGTGAAGGAGAAAGTATAAAGGATAAAGGAGAAAGTGAAGAGCGGGGAGCCGCGAATCTCGATTCTTCGCTCGGATCTTTATCCCTTACCCCTCATCCTTTATCCTCTACTAGGGACCCGATCGGCCGCCGTCCCGGTGCCGCTCTCTGGCCCAAGCGTTATCCGGTCAAGGCTCTGCTCCGGTATAAGCGAAAGCTCGGTTCGTACTCGTTTTCAGCACTTTATCAGCAATCGCCTTCGCCGGCGGAGGGCGGTACTTTCAAGCGTGCGTGGTTCGAGAAGATCATTGACGAAGCCCCGCCGAACCTCCGTTGGAAACGCGGCTACGACCTGGCCGTTTCGACCAAAACTACGGCGGATTTTACCGCGAGCTTTCGCTGTGCGTTCGATAAACAGGGAAATCTGTACATCGCCGACGGTTTTCGCGGCCGCATCGAATACCCCGAGCAGCGGCGAATGATCGGTGAATTTATGAAAAGCGAAAAGATGACCGAGCACGGCATCGAACGTGCCGCCCACGCCCAGGCGTGTGTCCAGGACCTCCGCCGCGATCTCACGCTCCGCCGCTACCCGATGCGGCTCGTTCCGGTCAACGCCGACAAGCTCACACGTGCGCTTTCATGGCTGAATTTGGCTGAAGAAGGCAAGCTCTTCCTCGTCCGCGGCCCGTGGATCGATGAGTTCGTCGACGAGATAGCCCGCTTTCCCCGCGGCCGCCACGACGACCAGATCGACGCCGTCTCCGTCGCCGTCCAAATGCTCACCGCCGCCGACCGCCGCCTCCACATCTTCTAGCTCAATGAGAGCAGAAACGCGAGTGTGAACGAGCGTGCCTCCTAATTTTCCGTGCCCTTCCGTGCTTTCCGTGGTAAAAAAACTCTTATCCACGGAACAACACCGAACGGCACGGAACCGCGATCGGCAGCACGTTCCCGTCTCCGAAGGTGACCAATAATATAGCGTAGGGTGAAACCCTACGTAAAACCAAATATCAACGAACCCGTCGCCGAAGGTGACGAACAACCATTTCGACCCGGCAGGGAAGTCGGCGATCGGTCGATCTACGAGGAGCAGAAACGCGAGTGTGAACGAGCGTGCCTCCCAAATTTCCGTGCCCTTCCGTGCTTTCCGTGGTAAAAAACCTCTTATCCACGGAACAACACCGAACGGCACGGAACTCCCGGCAAAAACTTTAACGTACTTTCCTTAGTCAATTCTGTTCCGTCTTCGCAAGACGAAATGCTTCCAATCTCTCGGTATCAGTCTCAATTATTTTGAGGATCTCGAAAGCGGCCTCACTATCTCCCGCGGAACCATTTAAATAGAGCTGATAAAAGGTCCAAACGCCTTCCCGAGCAGAACTTCGACATCGAGCAGTCAGATCGGCATTTCCAAGTTCGATCTCGTATTGAGACGGCCCGTAAGCGACGATCTGGAACAGGAGTTCGAGCAACGCAGACCGAACGAATTGCTCCATTTCCGCCTTCAAAGCTGCAACCAGCACCGGGACCAGATGCTCGGCAGCCTCAAACGTCTGTCCCTGGACCACAACATGGTTCTCCAGCTGCCAATAGAACTTTTCCGCTTCATCCGCACTTTGCGAGCCGAGCAGCCCAATAACCGCATCGGGCACGTATTCGGATGAGACGATGTGTTCGGGCCCGACCATAGCTCGGACGTCGCGAAAACGGGTCCAATCCTTCCGCTTTAGCTCAACCAAGGCAAGTCGAATGTCATTCATATACTTTAACGGTCGTCATCTACCGAAAAACACCAAACTGCACGAAATCGCTTAGAAATCATGCACGGAAGCTGCCTATTCTCACACAACCGACTCGCGATGCAGGTCCCAAAGCTCAGGGTCCTTTTCTTCTAGTATCTCTTCAAACCTCTCCCAACCGTTCGTCCGGACAAAGCGGGCCTCGTTTTCATGGATCGGAATGACCCACGAAAAGGCGATACCAGGAACGGCAGCGTCAAGAACTTCGAAGCTCCCGGGAAATATCATTGGCACTGCGACATACACGGAATTCAGGTGAGACCCGAGAATAACTGGTCCACTTGGGCCGACCACGTCTCCACGTAACAGGGCCTTGTGCGATGATACGACGCTCTCCGCAAATGTCGACAGGAACGACGCGATCTTTTCACCCGCGAAATTTCGGTATGCCGTGCAAACGAGTTCCTGATGAATGTATATCCCGGTCGCGGTTACAAGCCGATGTTCACTCAAACCGATAGTCGAATATGTATTAATGTCCTTGAACGGTTGGCCGAAAAAACCGGCCACCATGATCGCGTTCTCCCGGTTAGGATCCTTCCAACCACCGCTCATTTCACCGAGATGAGATTCCAGATGTTCGATCAGAGTCATTGTTTATCGAATCTATTAGTCATGCCCGTGTCCGAAGCCCGCAGTTTAGAGGCGGGCTACCGCCCGCCGTCCCGCGTCCTTTTCCGTGCCGCTCCGTGCTTTCCGTGGTAAGAAAATTCTTATCCAAGGAACAACACCGAACGCCACGGAACCGCGATCGGCAGCACATTCCCGTCTCCGAAGGAGACCAGTAATATAGCGTAGGGTGAAACCCTACGTAAAACCAAATATCAACGAACCCGTCGCCGAAGGTGACGAACAGCCATTTCGACCCGGCAGGGAAGTCAGGGATCGGCCGGTCCGGGCGTCTGATAATAAGAGTTATGTATTATAGATGAAACAACGTGCCAAAATAGCAAAATTACTGAGTGCGCCTGGAGGGGGTAAACATAGCGCCTGAGGGGGGTATCGAGTGCGCCTGGAGGGGGTAAACATAGCGCCTGAGAGGGGTATCGAGTGCGCCTGGGAATTGGGCAGGCGGCGAGCAGTCAGCGGTGAGCAATGAGCAGTGAGCAGTGAGCAGGGAGCAATAAGCAATAAGCAATAAGCAATAAGCAAAAAGCGTTCATTTATCAGCTACCTGGCAACCCCAAAGAAAAAGGCCCGGCGTTTCCACCGGGCCTGCTTACTGCTTACTGCTTATAGCTTATCGCTTATCGCTTATCGCTTGCAGCCACCGCTGACCGCTCCCTACGTTCCCGTCTCCCAGCTGCCCATGTATTCGACCATTTCGGGCGTGAGTTCGTCGATGTTGATGCCCATCGCTCGGAGCTTGAGGGAAGCGATCTCCTGATCGACTTCCGGCGGCAGCACGTGGACGCCCGCGGCGAGTTTGCCGTGCTCTTTTACAAGATATTCGGCCGACAGTGCCTGGTTGGCGAACGACATATCCATCACCGATGCCGGGTGGCCTTCGGCGGCCGCGAGGTTGATCAAACGGCCTTCGCCAAGAACGATGATGCTCTTGCCGCCGGCGACGCCGATGTATTCCTCGACGAACGGACGTCGTTTGACGGCCTCAGCCGACATTTCACGAAGGGCATCGAGGTTGATCTCGAGGTCGAAGTGGCCGCTGTTGCAGACGATCGCTCCGTCCTTCATCACCTCAAAGTGTTCCTTATCAATAACATGGCGGTTTCCGGTGACGGTTACGAAGAAATCGCCGACCTTAGCGGCTTCCTTCATCGGGAGTACGCGCATACCGTCCATAACTGCCTCGATCGCCTTGATCGGATCGATCTCGGTAACGACCACGTTGGCACCCATACCGCGGGCACGCATCGCGACGCCCTTCCCGCACCAGCCGTAGCCGACCACGACGAGCGTTTTGCCGGCGAGCAGGATGTTGGTCGCACGGATGATGCCGTCGAGTGTCGATTGGCCCGTACCGTAACGGTTATCGAAGAAATGTTTGGTCTGAGCGTCGTTTACCGCGATGGAAGGGAAGGTGAGCACGCCGGCATTGACCATCGCCTTAAGGCGAACGATGCCGGTCGTCGTTTCTTCCGTCGTTCCGTAGATGTTCGGGATCAGCTCTGGCCTTTCCTTGATCATCGTCGCGACCACGTCTGAGCCGTCATCGATGATGAGGTTCGGATTTGTCTCAAGTGCAGCTTTAACGTGGCGGACGTAAGTCTCTGTAGATTCACCCTTTATCGCCATGACCGGAATGCCCCAATCGGCAACCAGGGAAGCCGCGACATCGTCCTGCGTCGAGAGCGGGTTCGATGCGATCAACAGAGCATCGGCTCCGCCGGCCTGCAGCGTACGTGCCAGATTCGCCGTCTCGGTCGTGATGTGTGCACACGCGACGAGTTTGACGCCCGTCAGCGGCTTTTCAGCCTCGAAACGCTCACGAATAAGCCGAAGGACCGGCATTTCGCGGTCCGCCCACTCGATCCGCTGTTTGCCGTGCGGTGCGAGGTTGATATCTTTGATGTCGTATTCCATTGATGTTCCAGGATTAGCCATTTGTTCCGATTCCTCTGTGGTTCTCGGCCGCGATCCTCAGATCCTCGGCCTTGTCTGTAACTTCCCAGCTAAATTCACCGTTCTTCCGCCCAAAGTGGCCAAAACGGGCCGTCTGTTTGTAAATAGGGCGTCGAAGGTTCAGCGTTTCGATGATCGCTGCCGGCGTAAGTGTGAAATTCTCGCGTACGATGTCCGCTATCCGCTCGTCGTCGATCGTTCCGGTCCCGTGCGAGTCGATCAGCACCGAGACGGGCTCCGCAACACCGATCGCGTAAGCCAATTGAACAGTGCATTTATCGGCAATACCGGATGCGACGACGTTCTTTGCGATATAGCGGGCCATATACGCTGCCGAACGGTCGACCTTTGTCGGATCCTTGCCCGAAAAGGCACCGCCGCCGTGCGGGGCATAGCCGCCGTACGTGTCGACGATGATCTTGCGGCCGGTCACTCCGGCGTCGCCCATCGGGCCGCCGATGACGAACTTACCGGTCGGATTGATGTGATATTTGGTTTGGTCGTCGAGCAATTCCGCAGGAATGACAGGCTTGATAACGTGCTCGAGGATGTCGGCGCGGATGTCCTCGATGTCGAGATCGGCCGTTTGAGTCGAGATAACGACCGCTTCGACACGAAACGGGCGGCCGTCGCGGTATTCGATCGAAACTTGCGATTTTCCGTCCGGACGCAGGTAGGGAATTGTGCCGTCGCGGCGAACCTGGGACAGCCTGCGTGTCAGATTGTGGGCCATCTGGATCGGCATCGGCATCAGTTCGGGCGTCTCATTACACGCAAAACCGAACATCAGGCCCTGGTCGCCGGCTCCGCCGGTGTCCACGCCCTGCGATATGTCGGGCGACTGCGTACCGATGGCGTCGATGACGCTGCAGGTGTTCGAGTCGTAGCCGAACTCGGCGTTGTTGTAGCCGATCTCCTCGATCGTGTCGCGAATGATCTGCTTGTAGTTGACCTTCGCCGTCGTCGTGATCTCGCCGGCAACTACTGCAAGTCCTGTCGTTACAAGCGTTTCACAAGCAACGCGGGCCGTCGGGTCTTGCTCCAGAATGGCGTCAAGTATCGCGTCCGATATGTGATCGGCGATCTTATCCGGGTGGCCTTCGGTGACCGATTCGGACGTGAATAGAAAATTTCCGTTACTCAATTGTTTATGTAACTCCTCTCTTTAGGATTGCTCTGAATAGAAA
>JAKOVX010000132.1 GCA_029781855.1 Acidobacteriota bacterium | reverse complement strand
CTGGACGTTGGCGTGTTCGGCACCGAACATCTGTTTGGCACGGTCGATCGCCGCTGTCTCGACGACGTCGACGAACTCGCATCCGCCGTAATATCGCTTGCCAGGATAGCCCTCGGCGTACTTGTTGGTCATCACGCTGCCCATCGCCTCGAGCACCGCTTCAGAGACAAAATTCTCCGACGCGATCAGTTCAAGCCCGTCGGTCTGCCTGCGAAGCTCGTTGTCGATCGCGGCGCTGATAAAAGGATCGTCCGTTTGTAAGTTTGTGGTAAAGAAATTTCTCATAATTTAATCGATCCATAGATCGTGTGGGGCAGGTTCATCATACATCTTTTCATAAACATACCGCTTTAGTTGGTTTTCGGACAAATCAGGGGGAGCATTATCGATAATTATGTTACGCGCAGTTTTGTAGAACTGAGCGCAGATTAACAGGCGCTCGGATTCCGTCAGCCTTTCAAATAGCTCTTGAAGTGGATCTTTCATTTAAGAAACTCCCTAAAGTTTGACTCGTCCAGAATGTTTACTCCGAGGCTCTCTGCCTTGGTAAGTTTCGAACCCGCGTCGCTGCCGGCGACGACGAAATCGGTCTTTTTGCTGACAGATGACGAGACGCGTCCGCCGCGGTCCTCGATGAGTTTGGCTGCCTCGTCGCGGGTGTAATTTTCGAGTTTGCCGGTGAGGACGAATGTCTTGCCGACAAAGCGATCGTCGAGCATCGCCGTTGCGTCGGCGTCAGTCTCGGTCTTGACCCCGGCAGCTTTCAGACGGTCGAGCAGGCCGATGTTCTTGTCGTCGCGAAACCACTCAAAGACGCTCTCCGCTACCGATAGTCCGATCTCGTGGATATCGTCGAGCTCGTCGACGGTAGCTTCGGCAAGGCGGTCGATGCTCCGAAAATGATTGGCAAGGAGTTTGGCGTACCGCTCGCCGACGTGCCGAATGTCGATGCCGTACAGCAATCGCTGCAGGCCGCGGCCCTTGCTCGCTTCGATCTGGTCGATTAGGTTTGTCCCCGATTTTTCGGCCATTCGCTCGAGATTGGATATCTGCTCGACCGACAGTGAATAGAGGTCGGCGACGTCGCGGATCATGCCGTTGTCGACCATCGTTTCGACGAGGACCTCGCCGAGGCCCTCGATGTCCATCGCCTTTCGCGACGCGAAATAAAGGATGCGGGCCTTTATCTTGGCGGGGCAATCGGGATTGGTGCAGCGGCGGACGGCTTCGCCATCGGGCCTCACGGCATTCCAATTACAAACAGGGCATTTATCCGGAAACTCAAATTCCGTTTCGCTGCCGTCGCGTTTCGACGTTACGACCGATAGCACCTGCGGAATGATCTCGCCGCTCTTTTCGATATTCACATGATCGCCGATCTTGAGGCCGAGGCGTTTGATCTCGTCCTCATTGTGCAGCGATGCACGCGAAACTGTCGTTCCGGCGAGCAATGTCGGTTCGAGGTGAGCGACCGGCGTCAGGGCTCCCGTCCGGCCGACCTGGATGCCGATCGCGAGTAAGCGGGTCGTCGCCTGTCGGGCCGGATATTTGTAGGCGATCGCCCATCGCGGAGCCTTGGTCGTTGTACCGAATTCGTCCTGCAACGCCGTCGAATTGACCTTCACGACCACTCCGTCGATGTCGTAGTCGAGCGTGTCGCGTATTGATTCGACCTCGGCGACGAACGCAGCTAATTGGTCGAAATTGGTGCAGAGCCGCCGATGCGGATTGACGTTAAAACCGTTGCGTTCGAGCCAGGCGAAATTTTCCCAGTGTGTCGCGAACATCTTCTGGTTCCCGGTGAACGCGTCGTACGGGAACATATCGAGCCGCCGCGATGCGACAATAGCCGAGTCGAGCATACGCAGCGTTCCAGAGGCACAGTTTCGCGGGTTGGCGAACGTCTTTTCGCCCTGCATTTCGAGTTCGGCATTGATCCGGTCGAACTGCGAACGGGAAAGGAAGACTTCGCCGCGGACCTCGGCATGTTCCGGAGCGTCAACCCGCAGTCGCAGCGGGATCGTGCGGATCGTTTTGACGTTCTGCGTGACCTCGTCACCAGTTTGACCGTCACCGCGTGTCGCTCCGACCGAAAGAATGCCGTTTTCGTAATGGAGCGAAACGCTCAGGCCGTCGATCTTCAGTTCCGCAACGTAGTCGAGATCACGGCCCTCGGCGAGCTTTTCGCAACGCTCGGTAAACGCCTTTAACTCATTGAGATCGTACGAGTTATCGAGCGACATCAGCGGCACGGTGTGGGTGAACGGCCGTAAGCTGTCGGCCTTGCCTCCGACACGCTGGGTCGGGCTGTCCGGCGTGATCAACTCGGGATGTTCCGCCTCAAGTTCCTTGAGCCGCTCGAGCAGTTTATCGAACTCGAAATCCGAAATTTCGGGCTCAGCTTTTTGATAATACAGTTCGTTGTGCCGCTCGATCTCGGAGCGCAAGCTGGCGATCTCTTCGTTAACGTTTGAAAAGCTCATTAGAAATCAATTATTCCATAAATTCCGCGATCAGACGATGGAAATGGTGAGTTCCCTGCTCGCGCGTCGGCGAATATCGTCCGTGCGTGTAGAACCGCGACCTGATGCCCTGCTGCACGCTCTCGACGACTGCCTCGTCCTCCAATTCGACAGTGTGAAGGTCGGCTCCCGCACCTACGTCCAAAAGAGATTCGTCCCGAACGTACGTCAGAAAATCAACCTCAGTTTTTGACGGCCCGATCGGCCGGACAACATTGACCGAAATGCCCCAAGGATAAAAGTTGAACATCATATTCGGAAACACGAAAAGGTACCTTGCGGCAACTTCACCCTTTTCGTCAAAACCGGTCTGGATGCTCGAATAACGAAACGTCTCGGTCGTGTAACTGCCGTAATCAACCACTTCGTTGAGTCCGTGGTGAACGTAAGGAATATGGAAGCCCTCGAGATAGTTCTCGCAGTAAAGTGCCCAATGAGCATTGACCTCGTACGTACGCGTCGCGGTCAATCTCAGGCCGGCGGTTTCGACACTGGCAAGCCGCTCGGCGGCGTCATCAACAAAAACCCGGAACGCGTCGACCGGATCGAGACCGGCGAACATAAAGCCTGCTCTGACGGCGAACGGCAATTTGGCAAGATTGTCGCTCTCGGCCGGAAAGCCATCGACGTCCTCGAACTCGGGCATGGAAATGCAGCGCCCGTCGAGCAGGAACCGTCGCCCGTGATAGCGGCAGCGGATCAGGCTTGCCTGACAGGGTTCTTCGACAAGTATCTTGCCGCGATGCGTACAAACATTGGAGAGGCAGGAGAGCCATTCGGAGGTTTTTACGATGAGGACGGGTTCGTCCAAAAGGCCGGGCAAGATTGTTGCCGGTTTCAGAGTTTCGATCTCGTCAGCCCGACCCAGGAAGTGCCATGCCCTGGCAAATATCTTTTCTTTCGAGATTTCGAAGAATGCCGGGTCGGTGTAAAAGTCCGCCGGGAGTGTCTCGGCCTTTCGGATGTCGGGATCGATCTCAAAAATGGGCATTTCTACTCACCATAGAGCAAATAAGCCGGATGCTCATCATCGCGGCGAAATCCGCGGCCGACTAACCCTCGTGCAAAAGCATCTAGGAACCTGTTTCTAACTCCAAGCTGGAGTTCAAGTGCGGCGGCCGGGTCAGATTCGATCAATGCGGTCCAGTCGTTAACGGTCTCGATCGCTTCCTGAGGCTCTCGGCCCTCAACAAAACGCTCACCGGCTGCTAGTGTGTTGACCTTCAGGCTGTCGAGTTCCCATTCGGCAAAGAGACGATCGCTCTGCAGCCCGATCTGCTTGCCGCTAGCGGGATCGACCGCATAATCCGTCCCATAAAAATTCACCTGATATTCGCGGACCGACGCCCCGAGTTTCTCGAGGTTAAAGTAGGCGTTCCTGGCCTTGACCGGCTCGAATGTCCATTTGATATATCGAACGCCCTCGGCTAGCGCCCGAGTTCTCTGTGCCCATTTCAGTTTGGCACCAACGCCGTGGCTCTGATACTCCGGTCGAACGCCGGTCATGTGCGAATAATATGCCCTTTGACCCCTCAGATATGCCGGCACGCTCAGAGTAAAGCCTGCGAGTCGAGCACCGTCGTAGGCTCCGAGCGTAAATCCGCCGGCGTTTCGGGTCACAATGAAGTGCCGCACCGGCGAAAGTTCGACCTCCGGCAATTCGAACACCTCTCGCTGCAGAACAACGCATTCCGCGAGTTCGTCGAGGGTCGTGCATTCGCGAATTTCGAGCAGGTCAGACATCGTTTCCGGGATCGACCAACCCTAAAAGTGCCGATTCCACTGAAACTCTCGCAATTTGTCATTCGGCTGTCAAATCACAACGATCATGAAAAACTTTGCTTAACAATGAACATCAAAATTTGCTATGATTGTAACGTTCCGATCGGAACGCATCCTCATTTCTGCCTAAGCTCAGATGACTCCGCAAAATCAATTATCCGTCGAAGGAAATTTCCTTGAGCACGCGTTTGCCGAACTGGTCGCGGAGATCTCGCATGCGAAATTTTCCGGAAGCCTGCGTGTCTCGAATGAGGAACGCAAATGCGTCGTCTATTTCACGAAAGGCCGGGTCGCATTTGCAGTATCGAACCAACGAGCCTCGCGGCTCTTTGAAATGCTGCTCAAACAGGGAAGGATCTCGAAAGACGATCTCGCACAGATACCGAATTTTACCAACGACATTGAATTTGCCGATTTCCTCGAGAAAAATGGGTTCATTAATGCCGAACAGCGTACCCGGCTTTTCGTCGAGCAGATAGAGAACATCCTGGTCGATGTACTGGCATGGACGACGGGTGAGTGGGTCTTTACGCCGTTGGCTAGATTGAGGGACGGTTTGGAATTCAACATCGACTCGGACAATTTGCTAGGCGAATATGCCCGTTGTTTGCTCGATGGAACGATCATGAACCGGTTTCGAAGCATGTCGGAAACATTCGCCCGTTCCGAGACCCCGAATCTAAACCTCGCGCTCCGGCCCGAGGAAATGACCGTCCTGTCGCAATTCATTAACGACGAACTCACGGTCGACGCGGTTGTTAAAGCGTGTCCTTTGCCCGAGGTCATCGTCATGCGGTCGCTTTACGCACTTTGGCTGGCGGGAGTGCTGGAACGCCGTGAGTGGTCGCCGGCCTTCTCGGAACGAATGGTCACGGCGATCCGCGGAGCCCGACTCGAACTCAAACAGGAGGCGAAGATCGTAGCTCAGTCCGCACAGGCACGCCCCACATCCGCAGTAGGCAACGGCGATACCGTCGAACCGACAGAGGCGCTGGAGGAAGCACCGGCTGTCGAGACGGTAATTACTCTCGAAAAGTATCTCCTGCGTGTCGAAAAGGCCGAGACCTATTACGATGTCCTCGGGATCCAGGACACCGCGGACCACGGCAAGATCAAGCAGGCGTACTTCACCTTGGCCAAGAATTTTCATCCGGATCACTATCACAAGGAAGGCGGCGAGATACAGCGACGCGTTCAGAATGCATTTACTGAGTTGACCAGGGCACACGAGACGCTGAAGAATGCGGAACTTCGAGAGCATTACAATGCCAAAATGTACAAGGAACTTGCCGACAAGCGAAAGATGCAGTCTGAAGGCAACTACGACGAACGTAGTCGGCGGCTGCAGCAGGCGATCGACAGTTTTGAAACTGGCTTTAATCTGCTGATCGAAAATAATGC
>JAKOVX010000123.1 GCA_029781855.1 Acidobacteriota bacterium | reverse complement strand
TGTGAGCGTTGCGGCTTTGGCAAAGTATCGAGACGCTTGCTCTAAGTCTCTGTCTTCTGTAGCATCAAGCACCATCGAGATAAACGACTTCAGACTATCAATCACTTCGTCCGCACGTTTTACAAGATCATAGACACCGACAGCCCACAGTATTCCGCTAATCACCACAGCTACCCAACCACCCCAAAAAGCACCGGCGCTCACACCCATCAAGACTAGCGCCAAAATCCAAATGTTGGAGGGCTTAACGAACTTCAGAAAAAATTCCATGCTCTCGTTCGGCATGTGTCGAAGTGAGAGCGTCATTGCGACTACCGCTCTCTGTGCGGCAGCGTGGTATCGACCAATCGCAGAGCTACCTCGATAAAACATCGCTGGGTCAATAAGTTCGCTATTTCTATCCTCTAGAATCGCGTTGCCCAGCATGAATGCAAGCGAATATTGCTTACGCCGTTCAGCCCGATCCTGTTCGGCTGCGGACTCATCAAGCTTATCTCCGGTTTGAATATAGGATTGCAGAATGCTACGTCGAGGATCTGTTGAGATATCGCGAATCTCATCGATCTGCTTTAGCTGTTCAAAAACAAGCTCTCTGATCTCCGCGGCAGGCTGAGATACTAATCGTTTATACACTTCACGCTGTTCAAGTTCATTTAAGCGATACATCGTCGATCCTTACCGAGTGCCCACTAACCGACAATCCCGCCGGAACGTCGCTTTTGCACAACAGCCATACGAGACTTCTTATATTCGTCTACCGCTACCTTAGCGATTGCATCATCAAGCGACTGAACCCGATCAACGGTAAGCTTTGATCCGTGCGTGCCGTCGTCGAGGATCGGCCTTACGATCGCGCCGTTGCTGCGCTTATCAATGAATACTGCCCAACGGCCAGTGCCGCCGATTGGATGCTCAGTTACGGGAACATCGTTTCCGCCTGAAAGGACCTTGACGACATCTCCGGCCTCTAGTTTTGTATCGCAAATCTTCTCTTTGATTCTATCTCCGATCGCCATTTTCTGCGCTCCTTGGTGTGTTATCAGTCAATTGCTGCAACTCTGGGTAATGCATCTAATCTCTGTTTTGCGGTCTTGAATGGGGCAATCTGAATCGGGGGAACGTCTGAGCTGTAAAGTACCCACTTAGATCCAATAATCTGCGCATAGATTCCTTCCTTCCATTTGCTTTGCTTTTTAATAATTGCGTCGTCGTCTAAACTCTTCAAAACATCGCGTTCAACCCAGGAACCCGGCCTATACCTTCGGATAGCTTGCGAAGGATAAAGGCGTCCGGCCATCACTGCGCGGGCAATGTCTCTCGTCTCGCTAGTCGGCTTCTCATGTGTCGAAGCATTGACAATTACGCCATTACTCCGTTGATTGCGGCCATATCCTAAACCTGATGTCACAAACTCATATATCGACTTCTTCGCTCGCATGGCCCGCTGCCATGTGATCCACGCGATGACGATACGAAGCTCGCGACGGCTGTCTTCGGACGCCAGCACGCGAGCCAGCGCGGTCTCGTCGTCTCGCGAGTCGGGCGAAGTCGTCGAGGGCGGGACCGGGGGCGGCGGTTGCGGGTCGGGCTTGCGCTTGGCTGGCGCTGGATCGCGCTCTTCTTCGCTCTGAGCGAGCCAGAGCAAGAGGCCAAGCGCAAGCCCACCAAATACTACCGGCGCGATGTTCGGCTGCTTCCGCACTGCTAAACGTATTTGGTTCCGCGATACGAGATGATCCGGACCTCGTTTCCGGGTGGGCCTTCCAACTCGACGTTGGTATCGTCCCAGCCGAGGATCTTCACTCC
>JAKOVX010000116.1 GCA_029781855.1 Acidobacteriota bacterium | reverse complement strand
GTGCCAGATAAATCCGATTTGACCCAAGTCACATGCATCATCGTAGACGGACCTTACAGCGGCGGCATCAGCGCGGACATCGGCGACGAGATTCCCGAATGGGTTGTCGCGCTGTGTGATGACGATGGCAGCGATATTGAGATTCATTCATGCGCGACGTACGAGAGTGCGATGGAATTAGGACAACTGCTTGCGCGCGAGATGAGAGTCGAACTTATCATCGAGGCGATGCGCGCATAACGGCAGATTCGAAGGACGAATCGCAAAAATAAGATCTCAAATGAGCACAAGGCGGGTTGAAATCTCAACCCGCCTTGTGACTGCACGGAGGAGATCAAATGGAGGAAGTAGTTACAACCAAACATTCTCTACACGAGACGCGAAAAGCATCCAATCGCATGTCCGAGTATCCAGGTCAAGCGCCAGAAATCTCGGGGTGGGCATCGTTTCAAGGGATCAAAGCGCACGCGGCAGGATACGCGGTGGATAACATGGGGCAGGTCATTTGGCTTTATGTTGGCGGTCCGCAGCAAGCAGTGCGGTCACTGTGGGCGTCGCTCGCTGGCGGCGGCGCATTGGAGATCGACCAAACCCCGGTGCGGTTCGAGAGAGAAACTTCATACGTGCGCGTGGAATCGCAAATGGGGATGACACGACTCTATTCGACCTCGCTGCTGCATCCACAGCATCTCTTCTTTTCATGCAGCCCGGACAAGATTGCTTTTACCTGCTAAGTCAAACGCCGGAAACCGTTCCGCTGCGTCTGTTCTTTCGCATGTTGAACAAGGCCCTCGCACTTCCTCTCTCGCCGGACTGGACGGAATATCTTTGGAAAGCAGGAACCCAAATGAACTTTACCGACCGCACGAAAAAAACAGGAGAAGATGTCGCGTCGCCGCGCGAACGTTTGATCACTTTGCTAAAAACCAAAGCATGCGGGGGCTGGCGTGTGCTGACCGACCTCGCGTACTGGATGCTCGTCGTCGAATTTGGTCTCAAGCAAGGAATGATTCGGTGAGCCGAGCAATATGGCACGTTTAGCATCTGTTGCCAAGGCGGGCTACTATCCGACTCCCGAGCGCGTCACAGAATGGATTGCCAACCATCTGCGAAGAGACGCAGAGGGCGGTCGTTTGCTCGATCCGTGCGCCGG
>JAKOVX010000067.1 GCA_029781855.1 Acidobacteriota bacterium | reverse complement strand
GAATCCTTTATTTTCAAACGGGATTCGAACATCGCGGCCGCGCTCGCGTCGTTGTCAACAACGACCCGAACGCCTTCACGAATGCGAATCTGCCCCGCGACATCGACGTCACGCCATCCAAGATTTGGGGCAAAGACGACCTTCTGTCGGTCGTTATCGGTCATTCCCGGGACACTTACCCCGATCACTGCCAATTCACGTTCTGCGTGTCTGCCCGCCATCTCAGCGAGTCTGTTGCGGGCGAGATGCATCGCGAAACCGACGCTGTTCGGGGTTTCGAAATCCTCTTCTTCGAGCATCTCACCGCGAAGCGTAGTCAAACCGACCTGCGAACGGCGAACGCCAAAATTGACACCGCCGAAGATCAACTTGTCGTCCGCGAACGAGAGTACGCGAGCCTTGCGTCCGAGAGCCTCGGAGACGATCGTTTCCTCGACGATAACGCCGCTGGCAACGAGCGGCTTTACGTTCTCGGTGACCGTGCTCTTGTCGATCGAAAGCCTCTCGGCGATATCGGTTCGTGTGATAGGTTGGGCCGCACGGATGAGCCGCAGCAACTGGTCGCCCTTGCTCCTTGTCGACCCTGTGGAACTTACCGCTCCCAGCAGATTCGTTTGATATAACGATCCGTTATTCATTTGCGATTAGAATAACACACTAAAGCGAAACGGTTTGCTCTGCCCAGAACTGAAATTCACGGTGTTTTAATATCTCTGCCTTTGCCTGGATCTCGCCGCTCGCGGTTTGCCGAACATGTTCGAAAAGACGTGTGCCGACTTCGGCGATGCTCTCTGTCCCCTCGATTACATTCCCCGCCGAAATGTCGATATCCTGCGACATTTTCGCGAACACGCGGTTGTTCGATGCGAGCTTAATAACGGGTGTTATTGCGTTACCGATGGTGGTTCCGTTGCCGGTCGTGAACACAACGACGGTGGCCCCTGCGGCGACAAGTCCGGGCGTCGATTCCTGGTCGTAGCCCGGCCCCTGCATCAAATTTATCCCTCGCAATTTCGGCGTTTCGGCGTACTCAACACAATCCTCGATTCGCGTCGTACCAGCCTTGACGATCGCTCCGAGAGATTTGATCGTTATATTAAGAAGTCCGCCGGCCTTGTTGCCGGTGCTCGGATTTTGGTTCAACACGGCTCCGAATTTCGATGCGTATTCCTTGTACCAGTCGACCATCGCGTATATTTTGCGTCCGACAGTCGAATCCTTCGCGCGGTTCGCCAAAATATGCTCAGCTCCGCAAAATTCCGGGACCTCGGTCAGCAGAACGGTCCCGCCGCTTCTAACAAGCAGGTCGGAACAGTAGCCAAGAGACGGATTGGCCGATATTCCCGAAAAGCCGTCCGACGATCCACACTTTACCCCGAGAACTAGCTCACTGACCGGGAACTCCTCGCGGACACACTCGTTCACCTCAGGCAGCATCCGTGCAACCTCCCTGAGGCCGATCTCGATCGCCGCCTGGGTGCCGCCGACGTCCTGGATACCGATCTTAAACACGGGCTTTTGAATCGGTTTCTCGCGTTTTGTCAGATATTTTTCGACGAATGTGAGATTCGTCTTCTCGCAGCCGAGATCGATCAAGATGACACCGCCGACGTTCGGATGATCAGCGTAATTGGAAAGAGTCCGCATCATCACGTCGAGCGTCGAACCGTCCTGGCAGCCGCAGCCCTTATTGTGAGGAATGGCGACGACGCCGTCGACGTTCGGATATTTCTCGCGGCTGTAATGCATAAATTCAGCCATCATCGAGATCTGGGTCGCCTCGTGGCTGGCGCACATCGAGGTCGGAACGATCAACACGTAATTCCGCGTTCCGACACGGCCGTCCGCACGTTGGAAGCCCATGAACGTCTCGATCTCATCCTCGGGAAAGTACTCGGGAGCCGCCGTGTGCAGATCTTCCGGTAAATTTCGAACGACCGGCACGTCGTCCGTCATATTGTCGTGAGTAACCCAATCGCCTGCCGAAATTCCAAGCGAAGTACCTATCGGCTGGCCGTACTGGCGGACAAATTCGCCGGCCGGGATCTCCCGCGTTGCGAAACGGTGTCCGGGCGGCACAGTTTGTCGGACCTCAACGGTCTCGCCGCTCGGCAGCGAAAGCATCAGGCCCTGCGAGGCCTCGTTCTTTACGACCGCGACGTTGTCGTCCGGGTTGACGATGATGGCGTAGTCGCTGACCCGCCTGATCGTTTCTGTGTAGGTCTCCAGCATAGTTGTTAGGCGATCAGATCGCTCAGCACGTAAGAACGAACATCCGGATGCAATCGGATCAGCAACCCCGGATTTTCGTCTGTCTGGCCGGCGAGTTCGCGATCGTCATTCGAAAACTCGGTCTCGATCAAACGCTTAAAGCTTGCTTTTTTCCCTGGTGCCGTCGAGGCGTCGACGATCGACTGGACGATTCGTTTTGCGCCGAGTATCGCCGCCGGTCCAAGCGTAAGAATGTATGCCGCCCGGCGACATTCTTCTTCGTCCTCAGCCGAGACCTCGCTGCCGCCGACCTTGAACTTTGCGATATGATGTTCGAGAATGCTCGGGCTGATCGGAATTATGCCGGCGAAATCATCCAGGCCGGCACCGCAACCTGGTTTAATGTAGCATAGGTGCGATGCGGCTTCGGCCTCGGGGCCAAGTCCAAGAAAAAAGATGTCGATACCGCCGAGCGATTCGAGGTGCTCCACGTACTTTCTAAGTTCGCCCTCGAGATCATCGGTTTCCGTGAGCATTGGCGTAAAGCTCTTGATCTTTGCAAAAAACTTCGGCCCAAGAAGACGTTCAAAATCCCGGACAAAGCTGAGTCCGTTAGCCATCCGCATCGGAGCCAGAGCGTCTTGTGTGAAAACGTGCAGACGGCCCAAAAGGTCGTCGATCTCATCGGTTTCGGCCAGCTTGCTGATGAGGCGGTACATTGCCTGTGCACCTCGGCCGCCGAGAAGAACGAACGTGATGTCACCGGGATTTTCCGCGGCGTAATCGACGAGCTCGCCAAACATCGCCCGCCCGACAGCTTCTTCGCTTTCGAGGACGTGATAATTGAACGGTCCCTCGGGCCGGACAAATCTTGTCTTGCCGGTGCCCAGACCAAGCCAAACGTTCTGTCCGGCCCGACGACTCTCGATCGATACTTTCGCTGATGTGGTCACTAGGGCGTTTTACCTCTTTAATCGTGCAACTATCATAATTGGTTAAACCAATTAAAAGCAAGTGCTAATTTCCAATTATTTGTCATTTTGTGAGAAAATGTAACCGACGTAACGGTTAAATTAACGAAAATGGGCACTTTTAGTACTTGACAACGCCGACAAAGGTGTTTAAAACTAACTGCACAAAACGCCAAGTGGTAATACCTTTAATCTAAACACGTCGTTACCAATTCGCGCCTTAGTCTTCATATGAGCTTTGCAAAATTGGAACTGAACGGCCGTTCGGCGGTTGTCGTAGGCGGCACATCGGGCATTGGCCGAGCTATCGCTCACGGCCTGGCGGAGGCCGGAGCCGATGTCATTTGCACATCCCGCCGCGAGGAACAGGTCGAAATTGCCGCAGCCGAGATCGAAGCGCTTGGCCGGCGAACGCTGCGGGTGGCTTCGGACGTAGGGGACAAATCATCGATAGAACACCTGTTGGCTGAATCCATTGCAGCGTTTGGTAAGGTAGACATCCTTGTCAATTCCGCCGGTCGAACAAAGCGCGAGCCGACGCTCGATCTCGACGAGGAGACGTGGAACTCAATTTTGGAGACGAACCTTACCGGAACGCTGCGGACTTGTCAGGTCTTCGGCCGGCACATGATCGAGAAGGGGTACGGGAGGATCGTGAATATTGCATCGCTCTCGACATTTGTTTCTTTGTTTGAAGTTGCTGCCTATTCGGCCAGCAAGGCTGCGGTCGCCAGCCTAACGAAATCGCTCGCGATCGAGTGGGCTAAGCACGGCGTCAATGTCAACGCCATCGCTCCTGGTGTATTTCGCACGGCACTTAATGAAAAGCTGCTCGACGAGAGCGAACGCGGACGCGAATTCCTGACCCGGACGCCGATGGGACGATTCGGTAAAGTCGAGGAACTTGCCGGTGCTGCCGTATTTCTGGCGTCTGATGCTGCGAGCTATGTGACCGGCGAAGTTCTGGTCGTCGACGGCGGATTTCTCGCAAGCGGGGTCAATCAGTAAAACCGCAATGAAGGCCGAACTCGCAGAAAAGACCGGACGGATCACCGCAATGCTCGACCGCGAAGGCCTCGATGCTGTTCTGCTCAACGCACAGCACAATTTTGCATGGCTTTCCTGCGGCGGGACCAATGGCATCGATCACAGCCGGGACAATGGTGCCGCCACGCTGATGGTAACCCGAGACGGGCAACGGTTCGTTCTGGCCAATAACATCGAGACGCCGAGAATGCTTGCCGAGGAACTTTCGGCCGGGGACTTTGAGCCGGTCAGTTTTCAATGGCAGGCCGAGAAAGCGGACGCGAATCTGGTTCTTAGCAAAGCCAGGGAAATTGCCGGTGGTTCGCGTATCGCGACGGATATCGCTTTATTCTCTGACACCGAGGCGATCGAGGGAAAGATCGCCGCCTGCCGATATCAGTTGACGGCGGACGAGTTGGACCGTTTTCGGGCCCTCGGCCGCGACTCCGGTGCCGCGATGCGACGGAGCATAGAAGATTTGAAAGTCGGTGAGACCGAGCTAACGATCGCAGAAAAGATCCGGCACGAGTTGGGAGTACGCGGAATTGAATCGGTCGTCACGCTGGTTGCCGCCGACGACAGAATTGCCCGGTTCCGACACCCGGTTCCAACCGCGAATACCTGGAACAAGACGCTCCTGCTGGTGACCTGTGCCCGGCGAAATGGACTTATCGCGAGTCTCAGCCGGATGATATGTGTCGGCGAGGTGCCGACTGACCTGCAGAAGCGGACCGAGGCGGCTGCGTACGTAAACGCCTGTTTGATGGACGCAACCAGGCCCGGAGCGACAGGGGCCGAACTATACGAGACGGCGGCGAATGCATACCTAAAAGTAGGTTACGGCGACGATATTGATCTTCATCATCAGGGCGGAGCCGCCGGTTACCGGACCCGTGAATGGACCGCCTACCCGACGAGCACCGAGGTCGTCCAGTTGAATCAGGCATTTGCCTGGAACCCGTCCGTAACCGGAACCAAGGTCGAAGAGACCTGCATCGCCAGTTCCGGCGGTATCGAGGTAATAACCACGTCGCCGGGCGTCCCCGCGATCACGAGCGAAGTTAACGGCCGGCAATACCATTCGCCGGGAATAATCAGCCTTTAGGAGCAAATACCGATGAATGATGAAACTAATGCGGCATTTCAAGCCGGGACCAAGGTCGGAAAATTTCGATGGGTCATCTGTACTTTGCTGTTTTTCGCCGCTACGGTGAACTACATCGATCGTCAGGTGATCGGCATCCTAAAGCCGACCCTTGCGACGGATTTCGGGTGGTCGGAACTTGATTACAGTTGGATCGTATTCGCGTTTCAGACCGCCTACGCGATCGGTTTATTGTTCGTCGGAAAGCTGATGGACAAGATCGGCACCAAGATCGGATTCGCTCTAGCGATCACTGTCTGGAGTGTCGCAGCTATTCTGCACGCCTGGGCTCCGGGCATCGGTGCAGCGTCCGCCCCCGTTGTAGGGCCGATTGTTCATGCGATCGTCGCTGCCTTCAATGCGATCTCCTCGCTGTTTGGAAGTGCACCGTGGACGTTTACGCTCTCGGCATCGGTCGTCGGTTTCATGGTGGTTCGTTTCCTGCTCGGTATTGGCGAGGCCGGAAACTTTCCGGCATCGATAAAAACGGTCGCTGAGTGGTTTCCTAAGAGGGAACGAGCTCTGGCCACCGGTATTTTCAATGCCGGAACGAACGTCGGAGCTCTGGTAACGCCGCTGGTCGTTCCCGCGATCGTTCTTGCGTGGGGATGGTACGAAGCGTTTGTTGTTACCGGGATCATCGGATTTATTTGGCTGGCGTTTTGGCTGTTCGTCTATAAGCGGCCGGAAGAACACAAGATGCTGACCGAGCAAGAACTCAAATATATCCAGAGCGATCCGATCGAGCCGACAAAGAGTATTCCGTGGCGCTGCTTATTTCCGCATCGTCAGACTTGGGCGTTCGGGATCGGCAAATTCTTAACGGATCCGATCTGGTGGGTCTATCTTTTTTGGCTGCCTGATTTTCTCAAGAAACAATACGGCCTCGATCTCAGCAGTTTTGGGATACCACTCGCGGCGATCTACATCATCGCCGATCTCGGCAGTGTTGGCGGCGGATACCTGTCTTCGACACTGATCAAGCGAGGATGGACCGTAAACCGCTCACGAAAGACCGCGATGCTGATATGTGCTCTTGCGGTAGTGCCGATAGTTTTTGCCTCGATAACGAGTAGCCTCTGGGTGGCTGTTATATTGATAGGGATCGCCGCAGCCGCCCATCAGGGCTGGTCTGCGAACATTTTCACGCTTACTTCTGACATGTTCCCGAAACAGGCGGTCGGTTCGGTCGTCGGCATTGGCGGTATGCTCGGAGCTATCGGAGGGATGATAATGTCGCCGCTTGTCGGATGGATTCTGGATACTACCGGAAGCTACGTCCCGATCTTTATAATCGCAGCATCCGCCTATCTCGTGGCGTTGCTGATCATTCACTTGCTCGCACCAAAACTGGAGCCCGCAAATATAAACTACGAATAGCACTAAACCCAAACAAAAAAAACTGGCACGAGATCATTCAATTGACTCGTGCCATTTGTGTCCGAGCGTATCGCTCGAACCTTATCCAGTCAATATCCGCCGAGCCGGCGTCGTTGAATTTGCCCGGCCGGTTGAAAAAGAATCCAATTTTCGCCCCGATCCAACGGCCTTCGCGGGCCTTGAACGGCTCGCCGACGTCCTTGAACGTTTTCCCGTCCGCGCTGTAGCCGAAGGTACATATCGCTCCCGGCTTTACCCGAATACGCAGGTAAAGCTCGTTCGCTGACAGCGGCTGCGAGGCACTTTCTGTCTCGGCCGTACCCTTGTCAGCGTCCCTGGCGATGGATCGCGACAGCACGAGTTTGCCGTCTCGGTTCGTGACGCCGAGGTACGAGTAGTCAATTCCCATCACGACGAAACCAAACCGCTCACCCTCAAATCGGGCATCGATCCTCAACTTGACGGTTGCCGTAAAATCCTCAGCAGGGAACTTCTGCAGCAGTAAATTCGGTGCGTCCCAAAGGTTCTTGAAACCGTCCGGCTCCTGTACCGAGAACATCTTCAGAACGCCCTTTTCGGGAAATGGAAATGCCCAACGCGCGTCCGGATTTGCATGCCACTGCCATTGTGGGCCGATCGTCGCACCACTAAATTCGTCGCTGTCTTGCGGAGTCTCGACCAGATAAACCTTGCCGACGTTCGGCTTTCTGTAGGTCATCACCGGTTCGCCAGTCCCGTCACCGTCGGGGTCGAAGCCGATCACCGGAAACCCGTTTTTCCAGTTCGTCGGCTCCAAATGAACGACCCTGCCGTACGCACCGCGGTCCTGAAAATGAACAAACCACCATTCGCCCGCCGGCGTATCGACGAGAGCTCCCTGGTGTGGGCCGTTAATGTCGGTATTGCCCTGTGCGAGAACCACACGCCGTTCATATGGCCCGAAAACATTCTTCGACCGAAGTGCGAGCTGCCACCCGGTCGCCACGCCGCCAGCAGGAGCGAGGATGTAATAGTAGCCGTTCAGCTTGTAAAACTTCGGCCCTTCGACCGTCGGGTCGGCATCGTGCCCGTCGAAAACCATCACGCCGTCGTCCAGTATCCGGTTGCCTTCGGCGTTCATTTTGTTTACGACGAGAATGCTCTTGATCCCGGCTCGGCTGCCGGCGAATGCGTGAACGAGATACACGCTGCCGTCGTCGTCCCACAGCGGACAGGTGTCGATCCAGCCTTTCACCTCTTTGATCAACAAGGGTTTTGACCATTCGCCGGCGGGGTCCTTCGTTTTCGTCATGTAGACGCCGAAATCGGGATCGCCGTAGTAGATGTAAAATTCACCGCCGTGGAACCTGATCGACGGTGCCCAAACGCCGCCGCCGTGCTGCGGTTTATCAAAGACGTCCGTCGGCAACTGTTCGCGAAGTGCGTGGCCGATTATCCGCCAATTCACCAGATCTTTTGAGTGAAGTATCGGCAGGCCGGGAACGGCGTTAAAGCTCGACGCCGTCATATAGAAATCCCCGCCGACGCGTACGACGTCAGGATCGGAATAGTCGGCGTTAATGATCGGATTTTTGTAGGTGCTGTCGCCATTGTCGGCGACCCATACTTTTGAGACGCCCTGGCCGAAGTCGGCGGCGGTCAGCAAGAAAAGTAGGAATATTGTCCGGAGAAGCATCGAAAAAATGTGAAGTAATATGCTTCCGATCCCGCGTTCAGGATTTCTTTGATGATTTCCCGTTGGCGGCAGCGGCATTTTCTTCCTCCTCGAGCCGCTGTGCCTTTTGGGTTTCGACTAGGTGGTCATGCATCGCCTGGCTGGCAGCTTCCGGGTCGCGTTCACGCATCGCCCGGTAGATATTATGGTGCTGTTCGGCTGATTCCTTGAGGTCCTTGGCACGATTAACGGTCTTGCTGCGTGAATCGAACAAGATCTTAGCGACCATGTTCATTAGCGAAGTGAGAATTCGATTGTTCGAGGCGGCGGCTACCGTCTGGTGAAATCTCATGTCGTGGACCAGATACTGCTCCGGATCGTTAAGAGAGGCGTACATGCCGGCGATCTCCTCGCTCATCAACGTTATCTGTTCCGGGGTCGCCCGTCGTGCCGCGAGTCCGGCGATGTGCATTTCCAGTGCCAGTCGAGCCTCGAACATTTCGTCCGACGTGAAACCGTGCAGTGCGGCCATCATCAGTAAGGAACTGGTGTCGAGCGTCGGCGATTCTTCCGCCTCGGCGACGAAGGTTCCCGCTCCTTGCCGCGATTGCAAGATCCCGACTGCGGTCAACGACCGAATTCCGGCCCGAAGCGTCGGACGGCTGACACCAAGCAATTTTGCCAGGTCGCGTTCCGGCGGCAGGCGATCGCCCGAATTGAGCTCGCCGCTGTGGATCATTTCCTTGAGCTGCGCGACGACTCCTTCTGCCGTGGTCGTCCGTTCCTGCGAAGCCAATGATTTGAATTTGCCGGGCTGAGATTTTGACATTATTAGCTGCGAATATTATCGCACGGTTCGTTTATTGTTCAAGCTTTCACAAAACCGCTATTTAGACCCTTATTTTGAGGGCAGCGGATCTTCGAAGACCTTTATGAGGATCATCGAAAAGCCCTTACCGGTCACGGTCCGTTGATGCGGTGTTCCGCGCGGAACAACGATCAGGTCGCCCTCTTTGATCTCGATCGTTTGGCCGCCCACGATCGTTTTGCTCTTCCACTCACCCGGAGTGGCTTCTCGCGGTTCTTCGAGTTTGCCGCCCAGTACCAACGTCGCCTTGCCCTTGAGGACGTAATAGACGTCGTCCGAATTATCGTGAAGCTCCGCATCGGCACCAACGCGGTTCTTGTCGTGCTGGATCGCGACGCGCGTTTCCATTCCGGGCCCGCCGATCAGGTCCTCGACCTTATTATCCGTACTCAGCTTTTTCTCGAGTTCGTTGATCGATTGCTTGGTCTTAACGACAAATGGACGGATCGCGACCGATGGCTGGCGGGTCTGCGCCGCAGCGGCAAACGCCAGAGACATGACCATTATCACTAGAAATGCGAACTTTTTCATATACTCTTACTTCCTTCGTGCACGGGCCAGCAGCCATCGGCTGAGGTCCTCTGCTGCCTTAAAATTCTCGTATTCGGCGGGCAGCTTACGGCCGTCGACATATTCGTTGTAAAACCAGGGATCGCCGACGACAAAGACAGAACCCTTGCCGTATTTCGAGGTCGCCATCAGGACCTTGCCGTTCTGTGTGATCAGAGGTTTTGCCGGAGACGAGACGTTTAGGGACGACACCTCTTTCAGGTATAGCTTCCTCGCGGACGTGAAAACCTCATTTGGCGGCGTGACCGTAACGAGTCCCTGATCAAAATTATTGCCTTGGACGCGGTTCAAACTGTCCTTGTTGAAGGTGATGCCGAATTTCCCGGCGAGTTCGCTGAAATGGTCGAGCTCGCAGTTGCCGACATCGTTGGCCATGAGTACGAGTACGCCGCCACGCTTCACCCAATCTGAGACAGCCTTGATGTGGTTAGCGGTAATGAATTTTGGCGTGGTCGATTCCGTTTCGGTGTCGGGGTCAACAATAATGTAAATGCCGGCACCTGTCAGATTTGCAGCGGTTGGCTCGGTCGAAAGCATTGCCGTAGCCGCACCGTAACTGTTGAAAACATTACCCCAGAAGCCGAAGCCGCTATTCGGCCACTCGTTCCATTTGTAGTGCCACGCAACCGTGCGGCCGCCGTCGTCCTTCTTGGTTTCGTGGTTAAAATAGTCGTCGAGCAATACGGTCACACCGGACCCGAGCTTCAAATTCGGGACCTTTTCCATCTCGACAGCCGCAAGCAGGAACGCTCCGACGCCTTTCGGGTCATTCGTGACTACCTTTTCTTTGGTATAGTATTCGAACGTTCCATCGCGATATGGTGTGCCGCCGAGTCCTGCTCCACCAATAGTCTTGACCAGGCTTACCTCGCCGTCCTTGTCGACCACAAATTCCTTTTGAATACCTGTCCAGGCAGCGTTCGCCGACTTCATAAATGTCGCGGGCAGATAGCCCATCCGCACACCTTTGGCCATTGCATAGGTGAACATGCACGAAGCCGATGCCTCAAGATAGTTGCCCTTGCGGCCCGGCATATCGAGGATCAGCCACCAGACGCCGCTCTTTTTGTCCTGCACCTTTTCAAGTGCGGTCATCGTTCGATTGAGAATGGCGATCAGTTCGGGCCGTTTCGGGTGGTCTTTGGGCAGATAGTCGAGCACATCGACCAATGCCATCACATACCAGCCCATCGCACGGCCCCAGAACATCGGGGCCCGGCCCGTCGCCTTGTCGGCCCAGGGCATCTTTTTCGATTCGTCCCAGGCGTGGTAGAGCAGGCCGGTCTTGTCGTCGCGAACGTGCGATTCCATCCAAATGAACTGGCTCACGATGTCGTCGAAATCCTGCGGCTCGTTGAAGATCTCAGCGTACTCGGCGTAGAACGGCTCGCCCATATAGAGGCCGTCGAGCCACATCTGGTACGGATAGATCTTCTTATGCCAAAAGCCGCCTTCCTTCGTCCTTGGCTGTCCCTTCAACTGGGAACGAAGCAACTGGGCTGCCTTCTTGTATTTTGCCTCACCCGTTACTTGATAAAGGGTCAATACGGCAGTGCCCATCCGTATCTGGTCGATGTTATATTCATCGACTTTATAGGTTTTGATCGTGCCGTCGTCGTTGACGAACGCATCGACGCCTTTCTTGATGTGCTCGAAGTATCGCCGGTCCGCGGTGCTCATCCACAACGTCTTAAGCCCACTAGTGATGACGCCGAAATCGTAGACCCATCTCGGCGGAATTCCGGCGCCGTTCGGCGAATCGGCCCAAACCTGGTTCATTGCGGTGTCTGCCATCCGCTCCGAGATCGGCCGTTCCTGGGCAAAAGCCGCAGCAGTCGAAAGGACAAGAATTACGAACGCAATAATTGTTTTCATTTCGTTACAATTTTTTCAGATACTTCCTGAGCGGCAATTTAGCTCCGCGAATGCCCTCGACGGCGAGTTTTGCCATTTCCTCGGCGCCTTTCGGGCGAAAATGTGTATTATCCTCGACGCCTTTCGGATAATTCGGATTTTCTCCCGGTTTTAGCTGCAGAAACAGTTCGCGTGAGCCCTCGACGCCATATTTCTTGATTATGTCCTCGCTCTTGCGGTGCATATCGATCAGCGGGACCTTCTGCTCCCGGGCGACGGCACGGACAATGTCCGGATACTCGCCGTGTGTGTCGACGAATTTGCCATCCTTGTCGAATCGTCTACGCATCACCGGCGTCAACAGCACGATGTTCGCATTCTTCGCCCTCACGTCGGCGATGAACCGGATCAGGTTGGCTCGATATGCGTCCGGCGGCGTATAGCGTTCGCCTTTATCCTTTGACTCGTCGTTGTGTCCGAACTGTACGAATACGTAGTCGCCCTTTTTGAGTTTATCGACGATCGCTTGCCAGCGGCCCTCGGCAATGAATGATTTTGTGCTGCGGCCGTTCATTGCACGGTTATCGACGACGACCTTCGCCGGGTCAAAGTACTGCTGCAGCATCTCGCCCCAACCGGTCTCGGGCCGTTTGTCGGCGGTCTTATTCGCCGCGGTCGAATCGCCGGCTATATAGATCGTGATCTGCGCGTCTAACCCGCTTGTCATCATTATCAAGAGGATAGCGGACAGAATGAGTATCTTCATTGCTTCATCCCAGGTCACCGACCAACTTACCGTTGTACTTAACGTTCTTTAATTGTATGCCTTTCACGTTCTTCACGACATTTCCCTTTGCCACATTATCAAAAGTGCTATTCGTGATCTTAATGTCTTCGACCGGTGCTCCGTCGAGGCCCTGGATATCGACGCCGTACTGGCATTTGCCGACAGACAAGCGGTCAACGACAAGATTCCGCATCACCGGCGTGAATTTGCCCTTCGCACCTTCTTCGTAATTGAAATCGATCGTGATCGCGGCATGGGCGACCTGGCCGATCGTGATATTCCGGAAATAGAAATTCTCGAGCAAGCCGCCGCGTGAAGCATTGTTCTTTACCCGAAGGCCATGATCGAGATTCGGGCTGTCCATCTTGCAGTTCTCGCCGAACACGTTCCGTACGCCTCCTGAGATCTCGCTGCCGACAGTTATACCGCCGTGGCCGTCTTTCATCTCGCAACCGCGGACGATGATATTCTCGGTCGGCACACCGACGAGTCGGCCGTCTTCGTTCCTGCCCGATTTGATCGCTATGCAGTCGTCGCCGGTGTCGAAAAAGCAATCCTCGATCAGCACGTCCTTGCACGACTCAGGGTCGCAACCGTCGTTATTCGGACCGTGCGAATTGATGTGCACCCTGCGAACGGTTATGTTCTCGCTGAGCAGCGGATGGATCTCCCACATAGGGGAATTGACGATCGAGACACCTTCGATGAGTATGTTCTTACAGCGGTGAGGCTGGATAAAATTGGGACGCAGACGGTCTGCCGGACCGAACACCCGTTCGGCGACCGGCGTTCCGGCCTCCATCATTTTGTAGAGGCGGGCACGAGCCGCCTTTTGGTTGGTCTCGCCCTCTTTCCAGCCGTATCTCGGGCTGCCGTGCCAATTCCACCAGTGTTCGTTATTGCTCTGTCCGTCGAGTGTGCCTTCGCCGGTGATCGCGATGTTCGTCTGCTCATAGGCGTAGATGAATGGCGACACGTTCATGCACTCCATTCCTTCGAAACGCGTCGCAACGATCGGGTACTTTGCAGCATCCGGCGAAAATTTGAGCACGGCGTCTTTTGCAAGGTAGAGATTGACGTTCGACTTGAGACGAACGGCTCCGGTCAGGAATTCGCCCTTCGGCACCACGACACGGCCGCCGCCCGCTTTGCTGCAGGCGTCGATGGCTTTGGCGATGGCGTCGGAACTGTCGTTCTTAATACCTGCCTTGGCACCGAATTTGGTAATTACGAAATCACGTGCCGGGAACACCGGCGGTTTGATCCGCGAGAGGATATCTCTGTAGGTGATCTCCCACGGTCCGTCGGATTGTCCGAACGTAAGTTTCGGCAGAACGGCGATACCTGCCGCTCCGATCACCAGTGTCTTCAAAAAATCTCTTCTATTTTGCATTTAGCTTAGCTTTCCACCTTGGGTAATCTTTATTGAGCAGATCGTTCGGTGCCGTTGTGTACCAGGCGTAGCCGTTCCGGCGTTCGGCTTCGATCTCCGAAACGTCGTAGCGGATCACCGAATCACGCCCGACAAAGATCGGCTTCATTGTTTTGAATTCATAGAATCGTGCCCACAGCGGCCTCGCGTCCTTGTCCTTGACGACCTGATTCTCGCCGCGGACGCGTACCCATCTGATGCCATTAAGTTGGTTGGATTTGTACCAGGAAATCGCGGCCTCGATGGCGGATACGATCTCGGGCGTCGGTTTCTCCTTCATTAGGAAACGCACCACATTTACGCTCTCTCCCGCGGTCAGGCAGGGTGGCTCGAACTTTCTTGCCCACGCAGGTTCCAGCGTCTTTTCATCATACTGCTGGACCCAGACGGTCTTCTTACCACCGTCAACCACCTGAAGTTTCAGGATCAGCGGGACCGCTTTTTCGACCGCCTTTTCGCATCTGACGCGGCGAGCCTCGTCAACGAATTTGTAATCGTTAGCCTTTCGGGCGATGTTGCGAAGCACCTCAAGGGCGCCGATCATGGCGTCGTCGTTGAAGGTAATGTGAGTATAATAACCCTTCTTCAACGGGAAGAACTGAGGGAACCCGCCGTTCTCGTATTGAGACGACAGCAGGTAATCGACGCCACGTTCGAACGCGTCCTTGTATTTCGGCAAATTGGACGGCGGCGACGTTTTCAGGAGGCTCGCGGTGATCACCATTGCCAGATATCGGACCTGTGTGTACGACGTTCTGTTGTCGATCGACGTCTCTGAAATGTCGTCGCGTTTTGCTGCGATAGCGTCGCGTTCGGCCTTTGAGAGCATCAACGCCATATCGATGTTCTTCTCCCATCCGCCGTTCGATTTTTGATAGAGAATGACCTGGTCGGCGATCCGGGCCGCTTCGTCGGTCTGGTACCATTTCGGGTCCTGGTCGAATACGTCGCCCCACGTCACCACACCCCAATCCGGCTTGTTCTTTTCAAGCCAATCGTTATTCGCCGTTGCCGGGTTCCACCCGTCTCTGCCTTTGAGAAAATTGGACGTGGCAAAAACCTTTGCCTCATCCGCCGTGAGTTGATGTGCCCACTTCACACGCGCCGCGTCATTCGCACCCAGGCCGGACGATCTGTACTCGGCGAAATACGCTGTCTTTTCTCGCTCGGGCAACCAATGGTTCCAACCTTCGGGCCGGATGTGGCCGCCCATTTCGGTCTCAAGAAATACGGTCCGGCCGTAGTCACGCCACGGCCGGCCGAGATAAACACCGTCTTTTGTGTTGTTGCTGGTCAGACGGCATTTATGGAAAACAAATCCGGACGGTTCGTCCGCCGCGAAACGCATCGGAGCCGCGATGTAGCCGTCCGCGCTGCTATGGATCTCGCAATTTTCGAACACTGCCGACGCCTGTCCGAATATAAAATCTATACTGCCCTCGATAAAGCAATTGTCGTAGTACTGACGCCCGCCCTTCGCGTAGAGAGTGTCCTGCCAGCCGAGAAACCGGCAATTCCTAAACACGACCCGGTCGGCTTCGACAAGTGCGGCGACCGCCTGCGAACCAACACCATAGGAATTCTCGATCGAAACATTCTCGGCGTAAAAATCGTGGCCGCCGATATAAGCGGTGAACGAGGCCGAGGTCGACGCGGTGTCCTTATTCGACAGGTTGAACGTAATTAGCGTTTTTCCCGCATCACTGCCGATCAGTGAGATAAAGGGTTTGTCAGCCGGTACGCGGATCTGCTCGCGGTACGTTCCGGGCTTGATGTCGATGACAAACCGTTTCGCGTTATTCGCCGGCACGCGGTCGATCGCCGCCTGCACGGTCCGGACATCGCCCGAACCATCCGCGGCGACCGTGATGTCAGCCGCGTATATCGACACCGACAGCCAAACGACGGTCAAGATTATCCCTAAATACCGCATTTTCCCGCTCACCTCTTCTTCGTCAAAAGAAAGCGTCACATAATCGGCCCGTTAATGCTCGGTCGTTTATGTGACGCAGTCCTTACCTTAGATCGCGTAGGGCGATCAGAATACGAATCGTCCGCCGATCTGTATATCTCTCGGGGGCTGCCGCGTCGGTGCAGCCGTATATCCGAACTTAGAATTGGTCGGATCGAGCGTCGGAACCGTGAAATACGGAGTATTCAGCAGATTGATCGCTTCGACTCGGATCTGGAATTTCATACCTTCCTTGATCCTGAAGTTCTTAGATATACCGGTGTCAAATTTCAAGAATCGCTGATTTCTAAACTGCCCGAGCGTTAACGGGAACGTCCGAAGCGTATTTGTCGAACTGCTCGTGAAGTTGTTCGCATAACCGGGAACGTTTGATGCCAGAGGTACACCGCCGATGTAAAAACCGGTGATGTCCCAGCCGGGCATGTCAACGCCGTACCGCCGTCCCTGACTGTCCTTCTTGCCGATCATGTTGACCAGTTTTGTCGGATCGCCGTTGTAATAGACGTTCGGGAACTGCAGCGGTTCGCCGCTCTGCCACTCGTAGATGCCCTGGATCTGCCATCCGCCGAGAAATCCGTCGACGATACGATTCCAGTCCTTGCCGAACTGGCGGCCGCGTCCGAACGGAAGCTCATAGATCGCCGAAGCAGTAAAACGGTGCGGTCGCTCGGTCGGCGAAACAATGTCCGTCAACTCGGTGTCCTGCGGATTCAGGTACTGGGTCTTCTGATGCTCACGGGAGAACGTGTACGAACCGTTGAGCGATAGGCCCTTTGTAAATCGCTTGACGATCTGGAACTGCAGGGACTGATAGAGACTCGTGCCGTTATATTCCGTCACGGCGATATTCCCAAATTGAGGGAACGGCACCAATAGTCGGCGACGCTGGATAGTATTTGCGTTCCAGGTCCCGCCGTCGGGAATGAGCCCTCGCAGCGGGTTCGGAACGGATGCGTTCAGGAAGGTGTTGACCGCCGTGATCGACGCGAGGATGGTTGACGGATCGGTCGACGAGTTAAAGCTGTTAAGGTACTGCGCCGGTATTGCATTTAGCTCGCGATTGACCGCCAGGTCGTAACCGCGGGAATAAATGTAGGTTCCTTCGACGGCCACACCGTAACCGATCTCTCGCTGAACCCCGAATACAAATCGCGAGTAACGTGCATTCTTACGATCGTTCGACAAAACAGTAGTTGTCGGTCCGAGCGTATTTGCACTCGTGACGTCGCGGCCAGTAAAGGTCATCAGGCCCTGAGCTGTGCCGGGTGATGCAGCTATGCCCGACGGGAACATATTCGACATCGTCGCTAGGAACGACAAACCGTTGTTGGTCGAAGCCGTGAATGTCGTCGGTGTCGAAAATCCGGGCTGGAATACCGTCTGGATCTGGAACGGTGCGACGAAGATGCCGAATCCCGCCCGGACCACAGTCTTTGAACCGAGTGCCCAGCTGAAACCGACACGCGGCTGGAAGAGTGTCTTATCTGCTTGTTGGTTCGGTGTCGACTGGTCCGCTGCAAAGATCAGGCCGCCCGCGAGACTTGCGAACGATCCAACCGGCACACCGCTCGGCACATTCGAGTTATAGTTCGCAAGCGCCTGTGCTGCTACCGGGCTCGCGATCGTGCGGTTGAAGTTTGTAATGATGCGTCCCTGGCTCTCTCGGACACCGGACTCATAGTCATATCGTAGGCCGAGATTTAGAGTGATCTTCGAGTTCAGGTTAAAGTCGTCCTGGAAGAAGACGGCATAGTAGTTCTCGTATGCATTGTATTCTGTCGGGTTGTCGATCGAACCTGACGTTATGACGCCGAGCAAGAATGATGCTATGTCGCGTCCCGGCAGGTTACGAAGCGTCGAGCTCGAATTCGACGCCGGTGCAGTATACGTTCCGTCAATCGTGAATCGGCCCGTAGCGTTTCCAAGCGACAAGAAACGCTCATTCAAATGTCGGAAGTCGAAGCCGTATTTGAACGTGTGCTTGCCCATCAATTGAGTGATCGTCGGCTGGAACGACAGCAGGTAGAACGGCCTGTTCTGTCCATTGTTGTAATCGGAACGGTTCGCCCCGACCGTCAGGTAGTTCCTGAAATCGAATCTCGGGAACACAAGGTTCTGTCGCGGTGTCGGGACGCCGGTAAAACCGAGATCCGCCGCAGACGGGCCGTCCTGATAGCGATGTAGTTTGAACTCATTCCAACTGCCGCGGACGTCGAGAATAAGGTTGGATTTGAGTGCCGACGTGTAGTCGACGTTGCCGCCCCAATTTCGCCGGTCCTCATAACCGCGGAAGATCGAGTCCGGCGTACCGGTCAGGTTATATCGGTCCTCGGTGTTGCGGCTGTGATACCACTTACCTGAGATCCTCGTGTTCGAGCTGAAATTGTGGTCGATCTTGGCCAGATATGATCTGTACGGCCTGATCAGGTTCTGGTTAGTTATGAAGTTATTCGTAATACCCGGTAGGTTCGCGGTCGGAAAGTTGGCCATGAACGCAAGAGCCGGAGCGTATATCAGGTTTGCCGGAAGGATGTTGCAGGTCGATCCGGTTGGCACCGGGCCGCTTGTCGGACATCCGAACGAGGTGCGGACCACGGTGCTGCCGCTCGTCGTGCCGGAGAACGGATTGTATATCACCGTATTGGCCGAACTGGCGATGTTGGTCGGATCGACGATCAACTCTGAGAAATCGCCTGTCCGCATCTTGGCGGTCGGCACTGAATAGGTCGTCGGCTGTGCCACATTATCCTTTTGGCGTTCATAAGAGAAAAGGAAGAACGTTTTCTTATCGTCGACAACCTTTGGAATGACGACAGGGCCGCTGATCACGAAGCCATAACGGTCGTATTGGCGATCAGGACGCGGCAAGCCCGCGGCGTTATTAAAGAAGTTATTGGCAGTTCGGTTCTTCGCGCGGTCGTAAAGATAGGCAGAGCCGTGGAATTTGCTGGTGCCGCTCTTCAGCGCAACGTTGACCGTCGAACCCGAGGTGAAACCGCTCTGCGCGTCGAAGCTGTTCGTTTCGACCTTGAATTCCTGAACCGCATCCGACGGAGCGGTAAAGGCAACCTGGCCGCCGTAGGCAAGATTCGGCGAGCCGTCGAGGTTGATCTGGTTGCCGGCGGTTCCGTTCGTACGGAAGCCGGCAAGGTTGCCGTTCGCAGTCGGGCCCTGAAAGTTCGGGTCGCCGGTATAAACGACGCCGGGAGCCTGCGTCGCAAGCGTGTATGGGGCGCCTTCGGCGAGCGGTAGTTCACCTATCTGCCGCTGGCTGACCGACGTGCCTACCGATACGTTGCCGCGATCGAGCAGTTCCTCGCCCGCCGAGACATTGATCTCAGCCGAGGCACCGATCTGCAGTGTCATATCCACTGTGACGCGGTCAGATACGCCGACCTCGATATTTTCTCGAGAGGTCGTCTTGAATCCCGAAGCGGTCACCGTAACGTCGTAAACGCCCGGCACCAGGAACGGAACAGTGTAACTGCCCTCGCCGTTTGTCGTAACCGTCGTGGAGAGGTTCGTCCCCTTGTTCTTGACGACGACGGTAGCTCCGACGGCGACAGCGCCATTCGGATCCGATACCGTGCCGGTGATGGTCCCGCGAAATTCCTGAGCCATTATGCCGGTCGCGCTCAGCAACAGCATTACCGAGATCAGGACGATACGTCTCTGCCAAATTGTACGAATATTCATAACCTATTCCTGCCTATATTATTTTCTTTTCGGAATTCAAGTGAATTTCCCAGAAATAATAATTGGCTTTACCAATTATTGCAAGTACTAAATTACAGAAATTCAGCGTTTTCAGGACATTTTACAGAACTAATCAGTAAAAATGACAAATATCGAAAAAAAGTGTTCTCGGTCGAATGGTCATGTTCTAAAAATCGCTCTTACCAATTTCCGTAGAATTGCAGATGGGTTTTACCAATTTTTGCAAAACGGAGGTCCGTTTTCAGGATGATCGGCCTCCTCGCGGCTCCGCGGCGACCTATCAAATTATGTCCGGCAGAAGGCTCTGACTCTGATAGTTCCTCGGGGCGGGGCTGCTTTCGCGGACTTTAGGCTAAAGGATCTGTTGATGACGCAACCTGACGGTCTGACCGCTGGCGCAAATAGCCAGAGACGAGAATGAGACGCGATCGACTACCTCGGCGACGCGATCAATAAGCGAGAACACTTTGACCGTTCGTTGCGCTGACCTTCGGTGATACGGTAGTATCCGCAAATACTGAGCAGGCTTTGGTCGTGATTTGGTGCTGGGGAAGGGCGAGATGTCCGACGAGAACGAAGAGTCAAACCATTGAGATCAGCTGATTTAATCCGGAGGTGAGTTTATACCTTTGCAGGTTTGCATGGGAGCAATGATGGTGTCCAGCTTTGGGATGGCTCCCAGCTCGTTGGTGGTTTTACCGACGAACCGGGTCATGACCAACAATGTTCTCGATGCGAATATAATGGATCATATCCCGATGACCAATATTATGCCGTTCGGTATGTGCTTCGCTCCTACAAACCCTGCGTTCATTGCCGCCACCGCCGCCGCGCTCGGAGTCCCCACCCCTGTTCCGTGCGTCCCTGTAACACCGGCTCCGTGGGTGCCCGGAGCCGTGACCGTTCTGCTGGGAAATTTTCCAACGTTGGACAATACTTCAACCTTAATGTGTACGTGGGCCGGCGTTATCACCTTTACATCGGCTGGTGAATTTACGGTAAATGTACCGTAATTTAGTCACCAACCACGGCGGCGCACTTTCGATCGCCGCCCGATGAACATTGAGGGGTCGTCCGATCTCCTATTTCTTTCGAACGACCGTGATCGTCACCTCGGCCGGATACTGTTTCGAGTGGTGGACCGAGTTGTGAGCGACGACGCCTTTTGTTTCGTCGTAGTTATTGCCGCCGGTGTTCAGGTTGCGGTCGAAACGCGGGAAATTGCTGCTAGATATCTCGATCCTGATCCGGTGGCCGGCGGCAAAGTAGTTGCTCGTATTCATCGGCTGGAACGACATCTTGTACACCTTGCCGGATTCCATCCAAGCTAGCGGTTTGTCGTAGCCATCACGATAGCGCATCCGCTGGATGGTCTCGTCGAGGTTCCACGCACGGCCTGTTTCATCGACATCTATGAGCTTTACCGTAAAATCCGTGTCCTTCGCATCCGACGAAACGTAGAGGCTGACGTCGATCGGGCCGCTCAGTTCGAGCCCATCTTTCAGAACATCCGAACTGTAGACCAAAATGTCGGGCCGCTCTTCCATCTTTCGTTGATCAAACGCCCCGCCGCTGACCGCATTTCCCGTACAGCAGACGTTCCCGCCATACGACGGCACGGGATCCATCGGATCGTAGGTGAAAGTGTCAGGCATATCTGATGCCGGCGGAGCCGTGGTCAATGCACCGTCGCCGTTTAGGGTATTTGCCTTGCCGCCGCTCGAGAGGTAAAACTTCATCGGCTCGGCGCCCTTTGGCGGCCACTGATCTGCGGACTGCCATTTATTCAGGCCCATCGTAAAGTACTGGACCTTCGGCATTTTGAGCACGTCGTTGTTCTCGCCCTTCAGGAAATGATCGAACCAGTCATAGGTCATCTTGCTGTAATCCAGCCGGGCGTCGCCCATGCTCCGCTCGCCTACGACCGTATTTTCGGTCGCCCGCGTATAGCTGCAATGCAGCGTCGGGGCGATCACGGCGTATTGCTGATCGGCGATCGCCGGGCTCGCCGTTTTGCGGACGTGGTTGTACGTAGCGAGATTTGGCCCGACCGACACGTCATACCACGACATGAACCAAAATCCGGGAATGTTGATCCGCATATTGTCGTGAAAGAGGCCGCCCTTGTACCACGCGGGATCGTTCGGCGCCCGCTCGATCATCGCTCCGCCTGTCGTATTCGGCATTTTGTCCGCAAATATGCCGTGCGGTCCGTCAACGGCCTTGATGATGTCCATTTCGGGCAGGTGACGAAGCGCCTTCGACCAGTCAACAGGCGGAAGTTGCTGTGCCAGGTCAAATGCCTTTGACGCTCGGATCAAGTCTTCCTGCGAGGTATTTGCCGGGAACATCGGCCTCACCTGGTTCTGTTCGCCGTACAGCCACGCTATAAAAAGCATCTGGACGGCTCCGCCGCGATACCAGTTGCCCTGTTCGTAATACGGCCCGACGCGCCCGACGCCCGCACCGAAGCCCTGCGCGATCATCGTCGAATACCCGGGATTTCCCATTGCCGCCACGCCCATCTGCCATTCGGCGGTGGATGAGCAGCCGATCGTCCCGACCTTCTTGTTCGACCACGGCTGCGACGACATCCACGAGATCGCATCGTAACCGTCGGTCGTCGGTGGGCCTAAGATGTCGTAGTTGCCCTCCGAGAAAAAATGCCCGCGTTCGTTCATCACGACATAGGCGTAGCCGCGTTTGACGGCGTCCAGGATGGTTGTCATGTCGCGCGGTGCTCCCAGTCGGACGTCCCAAAAATTGAAATTGTACGGCGTCCGCGAAAATATGATCGGATACTTTTTCGAATTGTCCTTTGGCCGGTAAACATCCGCCGCCATCCGCTTGCCGTCACGCATCGGCACCATCACCTTGCGGTCGACCACGGCGATCGACTCGAGCTCGGCCTCGATGGCGTTCCGCTTTGCGATCACTTCCGGGTCGGCAGCCTGCCGCGGCTGGGCCTGGGTATTGACACTCGGAAAGCCACATATTGAAGCGGTAAATAGAAGTGCAAAAAAGATCTTGTTTCTCATTTTTTCGATACCCAAGAGTTGGAACCACGACAGCTATAGCCAAAAAACACTGCCGACTCCCTGGAAATTCATGGGCCGATTGTGACATCGCCCTTTCGAATACGTTTCGACGAATAGACGTCGTCAAGACCACGGTGAAGTCCGGATCACTATAGTCGATCAAGCTTTTGTGACGTGCCCTTTGTAATTCAATCTTCGCCGAGTGTCAACCATAATATGGGGATTTCGGATCGAACTTTAAACTTTCAGAAGTGATTCCGGTTGTTCGATGAGTGAGCGTTTTCGCATTGAAATCCGAAAATACGATCAGAGAATTAATGACAGCGTGACGAGCGAAACCGCTGGGTCATGCGAATGTCCAGATGGTCACATGCCACGATCAACCCACAAAAAGGCATCTAATTTAGTCGACGTGAGTAATATGAGACGCCAACCCAGCGTCTGAACAAACTGCGTCGAAATTCATTGGAAAGAGCAGTCGGTCCCTTCAATGTTGGCTAAACCAAGTAAATAGGGCTTCGGCATTTAATGCTGAAGCCCTTGTATTTACTGGAGCCGGTGATAAGACTCGAACTTACGACCTGATGATTACAAATCAACTGCTCTACCAACTGAGCTACACCGGCTTGGCGGTCAGGGTGGCCTGATCGCGAACGAAAATGGTAACAAAATCAACGATTTCTGTCCACGAGATCATATCGAAATGATATACAGCAACATTGCAGGAGTGTCTGGGTGTCAGGCAAAGGCAAAATCCTTCGAATTCGGCAACTGTGATGGTTTAACATTGAAAAAACTTGTTGACCTCTCCCGACCTGAATACTATAATAAAGCCAGTTAGTCGGGCGAGTATTGTCCCCGAATGCCCGATTGCCTCCAGATCATCCAACCGTCGGAATCTAGATGGATCCCCAAAAAAAGGAGAAAATTGTGAATTTTCAACAGTTATTTTCAAAGCCAATTCTCGCACTTGGTCTATCGACCCTGATCTTTTCGTTCTCGGCATTCGCTCAACGCGTTCAGCCGACACCATCGGTAGTTATCCCGGTCGATAACCGACCGGTCAAAATAGCTCGCGGCAACAACTTGTACTGTGCCGGATACATTCAACAGGGAGCTATGACGACCGACAATCGAATCATCGGTTCGACCGACGAGGCCGACAAGTACAATTATGACCAATACGACTTCATGTATATAAACATGGGCTCGAACAAAGGTGTCAAAGTGGGCGATACATTGGCCGTGATCAGACCGCGAGGCCCTGTTAAGAGCAAATGGACGACCAAATCCGACCTTGGATATTACGTTCAGGAAGTGGGTGCTCTGGAGGTTGTCAATGTGAAACCCGATGTGTCGGTCGCCCGCATTAGAACTTCCTGCGACAGCTTCCTGTTGGGCGATCTGGTTCAGATGGCCGAACGGCGTGAAAGCCCGCTGGTGACTAAGCACCCATCGCTTGATCTTTTCAGCGATCCATCAGGTAAAGCTCAAGGACGAATCGTTTTGTCTCGAGATCACGCCGAGATGCTTACCCGTGATTTCATCGCTTATGTGGATCTCGGTCTGGACGAGAACGTCAAAGTCGGTGACACTATGACGGTTTTCCGTCCGCTTGGAAAGGGAAATCCGATGCAGTATCCACAAAAAGAATCAGTTAGTTGGGAAGATTACGGATTCGAGAGTGACGTTTATCACGGAGGCCGGTTTTCAAATCAGTCTGGCCGAAAATCCGGTGATCGGGCGAATGGCCCCAAAATTACGACCTACCGGGCGAAATTAGGTCGGCCTGAGTTAAGGCAGGTTTTGGGTGAGGCCGTTGTACTAAATGTGAAAGAACGCACAGCGACGGTGGTCATTACCCGAACCGCACAGGAGATTCACACGGGTGATTATGTCGAGCTTCAGTAGCTTGATAATTAATCATCGGAATTGATGTGAGCGGCGAAGCAGCTAAGCTTCGTCGCTTTTTTTAATTACTTCCGTGTTTTTACGCTCACGAAGAAAGTAAGCGAGATAGCCATACATCGACCAGATCGAAAGCAGCACCGAGATCCAGAGTGCTCCGCGGCCGACGAGGTAGCCGAATACTTTCCAATCGTTAGACGTCAGGCTGAGATGCGTCAGGTCAAAAAATGCAGTTCGCACCTCTGTGACCTGCCAAAAGGCTGCCGGATACTCAAGCCCAAAATTGGACACTGGCGGATTGCCGTTGGCCGCAGCAACAAGGAGGGCGACGATAGCCACGCTCTGCGCCCACATCTTTATTTTCCCAAGTGTCTGGGCTTGGATGATGATTCCCTCACTCGCGGCGATCGAACGAAGTCCGGTTACGATAAATTCTCTTCCGATAATTATCACGACTGCCCACGACGGTGCCAGGTGCTTTTCGACAAGCACGACCAACGCAGCGGTAACAAGTAATTTGTCCGCTATCGGATCAAGGAATTTGCCCAAAGTCGAAACTTGATTCCGCCGCCTCGCGAGTTGACCATCCAAAATATCCGAAAATGCAGCTATGATGAAGATAACTATCGCAAGTGCGTAACCGCTGATCCCAAACCAATCCTCACCTACCGGAGTCAGAAGCGCAGCCACCAAAAGCGGCACAAAAAGTATTCTGGCAAGGGTAATGTAATTGGGTAGATTCACGATTCTTCGCTCAAGTGTATGGTCACATCGCGCAAAGTTCAAGAACCTGGCGGAATACAACTAAAAAGGCGGGCAATATGCCCGCCTCAATCCGATTGATCCGAAACAAAATTACGGAGCAGGTGGCTGCATGAAGCCCAGATTTGTAACCGCGAAATTGCCGATCTTTGGAAAAGCCGTGGACAAGTTTGCATCCGGAACACCGAACCACCGAGCCAGAGTCGCTGCGTATTGTTCGACCGATGTCGCAGGTACCCAACGGCCTCGGGCATTGCTGCCGTTGTCGGCGTCGTCCGCGGTGTTGAACGAAAGCTGTGGGAATGGAGTCCCGTTTGCTCCATTGTTACCGTAAAAATCGGCCGCCGTGATCCCACCGCCAACCACCAGCATATGATTGCCCCAGGCATGGTCGGTTCCGACCACACCCGAACCAGTTCCCGCCGGATTCAGGGTCCTTGAAAAGTCCGCCATCGTGAACTGCGTCACCTTGTCTTCAAGCGACTGTGCGACCATTTCGTCGTAGAACGCCCGCATTGCCTGGCTCAATTGGACAAGCAGGTTATTTTGGGTAGCGACCTGGTTCGTATGCGTATCAAAGCTGCCAAGCTGCACATAAAATACTTGACGGTTGATCGAAAGATCAGTTCGCTTCTTGATCATCAATGCCACCTGCTTGAGTTGCCTGCCAATGCTGGTATTCGGGAATGCGGTCGAAACCGTTACGGCACTCTGCAAAGCTGCATTTGCCGCCATGGCAACGTCAGTAATGTGGCTGGCAGCCGCAACAAAATTGGCAGAAAGATCCTGCGTCCTGAGTGAATTGAAGGCGTTCAGTCGGGCAAGATTCGTTCCGGTTGGATTGGGAAGTCCAAATCCGGCCGGAGCCAAAACGTTTGCAAGGGATGTGTTCGAGTCGGCGATCGCGAGAGGTAAGGTCGACTGGCCGCTTGTGAACAATTGGGCACCCGAGATCGACGTGACCATTGGAACTAGTCCGCCAGGATTATCCAGAGCGGTTCTCAGGTCAGAGATACGTCCCGCCCAGCCGGTAAAGCTTTGAGTATCGCTGCGTCCTCCCTGATATTGAGAGACCTGATCGGAGTGCGAAAAGAGCTGGAACGGTTTAGGAACTGAGTTGTTTAGGTATGTCGCGCGAGTCATCGGAGCCACGAGGGTACCAACGTTCGTAACGGCGGCGAGCTTTCCAAGAGCCCAGAGCTCGTGAATGCCGTTATTCACAATATTGGTCGCAGGCGTTTGGATACCCAATGCCGGATGAAGAGCATACTCCAGATTTCCAATGCGTGGAACCAGGATCGAGGTGCCGGTAAGCGGGATCAGCGAGGTCGACGATCCCGACAATGCCAAGCCCTGAGCACCGCGAGCGGTAGCGTAATTGTTGTAGTTGTTGGTCGATCCCGTAGTGTGGTTCGGGATGATCATATTGTTACCGTCGTTTCCACCCTGCAGAAATACGCAGACAAGTGCACGGTAATCACTCGGAACAAGATCATCGGACTTCTTTTCGAGATTTTGCGCCGCGACCGCGCTCATCAAGCCAAAATGTCCCATCTGTGTGGCGAGGGCCGCCATACTTAACGCACCGCATGACTTTTTCAAAAACTCACGTCTGTCTTGTTTCATAGTTTTTACCTCTGAACCTGATATTGGCTGGATGTCGCCACAAGATAGATAGCTTGTCGGACCCGGCTAAGCGGGTTGGACGCAGCAACGCTGGTCACGACAGGCAAAATGGTCGATCTCATCGTCGCGGACATTGTGTTGTGAAGCATGCGGCGATCGAGTTCGTCGAGCAGCAAGTTTCCGGTCGGATCCGCAGTCGAAAGATCCTGGAGATCTGTGAAATCAAGAGAAGTGCCGTTTGGCGCATTTGGCGAACTCACTGGTATCGGTATCGCCGTGAATACGAAGCGGTTAACGAAATTAGTTCTCGTGATCGCGGTACCCGTGTTCATGATCGCAAACTCGGGGCCATTGAGCGCCGTGCCCGGCACGTTATAATCCGGCGGATAGAAGTTGAACACCGTAGGCGACATAAATGGCGTCTGTGCCATTCCCGTAAATTCTGATCTGCCGGTCATATAGCCGTCCGACTGCGAGAGGCCGTCAGCCGAACGCACACCGAATGCGCGCAGTATGTTGGTCGCAAACAAGACGGGTTCACGTAACTTGCCGTAATTCGGGTCCGATTTGACATCCCCGCGTGCCTCAGGATCCAACAAGATCGCCTTGATTACAGCTTGCAGGTCGCCGCGAACTCCAAAGCCGTTATCATTGAAGACTGCAGCGACGCGTCCGACATATGCCGGCGTCGGGTCGCTGGTGACAAGCTTTTGAATGAGGTTTCTACTCACGAACGGTCCAACGTTCGGATGATAGAAGATGTTGTCTAGGGCCTTATCCATCGACGCGTTCGCGTACGTTGCGATATTCGTCGAATTTGTGCAATTGCTGCAGGCCGCGATGGTTGAAGTCGTCGATCCAGGATAATTGAGGAGCGTTTTCGCCGTCAGATCATGATTGTTGGTTACGAGAACCATTGGGTCGATGAAGTTTGGCGTGCCGCTGACCGAATTTGGGCAACCATTGTTGCAGAGTGTCCAGCCGGTCAGTACCTTGGTCATGTTGTTAACGGTCGTCTGATCGTAGGTCGGTATCGGATTGTTCGACGCATCGAGCTGAAGCGTTCCGTCCTGATTCAACATGAAAAGACCAACAGTAAATAACTGCATGATCTCGCGAGCGTAATTCTCGTTTGGATTATTCTTAGTGCTGAGAGCCATGCTCAGATAATCGCCCATCGTCGGATCGAGCGTCATTTGCTTCATCAGCGTACGGTAATTGCCGAAAGCGTTGTTCGCAAGGATCTTATCGTACTCGACCATGTGGCGGCCCTGCTGAATATCAACGCCGCTCGTAACCCAGATCTGGGCGAGAGCCCATGCTACGCGATGCCTCAATTGAGCATCGCCGTAAAATGCCTCGCGGAAGAACCACGTTTGAGGCTGGTACATTGAGTACGTATCACGAAAGCACGTCACCGGTACGTCCGGCGTGATAGTCTGCTCGTTGTCGCAATCCGCAGGCGGAGTTCCGGGCTTAAGCGGATTGTTCGGAAATGGATTGTTTGCCGACGGGTATGGCGCCTGAAACTGTTCGGCGAGCCACGCTTTCAGTCCGATACGGCGAATGCGGTTATCAAGGTCAGGCGTAGGGCCAAACGTTGCCTGTTCCAGGAAACGGGTTCGATCGCCGGACCATTTGTATCCGACATAATTAGGAGAAGATATCCGGCCCTTCTTGTTTGTCAAGGTCGCAGTTCCCAGCGGAGTCGGAACGGAACCCGGATCATCCTTGATTCCGCCGCCGATTTGGCCGAGGCCCAGCCGAACGCGGTTACTTGTCAGCCCGCGCCAAGTCAGTCGGACAAGGACGTCGCCGTCAGCAGTTGGCGGTTCCCAGAATCCAATATCATCTGTTAGTCGCACGATCACTGCATAGACACCCTGAAAGCCGGCAACCGGCTGCAGATCGAGAACCGGATAACGGTACGAATGCCCTTTAACATCCTCCACGTAAATGCGAAATGCATTTGCTCCTTCGCCCTTCATCAACGAGACATTCGTCACATAGAGGGCGATCGTAGAATCGGGCTTGAACGCTTGGGGCAAGATCTTGCCCAATGGCCGCTTTGTTATGCCGTCAGCCGAGGAAGCGAGTGCTCTTGTCGAGTCCTGCGCGCTCAATAAGATCGGCGTAGGCGAATTCGGGTCGGGATCGTCCTGCCCAAATCCAGCAAACGAGCAGACACCAAGTGCCAATATCAACGTCAAAATACGCAATAATACTCGCGACATTTTGATTTTCATACCTTTCCTCCTCTGTAGCTACGACTAATTTGAAATTCTATTCACCTGAGCTTAGGTAACGAAGTCAAGGTGGGTACGCCGACAACGTTCAAGATTGTTTTACACAACAGATGGTATACTAACGTTCAAAAAAAAACAACAATATTTTGCGATATGGAAACCATGATTTTTCACCTACTTAGACGTATGATGTTCTGACAAAGCCGAACAAATTTTTCCGAATGCCGATTTTGCTTATTTGGAGGTTCGGGTACGTTTATGAAAAGAGAATTTACGATCGATTGCGGCCCGGATTTCAGCTTCTTCCATGCGGCGAAGAGCCACGGCTGGTATGACCTTCCACCATTCAAATTTGATGACGATGATGCGTCCCTTTCAGGAGCGTTCATTGCCGAACGGGGAGTCATATCCTTTTGCGTTCGGGGTGCAGGCGATAAGTTGAAGGTTACAGCGACAGGTCAAACTTCGGAAGAGGTGGTGACGCAGGTTGTGAAACACGTTCTCCGAATGGAGGACGACCTCACGGACTTCTATACGCAGACTCGATCCGACGGAGCGATGAATTGGGTAACTGAGCTGAACGGAGGCCGACTTTTGCGTTCGCCGACAGTCTGGGAAGACCTCGTGAAATCGATCTGCACGACGAATTGTTCATGGGGGCTTACGCGAAAAATGGTTGGGAACCTGGTAGAGAAGCTCGGATCTTCGGGTTCCGATGGAATAAAGGCATTCCCTTCGCCCGGCGAAATGGCAAGCGTTTCTGTTGATTTTTACAAGGATGAAATACGGGCGGGCTATCGATCGGCCTATTTATTTGAACTCGCGGATACGGTGGCGTCCGGAAAATTAGATCCAGCGTCATGGATGCATTCGAACCTGCCCATCGCTGATTTGAAAAAAGAGATCAAGAAAATAAAAGGGGTCGGTGACTATGCTGCGGAGAATCTGCTGAAATTGCTTGGACGATATGATGGCCTCGCTCTAGATTCCTGGCTGCGTTCGCAATTTTACGTGCGCCACAATGGAGGACAAAAGTGTTCGGATAAGAAGATCGAGCGCCATTATTCCAGATACGGAGCTTGGCGTGGGCTGGCGATATGGTGCGATATGACTGAAGATTGGTTCAAGTAATTCCGCATCACTTCGCGAAGGACAAAAGATGAATCGCTATTGAACCAGAACTCTTACGCATAGTTCTACGTATGAACCGGCAGGCACGTGTGTCTGCCAATTTTGTTTTTTGGATCAATCTTTCTGTAGTAAAATGACCCAAAACCGTATCGGAGATTTGGATTAATGATCGCATCCGGAGAAGTCCTTCAAAAGAGATACCGCATCGATGGAAAGATCGGCCAGGGCGGAATGGGAGCTGTTTACGTTGCGACCGACGAGCGATTTGGCAGTGTTGTCGCTATCAAAGAGACGCTCTGCATGGACGGTTCTTTTCGAAAGGCGATCGAACGCGAAGCCCGCCTGCTCAACAGTTTGCGACATTTGGCTCTTCCGCGGGTGACCGATCATTTCGAAGAGAATGATAGCCAGTATCTGGTGATGGAGTTCATTCCGGGCGAGGATCTCGGCCACATACTCGAAGACACTCAACAACCGTTTCCCGTTGACCAGGTTGTAAATTGGGCCGACCAGTTGCTCGACGCGTTGGACTTCTTACACAATCAGGAGATCCCTGTCATTCACCGCGATATCAAGCCGCAGAACCTGAAAACGACTTTAGAAGGTCAGATCATATTGCTGGATTTTGGGTTAGCGAAGGGAAATCCAACGGACGCCGGCAGACAAACCGCGGCGAAAAGCATTTTCGGCTATTCGAGGAACTACGCATCGCTCGAACAGATCCAAGGTACCGGCACAGATCCGCGGAGCGATCTTTATTCACTGTCTGCTACCCTTTACCACTTATTGACCGGTCATCCACCGGAAGACGCCCTAACGCGAGCGATGGCCGTACTCGGCGGAAGCCCGGATCCGCTGATTTCCGCAAATCTGATACGCGAAGAGATCCCGAAGGGCCTCTCCGGGGTCTTGATGAGTGCGATGGATCTAAATGCCGCCGGTCGACCGGCAAATGCCAAGGAAATGCGGCAAATGCTGAGGGAAAGCGAGAATTATGCCTATTTGGCTGATGCCAGGCCTGCGCCGACAACGACCTCGTCTATCGGAGCAGCAGATCCTGAGACACAAGCAGTAAAGTCCGCGACTTTTGCCGGAAGGGAAGTTGGAGCCGAGGCAAAGACCGAAATAATGCCGGTCTATGATTCGCGTGAGACGGCATTACGAGCGCCGGCTCCTATTGCGACGACGGCAGCGAGAACCGGTAAGGGTTGGTCCCGTGGGTTAGCAGCATTGACTGCAGGTTTGCTGCTCGTAGGCGTTGCTGTTGGCACAGGATATTACATTTATTGGGACAAAATTGGTCTGACACCGAGTAATCCTGTCGAAGTTGTAGAGCCGTCGGGAGTGCCAGCTGCAAATCCGAATGCGTCCGCTGCCTCTACAGAAAATGAGTCGGTTTCGCCCGTTGCAAATGTAGCAACGGCGGAAACCGATAAATCGGGAACTGCGGGTACATCAAGCAAATCGGCAGTTGGTGCCAAGAGCTCGAAGCAGCCGCAATCCGATACGAGGCCGCCAAACGAAACGATCAATATACAGGCTCCTCCGGACGAAGACATTCCCGGTGATGTCGTGATCACAAAGAAGAACCCTGATGGTTCGACCACAACCACCCGTATCTTAAAAGGAAAACCGGACTCACCTAATTTGCGTTCATCTCCGGCGAATCGCGACCGTCAATTTCCAAACGAAATAGATATGCAGTACCTGACGCCTGCTCAACGCCGAAGGATTCGAGAGTTGATGCGTGCCAACGGGACAGTTCCGGTTCCACCTAGTTCGCCGCAACAAAAGCCCTAGATTTGCTTTTGTTGGTCTTCTGGGTCGAGCGAAGAAGCAATTACATCGCGAAGTGTCTCGGTCCACATTTCAAGAAGCGCTTGTTTCTTGAGGGCGGACGGTTTGAGATCAAGGATAGGATGATAGATTATTTCGACGCGCCGAAAAAGACGTGGATATTTTTGCCCGCGTGGCCATATTCGATTGCCGCCGCGAATCGTGACCGGTAAGATCGGAACGCCTGCCTGTTGTGCGATCTGGACGGCTCCCGTCTTAAATGGAAACATTTGACCGTCGGAAAATTCACGGGCACCTTCCGGGAAAACCGCCAACACCGCTCCGTCTCGTAATGATCGTAGAGCTTCCTTTACGGCTGCGATCGTTTCGCCGCCGTCAGTCGATACAGGAAAAGCACCTAAATAAGATATCAATCGACCGATCCAACCCCAGCTGAAGGCCTTGTCATATGCCATGAAGCGAATCTTCCGACGCATAGTTAAGCAGATCCAGACAGGGTCGATGTAGGTTTGATGGTTAGCGGAAATGACAAAACCGCCGAAGCTTTTCGGCGGTATATTCTCGATTCCTTTATATTTAATGAACCAAACAGTTTTGCTTATCACGAAAGCGACGAAGCGCAAAAAGTCCATGACCAACTGCGACGGGTATTTGATCGAGTTGCGGTCATTCACTTGAAAACGCTACTTGGTGGCTCCGAGTCGACCCATCGGGATCAGAAGCGGCTAATTTCGAAATCAGTTGTTGGCTCAGACTCACTAGAGTCAGAAGTCTCCGTCGTTTCATCGGTTAGTTCATTCTCATCCGACACATTCATTTCGGACGCATCATTATCGTAAGCAGATTCGCCGACCGGAGCCGGATCATCCGAATTCTCAGAGAAGTCGATTGCAGACGGATCGTGAACGTCTGTCGACATATCTTCTGCTTGCGACGATTCAATAGTCCGCGATGTAAACTGAGGTTTAGTCGGGTCGTTGGCTAGTGCCACGCGTTCTGGTTCGCTTAAATAATCCGGGACCTGACGCGGAGGTATCTTCTCTATTGGAAAAATACCATCGGTGAACTCAAGGTGAAGCGTGGTCGGCTTATTTTGTGCTAATTTTCGGTTGCGAACGACGGCCATTGAAAAAAAGTCCATGTCCTTACATTGGAACTTGATCTTGTCTCCAACTTTTGCGTTAAGTCCTGACTCAACCGACACACCTTTTGCTCCGATGTTTTGTGTGACCGTCGTCTCCTTCTCCACCGACTTGGTCTCGGGCCGAAGCAGTGTTAACGAAACTTCCAGTCGTTCCCAAATGCGCGGATGCTTGCGAGTCTTGAACTGAGTCTTCGTCTCGACGACCCGCCACATTCCGTCTTCACGCATACCGTCAACGCGATAGCTCTGTGTTGGGTCGGCCTTGAAACTATCCGGGATGCTCTTCCCGATAAATGCAACACCGATATAGTAAAGTTCTTTATCGCCCACTTTCGTTTTGTAGCAGTTTTGGACGATTCCCATTACAGGGTAAAGCTTTTCGTCAACATCATATGCCCTGAGGTCGCGGGGCATCGGCAAAACGATCGAGAGCAGACGGCCGATCGGACATTCGCGGGAGATGGCGAAACCAGCGCCGTTTCGTGACACGGTCGAGATCTCTGTTATCTCTTTCCAATTTTCGTCGGGTCCGTCCTTGATCTGAACGACAGCCTCTAATTCGAGCTCAACCCGGTTTGAATTTCGAAGCTCTGACTTATCTGTGGTCTCGGTATTACTCATATCTGGGATGCGGGTGGCATAACTGCGGATGGTTCGCGGAATCGACCGCGTTACTCGATCCCTTCCAGGGGAAACGTCCGATCGATAAACTCTAAGTGAAGTCGAGTAATTCCATCCGGACCCACCCTGCGGCCACGAACTACAGAAATGATTTTAACATTGTGGCGTTCGCTAGTCACGCGGATGAAAGTTCCAGCATCGACCTTAAACTGAGTGAAAACAGCGGCACCGCCGACACTGATGTTTTCCGTGACTGTCGATTCGGTAGCCGTCACCTCGCCGCTTTCATCCATGAGCTCGAGTATCAACGCTTCAGGAATATGAAACCTCGATTGCTTTCGAAGGTTCGCCGGCAGGTCGCTGTCGTCAGCGTTCAGATCCGCCTCAATGACGTGCCACATGCCTTGACCGTCAGAGTCCCGGTGAGAAATATCATAGAGACGGGCAGGTTGTTCGTAAAATCCTTCGGGCGGGGTCTTGCCGATGAAAGCAACGCCAACTGCATACGACGGCTCGCTGCCATTTACCTTAACTTCGATGCAGCGTCGGATCAGCGCCCAGATCTTATACTGGGCCTCGCTGTAGTCAAAGCACCGCAATTGCCTGGGCATTGGTATCGTGAGCTGAACCATGCGCCCCCGCTTTACCGGGCGTTTGATTGTGAAACCGGCTCCAAATGCAGAAACATCCGAGAGCCTGGTTATTTCATTCCACGCGGCCGAACGGTCGATCTTGACTTCGACCCGAACCGGCAATGGCAGCGATATCCGCTGGATCCGACGGTTTTCTTTTGCGACCTTGGCGTTTTCGCTCGGCTGTTCGGCCTGCGTAGCTTCTTCTTGGCTTGATGTCAGCATGGTGTTATCTCAGACTATTTTAAGAATTGAAGAGGAACTGGGAGTTACAGGTGCAATAGGCATCACACCCACATAAAAAAGAAACGGATAAAATGGCGGTTTTTCCATATTCGTGAATGAACCAATTAAGATGGCGAGTTGATCCAGGGTCATTTTTAACAAAACGGCGGGCACTTTTTAAGTCGTCAACCACGAAAAATGTCGTGAGGTTTGGGTGCGGACGCTCCGTCGGCAGCGGGGCTAAAGAGGATCCGCTCAATAGGAAATTTATGGTCAACGAACTTCATGTGCAGCAGATCCTTCTCGCCGACAAGAATTCTGCGGTTTACGACAACGGCGATGGCGTAAAAGTCGATGTCACGACAGGCGAACTTTATCTTGTCGCCTCGTTTCGCGTCGAGACCGGAAACTACCGATACGCCTCTCGAACCAATATCCCGAGTGACAGTTTGCTCCTTCACGATCATTCGTTTACTGCTTTGGATCCATCCAAGTTCGACGGTCAATTTGATATCAAATCGCGGGTATTGCCTCTGCTTGAACTGACTAAGACACTCGGTGACTCGCCAGAGCCCATCTTGTGCGGCGCCGGTCAAGCGGTACGCTTGCGCAGGATTCTCGACGTAACTGTCCGGGAATTCCTTCCCAACAAAAATGACGCTCAAATGATACCCGTCGTCGGCCCGTTTGCCGATCCTGTTACAGTGTTGGACGAGAGCGATGACGGAATAGACTTCTTTGTCATGATCGAACGCACGTAATTCAACTGGCAGCGCAAGCTCCAGGCGGATCAAAGTACCCAAGCGACATTCGCGCGACACTTCAAACCCGGCTCCAAAACTCGAGACGATCTTGACATTGATCGCCTCCGACCAAGTTGAGTCAGATGATTCCCGCACGAACACAGTATCCTGAACCGGTGAAATCGCCGGAGTCTCGTTTCTGCTTTTTTGTTTATCTGATTTACGCCTGCGGGACATATGGTTTGATCGATAGATGTAGCAATGGGAGAAATTAGCAGGGGCTCAGCCGATACCCTCAAGCGGGAAGACCTTATCAACAAATTCAATATTCAGCTTTGCAGAGTCGCCCGGACCCTGATGACGGTGACGAACTATTGCAATAATTTCAAGATCCAGTCGCCGGGAGATAACTCGTAGGAACGAGCCGACCTCGGCAAAAAATTCCGTAAAGACGGTCGCCCCGCCGAAACTAATATTGGCTGTCACGGACACTTCGGAGGAAACCACCTCACCGGTTTCGTCCAATATCTCAACGACCAGTTCCTCGGGGATCGGCAAACGCGTTTCTTTTCTGAATTCGCCGTAGTTCGACCCATTGTTTAATCTCGTCGCAGGATCAACAACCTCCCAAAACTCGCCTGGCTTTGAACCTTCGTAAGAGATGTTGTAGATGCGGGCTGAATGTTCAAAGAAATCTTTAGGCGGGAATTCTCCGATAAACGCGATCCCGGTCGCATGAGCGGAAACGCCGTCAGAGCTCGTAACGGCGATGCTGCGGCGCACGATGCCCCAAACTTGATAATCGACAGCGTCGAGGTCGTACTTCCGCAAGTGCCGCGGCATTTCGAGGGTCAGTCGAAGGATGCGGCCGCGCCTTACCGGACGCTTTAAGACCATTGCGGCCCCGACTGAGGACACATCTTTTATTTCGGCGGCTTCTTCCCAACTTATATTGCGACTTGTTATGGCCTCTGCGCGAGCCGCCATACGCCGCGGGTAACGCGGAAGTCGACGATTTTCATTGTAAGTGTCGAGAGCAGACATAGAGCAGCTATTCGGGTTTAGGCGAACAGCAAGTCGGGAAAACACGTTCTAAAAAAACTAGTGCTAGTGAGCAGTGGAGGCAACTCTGTCGGATGTTGCGGAACAGGCCTTTAAACCTGTAAAATCAATGATACATAGATTTTGGGATTTTATCCATAATTATTTTTCTCGACTTGGAATTCCTAATATTCTCGCAAAGACTTCGGCCCTTTTTGACTTTAGGCCTATTTTGATTAAATCGAAAAAATGGACTCACTATTAGAACGTAACCAGATCAACATCGAAGACGAGATGCGTCGGTCATATCTCGACTACGCAATGTCCGTTATTATCGGCCGGGCTCTTCCGGACGTGCGTGACGGCCTCAAGCCAGTCCACCGCCGCATTCTATTTGGAATGTTCGAGCAGGGAAACACTGCCGGTAAGCCGTATCGTAAGTCCGCCCGTGCGGTCGGCGATGTGATGGGTAAGTACCACCCGCACGGCGATTCGGCTATTTACGACTCGATCGTACGTATGGCGCAGGATTTCTCGATGCGTTATCCGCTGGTCGATGGGCAGGGAAATTTCGGCTCCATCGATGGTGATAATGCCGCGGCAATGCGATACACCGAGGTCCGGCTCGCAAAGATCACCAATGAGGTCCTCGACGATATCAACAAGGAGACCGTCGATTTTCAGCCGAATTACGACGAATCGCTTTCCGAGCCGAAAGTGTTACCGACACGCATTCCGCTTTTGCTGGTAAATGGTTCCGAAGGCATCGCGGTCGGAATGGCGACAAAGATACCGCCGCACAACCTCTCTGAGATACTCGAAGCCACGATCGAGCTTTTGCGCGACCCCGCAATTCCGGTTGATGACCTTATTAAGATCGTTCCCGGTCCGGACTTTCCAACGGCCGGATTTATCTATGGACGTGAGGAGATCCATCGGGCGTATCGCGAGGGCCGCGGCATCATTCAGATGCGTGCCCGTGCAGTCGTCGACGAGATCGGCCGCGGTGACCGAGTTCGTGACGCGGTTGTCATTACCGAGATCCCGTATCAGGTAAACAAGGCAAAACTGATCGAAAAGATCGCGGAACTCGTTCACGAAAAACGTCTCGACGGTATCTCGGAGATCCGCGACGAATCGAACCGCGAGGGCATGCGCATCGTCATCGAATTAAAACGCGATGCGATACCGCAGGTCATCCTGAACAAACTCTATAAGCTGACGCCGATGCAGTCGTCGTTCGGCATCATCAACATCGCGATCGTCGATGGCCAGCCCCGACTGCTCAATTTAAAGCAGATGCTCGAGGCGTTCGTCGAATTTCGCCGTGAGGTCGTTCGTCGTAGGACTGAATTTGACCTTCGCAAAGCTCAGGCTCGTGCTCACATTTTAGAGGGTCTCAATAAGGCCATCGATGCGCTCGACTACATCATTCCTCTGATCCGAAATTCGCGTTCGGTTGATGAGGCGAGGTCCTGGCTCACAGCCGACCTGAAGACAGCAAGCGAGATCGCTGCGTGGCGTGGTGTAACAGGTGACAAGACCAAGGAACAGTTCGTTAAGGAACTAAACAAGGTGATCACCAGCCTTGAGTTCTCTGAGATCCAGGCACAGGCGATCCTTGATCTGCAGCTCCGACGATTGTCGGCTCTTGAGCGTCAAAAGATCCTGGACGAATATGCCGAGATCATCAAGTACATTGCTGAACTCGAAAACATTCTGCAGAACGAAGGTGTTCTCCGGCAGGTGATCGTTGACGAATTGACCGAGGTGAAACGCGTATTCGGCGACGCGCGACGAACGGTCATCGTCGATGCCGGCGTGGAACTAAGCATTGAGGATCTGATACCGGACGAGGATGTTGCGATCACTGTCACGAATGCCGGTTATATCAAACGGACTCCGGTCACTGCCTACACCCGACAAGGCCGCGGCGGGAAAGGCAGGCTCGGGGCCAAGGCGAAGAACGACGATTTTGTCGAGCATCTATTTATTGCCTCTACGCACGCGTATTTGATGATCTTCACCGATGACGGACAGGTCTTTAAGATCAAGGTCCACGAAATTCCCGAGGGCGACACCTCCGCACGCGGCAAGGCCGTGGTCAACCTGGTCCAGTTGTCCAGCGAACGCAAACTTGTAGCTGTGATGGCAGTCAAGGATTTCGAGGAAGAGATCTATCTGACAATGGTGACGAAACAGGGAATTATTAAGAAGTCTAAACTGTCCGATTACCAAAACATTCGGGTATCAGGCATCAATGCAATCAATATTGACGAAGGCGACGAGCTGCTCGAAGTCATCCGAACTGACGGGAAGCAGCAGATATTTATCGCGACTCATGACGGGATGGCGGTCAAATTCAAGGAATCGGATGTTCGTCCGATGGGTCGCGTCGCTCGTGGGGTTCGCGGTGTAAATCTACGCAAAGGAGATTTCGTGGTTTCGGTTTGCGCCGTTTCGCCGGCTGGTGCCGAAAAGATCCTTTCGGTTTCTGAAAGAGGGTTTGGCAAGCAGACGACTGTTGACAGCTATCGCCTTACAAAACGCGGCGGCATTGGCGTCATCAATATGAAAACGACAGAGAAGACCGGCAAGGTTGTCGCGGCGTTTCCCGTTGAAGACGACAGCGAGATCATGATCATCACGCAGCAGGCGAAACTCATTCGGCTCGGTGTCGATAAGATTCGCGAAACGGGCCGAAGTGCTCAGGGCGTGACGCTCATCAAGTGCGGCGAGGACGATCTTGTTACAAGTGCATCGTTGCTCGCGGTCGATGAGGAAGACGATTAGTGAATCCTCTCGAGTAGAAGACGTAGAACAAGGAAGGGCTCCCGATCAAACGGGAGCCCTTCCTCTATTTAAACGGTCCTCAGGTTAGCTCTTAAAAATAGATGCGGACCCATCGTGACAAGCGAATTCCGTTGCGGCGATAGTATTGCCTGTGGAGTCGAAATCTACGGTGACCGACTTGCGTGCGACGGTACTGGCCGTAATTCCTATATCCGTGAGTGTACTTCCGGCCGTGATCCTTGCGATGATGTCGCCCTTCCGACCGCTCCTGCCGATTCTGGGCGGACACCGAACCGCCTTCGGAAGGTATCCAGAAGACAGTGGTAGCAATAATTAGGGCAAGGACGATCAATATCTTTTTCATAATGCTTTAACTCCGTTTATGACCGCAAAATGACGCAACCCGCTTTACACCCCGGCCAATTCATTTAGCATACACGGCTCTGATATTCCGCGTTCGTGCGTTTGCGAACATACACACGACGAATAATGACTATCAAGTTTGACCGGGAAACAGTTGCGCGCGAGCCAATTCGGTGATATATCTCGTTTCGGGAACGACGGTCATCGCCGGAGTGAGGTGCATCATGGGATTATTTGACGAGGATGTTGATCAAATTGCCCAGCCGGACGACAAGAATCGACTCTTCGAAACGCAACAGGAGATCACCGGATTCAATCGGCACTACGTCAAGCTTTTGCTCATCGTCGCTGCGTTGGTGATCGTAGTTGGAACCGTCATTTACTATATAACCCTGCCCGGGATCGGAGATCAGGTCCTCGGGCCAAAGGGCCTGGAAGAGAACGTCCGATCGTATTTCCTCGACGTTCAGAAACGGACGGCCACCGACGTGACCTTCTTTTACTGCGGCGGTTATTACACGGTCAAGGTCGATGTCGAAGCAAGATACGACATTCCGGGTAACCCGCTGGCAGCGATCCCTACATACTGGGCAAAAGCCGTGTCTCGCGACGGTGGAAAATGGGATATTTCCGTTCCCTCGGACCAAACCGGTTTCTCTGATGCCGATCCTTGCCGGTCTAAGTAAACAAATCTGAAGGATTCAAAGGCACAAAAAATGGCCCCGGGTGTCGGATGGAGCCATTTTGCGTACGTTCGACGGATCTACTGAGCCGTAAAATCCAACCCATCGACCGCGTCGGTTAAGTTTACGAAACGAGTAGCGAAAGTGAAGCGTTTCGACGAAACGCTTACCGTGTAAGATTGCCCGACCTCGACATCCGTGAAGCTGTAGTACCCGAACGAGCTTGTAAGCGTACTCCTCGAATTACCGGCCGGATCCGAGATCGTAACGACCGCATTTCGCAAGCCTTGCCCGCTCTGCGTCAGAACACGTCCTGAAACCGTGACGCCAGCGGCCGTTGGAGCGAGGCTCCCTGCAGTCCAGTCAGAGAACGACGAGACGCCCGCAGCGGATATCGTGTTCGCCGCGGTGTTTAGAGTGAAGGGCACAGCAGTCGAGTTCGTTCCGTTCCACTTGTACAGCAAGTAACTCGCTTCGTTTCCGGATATATCTCCATCCAAGTAGTTAAATGTCAGGTTCGTCGTTAGGTTACCTGTCGAGGCTAATGTCCAATAGCGTTGGAGCGAATTCGCGGTGTACATGCCCGGACGGACGTTCTGAATAGCCTGTACTGAAAGGCTGGACGGATTTGTAGTTAACGCAGTAACGTTGGCGTTTACTGGTGAATATCCATTAGCCGAACCGGTGGGAAATACAAAGCCTCCCGTCGAGCAAAAATCTTTTCTGACCGTGCCCCGCAGGTACGAAGTTGCGGATGCACCCGAGACCGTTGCCTGACAGCCCAATCCGATCACGCTCGAGCTCGTGTCAATAATGTTCCCAAGATTCAGTGCTCCGGTTATGTCGATGTTCGAGTTCATCACGACATTCCCGCCGGTCGCGACGTCCAGATTGCAGACCGTCGTCGGCGAACTCACAGTCATCGTCTTCCCCGACGGAACGATCCCGGTCGTTGAGGTGGACGGTATGCCGTTGCTCCAGTTTCCGGGTGTATTGAAGTCTCCGGAGGCAGTCGCGGTCGTCGTCGGAAAACTGTAAGACACGATTCGGGTTCGCCAGTTGAACGTGCCGTCGGCAGAGAGGTACTCGGCAATGTACCAGAACGTCGTATCGTCCGCCGGGTCCACCTGCATCGTCGAGTAATCGCCCCAGCGTGATAGTGTTCCCGTTTGGGAACCGCTTCCCGTGACGGCGATCTGCTCGGCCTGCAGCGTATTTAGGGCGTCGCATTGCGAACGGCCGGCGATCGCGATCGAGGGTTTAAGCGAGGACGCACCGTTCGCGATCGAATATCCGACCAGGATATTGCCGTATTTATCCATCGCCGCCGAACCCATCCAACGATCGCCGGTCGCACCCGGATCGTAAGTGCCGGATTGATACAGGTATGGTCGTTTTGAGGTGTCGGTATCGGCTGGGTTGCCAAGCGGATTTCGGATCTCATACCAGCGGATCGCCGAGCTTCTGGCCCCCGACCCATCGGGGTCAACCGACTGAGTTACGACAAGGCTGTCCACGCCGCCTCGATTTCTGTAGGCGAGACGATACATCATCCGGTCGCCCAACGTGTCAAGTTTGTTGGTAGTTCCCGGTTGAACTATGCACGTACCGCCGCTCCCATTACATGCACGGTTCGTGGCTCCGAGACCGAGTTCGACAAAGGAGCCGGTGGCTCCTCCGAAACCATCGGTAATTGTGACGGTCGACGAAGTAAAATTCGGCTTCAACCTCAAGTATCGCAACGCGGGAGCGGTTGATTGCCGAATAAAGATCCCGCCACGCGTCGTATCGACCGGCAGCAGCGACCCGTCAATGTCCGCCGGAAGCAATGATGCACCGCCCGCGTAAAACGTCGTCGGGGCACAGAGAGTTTTCGCCGAACCGTCGCCCACCAGCATTTTCGCACGCTCAGATACGCACAGAGCGACGCCGGTATTACCGCCTGCAGGCGAACCGCCAAAAATATTGTATGAAGTATAGTACCCGTCGTTCCAGATCCCGAGTTTTCCGTAATCGTTGAAGCCGTCGGGGCTCGTCGACCCGAACGTGATCGAATACCGATAATACGTGCCGGTCGGATCGTTTGTCGTCGAAACGGCAATGCACTGGAGATATGGCGACGACGGACTACCACCGGTGACGTTGAACGCGAACTGGCTCATTATCCATCGGTCGGCTAGACGGTCATACTGCAGGATCGGGTCGCCGCGGTTGGTTGTCGCGCATAAATTTGCGACACCAGTGAACAGAGTATTTCCGTTTACCGGTCCCGTAAGGACGGTGCCGCTCTTGTCAAAAACTGCATACTGCGAGTTTACCCATGCAACGATGTGGTTCGGGCCTACGGCCATCGTTGTATCCGGCGGAGCTCCCGTCATCGAAAAACCGGATAATCCGGTTCCGGGTCCTTCAAAGCTCGTACCCGCGACGACGACGTTGTTGGATGGCGTGTCGGTCTGCAAAAATGACTCGACGATCGGTCCCGTTTTGACGAGACGGTCGTCGGGAATTTCGATCAGCGGTTCGACCTCGCTCTCCTGCAGCATCCCGTTCTCCTTGCTCACCGGCGGTAATTTACTCGCAGCCAAGCTTTTTAGGGGTTCCGATTCGCCCAGGAATTCCATAGGCAGAACAACCGTTTTCCGGTTTTGGGCCCGACGTATAGCAGCGGGAGTCAGGCTTGCTCGGTAGGCCCGCGAAGCACGTTGGCGCTCGCGTTCTGATTCTTTCGATCTCTTAATTTTTGAATTTGGTGTCGAATCCTTCCCGGCCGGACGCTGTGCCGACGCAACCCCGACGTTCGCAAAGAGTAACGCAATTGAAATTAGCCCTGCGGCACGACCAATGGCCAGAAGTTTGTTCATGGTTAATACCCCGCTCGTTCACGCATCTGAATCCAAACTTACTTTGAATTTGAAATGCGGCAAGTGATAATGCCGAAACACTTAAATAGATCTTTTCGAGAAAACCGCTAATTAGGTTGTTAGTAATCGAAGTGAGGATCGATAGAATCGATACTCCGGATATTAACATGTTTGAACTACGTTGCGCTACAGAATCTTTCGATCAGTATTAATAAATCTGACTGTATTCGGCATCCCATAGTTAGGTAAATTCGATCCGACTCCTTGAGAACCAAATTAATAAACACATGCGATCCTCCGAAAACATTGTGAGGTTCAAATCGCCGATTTCGGTTAATATGTTTACGTGTCGAAAGAACTGACATCCGAATCCTGGAACCCGGAGCCGCGCTGGTTGGCATGGATCGTAGTCGTGGCGGTTGGCGGAATATTTACCGCATTGCCGTCGCACATGATCGTAGGGCCGCGATGGGGATTTCTGATCCTGGTCCTGGTATTGCTGACGCCTACAATGTTTACGCATTTCAAAGGCTTTTTGATAGTCAACAAGGTGTTGGGAATCGTCATCGGCGTCGTGCTGACGCTCGGTATGGTCATCTCGGTCGGACTGCTGATCCAGGGATTGCCGGAGCATCGCGAACAGCCGACCGAACTTCTTTTCTCGGCGGCTGCCCTGTGGGTGACAAACGTGCTGATCTTTGCATTGTGGTATTGGCGTCTCGATGCAGGTGGGCCGCATGGCCGGGATCGACGAAAAAATCATGAAGAAGGGGCATTTCTTTTCCCGCAGATGACGATACCGCCCGGTGCTCGACCGAAAAACTGGAAACCGAATTTTGTCGATTATCTTTTCCTTGCGTTCAACACGAGCACAGCATTCTCACCTACGGACGTCCCGGTTTTGACGCGTTGGGCAAAGGTCCTGATGATGACACAATCGTTGATCTCGCTGACAGTCCTGGCACTTCTGGCCGCTCGGGCTGTCAATATTCTGTAGAAAATTCTTGGAATTCGTGAGTCTGAATTTGTCCGTTGACCGTTCATCAGGGGCCGGGAAATCAACGGAACGAACTATCCGAACAACGTCGGTTCGATCGGGATCCTATTGAGTGGTTCGAGGCCGAAATGCTCGTATGCGAGGCGTGTGGCAAGTCGGCCGCGTGGAGTCCGATTAATAAACCCGATCTGCAGCAAATACGGTTCGATGATCTCCTCGATCGAGTCTTTTTCCTCGTGGAGCGAAGCGCAGAGCGTTCCCAACCCCACGGGTCCGCCGTCGAATTTCTCGATGATCGTCATCAGCAGCTTGCGGTCCATCTCGTCGAGCCCGTACGTATCGACTTCCATGCGATTGAGAGCGTCGCATGCGACGTCGTGCGTTACGTGCCCTTCGTAATCGACCTCCGCAAAATCGCGAACACGTCGGAGCAGGCGATTGACTATCCGCGGTGTGCCGCGGCCGCGGCGTGCGATCTCAGCTGATCCCGTTTCGTCAATTCCGACATTTAGGATGCCGGCGGATCGGGACACGATCGTCTGGAGGTCGCCGACGTTATAAAAATCGAGATTGAAAACGATATTGAACCTTCCGCGAAGCGGTGCAGTCAGCATTCCCGGACGGGTCGTTGCTCCGACGAGCGTAAATTTTGGCAGCTCGAGTTTGATCGAGCGTGCGGCGGTGCCCTGGCCGATCATGATGTCGAGGCTGTAATCCTCCATCGCCGGATAGAGGATCTCTTCGATCGCCGGATTCAGACGATGTATCTCGTCGATAAAGAGGACGTCGCCCTCTTCAAGGTTCGTCAAGATCGCGGCGAGATCGCCGGCCTTTTCTATTATCGGGCCAGCCGTCGATTTGAGCGAAGCACCCATTTCGTTCGCAACGATATTAGAGAGCGTCGTTTTCCCAAGCCCCGGCGGTCCGGTCAGCAGGATGTGGTCGAGAGCCTCACGCCGTTTGAGCGCGGCCTTCATAAAGACACGCAGATTCTCTTTGACCTTGGTCTGGCCAATATATTCAGATAACTGAGTCGGGCGCAGAGAAGCGTCGAACTGAGTTTCCTCAGTAGAGGAGTCTTCGTTTCTAATATTTATGGCCGGAAAATTACTCATGCTTACCTCTGCGGACCCTGCGTTAAAAAAATCTACTACACGCAGAGATCGCTACGATCGCAGAGATCCTTAAAATAATAGCCCCTTATGATGCAAAGCCAAAATATCCATCGAGAATGCGACCGCGCAATGTAGGATCAGGCCGAGCCAGATGCTTCCGTTTTTGTAGCTGATCCAGCCGAGGAAAACCCCGGCGCAGACAGCTGCAAAGGTCTCGGCCATCGGCTTTTGAAAATGGATCATCGTGTACGGAACGGTCATCGCGAGGATCGAGTACATGCCTAGCGATGGCTTAAGACTATGGACGAGAAACCCTCGAAAAAAGAACTCGAGGCCGAAGAATTGAAAGAAATAGACCAGTTCCCAAACCAGCAGGGTCGAGCTGAAATACGGATCGCCATTGTAAACCTTCAGAAACGGGTACTTTGCCGAAAAGCTGCCGGTCAGCGACATTAGGTAAACGAGCGGAACCATGATCGTGATACACAGTGCCAGCAGCTTCCAGAAACCCGTTTCGATCTTCAGTGCCAGGCCGATCTCGGTCAATTTTCGTTTCTGAACGAACCGTACGAATATCGCGGGGACGACAAAATAGAACGAGACCGAAACGAATACCCACCAGACGAGGCCGTAGAGATTATTATCGACCGGATGAGCCGCCTTGTCTCCGATATCGGCAAAACGCGTGTTTCGGAGTATCGCGTAAAGATAATCCGGATTTTTCAGATACGTGATGCACGTCAATCCGACTGCCGCGTACAAAAACGCAAAGACCGCACGGCGGTCAAGCTGAGCGATGTCACCGCGAATTTGGCGTGCGATCTCAAGCATTAAAATGGACTATTTTGCGAGAAGTTGGAGGCCTCTCCGGAGCAGCTTTTGCACCGAGAGTTCGGTACCGTCCTGCACGGCTTGTTTGAGGGCCTTTTCAGCGAGGTTGCGCTGATAGCCGAGATTGGTCAGGGCCGACAGAGCATCGTCAAAGACCTCATCCGCCGGAAGTGAGTGGGCCTTTGGATCTGCCGGAGTCTTGCCGTCGAGACCGAGTTCGCCGACCTTGTCGCGAAGCTCGATCACCAGACGCTCGGCCGTCTTCCGCCCTACGCCCGGGATCGTCGTCAGCCTTGCGAGATCATCGGTTCGGATCGCAAGAATGATCTCGTCAGCGCTCATTCCGGAGAGCATTGTAATGCCCGATTTCGCCCCGACGCCCTGGACCGAGATGAGTCTTAGATAAAGCTCGCGTTCACGCAGGGTCTTAAAGCCAAAAAGTTGTATAGCGTCTTCGCGGACGTACGTGTAGATCCGGAGTTGAACATCCGACCCGACCTCGCCAAGTTCGTAAAACGTCGACAACGGGATCGACACTTCATAACCGACACCACAAACATCGACGATCGCCGTGTTAGCATGCTTCTCAAGTAATTTGCCGGAAAGGAAGGCGATCATTGTTTTGGGTCAGAAGCAAAAATTGTATTGTAATTCCGCGCAGAGGGCAAAGTTGGTGATTATAGGCATCTAAACAGATCAAACGTTGCGCTTCCGTGCGCATTTTGATTTATTAGTAGTTAATGAAAAGCGATAAGGTTTCTGAGCAAACGACAAAGCGTTTGAGTATCTATCTGCGTTGCCTGAATGAACTCGCGGCGGCCGGCCAAGTGTCGGTTTCCTCGGAGGCCTGCGCCAAACGATTTGGGCTCAATTCTGCGCAGATCCGGAAAGACCTGGCGAACTTCGGCGAGTTTGGACATCGCGGCGTGGGTTACAACGTCAGTGCCCTTCGTGAGCATCTTATCCGTATTCTTGGCCTTGACCGGCAGCATTCCGTCGGCATTATCGGTGCAGGACGATTGGGGACCGCTCTGGCGGACTATTACCGGGTTTTGGATTCAAATTTCGCCGTCGCGGCCCTCTTTGATAATGATAAGGACAAGATCGGAAAAAAGGTTGGCGACATCGAGATTTTCGATATAAAAAACTTTGCGGCGGTCGCGAAACGCGATAATATAGAGGTTGCGGTTATCGCAGTTCCGGCAGGCGAGGCCCAGGCGACAATTGAAATTATTGATAAAACAGGGATCAGTGCGGTGATGAACTTCGCTCCCGTCCGCCTTCGGGCATCTGCTCATATCAAGCTGAAGTCGGTTGATATGACGACGACGCTGGAGAGTCTTTCGTACTTTCTGGCAAACGATTCTCAATAAATTTCGTTGAAGTGAAACCGATCGTGAGATCGCGGCGTAGACAGTTAACAGTAGTAGAACAAGAGGTGAGGTTTTATGTTCAGTAAGAAATATTTCAGCCGTCTGTTACCGTTCTTTGCGACATTTCTCGTAGGTATTTTTGTCGCCGGCCTGTTTGGCTCGATCTGGGGTGGGTCGTTCCAGAACCGTCGGGCGCGGCATTTCAGCGAAGATCGCCAGATCCGAGCGGAAAATGAACAGCTGCGCGAAGAAGTGCAGCGGCTTCGCAGCGAGCGAATGAATTTCAAGGGACATCGCCACTGTGATCGAAGTGCATTCTGGTCCGACAGGGAGTCGACGTACAGCGACAGCGATGTCCGTGATCTGTTGCCGCCGCCGCCGCCGATTCCGGCATACCCGGCATCGCCGCGGGCGATCAGGTAATTTTTCAAAAATCCGGGGCCACAGATTAACGTCCACTTCGGTGATATGTTAATCTGTGGTTTCCTATTTTATGGATGAATCTCAGGCCAGAAAACTGATCGTTGAGATCGGCAAACTTCTTTACGATCGAAGTTACGTTGTGTCTTCGGATGGCAACGTGAGTATCCGTCTGGACGAGAACACCGTGCTGGCGACGCCGACGATGACGTGCAAGGGCCGTATGACCGAGGATTGCCTGGCATTGACGGACATGGACGGAAAGCCGTTGACCGACAAGCGGGCGTCGTCGGAGCTTGCGATGCACTTGCTCATCTACAAGATGCGGCCCGAGATCAAGGCAGTTTGCCACGCCCATCCTCCGCACGGTACTGCGTTTGCTGTCGCCGGCCTTGCGATCGACAAACCAATATTGTCCGAGGTGATCCTGACTCTGGGGTGTGTGCCGTTGACCGATTACGGCACGCCGTCGACGGACGAACTGACCGAAGCGATGAAGCCTTTTGTGCCCCATCACAACGCTCTCTTGATGGCGAATCACGGTGCGGTCGCCTACGGTGTCGATCTTTGGCAGGCGTTCGATCGGCTCGAGACGCTCGAACACACCGCGAAGATCGCAATTTTAGCGAAAACGCTGGGCGGTGCGGTCGACCTGCCCGCCGACGCCATCGAAAAATTAGTTAACATCAGGGAGAAGGCGGGTTACCTTACTCCCGCGGCTCGTTGCCAGTCGTGCGGGTATTTGCACGATAATGGTATCGTTTGCGGATCGGCTCAGATCGCGGCTCCGGCGGTTCCAAATGGAGCCAAGGTTTCGCTCACTCGCGAAGAGTTGATCGAGCTTTTGAGCAAGGCGGCCAACTTGAGTTAAACTAACCACAACTTTGCAGCAATTGAATAGATCTCAGGAGCAAAACTAAATGCAAGAAGCATTGGGAATGGTTGAATGTAAGGGTCTGGTAGCCATGATCGAGGCTGCGGACGCTATGGTCAAGGCCGCGAACGTGCAGCTGGTCGGCTACGAAAAGATCGGTGCCGGATTCGTCACGGCTATCGTTCGCGGCGACGTCGCGGCCGTTAAGGCTGCGACCGACGCTGGGGCGGCCGCCGCCCGTCGAGTCGGAGAACTCGTGAGCGTCCATGTGATCCCGCGTCCGCACTCCAGCGTGGATGAGACTCTGCCAGTCGTAAAGAAATAATTTAGGGACTTAGTGGCGAGGGATGAGGGCTCATATTTGACGAGCCCTCGTCCCTTGCCCTTGTCACTCGCTTATGATCATCGCTCGCATTTTGGGCACAGTAGTGTCCACCCAAAAGGACGAAAGACTCCTCGGCAAGAAGCTGCTGATCGTCAAGCCTATAAATCTCGACGGCACCGATCAAAGCGGTTACATCGTTGCCGTCGATACTGTGGGAGCGGGTTTTCACGAGAAAGTGATGGTCGTTGGCGGGTCGTCGGCGAGAATGGCCGAGGGTAATAAGGATTGTCCCGTCGATTCGGCGATCATCGGTGTGATCGACACGATCGATTTCACGAGTGCAGAGAAGTAGGCCTTCCTTAACGAATTTTCAAGGCAAATGCAGATAGCCCGCGTCATCGGAACCGTCGTGGCAACCGTCAAGAACCAGACGCTTGAGGGTCGTAAATTCCTCATCGTTCAAACTCTCGACGCGGATCTTAAGCCGAAGGGAAGTCCGATGATCGCGCTCGACGCCGTCGGGGCAGGCGAAGGCGAACTCGTATTTTGGTGCCGCGGGAAAGAGGCGTCGTTTCCGTTCAAACGTGATGAGACGCCGACCGACTGCACCATCGTCGGGATCATCGACTCGGACGCTCACGTTTTCCAGGGATAAAAATGCTTATCGCAAGAGTTATCGGCAACGTAGTCGCTACGCAAAAGAATCAGCGTTACGAAGGAACGCGAGCGATGCTCTGCCGGCAGATAACGCCCGAAGGCAAGGATATGGACTACACCTGCATTGCTCTCGACTCGGTGAATGCGGGCGAGGGCGACATCGTGATCATCGCCCAGGAAGGCTGGTCGGCATCCACCGCCTCGACCGGACGTGCCGGGGCGGCGATCGACTCGGCGATCGTTGGCGTAGTTGATTATATTGATCTACTGAAATAGTTGGTTTCTCATCTATCAGTTTATAGTTAATAGTTTTTAGTGGATAGTTTTTGACTAATAACTGATAACTGTTCACTAGTAACTATTTGTCAAAGATGTCCGATAGCATCGTTCTGCAAAAGGCAACCAAATTTGCTTTGCGTATCGTGAAGTTATATCGCTATCTGACCGAGGATAAGAAAGAGTTTGTGTTGAGCAAGCTTGTTTTGATATCCGGAACGCACATTGCCAAATTCGTTCGTGATTCGTTAGCGGGCGACGGGAGAAAGAATTTCTCGGCCGATATGTTTCAGGCCAAAAAGCGGGCGGCCGAGACTGAGTTTTGGTTGTTTATTTTGATCGAAGGCGGATATCTTGACCAGAAGGAATACGAGTCGATAAATGAAGATTGCATTGAGCTGATCAAGCTCACAACCTCAATTTCAAACTCATCACGGGAAAACGAGTGAACAGCAGATCTCTAAAGGAAAGTAAGAATGACCTGGCGGGGCTTTACGCAGCAGTCGAAAAGATAAATCACCGCCTCGACAAGCTCGAAACGGCCACTGCCGCTCCGAGACTCCCGGCCAGCGTCTCGCAAGATCCGCATCCCAGCCTCGATAAGCTAAACATTGCCGAGGCAATTGCCGATTCGATATTTGGCAGCCAATTCAAGGAAAAGGCCTGCCAGTTTGAACCTGACAAGCCTTGCGACCATTGCTCAATGTGCAACTCCCGCGGTTTCTAACCTCTATTTATTAGCATTCGCGACAGGAGCATTCGCCGCCGGAGCAGGTGCTGCCGGCTGATTCTCCGGACGCCTAAGCGAGTTGGCATCGCCGATCTTCGGGGCGGTCTTGGCACCCTCCTCTGCCTTGAAAAAGGGTTCTTCCTTAAAGCCAAGCAAACTCGCCGTCAATACCGCGGGGAATGAGTTACGCGTGGTGTAGTAAGACGTCACTGCGTCGTTGAAATCGAGCCTTGCCGTGTTAATGCGGTTCTCGGTGCCCGACAGCTCATCCTGGACTTTCATAAAGGCGTCAAGCGACCGAAGCTGCGGATAATTTTCCTGCAGGCTCAACAATCGACCAATAGTACCGCCAAAGCTGTTGTTCGCATCGATGACAGCCTGTTTTTGTTCGGGCGTTTTGTCGCCGTCCGCTCCGGCCGGTGCCGCTTGCTGGGCGTTCAACAGCCTGGAACGAGCTTCATCAATTTGACCGAAGACCTCCTGTTCCTGCACACCGCCCATCTTC
>JAKOVX010000065.1 GCA_029781855.1 Acidobacteriota bacterium | reverse complement strand
CTGGATGTGGCAGCTCGCCGCACGGATGTATTCAACGGAAACACCGTCTACACTTTGCGCTCAGATTATCAAAGCGTCGATAGTCAGCAGAGCGGATATCTGCGGCTGATGCGCTTTTCGCCGGCCGACGACCTGATCTACGTGCGGACATACTCGCCGACACAGGATAAGGACTACGACAAATCGGACGCGGCGCAGAACAATTTCACGCTGCCATACGCGATGGACGGAGTCGGATTTCAGGTAATCGGCACGACTAATGGCGTGGCATCCGGAGACACGGCATCTATTCCGTGGCCGGGACTCGATCCGGGAATACAGTACGAGTGGTTCGCCGTTTCGTCGGACGGCGTCCATCAAACCACGAGTAATACCTGGAATTTCACCACCGTTTCAGCAACAAATAGTGCTCCCGTGATCACCGAGGGATCAACGGCCAGCGTGACAATGTCGGAGGACGGATCGCCCACTCCGTTCAGCCTGACACTGAATGCGACCGATGCCGATGTCGGCGATACGCTCACGTGGAGCGTTTCCTCGCCGGCGTCTCACGGTGCGGCGACGGCTTCGGGGACCGGCAGTTCGGTCGTAGTCGGCTACATCTCGAACGGCGACTACAACGGTTCGGATTCGTTCGAAGTACAGGTTTCTGACGGCAATGGGGGAACGGATACGATCGCCGTCAATGTGACGATCGACGCGGTCAACGACGCTCCGGTCATCACCGGTCAGACCGAGCTTTCGACACACAAGAACACGGCATTGGCAATTACGCTCGCGAACCTGACAGTTACGGACATCGATAATACATATCCGACGGGCTTTAGCTTGACCGTGCTTGCGCGCTCGAACTACACCTTTGTCGGGAACACCATCACGCCGGCGGTTGACTTCACAGGTAACCTGCTCGTTTCCGTAAAGGTAAATGACGGTCTGGCGGACAGCGACCCGTTCGATCTGAACGTCCTCGTCGCGTCGGGAACGGTCTACTACGTTAATAATACGAACGCATCATGTTCGGATACTCTGAACACCGGCCTGACGGCGGCATTGCCATTCTGCACAATTGGGAAGGGTACGGCCGTAGCGACCGTCGGCGGCGATGTTGTTCGCGTACTAGCAGGTACGTACGCTGAAACCGTGAAACCGAACTCCGGCACCGCCGGCAATCCGATCACCGTTTCGGCCGCTCCGGGCGTCACGGTTACTGGGCTTCCTGGAAATTCCTCGAGCGGGGGTGCCTTCCGATTAACAACAAAGAGCTACATAGTCGTCGATGGATTTACAGTCACCGATACGGCTGATTATGGGATCTATACTTTCGGCTCGGACCATCTCACGATATCGAACAATCACGTTACTTCCGCAGGCACACCGACTTCGAGCAATACGCGTGCAGGTATCTACGTTAATAGCACGACTGATTCGATAATCACAGGCAACACGACGGACAATAACAGCTCGGACGGGATCAGGCTCACTGGCGGAGCCAATAGAAATACCGTTAGCAATAACATTTCCTTTGGAAACGCGTCGGAGTTTCAGCGTGATGCCTGCGGCATCAATGTCTTAGGGAGCAATTACAATACGATCATCCACAACATCGTATATGCCAATGAGGACACGGGCCTGAATTTCTATACTGGATCGAGTTACAACTCGGTGGTTGGAAATCTGACGTACGGAAATGGTGATCACGGTATCGACAATAACGCGGCTCCGAATCAGATCATTGTCGGCAACACGGTTCACGGCAACGTTACCGTCGGGATAAACGTCGAGGGATCGACTTCGCCGGGTTCGGGCGGGGCGACGATTAAGAACAACATAATGATGGACAATGGTCTTCTACGCTTGGTTGGCGGCGGAACATCGACCGGTAGCGCCGGAAACCTCAGGGTTGACGCCCAGTCGCTCGTTGGTACGACGGCCGACTTCAATCTGTATTATCTCTCTCCCGCAAACGGCGGTACGGCTCAGATCTACTGGGGCGGAGGCTCCGCCTACACGTCGTTGGCCGCATTCAAGACCGCACAGCCGACACAAGAGATCAATGGCCTGCAATCTGACCCATTCTTCGTTTTTCCTGCCGCTATCGCTCAACGGCCGCCGGCCGCTCCTTTTGACGTCGCGATACCTAACCCGGTGGGTGACTATCACCTGATGACCGGATCGCCGGCGATCGACAGTGCAAACTCTGACGCTCCGAGCGAGCCGACTTTCGACATCGATGGCAACGCGCGTGTGGACGACCCGGCGGTTTCGAACACGGGCACCGGCGTTCGTGTATATGATGACCGTGGAGCGTACGAATATCGCCCAACTTCGCCGACCGCAGCGGCTGTGTCTATTGCGGGCCGCGTACTGACAGCGGATGGGCGAGGTATCCGGAACGCGGTGATCTACGTCGCGGGCAACAGTCTGCCGCAGCCGATCAGAGCGATCACGGGTCCGTTCGGCTATTATCAGATCGACGGCCTCGATGCAGGGGAGACATATGTCGTGACGGTTGGTACCAAACAGTTCACGTTTCGACAGCCGAGCCGACTTATCAGTCTGACAGACAACGTCGTCGACCTCGATTTTATTGCGGAACCACTCGAATAGTGATGTCGATCGCTTGGGGAGGCCGGGACCGGGAATCGCTCGATCGATCTTCCGGCCCCCATCGAGATCGGTGGGGGCTTTTGTTTGGGTTATGCTATGATTTTGCCTTTAGCAGACGAAAATTAATGTCCAAATACGACCTCGATCCGATCGATCTCAGCCAGATAAAAACTTACGAACTCGAATCGCGGCCGAGCAAGGTGACGGTTGAGGATTTTGCCGTGAGTCCGGCGGAAAGCGATTCGCTTGGCGAATTTTTGGGCAAACTGCCGAAGATCCTCGCAGTCGAGTCTTTACGGGAACTTAGCCGAAGGATCAAGCGGGCGAAGGACGCCGGTAAGCCCGTCATCTGGGGCATCGGCGGACACGTCGTGAAAACGGGCCTGGCTCCGATCCTTATCGACCTGATGGATCGCGGTTTTGTAACGGCTATCGCTGGAAATGGCTCTGTCCTTGTGCATGACACTGAGATCGCGATGGCCGGATTTACGAGCGAGGACGTTGACGCAAGCCTCGGGAGCGGCGATTTTGGTGCCGCCCGCGAGACGGGCGAGATCTTGAATTCGGCGGCTGCTCGGGCGGTGTCGGACAATATCGGGCTGGGCGAATCGATGGGCAGGGAAGTCTCCGCACTTTCACCGAATTTCGGCAGTGTGTCCCTTCTTTGTGCGGCCTATGCACGAAATATCCCGTTCACCGCACACGTGACTATCGGTGCGGACATCGGACATTTTCATCCGACTGCCGATGGTGCCGCCCTCGGAGCATCGTCGCACACGGATTTCCGGCTGTTTTGCTCGCTGGTTCGGGAGATGAACGGCGGCGGTGTTTACGTCAATTTCGGTTCGGCCGTGACGATGCCGGAGATATTTCTGAAGGCCGTGACCGTCGTCCGAAATCTCGGGAGCGAACTGACTGATATTACGACCGCAAATTTCGATTTTATCCAGCATTATCGGCCGCTGACCAATGTCGTCCGCCGCCCCGTTGCTAACGGCGCCGGCCGCGGTTTCGCGATCACCGGCCATCACGAATTTACACTGCCGCTCCTTGCGGCCCAGCTTATCTGCGGCGGCGATAGCTAGCCGCGATCATTGATATTATGAAACTCATAGTCCTGTCCTTTGTATTGTTTATGATCACCGCTGTTACGGCCGATGCCCAATTGCCCTATTCCGAAGATCAGTTTCGTGCCTTCGACGGCAAAGGAAACCCGGTCACGATGGCGGACATCATCACCGCAACGGGCAACGCGGACGTCGTCTTTCTCGGCGAATTGCACGACGATCCTGTCGGTCACGCGATCGAGGCCGAGGTTTTTCGCCGTGTGTACGCGGAATACGCAGCGAAGCGTAAGGTCACGCTATCGATGGAGATGTTCGAACGTGACGTTCAGATCGTAGTGAATGAGTATCTAAGCGGACTTATCACCGAAAAGCAGTTTTTAGATTCGTCGCGGCCGTGGGGAAACTACAAGACCGACTATCGCCCGCTGGTGGAGTTTGCCAAGGAAAAACGGCTCGAGGTGGTCGCTGCCAACGGTCCTCGCAGGTACGTCAATATGGTCTCCCGCGGCGGCCGCGACACGCTCAACGGCCTGTCGAAGGACGCAAAGAAATGGCTCCCGCCGCTGCCGTACGCGACCGCATCCGACGCTTACGCCGCAAAATTCAAGGCGCTGATGGGCCCTTCGCCCGAGGCACAAATGGGGATCGACAATATCCTAAGTTCACAGTCGCTGTGGGACGCCTCGATGGGCTACTCCGTCTCAAGGATCTTCAAACGCAACAAGAACGCGCTTGTCGTTCACCTGAATGGCGGCTTTCATACCGAGAGCCGGCTTGGGACGGTTGAACACCTTCTTAAATATCGCCCTAAAACTCGCGTGATCGTGATCACGATGCGTGCCGAGGATGATTTCAAGACATTCGACAAGACAAAACATACCGATCTTGGTGATTACGTGATCCTCACCGACGCGAAGTTGCCCCGAAGCAAGCGATAGGCAATATTTCCAAATCTGGTATTTCTACAATTACGTCGGATCGTCGATTATGTCGCGATCCGACGTCAGATCACAATACTCCGTTCCGCATAATCCTAAACGCGAAAAACCCCGCGGAGATTTTCACACCACCGGGAACTTTCCCGCGTCTGGAAACACCTGATTTCAAGTCATTTAGAAAATTCCTTGGTCAACGTGGACAAAGCTCCCGCTTGGTTTCCTAAAGGTAATACTTATTAAATCAGCCTGAAAGTGGTATTTTCCTGCCATCGTCCGGGACTGCTCATTGTTAGAGATCATTGGAAATCTACCCGGGCCTCCTAGTCGAAAACCGAGTTCAACAATACTCACCTGATACTTAGTTATCTGGACGCTGCGTGATGTATTGATCTTACGGTGCTTATCCTCTTCTTAGTAGAACGACTCCCCGGATGATTTACTCTGAATTTAACGACCTCAAAACGCTTCCTATGCAGATTCGCATTGCTTTCCAAAACGATAACGACGGACAACCGGTTCAGAGGGAAATGGACTGGCACGATATTTGTCATAGGAATTAAGTGGCGTCCTACTTTTTACATTCCGATCGGTCAGGTCGGAGCGATCATAACGGGCGGTATATATATGAAAGAGTCTTATTTTTCAGGCGCAGATAATTTTACTGTTGTCGAGACGGCGGAAGACCGCGTCGTACGATATAATGGTCAGAACATAAGTGTTGGTTCAGAGAACCCTCCAGCAGTTAGGGAGAGCGATTTGAGAAGTCAGAGTATTACGCACACGCTTTTCGCGTTTGGCTTAAATCACAAAACGGCGCCGGTAGAGATCAGAGAGAAGCTCTACCTTAATGAGAGCGAGATCAATCTTTTCCTTGAAAAGGTCAGGGGGAGCTTGTCCGAATGTTTCGTTCTTTCGACGTGCAATAGGACAGAAGTTTATTGCGTCAGCAACTCTACGTCGATTGATATTGGTTATTTCAAACGACTGTTGATCGACATCAAGGGTGCCGAAGGCGTTTTGACCGAGGACCATTTCTTTTCCTACATAGCGTGTGCGGCGAGCCAGCAGCTGTTCAGCGTAGCGACCAGCATCGACAGCCGCGTGATCGGCGATTCGCAGATCCTGCGGCAATTACGAGCGGCCTACACATTGTCGATCGAAGCGGGACATGCCGGAAAAGTGATCAATCAAATGCTGCAGCGTGCCCTGAAACTCGGGAAGGCCACATACACACAGACATCTATTCACGGTGGAGCGACGTCGGCGAGTACCGTCGCTGTTGAGACGGCGATAAAGGTCTTCGGGACCCTGCGGGGCAAGACGGTGCTCGTCATCGGTGCGGGCGAAATGGCCCGGCTTACGACCGAGGCACTGGTCGAAAAGAACGTCAGCCGCATAATCGTCACGAACCGCACACGCAAGCACGCCGAGGACCTCCTGAGCGAAATAAAACGCGACGCCTCGATCGAAAGCGTTGTTGTTGATTTTGAGGATTTCAAGAAGCATTTGCCGTCGGTCGATATCGTCATCAGCTCGACGGGATCCAGCGAGCCGGTGCTATTCAAAGAGGATTTTGCGTATCAAACCCGAAAGGTTCTGGTGGTGGATATCGCGGTTCCCAGGGACGTCGACCCGGCCGTTGAACAAAATCCGAACGTCATTTTGCAGAATATCGATGATCTGCATCACATCGTGGACCGTTATCATGAGAAGCGAATGACCGACCTTCCGAAAGTCAAGAAAATGATCATCGAGGAGATGATCGAGTTCTTGAACTGGTATTACCTGCTGCCGATCCTTCCGGCTTACGAACGAACGGGATTTAAGCCTACGCCGGAGCAAAAGCATGAGGTTCTCAGAACAAAAGAGTTTCTCAACCAGAATATTTCCGAGATCCATAAGTTGGCTGCCCAGTCGGGCGGTGATTTTGACGCTGACCTGCAGAGTCATTTTTCTCTTATAGAGAGGCTACGGTCGCTTAAAGCCGAGACGATCCAGAGACTGGCGGCATGAAGTCAGAATTCATCATCGGTACCCGCGGCAGCGACTTGGCCCTTTGGCAGGCGAATTTTGTCACGTCGGGTTTGCAGAAGGCTTTTCCTGACAAGACTTTTGAGATCCGGATCATTAAAACGACCGGCGACGAACGGCTCGATGTTGCACTCTCGAAGATAGGCGACAAGGGCCTTTTCACCCGACAGATCGAGACCGAATTGCTCGACGGCAATATCGACCTCGCCGTTCATAGCCTCAAGGACCTCCAGACCGAGCAGCCTGAGGGGCTTGTTATCGGTGCTGTTTGCGAGCGTGAGGTTCCGAACGACGTGTTCATTTCGAAAACTGTTTCGTCGATCGCTGACCTGCCGACCGGAGCCCGTGTCGCGACCGGCAGCCTGCGTCGACGCAGCCAGTTGTTGAATTTCAGGCCCGACCTGAAGATCGAGGAAATTCGCGGCAACGTGCCGACGCGGTTAAATAGGTTTAACGACTCAGACCTCGACGGCATGATCCTCGCGTATGCCGGCGTGCACAGGCTGGGGCTCGGCGCCGGCGTTAGTCATCTGATCCCGTTCAACATTATGCTTCCGGCAGTCGGTCAGGGCGCGGTCGCGATCGAAGTTCGGGACGGTGACGATGCGGTACAGGAAGTGGTTTCGACTCTAGATCATTGGCCGACGCGGCTGTGTATCACAGCGGAGCGTGCTTTTCTCCGCCGTTTGGAAGGCGGCTGTCAGGTTCCGATCGGAGCGCACGCGACTGTCGAAGGCGACGACCTGCGACTCGAGGGCATGGTCGGGTCATTGGACGGCAAGACCGTTTATCGCAAATCGGACAGCGGACCGTGGTCCGAAGCGGACGCGATCGGGATCCGTTTGGCTGAAATGCTGATCGGAATGGGAGCGGACAGACTACTGGCAGAGTCGCGGGCAGAAGCCGAAACCGTCGCGGGAGCGGTGATCTGATGCGAGGCCCGGCTATTTTGGTGATCAGGCCGGACGACGGTTTCAGCCAGATGTTGCGCGAGAACGGGTTCGAGGTAGTCAACCTCGAGCTGATCAGGACCGAACCTGTCGACGACCCTACGGAACTCGCGGAAACGGTCAGGCAGATCGGCAAGTACGAAGGGATCTTCGTAACTAGCCCGATAGCCGCGGAAATTTTTTTAGAGTGTTTGAAAAATGAAGGGGTCACGTATTCCGGAAAGGTCTACGCTTTAGGCGGGCGGTCACGAGAAGCTCTCTCAGGCCATGACTTGAGCGTCGTTTACGACGAGGCTGCAAATACCGCTCAGGAACTGATCGAGTCGTTCGGCGTTGACGAGTTTGCGGGTAAGAAACTGCTCTTTATTCGCGGCGACCGAAGCCTTAGGACGATCCCTCAGTTGCTGGGAAGCACGGCCACGGTGGACGAACTTGTCGTTTACCGGACCATTGACAGCAGACCGGCCACCGGCTTGATCGAAGCCATCGTAGACCGGATCATAAAGAACGAGATCGGACGGGTTTGCTTTTTCAGCCCGTCGGGAGTGAAGGGTTTTATCAATATCTTCGGCGCAGAAGACATAACTAACCTAAGAGGCTCAGCTATCGGCGACACCACCGCCGCTAGCGCACGCGAGCTTGGGATCAATATCGATTTTATTTCTCAACGTGCCGCCGCGGAGGATTTTGCCGTCGGCTTGGCTGCATATTTAAAAAGCATTGAATAACGAACATATATTTATAAAGGCATGTAAACGCGAACCGATCGATCGTACGCCGATCTGGATCATGCGGCAGGCGGGCCGGTATTTGCCCGAATATCGAGCGATCCGCGAAAAGACGGATTTTCTGACCTTGTGCAAGACGCCGGAACTAGCGAGCGAGGTCACGGTCCAGCCGGTCGATATCATCGGCGTCGACGCCGCGATCCTCTTTTCGGACATTCTCGTGATCCCCGAAGCAATGGGAATGCACCTCGAAATGATCGAATCGAAAGGCCCGACCTTCGACGACCCGATCCGCTCGCAGGCAGACCTCGCACGATTGAACACCGAGGGCGTTACCGACCGGCTGCAATACGTGATGGACGCGATCAAGGTGACCAAGGAAAAGCTCGCCGGACGGGTGCCTCTGATCGGTTTTTCAGGAGCTCCGTGGACGCTGGCGACCTATATGGTCGAGGGTAAAGGAACGCGGAATTTTGACGTCATCAAACAAATGATCTACACCGATCCGGCGGCTGCACACGATCTGCTTAGGATTCTGTCGGATTCGGTCGTGGATTATCTGAACGCGAAGATCCGTGCCGGCTGCGACGCCGTGCAGATCTTCGATACGTGGGCCGGCATTTTAGCTCCGAACGACCTCGAAGAATTTTCGCTGCGATACATCAAATACATTTGCGAGCGGTTGGAGACGAACGGAGCACCGGTGATCGTATTTGCCAAGGGCGTTAATTCGCTCGAAAAGCTTGTCGATCTGAAGTGTGACGTTATCGGCCTCGACTGGACGATGGATATCGGCGACGCACGTTCACGGATCGGCAACACTAAGGCACTGCAGGGAAATCTCGACCCATGCGTTCTATTTGCTCCCAAGGAAAAGATCAAACAGGAGGCCGAACGTGTGCTCGAAAATTACGGCACTGGCAGCGGCCACGTATTTAACCTCGGCCACGGCATTCTGCCGACGACTCCGGTCGAGAATACCCAATATTTGGTACGATGTGTAAAGGAACTCAGTCCCAAATATCATCGATAAGGCGGGAATATGGCGGACATTAGCAACACTATCGATTTCGATGTCTTGAAGAAATTCAACCAGCAGGGGCCGCGATACACCTCGTATCCCACGGCTCCACTCTTTTCCCGGGAATTTACAGGTGTCGATTTCACACGCGAGATCGTCGATACGAATACAGCCGCCGGCGGTGGTCCGATCTCACTCTATTTTCACTTTCCATTCTGTGAAAAGCTTTGTTTTTTCTGCGGCTGCAACATGCGGGTCACGCACGACCGCGGCCTGATACATCAATATAACGAATATCTCAAACGTGAGATCGACCTGCTTCGGCCGGCGATCGCCGACGACCGAAAAGCAGCGCAGCTCCATTGGGGCGGCGGAACTCCATCGTACCTTTTCCCGGATGAGATTCGGGATATCGGCAACTACATTCGCGAGCGGTTCGAATTCGAAGACGACATCGAGGCAAGCGTCGAGATCGACCCTCGCGGCCTGACACGCGAGCATATGGTGGCCCTTCACGAAATCGGATTCAACCGGACGAGCTTTGGCGTCCAGGACTTCAACCCGAAGGTTCAGGAGGCTATCAACCGCGTTCAGTCTGAGGAGATCACGCGGCAGACAGTCGCGTGGGCACGCGAACTTGGTTTTCAGAGCGTCAATCTCGACCTCATCTATGGACTGCCGTACCAGACAGTCGAGACCTTTACAGATACGGTGAACCGCGTCATCGACATTTCACCGAACCGTATCGCTGTCTTCAATTACGCACACGTTCCGTGGCTCAAAAAGAACCAGTCGGCGATGCCGGCCGAGGCCATTCCTTCGCCGGATGAGCGTCTCGCGATCCTGCAGATGACGATCGAAACGTTGATCGATGCCGGCTACGTGTATATCGGAATGGACCATTTCGCAAAGCCGACCGACGAACTCGCGATCGCCCAGGAGAACGGTACGCTGTATCGCAATTTTCAGGGTTATTCGACCAAGTCGGGCTGCGATGTTTACGCGTTCGGCATCTCGGCGATAAGCCAGTTCGAGAATATTTACGCCCAAAACGCGAAGACCTTTCCCGAGTATTACGCCAACATCGACGCCGGCAAGGCGGCAACGCACGTCGGTTATCGCATGACCCGTGACGACCACATCCGCAAGGAAACGATCATGCAGATGATGTGCAATTTGGAGATCGACAAACGGCGCGTGGAAAGGACGTTCGACATTGAGTTTGACGAATATTTTGCCGCTGACCTGCCTAAACTCAAACCGTTCATCTCTGAGGGTTTGGTCGAGGTAGACGCCGAGAGGATAAGCGTTACACGTTCCGGCATCTTGATCATCCGAAATGTCGCGATGTGTTTTGACGCCTATCTCGAGCAGATGATCAAGGACAAACCGGTGTTCTCAAAGACCGTGTAGAAAGGAAAAAGGGGAATGGTGAACCAGGGGAAAAGTGAAAAGATCGGCGTAGTTTTACTCAATCTCGGCGGGCCGGATTCGCTCGACGCGGTTGAGCCGTTTCTGTTCAATCTGTTTTCGGATCCGGATATCATCGATTTTCCGGGCAGCTTTCTGTTTCGAAAACGCCTTGCGAAGCTCATCTCGACGCGTCGTTCGCCGATGGTCAGAAAGCAGTATGAGAAGATCGGCGGCAAATCCCCGCTCAAGGATCACACCCTGAAACAGGCTGCTTTGCTCGAAGAAAAGCTGAACGAGCGTTTCCCCGCAAAGGTTTACGCCGCGATGCGTTACTGGAAACCGTCGACCGAGGAGACGCTCGATGAGATCGCGAAAGAGGGAATTAAGCGAGTCATCCTGCTTCCGCTCTATCCGCATTATTCCAAAGCGACGACGGAATCGAGCGTAAAGGAATGGGAAAAGCAGCTCGGCAAGCGGGGAAATGAGATGCAGATCGAAACGACGCTGGTCGAGTCGTATTACGACTTTCCGCACTACGTCGAGGCATTGGTTGAACGGATTAATGAAGGGCTTGAGCGTTTTCCGGAAGAAATTCGTCAGGACACGCACCTTGTGTTCAGTGCCCACGGAACGCCGATGAAATTGGTTCGTCAGGGCGACCCGTATTCGGGCCACATCAAGGAGACGGTCGATGCGATCATGCGGCTTGGGGCATACACTCAGGCGAGCAGCCTTTGCTACCAATCAAAGGTAGGCCCGCTAAAATGGCTGACACCATCGACGCCCGATACGATCAAGGACCTCGCTTCAAAAGGTGTCAAACACATGGTCGTTATTCCGGTGGCATTTGCGTCCGACCATCTCGAAACGCTTTTTGAATTGGGCATCGAGTATCGCCACGTCGCGAGCGAAGCGGGTGTCGAGCAGTACGAGGTGACGACTGGGCTCAACGATTCGCCGCTTTTCATCGATGCTCTTGCGAGGCTCGTATTTGAAAAGGCGGGCGTCCCGGAGGCGGCCGGGTCGGCCGCGGCAGGTGAATAATGACGAAACGCGTGGCTGTCATCGGTGGAGGTATCTCGGGCCTGACGACAGCGTATTTGCTCAAGAAGAAGGGCTTTGACGTTACTGTTTGTGAAGCGGCGGATACGGTCGGCGGCAACGTTCAGACCGTCACACGCGACGGCTTTACTATCGAACAGGGTCCGAACAGCCTTTTAAAATCGCCGCGGTTCGTCGATCTGGTCAAGTCCTTGAAGCTTGAAGACAGGGTGCTTGCAGCCGACGAATCTGCAAAGAAACGCTACATTCTTGCCGATGGGAAACTCGAAGCGATAGGGCCGAAGTCGTTCGTTAACGGCTTCTTTTCATTGAAGACCATCTTTGGCCTGATGCGCGAGCCTTTCGTCCGCACGAAATCGCCGGAGCACGAATCGGTCGCCGAATTCGTCACGCGTCGTATCGGGCCTGAGTTTCTCGATAAGGCGATCGACCCGTTCGTTTCGGGTGTTTATGCTGGTGATCCGAGAAATTTGAGTATGCGGTCGGCGTTCCCGAAGCTTTATGAGATGGAACGCGACTACGGCAGCCTGATAATGGCGACGATCCGCCGCAAGACCGAAAAGGCGGACCCGGATTTTCCGCGAACATTCTCGTTTCGCGGCGGCCTGAAAACCCTGATCACGGCGCTCGCCGACGAGATCGGCAATGGTATCAAAGTCGCGAGTCCGGTGAGCGAGATCGAGGAAACGGACGGCAAGTTTCGCGTGAACGGCGGTGAATTTGACGCCGTCGTCATCTCGACGCCTTCGTACGTTGCGGCCAAACTGATCGAAAGCCGCGATGAAAAGCTCGGGACGTTGCTTGCGGATGTAAATTACCCGAAGCTCGCGGTAGTGATTCTGGGGTTTAAGACCGAAAAGATCCCTGCCAAGCTCGACGGTTTCGGATTCCTCATCGCGAGCAAAGAAAAACGTCCGATCCTGGGCACACTCTACCATTCGGCCGTGTTCCCCGAGCGTGCGCCCGACGGGTATCAGTTGCTTGTTACGTTTGTCGGAGGCGTACGTTCCGGCGACTCGCTCGACGCGAAAACGGACGATGAGCTGCAGTCGCTGGTGCTCAGCCAGTTAAACGATATCCTCGGTGTTGCGGGCGAACCGGAATTCGTTCACATCAAACGCTGGGCGAAGGCGATCCCGCAATACCGCGTCGGTTACGAGGACGTCACGGCGGCTTGTGCGGATTTTGAAAAGAGCAATCCCGGACTTTATTTTTGCAGTAATTTTTACCGCGGCATCTCGATGGGCGACTGCGTAAAGAACGCCTATGCGACCGCCGATAATGTTGAAAAATATCTGAGTTAACAAAATGAGCAATTTTAACCAGCCAAATTTTCCAGTTAGACGGCTTCGCCGGCTCAGACGATCGACGGCAATAAGGGACATGTTTCGCGAGACGTCGCTGAACAAAGCCGATCTGATCTATCCGCTTTTCATCGTCGAGGGCGAGAATTTCAAAAAAGAGATCTCGTCGATGCCCGGGCAGTATCAAATGTCGGTCGACAATATCCTGATCGAATGTGCCGAACTCGTGTCGCTCGGGATCAAAAGCGTATTGCTTTTCGGCATTCCGCTCGAAAAGGACGAGGTCGGCTCCGGAGCGTACGCCGAAGACGGTATCATCCAGCGAGCGACCCGCGAGATCAAACGTACTTTTCCGGGTCTGGTCGTCATTACCGACGTTTGCCTTTGCGAATACACCTCGCACGGCCACTGCGGCATCGTCGAGGACGGATACGTGCAAAATGACGCAACGCTCGAACTGCTCGCGGCCGAGGCCGTTTCGCACGCGAGGGCCGGAGCAGACATCATCGCACCGAGCGATATGATGGACGGACGCGTGGCGGCGATCCGAAAGGCACTGGACGAGGATGGATTTACTGAAACGCCGATCATGGCGTATTCGGCAAAATTCTCATCGGCGTTCTACGGCCCTTTCCGCGAGGCAGCCGAGTCGGCACCGCAGTTTGGCGACCGCAAGACCTATCAGATGGACTTCGGCAACAGCGACGAAGCGATGCGCGAGATCGCTCTGGACATCCAGGAAGGTGCCGACATTGTGATGGTCAAACCGGCCCTCTCGTACCTCGACCTTATCCGCCGCACGAAAGACACATTCAACATGCCGATCGCTGCCTACAATGTCAGCGGCGAATACTCGATGGTCAAAGCGGCCGCAGCAAACGGCTGGCTCGACGGCGAAAAGGTCATGATGGAGATTCTGACGTCAATAAAACGTGCCGGAGCCGATGTGATAATCACCTATTTTGCCAAGGACGCTGCACGCATTCTGTAATTCAAATGAACACTTCAAAAAGCAGTCAGTTATTTGCCGAAGCGCAAAAACACATGCCCGGAGGCGTGAATTCGCCGGTTCGGGCGTTCAAATCCGTCGGCCGTGATCCGCTCTACATCGAACGTGCTGCGGGTTCGAAGATCTACGACGTTGACGGGAACGAGTTCGTCGATTACATCGGATCTTGGGGGCCGATGATCGTCGGGCACGCCCACGAACGCGTGATCAACGCGATCAAGGATGCGGCGGGCAACAGCACGAGCTTCGGTGCGAGTTCCGAAAAGGAGATAACACTCGCCAAGCTCGTCAAAAAGATCGTACCTTCTATCGAGATCGTTCGAATGGTCAACTCCGGCACCGAGGCGACCATGAGCGCGATGCGCCTCGCCCGCGGGTTTACCGGCCGCGAGAAGATCATTAAATTCGAAGGCTGCTACCACGGCCACGGCGATTCGTTCCTGAGCAAGGCTGGTTCGGGCGTAATGACGCTCGGCCTGCCCGACAGCCCGGGTGTGACCAGGTCGACGGCGAAAGATACGCTAAACGCACGATACAACGATATAGCTTCGGTCCGCGAGCTTGTTGCCGAATACAAGGGCGAGATCGCTGCGGTTTTTATCGAACCCGTCGCCGGCAATATGGGCTGCGTAACGGCGGACCCGGAGTTTCTGGCGGAACTGCGTGAGCTCTGCACCGCCGAAGGGATCGTGCTGATCTTTGACGAGGTGATGAGCGGTTTCCGCGTCGCACGCGGCGGAGCACAGGAGATCTACGGCATCGCGCCCGATCTGACGACATTCGGCAAGATCATCGGCGGCGGCCTTCCGGTCGGCGCATATGGCGGACGAGGCGACATTATGAGCCTGATCGCTCCGTCGGGCCCGGTTTATCAGGCCGGAACGCTCTCCGGCAATCCGCTAGCGATGACCGCCGGCATCGAGACGCTGTCGATCATCGACGAAGACCCCGATTTTTACACGCGGCTTGCCGCGTCGTGTGAGTACTTGTACGCAGGCGTCCGTGAGAACATGTCCGACCTCGGCCTCGACTACACCCTTAATTCGTGCGGTTCGATGTTCACGCTATTCTTCACGGGCGAAGAAGTAACCGATTTTGATTCCGCAAAGACGTCGGACACAGCCAAATTCACCAACTATTTTGGACAAATGCTCGAGCAGGGAATCTATCTGCCGCCGTCGCAGTTCGAAGCATGTTTTGTGTCGGGCGTCCATTCGCACGCGGATCTGGACCAAACTATCGCGGCGAACCGCCGCTCGCTGGCAAACTGATCGCCCGAAAAACGAAAAAAGCGGACGCGGTCTCGAATGAGATCGGGTCCGCATTTTTTTGATCAACGCCGGGTTACTTGTCCCGCGTTGCCGAGAACGGGATCGACCCGAATCCGGGATTCGTGAATGTCCCGGTTATCTTGTCGCCGTCGATCGTGCCTTCCATCGTAAAATCGACGATCTGGCCCTGGACCTCGGCATGCAGGATAGCGGTGAACGATTTGCCGTTCACTTTGCCGCCGTCGATCGTTCCGTTTCCAATCTGTGAATTGGTGGCTCCGGTAAATGCCGCACCCGTCTGTTTGAATTCGACTGCGATCTGCAGCGTTTGACCGTTCGCGTCCGCCGCGAGCGACCATTTACCGTTCATGTCAGCAGCCGGGCCTTCCGACTTGGCTGCGGGCTTTGCAAGGGTGACAGTCTTCGGGTCGACGGTGATCTCACCGAGCCGTTTTGCGACCTCGGGTGTCATCGATTCCTGAAAACGGCCTCCCAAATGCTTGGCTAGGAACTTCTCAGCCGCCGCGATCATCGCTGAGTTGTTGACCGGTCGGGCGAAACCGTGTCCTTCGTCCGGAGCGACGAGGTATTCGACCGGATAATTGCGGTCGCGAAGAGCGATTACGATCTGGTCGGCCTCACGCTTATTGACACGAGGGTCGTTGGCTCCCTGAACGACCATCAGAGGCGTTTTGATCTTGTCGGCAGAATAGAGCGGTGATTGTCGCTTCATCTGCGCCAGGCCTTCCGGCGTGTTGGGGTTTCCCATCCGCTCGTAAAATATCGTGCGTGCGGCTTCCCAATACGGCGGGATCGACTGGAGCAGTGTTTCGAGATTTGACGGAGCCACGATAGCGACCGCTCCGGCGTAAACGTCCGGCGTGAACGCCACACCGGCAAGCGTCGCGTAGCCGCCGTAGCTGCCGCCCATTATTCCGACCCTCTTAGGATCAGCGATACCTTGCTCTATCAGGTACTTGACGCCCCACGTCAGGTCGTCCTGCATTTTCTCGCCCCACTGGTTGTTGCCGGCGTTCAGAAACTTCTTGCCGTAACCGGTCGAGGCACGGAAATTCGGCTGCAGCACGGCGTAGCCGCGATTGGCGAGGAATTGGGCGAACGTGTTATATCCCCACGAATCACGTCCCCACGGTCCGCCGTGCGGAAAAATTACGACCGGCAGGTTCTTTGCGGCCAGGCCTTTCGGCAGGGTCAGGTACGCTTGAATTTCAAGGCCGTCGGACGATTTGTACTTGACCGAGGTCATCGGTGAAAGTGCCTTGCGGTCAAGTTTTTCGCGTACCTGATAAAGGGTCGAGAGGTTGCCCGATTTACGATCGTAGAGCCATACGGTACCAGGGTCAACGTCGCTGTAGGTCGCAACGATGAACTTCTTTTCGTCCGCGGTCGATGAATTAAAGCTGATCTCGCGATCACCGAGCCGTTTTTTGATATTGTTGTAGTCTTTCTCGTAACCCTTGTCTTTCCAATAGGTACGGACGCGGTCGTCCTCGTAGGTGGTCGCGATCATCTCGTGGGTGATGTCCGAAAAACTGACGCCGCCGAGATCGACCTTGCCGAGCGGGTCGCTTTCGACCTTTTCGGTCTTGCCGGTCGCGACGTCGAGCAGTTCGAGTTCGATCAGGTCAAGGTCGCCCTTGTTCGTTTGGATGTAAACGCGCTTGTTGTCCTTGTTGAACCCCAGCGGTGAGCACGTCTCGAGCGTCGTACAGGAATATATTTTGGTGGCTTTGCCGTCGTCGTCGATACGCAGGATCTCGGTGTCGCCGTTCTGTGCCGAGCGGACCGCGAGCCGCATCTTGTCGGCATTGTCGAAAACGATTCCCTGATAGCGGTCCTTGTTTTCGTTGATCAGCGTCCGCTCGCCGGTCGAGATCTTGACCTTGTAGAGGTCGTGCCATGCCTTGTCGCGTTCGTTCAAACCGACATAAATGGCGTCGGGGTCCGACTTCGGCACCGCCTGGATGATCGCGCGGATGCCTTTGCCTGCTGTTATATTTCGCGCGGCCGGAACGTCCGAGCCCGCGGCAGGTTTATCCGCCGGGTTGACGGCATAGACGTTGAAATTCTCATCGCCGCCTTGGTCCTGGACGAACAGAATGTACTTGCCGTCCCGCGACCAGAAGTAGCTCCGTACCGGGCGTTTGGTGTCGGCGGTCATCGGCCGGGCCGCATTGAACGGCTCATCGACACCTTTGACCCAGATATTCATCGTGTCCTTGTACGGTTTGATGAACGAGATGAACTTGCCGTCCGGAGAGATCTGGGCGCCCGCGTATTCGGGGTTTCCGAAGAAAGCCTCGCGGTCGATCAGCGGCGGTTGCTGGGCAACAGCGAGCGAAGCAAAGATGGATAGTGATACCAGTAAAACCGAAAAGATCAGCTTGATTCTCATATTTTTTGGTAGTTGCCGTTGAAATTGTCTCAATTTCATTACGCAAATGATCGGCGATCGGTTCAATCAAAATCGTTCCAGATGTTGTTATTCCACGATCTCTTTTTGAATTTGCCTTCGGTCCAATAAGCTCTCGCAAGTTTGATCTCAGGAGCGGCGTGTTTTGGCATAAGCACCGTGACTACGTCGAACCGATATTCCATTTCGCGAACGCCGAAGATCTTGCGATAAACTCGGGCCGTTCGCGTGATCTGTCGCTGCTTTTTGAGGTCGACCGCAGTGATCACCGGCGTGAACTCGTCCGAACGCCGCGTTTTGACCTCGACAAAGCACAGCGTTTCGTCTTCGAGCGCGACTATGTCGATCTCGCCGGTGACCTGCACGCCTTTGCTGTTGCGTCCGACCGGGACCTTAAAATTTGAAACGACAATGCGGAATCCGAGCTTCTCGAGAAACTGCGCGGCGAGTCTCTCGCCACGTACGCCGAGCGAATCCTCGGGCAGTCGCGATCCGCCTGTTTCGGAGGAGATGATGCTCAGCGTTTCCGGCATTTTTGATATTACCTGAAGATAATATCAAAACTTTTGCTGTTTGGAGTCAGGTTCTTTTGAGGTTTTCGAGGTGATCGTTTTGGCAGGCACGTAACAGACGCGGGTCAACCCCTTGTCGTCTTCTTCGTAGGTGAAACGGTACATCCGGCGACGGGCGTCACGGCCTTCGCCGGTGTAAACGTCGATATGCTTGCCATGAACGCTGATACCGACGTCATTACTCGTGAATTTTAGTTTTCCGAGATCGCCCGGCAGATCGGGGATCGAGACCGTGCTTCCGTTCGGAATGATTGCGGGGTCAACGGCTACCGTGTCGGGCTCGAGCGGCTTGTCGTGGGCGTCAAGCGGAGCATCGGCCTTGTGCCAGCGTCCACGGTAATAGCCGATGTACCATCCGAATCGGGTCTTTCCCCAGCCCTCGCCAAAGCCCTTGTCATCATCAAAGACCGTCCTTAGAAATTCCGAATTAAAGCTCTCGTTTCCCATATCGACGATCTCGACCTCGCGGAGATCTCCCGTCTTGAAATCCGTCTCGACCGGCGTGTAATAGCCGGTTATCCGCCAGCCGTCAGAACAATCGGGCGGAACGGGTTTGGCGATCGCCGTGTTTAGTACCGTCAGCCCGTTGTCCCCGTCAACACGCGGCCCGAACGACAGCCCCGTTAGAACAAGGAACGAACCGGCAAGTATCGACAGCATGAACGCCTTCATCATTTTCACCAAAGTGGTTTGATGCGGCTTGATGTATTGCATTTGCCTGGAAAAGAAATGTAAGCTCGGAGGACTTCGGTCGGCGAGTAACCCTAAAGAATAAGGGAATCGCCGACGGCGTCACTAAGTTCGAGGTACGAAGTCCCTGGCGCAAGTCCGTACGACTTGTCCTCGTTGGTCGCCCGCTTCCACTTGATCTCAATGATGTCATCGAGCAAATAATGTTCGGGGTCTTCTGGCTTTCGAAGCATCGGCATGGGCCGCTCGACAACACGCCAGTTTCCTTTTGCGGTCGGCTCGATGAAAAGGTGCGTTACCAGATCGATCTCATCCGTCGCCTGTTCGACGGCCACATATCCGCGTTTATGCTTTGTCCAGTGGTCCCAAACAAAACGGCGAGCCTTCATTAGTGACCGCTCGCAGTCTAACGGAGCGACACTGCGCTTTTCGAGGGAGCAGCCCTGCCGGCCGCCGTCATCGTAAAGAGACATATCGCGGTCTTTGAAGATAACCTGATGTAAACAAGATTCCCGATCATTCGTGTCGGTGAACTCATCACAAAGATACTTAGGTCCGAGCGGCTTTTCAATTAGAGGCACAGTCACCTCGAGCACGCTGCCGGACCGCGCCTCCGGCAGTTCGACGGGCACGCCCCACCACCCAATCGAGAGTCCCTGCCACATGTATACTCCCGCCAGACCCAGACCAAATGCCATGAGTATGATCCTGATCCTGGGATAGGTGCGTTTCATAATCATCTAGAAAGCAGGTTCCTCATATATACCATATACATCCCGCAAGGCCACGCATATTTCCTCGACGGTAGCGTAGGCGGCGACGGCCTCGATGATCGCGGGCATCGTGTTTTCGTTGGTCTTGGCGGCCAGTTTCACCTTTTCGAGCGAGTTAGCGACGGCACCTTTGTCGCGGACCGATTTGACGTGAGCCATACGCAGAAGCTGATGGTCGCGGATACCTTCGTCGATCTGGAGGATGTTGTATTTGGCACCGGTCTCGTCCATCTCATACTTGTTGACGCCGACGATCGTCTGCTCGCCGCGCTCGACCGCTTTTTGGTATTGATAGGCCGATTCCTGGATCTCACGCTGCGGGAATCCGGCTTCGATCGCCTCGACCATTCCACCGAAGCCATCGATTTTGTCGAAATACTCGAAGCATCCATCGATCATCTTTCGCGTCAGCGACTCGATGTACCAGCTCCCGCCAAGAGGATCGACCGTGTTCGCGACGCCGGTCTCCTCGGCGATGATCTGCTGGGTACGAAGCGCGATCAGAGCGGCCTCGTCCGTCGGCAATGCGAGCGCCTCGTCGTACGAATCCGTATGCAGCGACTGCGTGCCGCCGAGCACACCGGCGAGAGCCTGGATCGCCACGCGGGCGATGTTGTTCAGCGGCTGCTGAACGGTCAGCGAAACGCCGGCCGTCTGCGTGTGGAACCGCAGGTGCATCGTCCGCTCTTTCTTTGCACCGAAACGTTCTTTCATTGTCCTCGCCCAGATGACTCGGGCGGCACGATACTTAGCGATCTCCTCGAAAAAATCATTGTGAGCGTTGAAAAAGAACGACAGCCGCGGGACGAATTCGTCGACGTCCATCCCGCGGTCGACGCCGTACTGGACATACTCGACGCCGTCACGCAGCGTGAAGGCGAGTTCCTGCAACGCCGTCGAGCCGGCCTCGCGAATGTGATAGCCCGAGACCGAGATCGGATTGTATTTTGGGACGTGCTGGGTCGTATATTCGAACGTGTCGATGACCAGTTTCATCGCCGGTTTGATCGGATAGATCCATTCTTTTTGGGCGATGTATTCCTTGAGAATGTCGTTCTGGAGAGTGCCGGAGATCTTTCTGAGATCGGCCTTCTGCTTTTCCGCGACGACGAGATACATCGCCAAAAAGATAGGCGCCGGAGCATTGATCGTCTGCGAAACGGTCACCTGATCGAGCGGGATCCCGTCGAACAGGACCTCAAAATCAGCCAGAGACGACACCGCGACGCCGCATTTGCCGACCTCACCCTCCGACAGCGGTGAATCGCAATCTAGGCCCATCAACGCCGGCAGGTCGTACGCCACGGACAAGCCCGTCTGGCCCTGTGCCATCAGGTATTTGAAGCGGCGATTGGTCTCCTCGGGCGACGAAAAGCCCGCGAACTGCCGCATTGTCCACAGTTTGCCGCGATATCCGGTCGGATGAATTCCGCGTTTGTACGGGTACTCACCCGGAAAGCCAACTTCGCTGATGCCGTCAACGTCCGCGTCAGTGTACAGCCGGTCGACCGGCTCGAGGCTCACACCCTCGAACGATGCTTTTCGTTCCGGAAAACGATCAATTACCGGTGCGAGCGTTTCTGTTTCCCAGCGCTCCTTTTCGGCAGCTGCCGGCGTCAATGATTCTTTTATTTCTGGCGTCATATTTATATGTCTATAACCAAAATTTTATCATAATTCCGGTTCAGCCGATTCCCGCATCCACGCCTGCATTTCGTTCACCTCCGCGGACACGCTGCGCGAGGCCATAAATAAGATCGCGGCAAGGACAATAACGAGCAGTGGAACGATGTACATCGCTGTTTGCAGGCCGACGCCGCGGAATGGTTCGAGCGATACCGCGTCGGCGGCGGCTCCCGCTAAAGCCGCGGCCCGTTTTGTGAAAAGATCGCTGATCGCTCCAACCGCGTACGGGCCGAACGCACCGCCGAGCAAGTACATCGCCATAAAGTATATCGACATCGCCGTTCCGCGGAGGCTTGGCTCGGTGACATCCGCGATCGTCGCATAAACGGTCGAATAATAGAAGTACATCAAGGCATATGCCGCTCCCATAAAGCCGAGAAAAGCATAGTAATGCCCGGCCGAGGCGTTAGTGGCGAGAACGAAGAACGGGACCGACAACAGTACTGCCATTGTAACCACAAGGAGCGGCCCGTTCGGCCGCCATTTCCGCGCGGCGTCGCTGACCCAGCCGCCGAGCAGCAGCCCTGGCAGAGTTAGGATGCCGTTCACGGTCATTGCGACGAGGCTCGCTTCGCGTATCTCAAGCCCATGATACCGCATCAAAAACGGCGTCATGAACGAACTCAGGGCAAACAAACAAAAATTATGCACGGCGCCCGATAGGATCAGCCATCGCATAGTTGGAGAGGAGAGGATCAACCGATATGGCGAACCAATACGTCGAAGTCCACCAATTCCGTCACTCTCACTTTCGCCGCGTGACGGTTCGCGAATGAGTAACGCGAGCGCAGCGACCAACACGCCGGGGATCGCGGCCACAAAGAACGCAGCACGCCAGCCGTATGCCTGAGCTACCGCTCCGCTCACGGCAAAGCTCAGCGCGATACCGATCGGCAGCCCAAGCATGAAAACGCTCATTGCCCGGCCACGCTTTTCCGGCGGAAACATATCGCCGATCAGCGACGTCGCCGCCGGAGCGCACGACGCCTCGCCGACCCCGACGCCGAGCCGCATCGCGAACATCTGCACATAGTTTTGGGCAATGCCGGTTCCGGCGGTTAGAAGGCTCCAGACAAATACGCCGGCCGAGAGTATCCACTTTCGCGGGGCCCGGTCCGCAAGACGGCCAAACGGGATCCCTACGAACGCATACAGGAGCGTAAACGCCGTACCGAGCAGTCCGAGCGACGCGTCGCTGAGGCCAAACTCCCGACGGATCGGCTCGCCGACCGCCCCGATGATCAGCCGGTCAAAGAAATTAAGCGTATTTATCGCGAATAGTACGGCCAGAGCGAACCAAACGGCGGTTTTCGATCTCATCTATAAAGGACTTTCCCGGAATTTGTTGCGTTGAGCTTTTTTGCGTTACTAATAGTCGGTCCGGTTCAGGTCCTTGACCAGGCTCTGGCCTTCTTCGTACACGACGTCGTCGATGACCCAACCGGCGGCTGAGCGGACAAGCTTGATCGTGTATGTTGTAGTGTCGGGCTCTTTGCACGGCGGCGGGAACTCGAAAACGGCAAATACGCTCGCTGTATCGGCGTCCTGCGAGTCGGGCTTTATCGTCAATTTCTTGTGAAGTTTGGTCATGCCAACGGTGCAAAGCTCATCGTACGGCTGGAACGGCATTCCGTCGCCGAAGTACGGTTTCTCGCCAGGATTCTTTCGTAGGAACTCGTTCTGCCGCTTTATTTCATACAAAAACAACTTGTAAAGCGCGGCCGAGAACCATTGCTTGCGAGCGTCGACCGCTGTCTTTGTAAATGCCGAATTGTGCGCACGGTCGTAGGCATAGAACGCCTTGGCCGCCGCAACCGGCGTCCTGTTTTGGGCAATGCAGTGCCCGCCGATGATCAAGATAAACACGAAACACAAGGTGATTTTGGAGATTCTCATATTTTCTCGCCCGTTATGATCATAGAAATTGCAAATGCCGTCGGCTTCTGTCTACAATGTGGCAATGAACCCGCCGCGTATAGCCGCTATATTAGCATCTTTTCTATTCTGTTTTACCTTGTTCTCCTGTGGCGGGCAGGGAGATCCTAACAATTCGAACGCTGCGACGAACGCGAGCGCAAACAAGGAAGCTTCGGTTGTACCGAAGACGAATGTCGAAGAGCTCGGGATGCTCGTCAACGTGCCCTACGAGGCCGAGGAAAGCGTCTGGAAGACTGATGCTTCGGGGAAGAAGCTGATCGCCGTACTGCGTTTCTCGACGGCCGACAGCGACAAGCTGGTCGCGGATTCGACAAAATTCAGCAGGCCTGAAGAGGTCACGGTACAGAGCGAGTCGTGGTTCCCGGACGAACTCGTTGCCCAGAGCGATCTGAGCGGCGACGACACGCTCAAGGGCGTTTCGTACGGAGCGAACTTGTTCTTCCAGGACGCCTACAATGAGGGCCGTATCGTTCGCGTCACCGGCACCAACTATTTCGTCCTCGAGATGAGTTCAAAATGATCGTTTACGATCCTTCATACCGCTTCAATTTTCGATAAAGCGTGGACAGATCGATACCGAGGATCTCAGCGGCTCGCGATTTGTCGTCGTCGACCGAAGCCAATACCTCGGTCAGGTAACGCCTTTCCATTTCGTCGAGTGTCGGACGAAGGCCATCGCCGTCGCGCATATTGACAGAGACGTTCTGGCCGATCTTCGCCGGAAGGTCGTCGATGCCGATCGTGTCCGTGCTCAGGATGAACGCCCGCTCGATCGAATTTTCCAGTTCCCTCACGTTCCCCGGCCAATCGTAATTTACCAGGGCAAGCATTGCCTCTTGCGTGACGGGCTTTTCAGGTGCCGATTGCCGTCGAGCCGAGTTCGCGACGAAATGCTTCACGAGCAGCGGAATGTCCTCGCGTCGCTCACGCAGCGGCGGAACGACGATCTCGATCACATTGAGCCGATAAAACAGGTCCTCGCGAAATCGTCCGGCTTCAACCTCGGCAGCGAGGTCCTTGTTCGTGGCGGCGAGCAGACGGGCGTCGAAAGGCTCGGCCCGGCTCGACCCGACCGGCGTTACCTCGTGCTCCTGGAGCGCACGCAGCAGCTTGACCTGCAACGGAAGCGGCATTTCGCCGATCTCGTCTAAAAAGAGCGTTCCTCCTGAAGCCGACCGGAAATGGCCTTTCTTATCGGTGACAGCACCGGTAAATGCACCTTTCGTATGGCCGAACAGCTCACTTTCGAGCAGCGATTCGGGCAACGCACCGCAGTTGATGGCGAGAAACGGATCGTCCGAGCGGTCGCTATTGAAGTGGATAGATCTGGCGATCAGCTCCTTTCCCGTTCCGCTTTCGCCCTGGATCAGAACATTTGCATCGGTCGCCGCGACCTTGTTGACGATCGCGAACACGTCTCGCAGCGGCTCGCTCGTCCCGACGATCTCGGCAAACGTAAATTGCCGGCTCAACTCTCGCCGGAGGACGCGATTTTCGTGAAAGAGCTTTCGCTGGGTCACGGCATTCTTTACCGTCTGGAGCATGTCCTCGTTCACGAATGGTTTTGTGACGTAGTCGTAAGCACCCTTACGCAGTGAGGCGATAGCGGTGTCGATCGAGGAGAACGCGGTCATTACAATAACGACAGCTTCTTCATCGATCGATTTGATCTGATCGAGCAGCGAGAGGCCGTCGCGGCCGGGCATTTTGATGTCGGTGAGGGTCACCGAAACTTCGTTCGCCGAGTACGCGTCGATCGCCGATTCGGCACTGTCGGCCGTGACCACACGATAGCCGGCATCTTCCAAAAGCTGGCGCAGAATGGTCCGCATCAGCTCTTCATCTTCGACGACCAAAACGGTTTGTTTAGTGGAATCAGGCACGGCGATCTCAGAAAGCATAGTCTAGCACAAGGCTTTATTGTTTAACTCCGTTCGTGTTAGCATCAAACAATTAAGTCGTTGATTCAATGCGGTTTTTTCAGCCTGTCATAGCCATTGCTTTAATATTCTGTGCGGCCGTATTGGTTGAAGGACAAGTCACGAATCCCGTCGAACGCCAGGTCACAAATCCGATCACCGACACCCCGAATATCAACCCGATATCTCCCGAACAAAGTGTCGTTGCCCCAAAATCGAAAAAAGGCAGTTTTGAGCAGGAAGGCGGAAACGGCGAGATCGTCGTCTATTCCGATCGGCAGACCGTCGAGGGCGAGACAGGGAAACGGGTCGTCGTGCACGAGGGAAACGTCGATGTGAAGTTCGGCATCTACCGTCTGCAGGCGGACAAGATAACGATCTACGAGGCGGAAAGCAAAATGCTGGCAGAGGGCAGCGTGGTTTTCGACCAGGGCGACGACCAGCGGTTGACCGGTTCGAAAGGCGTTTTTAACTACAAGACGAAGCTCGGCTATTTTGAGAACTCGACCGGTTTCACCAATCAGACCAACGACGGGACGGTAATTTACTTTGTCGCCGACCGCGTCGAGAGGGTCAAACTGAACGAGATCGTCGTCACGAACGGCAAATTCACCGCCTGCGAAGAGGCCGTGCCGAAGTGGAGCTTTACCGCGGCGAAGGCGACTATCAGCGTAAACGACAGGCTGAAGCTCAAAAATGCAAAATTCCGGGTAAAGGACGTTCCGCTCGCTTTTCTGCCTTACGCATCGATATCTCTGAAGAAAGACGACCGGAAATCAGGTTTCCTGACACCGTCGTTTTCGTTCTCCGGCAACAAGGGGTTCCGCTTGTCGACGGCGTATTTTCAAACGTTGGGCAAGTCGGCCGACGTCACGATACGCGGCGATGTTTACACGTCGCGAGGTGTCGGCTACGGAGCCGATGTCAGAACGCGATCTAATTCCCGATCGTACTTCAATTTCGGTTTCTATGCGGTAAAGGACCGCATCTTCGGGCCCAAGGCCGATGCCGAGCACCCGGATCAGGGAGGTTCGATCATCTTTGCCGAGGGCGTCCAATTCTTTCCGAACGGATTCACGGCTTCGGCAGACGTGCGGATCACTTCAAGCCTTGCGTTTCGTCAGGTTTTCTCCGACGGGATCCAGCAGATCATCTCGCCGATCGAGGTTTCGCAGGCGTTCATCAACAAGAGCTGGAATAATTACTCGCTCGACCTCCTGGCACGGTCGCAGGTCATCTCGATCCCGAACGTCAGGATCAAGACCCGAAATCTGCCCAGCATAAATTTCGAGAAACGGCCGTCGATGCTGTCGTTTCTGCCCGGCGTCTACTTCTCGTTCAAAACAAGTATTGAGGGATTGTCCCGCCGCGAAGACGTCGATAATCAGGCACTCTACCAGAGCCAGACCGGCGGTAACCCCGTGGTCACGCCGGCCCTTGGGCAGCGTTTTGACGTGTATCCCGAGCTCATGGTGCCGTTCCATACAAAGTACGTCAATTTCACCGCTTCGGGATCCGCACGAGTTACGTATTACTCAAATTCCTTCGGTCCGAACCGGACCGTGCTTGGAACCGATGTCATTCGCCGCTACGGCACCTTCCAATTCGACATCCGTCCGGTCGCTCTCGCAAAGAATTATTACGGCAAGAAAGGTGTCTTCAAATTTCGCCACGTAATCGAACCGTTCGTTACCTACCGCTTTATCAAGGGCGTTGATAACTTTAATCGGATCATTCGCTTCGATTATGTCGATACTGCGGCCGACACGAATGAGATCGAGTACGGAATTACCAATCGATTCTACACGCGTCGCTACGCCGAAGCCGTCACCAAGGAAGCTCAGCAGCGGCTGGCAGAAAAGGCACGCAACGGTGAAACGACGGACTCGCGGGATAACAAGCCGACGTCGGTTCAGCCTTACGAGATATTCAGTGTAACGATCCGCGGCAAGTATTTCTTTGACAAGACGTTCGGCGGTGCCCTGATCCCCGGTCAGAGAAATCAGATCGAACCGATCACGGCGTTGAGTTTCTATACCTTTGGCGGGGTTCCGCGTCGGTTCTCGCCGGTCAATATCGATGCTACATTTCGACCGCAGAAGACGATATTCGTCAGCACGAAGATCGATGTCGGCGTCCAGGGAGACGGGCTGCGGGCAATTTCGGCGACGATCGGTTACGACACCAAATTACTTAAATTCTTCCAGACGTTTTATTACACTCGCGCTGTCACGCTCATACCGTCGCTCGCCCAATACGCAGATCCGAATGGCAAAGAACCCGGCACGCTCAGGGGCGAGCAATGGAGCCCGTCTATCTTTGTCGGCAATCGCAATCACGGTTGGTATGGCGGCACCTCGCTGTTCTTTGATTTCGAAAATCGGCGTGCAGCCAAACTGAGTCCGATGATCAGCTCGCTCTACACGATCGGCTACGCTTACGACTGCTGTTCGTTAGCTCTCCAATACTACACATTCAACGTCGGGGCCCGGCAGGAGAACCGCTGGGCATTTAGCTTTCGGCTGAACGGCATCGGGACGGTCGGCACCGAACAGTACGGGCAAGGCCTCCACTAGAAATCTAAAGACAAGAGAGGACGCGATTCACCTTTCGACCCTCTGGTTCAGGTCCTGAGCGATCGCGTTATAGTACTCGACCGGAGCAAGGTCGTCGGTTAGGATCGGCTTTTCCGACCCGATCGGAGACGCGTATTGGTGGCTGAGGAGCTGAGCGAACGCCGGATCCGCACTTTCGGGCTTTGTGGTTTGCGGCGAGTTGAGTGCGACGATTATCAGGTTTTGCAGGCGGTCGTCCGGTAGGTCCGGATAAACTTTGAAGAGCATGACCGTTGGGAAAACGCTCCTGTACGTCGCCAATTCGGACTGCAAAAAGCCGCTTCCGGCACCTGAGATCGCCGAGCCGAGATTGAAGATCACGACCCCATTTACTGACAGAGACCTTTTGATCTCCATCACGCATTCACGCGTCGTCAGCTGATACGGAACCGAGAACAGCGAGCTAAAGGCGTCCATCAGGACAGCGTCGTATGATCCCGCAGGAGCTTTGTTTAGAAACGTCCGGCCGTCTTCGTGAAATATCCGCATCCGTTCATTGTCCGTCAATCCAAAATAACTACGGGCGATCCTTGTCATTCCCGGATCGATCTCGACCGCATCCATATCGAGGTCCTGATAGCGGCGAAGCAGATCCTTCGGAACCGTGTACCCGGCACCGCCGATCATCAGCGATCTCTTCGCGTTCGGGTTGAAATATCTGGCCAGCCGATAATAGTTGATGTAGGCAAACACCGGTTCGCCATTATCGAGCCTCATCGCCGATTGGATCGCATATGGGTCGGTCGCAAGGGCCCGGATCGGTTGGCCCGAATGCGGATCGACCGTATTGAAAACGCGTATCCGGCTGTATTCGGTGTCGATGTCGTGAACGTCATTCTCGACCTTCATCAGGTAGATGCTCGCTTCGTTGGAAATTATTGAGAATACGACGACAACGATCGATCCGATCGCGGTGCGGGTCCACGTAAATGGAAACAGTATGACCGCTACCGCAATTAACCCGCCCGAGATGATGTAGAGCGTTCGGGTGCTGCCGACAAACGGGATCAGGAAGAACCCGGCGACAAATGTCCCGGCGATGCTTCCGACCGTCGAAAGGGCGTAGAGCCTTCCGACCGTTTTACCGGAATTGGCCAGCGACAGGATCTCGAGCTTGACGGCATACGGTGTGACGAAGCCGAGGCAAACGCTTGCGGGTGCAAACAACAATAGGGAAGCGAGCACCGACCGCAGTTCGATCCCGATCGGTGCCGCGGCGACGAACGACAGCACGATCTCCTTGACCAATTCCGTGACGGCTACGAGGCCGCCGGCAAAAAATATCACCGATGACAGCACCCGGACGTCCGGCCGCCGGTCAGCCATCCGGCCTCCGAGCCAATAACCGAGGCTGAGGCTCGCGAGAATCACGCCGATGAGGCTCGTCCAGATGTAAGTGGATGTCCCAATGAACGGCGCCAAGATTCTCGACGCCACGATCTCATACGCCATCACAAACGCCCCGCAGGCGAAAACGGCGATCCCGATCCTAAGATTGTTTACCGGTCGTTCGGCCATGGTGGATGTTGGCAGCTGAGAATATCGTCAGTCGAAAAGAAGAACGCCGACCGGATGCCCGATCGGCGTTCTAATGTTAACTCAATTCAGGCTCTAACTGGTTACTAACTCAAGCTGCGGCCGTTTTTTTTTCGTCGGTGTCGTGGACGAAAGTCAGCCAGTTCGCTCCACCGGGTGCCGGACGCTCGGCCATGATGATCTTGAAAAACTCATCCTGCAGGGCCTTTGTTATCGGTCCGCGTTTGCCCTCGCCGACGGTAATGCGGTCGACCGACCTGATCGGCGTGATCTCGGCGGCAGTGCCGGTGAAGAATAATTCGTCTGCAAGATACAATGCAGCTCGCTGGATAGTCGTTTCGATGACGTCGATGCCCATTTCACGGGCGATCTTGATGACCGAATCACGCGTAATACCCGGCAGGATCGCGGCGCCGAGCGGCGGCGTGATCAGCTTGCCGTTGTTGATGAGAAAGATGTTCTCGCCGGAACCTTCAGAAACGTATCCGCGGTCGTCGAGGGCGATACCTTCGGAAAATCCGCCGAGTAAGGCTTCCATCTTGATGAGCTGCGAATTCATATAATTCGCACCCGCTTTTGCCATCGTCGGCATCGTGTTTGACGAGATCCGCGTCCAGCTCGAAACGCACACTTCGATACCGCTCTCAAGGGCTTCCTCGCCGAGGTATTTGCCCCATTCCCACGCAGCGATGTAGGCATCGATCGGATTAGGGAACGGGTTTACGCCGAACGCCGGCTTTTCTTCGTTGAGCCCTCGGAAAATCACGGGCCTGATGTAGCAGGCCTCAAGGCCGCTCTGTCGGATCAATTCGGTCGACGCACTGCAAAACTCGTCGCGGCCAAACGGAGGGTCCATCCTGTAGATCTTCGCTGAATTTACCAGCCTTTGCATATGTTCGGGCAGACGGAATACAGCTGAGCCCTTTGTCGTGTTATAACAACGTATTCCTTCGAAAACGCTCGAGCCGTAGTTCACGACGTGCGACATTACATGGATCCTGGCATCATCCCAATCGATGAATTTGCCGTTCTTCCATACCTTTGATGAGATCTTCATCGTACTCACATCTTTTCCAGCCATATTCTTAAAGTTGCTCCTGCAAAATAGTTTTATTAAAAGTAGAGTTCCGGGGTCAAATAATGTCTCTCAAAGGCCGATTCTGGTATTGGTCTTCATTCACGAGGTACCTATAGGATATTATAACGGAAACTTCTAAGCAAGAATAGGTTTTGTTTATGTCCGGATAACCCATAGTTATAAAGCAAAAAGGACAGCCCGAAAGCTGTCCTTTTGGTCAAAAAACAGGCGCACTCCGTCAAAGGATCCGGAACTTGGTCGCCGTATCATCGAGCCGCGATGAGAAACTCACTCCGTTGAGTATCACCGTCAGGATGATAGGCTGGTCGCCGCCTCCTGCCGATTGCGGAGGCAAGGCAAAATCAACGGTGTAAACCCCCGGTTCAACTAGCACGGCACTAGATACCACCGGTGCCAGGAAGTTGCCGAATTCGCCTATCCTGATCGTGGTGTTCGTGGTATCGACGGCTGCCGCACCGGTCAAATATACCCGCAGCACCGACGGTACACGTCCAAACGGCCTCAGTCGAATTGTCGTCGCCGTAAATGGCTCGGTCGTGTAAACACGGTTGGTAACATTAAAGATCTTGGTCCTGCCGCCGGGACCGATGAATCCTTCGACATTGTAAATATCGGGTCGGGCCGGTACCAGAGTCACGGACGTCGTCATGACCGTTCCGTTATTGAGTAACACGAGCGGGTATGTCGTTCCTGTGGCGGCGACACTCAATGCCGGCGGCACCACAAATTCGATCTTGTGACGGCTCACCGACTTCAGCCCGCACGCAGCTCCATTAATGGTCAGCGAGACACCGCTTAACTCGATAGGCAGAGTGAAGCTACGGCTAAGCGATCCGACCCCTGAACGCGTGACCACCGGCCTGTCGAAACCGGCCTGATAATTCATGATCGCCGCCATCCCCGGAGCCATTCCAAAGACCGCAGGAGGCGTTACCGGCGTTGGTGTCGGAGTAGGCGACGGAGTCGGAGTCGGCGAACCGGACGGCGTCGGGGTAGGCGTCGGCGTCGGCGTGGGAGAAGGTGTCGGAGTAGGACTTGGAGTTGGTGTAGGCGTCGGCGTCGGGACCTCGGTCGGCGAGATCGGAATATTGCTCGCTCCAGTCGCGAACGAAGCATTGATGACCGCCTGGTTTATCGCCGTCGGGGTGACCATGTAGAACACTTCCGACTGGAGATCCGGGTTTCCAAGTCCCAATTCGGAAAGTGAAAGGTTGAAAACCATCCGCTTCAATGAATTCGTCGTCAGTACCTGTGTCGATGCCAGGAATGAAAACGGGACCGGCAGCCTGGTCAGGCGTTTGAACGTAGCCGTCATCGCCGGTTCATTCAGCGGATACGAATAGATCTGAGCCTGACGTTCCGCAGTCGGGTTTAGCCCGTCGGTTTCTGTCGTCGGTATAGTTCCGTCAGGCTTAATGTTCATCCGAGTCTCCATCACGAGAGTCGAAGGAGCTCCGGACGCGTCGTTGTCTGTGAATCCCGCATAACGAGCGAGATCGCCGCCTGTCGCCGCACTGTCGGCATTGCTCCGGGCACAAATACGCCTGAACGTATTCGCCGTCGTATCGTACAAATAGGTCGCAAACGAGGTGTAGTTAGTCCCGTTATTCTCGGCAGCCAGGTCCGCGTAAGAATCAAAGACAATATAATGCCCGTCGCGGCTCATCCTGCGGCCAAGATCGAGGATGTTGACGGGGTCACCGGGATTTGTCGGCGTGGTGGTCGTGACCTGTTTCTTGGTGCCGGTCGGAAATCCCGCGGCGTCGAGGTCGGTGAAGAATATCTCTTCATTCCTGCTAGCAAGCGGATTGCCGCCGGTCGGCATCCCTGGAACGGGAGCATCGCCCGTGCTAGCGAAAACAACGCGCGTTCCATCGCCGGATATGGTCGGATTTTTGCAATAGATCGGATTTGCGATCGTTCCTCTTGGGGTCTTGGTCACCTGCCCCAGAGTGCCCGAGGTAGTTCCTCCGGCCCGTTTGAGGGCAGGAGCACTCCGTATGAATGTATAAATCTCCTCCGTGTCCTCCAGCGGAAATGAATTGCCGACCGTGCCGGTGCCTGGAACGAGGTCGCGGCTCGAAACGAACGCGATCGCGTGTCCGTCGTCGCTGATGCTCGCGTCGTGATTATCGTCCGCGATGAACGGGCCCGTGGTCGGGCTGCCGGACCTCGGCAGTTGACTCGGAATTGTATTTGTAACTTGAATGAACGTTCCGCCCGTGAGATCCGTGAAACCGATCTCGTCGCCATCGGATAAATTCGCCACGGGAGCGACATTCGGCACCTGATAAAGCCACATTTCGAGGTTAGCATCGATCGTCATCGGGTTTGCTCCCGGTGTCGGTGAAGGGCTCGGGCTTGGGCTTGGCGTTGGCGTCGGGGCCGTGTAGTCGTTGCCATTGAAACTGCCCGGATTGGTGTTGCTGATGACCGGCGGGTTGGTGGCGTCTCCCGGATACGCGATCGTAGCGTTCGAACTGAATGCGATCCATTTCCCGTCATTACTGATGACCGGCCGTGTGTTCGCGATCTCAACTCGTATGTTGTCGAATGTCGACGACAACGCAGGATTGATCAGTACGCTCTTGGTATCGGTTATTTGAAAGATACGCCGCTGGGCATAATCAAACAAGAATATTTCGAGATTGCCGTCCGCGTTTCGCGGGTTTTCCGTCGCGAGATTGCCGCGAGACTCGAAGACGACGAATCGTCCGTCTCCGCTAACGGAACCGGCGAACGACTCGAAATTCGAGTTCGAAACCTGCCCGATGACCGAATCGACCTGAGCCGAAACGTTCGAAGCAGCGGCAAAAATAGAGATGATTACGAAAAGGAAAGCAAGACGAAGCGTCACAAACTCCTCCAAATACAAAAAGACAAAATTAGAGCGTTTCAAAGTAATAAATAAAGCCCTTTGGTCAAAACCTAAATTTTAAGCGTAAAGGCCGCTTACTGCAAGGAAGACCGCCAAGAAAACGAGGCTATCGCTATTAAAACAAGCCGTTTGATGCACGAACGTCCAAAACAGGTTGTAATTTTACATTTTGGATTTATCGTTTAAGAATAATAGCGGTTATCGAGAATGCAGAAAGCCCTAAAAGTCATGATCGTCGCCGGCGAGGCGTCCGGTGACGGCCACGGAGCAAAGCTCGTGCGCGAGATACGGAAAATCACGCTCGACCTCGAAGTGTCGTTCTTTGGTGCAGCAGGTCCGCAGATGCGGGACGAAGGCGTGCTTCCCGTCGTGATGGCTGACGAGCTTTCGGTTGTCGGCGTTGCCGAGATCGGCGGCGCGTTGCCGATGTTCCTGCGAGCGATGAGGTCGTTGAAGAAGGCCGCGAGCGAGCAACGGCCGGATGTCGCTGTGCTCATCGATTTTCCCGACTTCAATTTGAAACTTGCAAAGGCGCTCAAGAAACAAGGGGTTCCGGTCGTCTACTACATTTCGCCGCAGCTCTGGGCGTGGCGAAAATATCGGGTGAACTCGATCCGGAAAAATGTTGACCTGATGCTGGCGATCCTTCCTTTCGAAAAGGAATGGTACGCGAGGAATGATTTTGCGAATGTCGAATACGTCGGCAGCCCGCTTGCCCGCGAGGTTCATCCGCACCGGACGCGGGCCGAGTTCTGTGCGGCTCACGGCCTCGATCCGCAAAAACCGGTCATTTCACTTCTTCCCGGCAGCCGGCAAAAGGAGATCCAGCGAATTCTGCCGGTTTTGCTCGAGTCCGCCGCTGAGATCAATAAATGCCGGCCGGAAGTTCAGTTCGTTATCGCCCTCGCGGACGACCGCAGGGTGGAGTTTACCGAAAAGGAGCTATTACGAGCTGGGAAGACCGCCGAAGGATTATCAGGAAAGGTAAGGATAGCGGTAAACGAGACGTTCGACGCGCTTTACGCATCGGACGTCGCGGCGGTCACGAGCGGCACCGCAACACTCGAGACCGGGATAATCGGCACGCCGATGGCGATCGTCTATAAGACATCCGCGATGAACTATGCACTGCTCAAGCCTCTGATTTCAGTTGAGCACTACGGCCTGATCAATCTGATTGCCGGCGAGCGGCTGGCTGCCGAGCTGATCCAGCATGAGTTCACCGCGCGGTCATTGTCGAACGAATTGTTTAGACTCCTGGAACCCGCGACAAATGCAGTCATGCGATCAAAGCTAAAGGCCGCGGCCGATAAGCTCGGTGCAGGCGGAGCCTCAAAACGCGCTGCGGAGGCAATACTGAAGCTGGTAGGAGCTCACTGACCGTCCTTTTTCACCGAAACATTGCGGAATAAACGTCCGTCGGGCAATTTCAGCGTACCTTTCATCGTGTTTCCGGTCACCGTAAATTCCCACTTGCCGTTCCCCATCTGACACGTGATTTGCGATGCCGGTTTGTCATAGATGCAGTTCAGCGTGCCCATTTCTTCCGGCTGGCCGTTGACAACCTTGTCGGCCTGAATGTTCAGCTTTCCCGCACTATCCGGCTCTGAAATGTGATAGATCACTTGTTCGTCGTGACACGGCGAATCGCGGATCGTGCAGATCGATTCGCCGCTCCAACTTCCGGCGAGACCGTCGACCACCGCATAACAAGATGCCGCCACCAGCATCGAAAACAAAATTTGTGCGATCAATTTAGTCTTCATAGCATTTGTTAAGGCGTGGTCCGTCACCGTTCGGTATCATCCGTCGAGGAAGTTTCGAGCCCAAGGTGTTTTTGGATCCGTTTCACAGATTCACGAAGTCGGCCGATACCACGAACCTGAGCAAGCTGCGTTTTATATTCATCCATCGGCTGGACGGGAATTCCGGACCACAGGCCTTTCTTAATGACCTTATTCGGGAAAACTACCGACTTTGCGCCGATCACCGCTCCGGATTCGATCCGAACGTGATCCGAAATGCCGACTTGGCCTGCGATGACCACATCGTCGCCGATCGTCGAGCTGCCGGCGATGCCCGATTGGCCGGCTATTAGCACACGTTTTCCGATCTCGACGTTGTGGGCGATGTGTACAAGATTGTCGATCTTGGTGCCTTCGCCGATGCGGGTTTCACCGAGGGAACCGCGGTCGATGGTGCAATTGGCACCGATCTCGACGTTGTTCTCGATCACGAGTGTGCCGACCTGCGGGAATTGCAAATGCTCGCCGTTTTCGTCGCGGACGTAGCCGAACCCATCGGAACCGAGCACCGTTCCGGCATGGATCACGCAGCCACGACCGATCTCGACACCGTCGTAGATCACGCAATTTGGGTAAATTAAGGTGTTTTCCTTGACCGTGACGCCGCGTCCGATTCGGACACCGTCGCCGATCTCGCAGCCCTCGCCGATGGACGAATCTTCGCCGACCGTCACGAAATTTCCGATATTCACGGTGCGAACATCGGCGCTCCCGGCGATGGCCGGCCTACTTTCGCCGTATCTTGGTTCCCGGGAATTGAGTTTTTTGGCAGCGATCGTGAATGCGAGTTTTGGGTTTCGGACGCGAATGTAATTTCCCTGTGATGCTATTTCGAGATCCATCGGAACGATGACGCAGGAGGCTTCGGAAGCCGGATCGCCGTCCGCCCTATCGACGAACGCTAATTCGCCGTTCGCGGCTGTCGAGAGCTTTGCGACACGCTCGACCTCAACGTCACCGTCACCGTCACCGATCAGTTCGCCTGAGACAAGTTCGGCGATATCCCGAATTTTCATGAACTAAACTGTAAATTGTTTTTGTGGAATTGTCAGCCGCTGATCATCGGCGGCCGTTGCGCTCGACCTGGTTGATCATCGATTGAAGAAATATCTCGACGCCCTGGATCTCGACACCTTCGCGCTCGTCGAGCCGCTTGAGCAGCGGAGCAGTGTCGCTATCGAGAAAATCAAGGTCGGCGAGGTCGATCAGTACTTGATTACCGGTCTCCGAGCGAATGTCTATCGCAATGCTCTCAATGACGCGGGCATCATCAGGCAAAAGGTCACCCTCAACCCTAAGGGTTGTGAGGCCGCTTTCGGCGTTGTCGATCTGTGTTATCTGTGTCGCCACTTTTTCCGAATTAAGTGGATTAGATGCCGTTTTTATCAAAAATGCAAGAATTATTTTTCACGAACCGTGAATTTTCTCGTTACCAGAAAGACGCCGGCGAATATCAAAAGGGTTGCAATACCGAACTTGATACCCACCTTTTCGCCGAGGAATGCGACCGCCAGCAGAAAGCCGATAAGTGGCTGCAAATACACGAAAACGGCCACGGTCGACGGCTCGACCCGGGCGATCGCCCAGGCGTTCAGAAAGTACGGCACAAGCGTCCCGATGATCGCCGTATAGGCGACGCAGAGCCAGATCACCGGCTCTACCGAAGGAATGTCCACTGTCCGCATCGAGTACGTCCCGAGCGGCACGCAAAATATTGACGCGATAACAAAGATCCACATTATCGACCTGAATGCACCGTTTCGCATGACGATGCTCTTTGAGATCGCGACGTAGATTCCGTACGAAAGGGAATTGAGGACAACAAGAATGTCGCCGAGGGTCGTCTGCGACGAGAACGACGCATTTCGCGGGTCGATGAGAAAGACCACGCCGGCGCACGCGAGCAAAATTCCGATCACTTTGATCGGACGCAGCATTTCCGTACCGAGCATGAATCCGGCCGTCATCGCGAATATCGGTATCGTTATCGCGATCAGCGAGGCGTTTGACGCTTTGGTCAGCGAGAGGCCGGTCGTGAATAGAAGTTGGTTAAATGTTACGGCAAGGAGACTTATTGCAGCGAGCTTGAGGTAATCGATCCGCTCCTTGAGCCAGAACCTGCCGCGCAACGCCTGGATAATTACAAAGAGTGCCGCCGTTATTCCGACGCGAAATCCGACGAGTCCGACAGGCGGAATTACGGATAGTGCGACCTTGCCCACGACCGGAAACGAGCCGAACGACAGTTGGACGCAAATTAGCGCGATGTACGGTCCGATCGGTCGCTCGTTTTCAGCCACTTTATGCGAGCATCAGTGCGGGTTGTTCCAGCATTTGCTTGAACGTTTGGAGAAATTTCGCACCCGTCGCGCCGTCGATCACCCGATGGTCGCAGGACATCGTGACGTTCATAATGTTGCGGACGACGACCTGGCCGTTGCGAACGACCGCCGTCGGAGCGGCACCGCCGATCGCTAAAATGCCGGCCTCGGGCGGATTGATGATCGCCGTAAACTCCTTGATCCCGAACATGCCCAAATTTGAGATGGAGAACGTCGCTCCGGTGTATTCCTCTGGCTGCAGCTTTTTCGCTCTTGCCTTTGCCGCAAGGTCCTTGATCTCGGCCGAGATCTCGAGGAAGCCCTTCAAATTGGCACCGCGGATAACCGGCGTGATCAATCCATCCTCGATCGCGACGGCAACGCCGATGTCGGCCTGCTCGTAAAAGCGAATCGTCTTGTCCTGATACGACGCGTTAGCGAACGGGTGCTTCATCAGCGACAGTGCGGCAACTTTGACGATGATGTCGTTGACGCTGATCTTCTGGTCCTCGGAAACGCTCGCGTTTATTGCCTTTCGGAGTTCGAGGGCGTTGTCCATCTCGATCTCCATCGTCAGGTAAAACGTCGGGATCGGGCCGATCGATTCGGCCAGGCGGCTGGCAATGACCTGCCGCATCTTCGACGTATTTTCCTCGTGATACGCCGAGGCACCGACGATCGTCGACGGAATAAATGTATGTTGGGCTTTGCCGCTGACCACCGACGACTGGCCACTGACCACTGCTTCGATGTCGCGTTTGATGATCCGACCGTTCGGCCCGGAACCGGTGATCGTTTTGAGGTCGACGCCGTTTTCCGCTGCCATTCTCGCGGCGATCGGCGAAACTATCATTCGGCCATTCGTAACGGAACCGTCTGCGGTAGCGGGCGGTTGAAGTGTGGCTTCCTCTCGCTTTGGGGCCTCATCTTGCTTTGCCTCATCCACCGGCTGCGTTAAACCACCCGCTACCGCAGGTGGTACTGACTTACCGTTTGCAGCAACCTCGCTCAGGAGTGCCGTGATGTCCTCGCCCTTTTGCCCGATGATCGCGATCGCTTCGCCAAGCGCGGCGGTGTCGCCGGCGGCTTTCAGTATCTTAAGGAGCGTGCCGCCCGCGAGAGCGGTCATTTCCATCGTCGCCTTATCGGTGTCGACCTCGGCAAGCGTTTCGCCCGCGCCGAAGTCCTCGCCTTCGTTCTTGACCCAGCGCGCGATCTGCCCCTCTTCCATGGTGGGCGAGAGTTTCGGCATTAAGAATTTTTCAGCCATAAAATTTAGAGTTTCCGATTCGCTCGGATCATTTGCAATCGCTCTTCACGCGTCAATTTTCGCTCGTTGTAGCCATTTTCGCCGTAGGGCTCGAGCTTTTCGAGCCAAAGTTCCTCGAGGACCTTGACGTCGGCGGCGTAGTCGTAATTCTGGTCGTCCCGCGGTTCGACCGGCTCGAGCGTCTCAAATTCGAACGTCGATTCGCCCTGCTCGTTCCAGTCTTTCTGCAGAGCTTTCCCTGCGAAAACACCTGCGTTCAGTGCGAACCTGTGGCGATTCATTTTGCCGGGTACGTTCACGCTCGAATCGACAAAAACCTTGTCGTTCGTCTTGTTCCGTATCTGAAACACGCCCATCGGGCGATGGCTCAGCTTGTATTCGAGTTTCGCGCTTTTCTTATCCAAGTGCCTATTTCAAATCCTTTTCCGTCAACCCGGCCAATTTCATCAAATGATTGAAAAGCCCAGTCTTAAGAGCCCTGTTCTTGTGAACCGGAACTGACAAGCGGATTCCAGTTCCTTGTTTTCCGTAGATCAAGTGACTGCCTTGGGTCCTTAAAAGAGTCCAGCCGTTTCGTTCGAGGACCTTACAAAGCTCCTTTCCGGAAATTGGCTTCATATGGCGATCTCAAGTAAACGGTCATTCGTTCCAAACTGAATATTACTCATATCTACAGACAGGCAGCCTTCGACTGCCTCATATAGATTCGCAAGGAGCTCCTCGAATGAATCGCCCTCGGTCGCGCAACCCGGGATCGAGGGAACCTCAGCCCAATAACCACCCTCGTCTGCAGTATGCACAATGACTTTGATCTTCATGTAATTCCCCCTACAAATAACAAACTTCCTTCACAGCGGCGACGATCTTCGCGACGTCCGGCAAAGCCAATGCCTCGAGGTTTTTCGCGTACGGCATCGGCGTTTCGGCACACGAGATCCGCTTGACCGGAGCGTCGAGATAGTCGAAAGCGTTCTCCATTATCTGGTGCGAGATCTCGGCTCCGACCGATGCGAATGAATGCGACTCTTCGGCGATCACGAGCCGGTTCGTCTTCTTGACCGAATTGACGATCGTGTCGATGTCGAGCGGCTTGATCGTCCGCGGGTCGATGACCTCGACCGAGACGTCAAGTTCTTCCTGGATCTTCTCCGCAGCCTGCAGGGCAAGCGGCACCGTCATCGAACGGGCGACGATCGTGCAGTCCTTGCCTTCGCGTTTGATATCGGCGACGCCGAGCGGGATCGTGAAATCATCGCCTTCCGGCACCTCGCCTTTGAGGCCGTACATTCGCTCCTGTTCGAGGAACATCACCGGATTGTCGTCGCGGATAGCCGATTTGAGCAAACCCTTGGCGTCAGCTGCGTTCGACGGCATCACGACCTTTAAGCCCGGGAAATTGGCATAAAATGCCTCCAACGCCTGCGAGTGTTGCGACGAGACCTGATACGCTGAGCCATTCGGCCCGCGAAAGACGATCGGGACCTTGAACTGTCCACCGGACATATACAGCATCTTGGCGGCGTGGTTTATGATCTGATCGGCCGCGAGGATCGAAAAATTCCACGTCATGAACTCGATCACCGGCCTTAAGCCCGCCATTGCTGCTCCAACGCCGACCGCCGCAAACCCGAGCTCCGTGATCGGCGTATCGACGACACGCTTGTCGCCGAACTCCTTCCACAGTCCACGCGTCACCTTATAAGCGCCGTCGTACTCAGCGACCTCTTCGCCCATAACGAAGACGTTCTCGTCTCTCAATATTTCTTCACGCAATGCTTCGTTCAATGCATCGCGAATTGTTAGTAAAGCCATAGTGGTCAGTGGTCAGTGGTCGGTGGCCAGTTGTCAGACTCTTTCTCGAAGAGACCTCATCAGTCCATTTATCACTCGACCGGTTTCTGCTGTTTGCTCGATCACCAGATCGATCTCAGCAACTCCTAAATATCTCAACTCTCCGGCTATCAAAATCTGCGTTTCTACTTCCATCAACGACCCGTACGCTATAGAGAGATGGTGAAGGAATTCTCGGGTCGAATTTCGTCCCTGGCCTTCAGCAATGTTAGAAGGGACAGAGACAGCCGCACGCCTTATCTGACTCGTCAGGCCGTAAATCTCGTCCTTCGGAAAGGCGGCCGAAATTTCGTACACGCTCGTTACCAAGGACATTCCCTTTTGCCAGGCGATCAATTGTCGATAGTGCTGAACACTCATGCTTATCGGCTACTGACCACTGGCCACTGGCCACTGACCACTTCTCAAGCGTATACGTGCGTCATCAGCTCACTCTCCGCCGGGAACGGGCTCTCGTCAGCGAATTTGACCGCTGCGGCGACGGCATCGACTGCTTCCTGCTCGATCTCGTCAAAATCTTTGTCGGTCAGCACTTTCGCCTCTTTCAAGCTGTCCTTAAAGAGCACGATCGGGTCGCGTTCCTGATACTTGAGGATCTCGTCGCGGGTACGGTAATTGCCGGGATCGGACATCGAGTGGCCCATATATCGATATGCGCGAACCTCAAGCAGCGTCGGCAGGCTCTCGTCGCGTGCCCGCTCGACCGCTCTAAGCGTCGCTTCGCGGACGGCCATCACGTCCATTCCGTCGACAAATTCATTCGCCATCTCGTACGAATCGGCCTTTTTCGCGATGCTCCGGGCGCTCATCGCCCGTTCCTGCGACGTGCCCATTCCGTACTGGTTGTTTTCGCAGATGTAGATGCAGGGAAGTTTCCACAGCTGAGCCATGTTGAGCGATTCGTGAAATATGCCCTGGTTGACCGCCGCCTCGCCGAAGAAGCACAGCACGACCTGGCCCGAATTCTTGTATTTCGCCGCGTAAGCCATGCCAGTGCCTACGCCGATCTGGCCGCCGACAATGCCGTGTCCGCCGAAGAATTCGAGTTCCTTCGAGAACATATGCATCGAGCCGCCCTTGCCCCCGACGCAACCGCCCTCTTTGCCGTAGAGCTCCGCCAAAACTGATTCGGGCGTCATTCCCTTGATGATCGCCTGCACGTGGTCGCGATACGAGGTGACGACCATGTCTTTTGGCTCGATCGCCAGCATCGATCCGACGCCGATCGCTTCCTGGCCGATGTACAGGTGGCAAAAGCCGCCTATCTTGCCCATACGGTAGACCTCGGCGCACTTTTCCTCGAACCGCCGGCCGAGGACCATCTCGTAAAGCATTTTCCTCAACAGCTTTTTATCCGTCTTCTTAATGGCGGTAAGCTGCGATGCACGCCGGGCGTTATACTCGGCTTTGGCCTTTTCGACCTCGTAAAAGTCCTTGTCCTGATGCGCCTCGACCACGGACTCCAGCGTTTTGCCGGATCCGTTTGGCGAAGATTTAGTGCTTTTCGCCCCTGTTTTTTGACGCGTGGCTGCTTTTGGCAAAATTCCTATCCTCCGAAAAATTCTGGGCTTGGTGCCCGTTGCTAAACGTAACTTTAACAAAACGTTTATTATAAGCGAGCGGGAATATTTCTGCAAAATAATCGAATCTTGTTTATATGCGCCGAAATCTGAGATGGTATAGTTTGGAATTGGCTGTTTGGGAACAAATGCTGAGAAGATTTTCATTGATCGTCATTGTCATCGTTGCGTTTTTCGCAGTGTCGTCCGCACAGGACCGTGCGAAATGGACTTTGTCGGCCGAGCCTGCGGTTCAAAAACTCCCCGTGGGTGACAAGGCAAATGCCGCGTTAAAGGCCGATCTTGAGTCCGGATGGCATCTGTACGCACTTGAGCAGCCCGATGGCGGGCCGATCGCCACGACGATCAAGGTCACCGAGGGAAAGCCTTTCTCCATCGACGGGCAAATAGACTCGCCAAAACCGATCGTCAAGACCGATCCGCTCTTCACCGGGCCGGACGACAAACCGCTTGAGACCAAGTTCTTTACTGATTCCGTCACTTTCAAGGTACCTATCAAAGCGGCGTCCGATACCGATTTCGCGGCATTAAGCCTCGATGTGCGTTTTCAGCTGTGTAATGACCAGTTTTGTTTGCCGCCGCGAACCGTTCGCGTTTCAACCGCCGGTGTCGAAGACGTAAAACGTACGAGTACGACGGCCGCCACTCCGGCCACGCCCGTGGCGGTTGACACAAAACCGCAGTCGAACGGGCCGCAAACTCCGACCGACCTGTGGCCGTTCATCTGGCTGGCCGCATCGCTCGGGGCACTGTCGTTGCTGACGCCGTGTGTTTTCCCGATGATCCCGATCACGGTGTCGTATTTCACCAGTCATTCGGCTGGCCACCGGAGCCGGGCGGTCAAGCTCGCGACCGTTTATTCGCTTGGGATCGTGGCGACGTTTACGATCGTCGGAATGCTGTTGGCCTTCTTTGTCGGTGCCGCGGGCATTAACCTCTTTGCGGCCAATCCGTGGATAAACCTGCTCATCACAGCCATTTTCCTGTTCTTTGCGTTCAACCTCTTCGGTGCGTACGAGATCACGATCCCGTCCGGCATTCTGACGCGGCTCGATTCGCTGACCCGCAGCAAAGAGGGCGAAGGCAGCGGCGTCATCGGCGCGATGCTGATGGGCCTGACTTTTACTCTAACCTCATTTACATGCACGTCGCCTTTCGTAGGTACGATCCTCGTCTCGGCGTCGCAGGGCAACTGGCGAATGCCGCTTCTCGGAATGCTCGTGTTTTCGACGGTTTTTGCGTTGCCGTTTTTCGTCCTGGCACTTGCCCCGCATCTGCTCTCGCAACTGCCGCGCGCCGGTGGTTGGATGAATTCGGTCAAGGTCGCGATGGGCTTTCTCGAGGTCGCAGCGGCGATGAAGTTCATTTCCAACGTCGATCTCGTCTGGAAATGGGGCTTCTTCACCCGCGATGTCGTACTGGCGATCTGGATCGCGATCTCGATCGTCCTTGCGATATATCTGCTCGGCAAATTCCAACTCTCGCACGACTCCAAACCCGAGCGACTTGGTGCCGTTCGCGTCTTCGCCGCGGTCGTCAGCCTCGCCGTGAGTTTCTATCTCCTTACCGGGCTTTTCGGAGCGAAAATGGGCGAACTTGAATCGTTCCTGCCGCCGGACCTCAGCAATTCGTCAGCTCGATTCATGGGCCGCGGCGATAATGAGCCCGCCTGGATCACCAACGATTACGCCGCCGCTCTTGCCAAGGCCAAGGCCGAAAACAAACGCGTTTTCATCGATTTCACCGGCTACACCTGCACGAACTGCCGCTGGATGGAGGCAAACGTCTTTTCGAAAAAGGAAGTCGAGGACGAACTCAACAAATTTGTCCTTCTCCGCCTTTACACCGATGGCGACAGCGATCTTTACGCCCGCCAACAGCAAATG
>JAKOVX010000048.1 GCA_029781855.1 Acidobacteriota bacterium | reverse complement strand
CGGAGGTCTTCCGAATCGTAGAATTTCTTGAACACGCCTTGAAATTGGGTCGTGATGTCTTCGAGTTGGAAATACTCCTCGTAGAGTTTCGCGTTGCAGTTCTCACAAAACCAGAGCAGGCCGTCGAGCTCGCCGGAGCGGCGTTTTCGCTCGATCACGAGGCCGACGGTATTCGCTCCGCGGATCGGATTGTGCGGGATGCGAGCCGGTAACAGGAACATCTCGCCCTCGTGGATCGGAACCTCAACCGCCTCGCCGTCCTCCTGAACCTGGACCTTGATGTCGCCTTCGATCTGGTAAAAAAGCTCCTCGCCCTCGTCCCAATGATAGTCCTTACGCGAATTCGGCCCTCCGACGACCATCACGATGAAATCGCCGTCGTCATATACACACTGATTCCCAACCGGCGGCTTGAGTAAATGCCGGTGTTCGTCGATCCAAAGTTTAAAATTGAAAGGCTTTCTGATAGGCATTCGAAGAGTTTCCCTAGCCTAATTCTTACCCTTGATACCATCATTTGGCAAGCTGTAGGTGACTTTGCCCTTCGCATCCAGGAAATCGAGTTTGGGCGTCCCGTCGGCGGCGACGAGCATTTTTATCCGCGCATTGCCGCTGGCATCGTAAAGTGTCACCTCGGATTCCTTTTCCGCGTTCTTGCCAACGTAAACACGTGTCGGAGAAGGATTTTCCTGTTGCAGCTTCGCTTTCGCGGCGGTCTTTGCATCGCCGTCCGGCATTTTCGAGATCTCTTCCTGTCGCTCAATTATTTGATCGAGAGGCTTCTCAGGTCGGTCCCAGATCTGGAGGCCCGCCCGGTACTTGCCGTTGTGATCGTTATACACGAGAGCCATCGCCTGTGCCTGCTTGTATTTATCGAACGAGAGGCCCGCGTACGAACCATACTGCCCTTTGCCCTCAACCGCTCCAAATACAATGCCGCCGTTCTCGTCGCCGAGGCCGTTAAAGAAGAGCATCCCGGCGGGCCGCTCGGTCTTGAATGATTTGCCGTTTACGGTCGGATCCGGCATCCTGTCGCTGTTCGCGACAACCATAACTAGCTGGCCGTTCTTTTCGCGGACATTCATACGCTCAACGTCGATCTCGGTAAATTTCTCTTTCGATCGTGTGAATGCAGAAAATGCTAGAATGCAAAAAACGGTCAGCGAAATGACCGCGTAGACCTCGAGAATACGCAGACGTCGATTGATATTTGTCATAGTTGCTCCTTCGTCGTTAAAGATGTAATCAGATTACACCGCCGAAAGGCCCGCTGTGACAAATTTCGAATCTGACGAATGTTGGTCTGCTAAATTTCCGCCAGTTTATTGACCGTCCGCCAGTTGCGGCCGGTAAAGACAAGTTTGAGTTTCTTATCCAGAAAGCCTTTAGTAAGGAGACTGTCGGCGACTCCGGTTGGTAAATGAGCGTAGATCTCGCAACCAACGACCAAGTAACGTTCGCCCGGGAAGGCCGACTCATGCAAAAGTGTTACCTTATCCTCCGGCATTTCTTCCTTTAGAAAAAGGACATGCATTTCCTTGTGGCTTTCGAATTCACCTTCGAAAGGATTGTTGGTCAGCACACGTAGCACGTGACTCTGCTCGCGGATCATAACATCGACGTGCTTGCCGAAGTCAGATTCGATCGCACTTTCAATCTTTGCGGCCATCTTATCCTCGCCCAATTTTGCGGTATCGAACGCGAGATTGCCGCTGTTGATGTAGCTCACGACATTTTCAAAACCGAGGCCCGCAAAAGTATTTCGAAGCGCCTCCATCTTGATCATCGTGTTCCCGCCGACGTTAATGCCGCGGAGCAAGGCTACGTATCTCATTAGATTCCGGTTTGCTTTGCATCTTTGCGACTTTGCGGGAAACTTCTCCCGCAAAGCCGCGAAGTCGCAAAGGATCGGCGAAAACTTACGCCTATTTCATATCGATGACAAACCGATACCGCACGTCCGACTTGACGGTGCGGTCGTACGCTTCTTCGATACGGTCGGGCGTGATGACCTCGACGTCGGAGGTGACGCCGTGTTCCACGCAGAAATCGAGCATTTCCTGCGTCTCGGCGATGCCGCCGATCATTGAGCCGGCGATCACCTTGTTACCGCCGATCAGCGAAAACGCATTGAGCGGGATCGGCTCCGATGGAGCGCCAACGACGACCATTACCCCGTTCAATCCGAGCAGGCTCAGATAGAGATTGTAATCGTGCATCGCCGCGATCGTATCGAGAATTAAGTCAAAGCTCCCAGTCGCAGCCTTCACCGCGGCCTCGTCTCGGGTGTTCAAAAAGCCCGTTGCCCCGAGGCCCCGTGCGTCCGCCTCTTTCGACGGCGACGTGCTCAGGACGGTAACCTCGGCACCCATGGCAGCCGCGATCTTGACGCCCATGTGCCCAAGTCCGCCGAGACCGGCGACCGCGACCTTTTTGCCCGGGCCGACGCCCCATTTCTTGAGCGGAGCATAGGTGGTTATTCCCGCACATAATAGCGGCGCGACGCCCGAGAGGTCACCGGTCGCGTTAACCTTAAGAGCATAATCCTCGTTTATGACATATTTGTTCGAATAGCCGCCGTATGTGCGTGTCGTGCGGTCCATTTCGGTGCCGTTGTAGCTCATTGCACAACCCTTGAAGCAGAATTGCTCATTTCCGCTAAGACACGCCGGACATTCGCCGCACGAATCGATAAAACAGCCGATGCCGGCGGCATCGCCGACCTTGAACTTAGTGACCTTGTCGCCGACCTGAGTCACTCGTCCGACGATCTCGTGGCCGGGCACCATCGGATAGATGGCAGGTATCATCGGCTCCCACTCGGCCCTCGCCTGGTGAATATCTGTGTGGCAAATGCCGCAGTATTCGATGTCGATCAGCACGTCATTCGGCCCGACCTCACGACGTGCGAATTCGAACGGCTCGAACTTTGCTTCTTTGTTATGTGTTGCGTAGCCGCGTGTTGCGACTGCTTTGGTTTCTGCTGGAATCATTATTACTCCTCCTTGGTCGTTAATTAATTGATGACCGCTATGACCTTTAGCTCGATAGCGATCGGTGTTGGAAGTTTGTTGACCTCGACCGTCGTCCGGCAAGGTTGGTTTTCCGCAAAATACTCGGCGTAGATGCGGTTATATGTCGCAAAATCGTCCTTCATATTCGTCAGGAAAACCGTCACATCGACGATCTGCTCCCACGACGATCCCGCCTCCTCGACAATGTAACGAACGTTCTGAAAGACCGATCGGCACTGCGTCTCAATATCGTATGAGACGATCTCGCCGGCATCGTTTAGCTCAACGCCCGGGATCTTTTTGCTGCCGCGTTCTCGCGGCCCGACGCCCGACAGGAACAACAGATCGCCGACCCGTCGCGCGTGCGGGTACAGGCCGACTGGCTCAGGTGCCCTTGGCGAATTTATCGGTTTATCATTCATGCGCCGCCGTGACTTTCCCGCTCGTTCGAGTATATTGAGATTTTAGCAGGATTGAGCGGCTTACCCATAATCGCGGACAATTCAAGATATGAATCTAAGGTCGCATATTTGGAGAATTTATTATCAGGGAATAGGTACGGCGGTGCAGGGAATAAACTCTCGGAGAAATGGCGTTCGCTTTCGTCTGCCAAATTTAGTTTTCTCCCTATGAAAAGCGATCGCAGAGCAGAGCCTCTGCATCAGAATCAATATATGTTTTCGATCTCAAAGGTCATTATCCTACTTTCGTTTGCCGTAGCGATAGGCTGCGGCGTGGTCAGCAGTTCGACAAAAAACGTCGATGTCAGCGACCTTGCTCCGCTCGTGACTCCGGAAAATCCGGGTTCGCAGAAAGGGCTTCAGAAAGCCGTCTTTGCGGGCGGATGTTTTTGGGGCGTTGATGCCGTATTCAAGCACGTAAAGGGAGTCGTGGACGTCAAATCCGGTTATTCGGGTGGCGAGGCAAAAACCGCGACTTACGATCAGGTGAGCGAGGGCGACACGGGCCACGCCGAGTCTGTCCAGGTAACTTTTGACCCGGCGAAGGTCACATACGTGCAGCTTCTGACCGTGTTCTTTTCAGTGGCGCATGATCCGACCCAACTAAATCGGCAGGGGCCGGACACCGGTACGCAGTACCGCTCGGCGATCTTTTACGCGAACGACGAACAGAAGAATCTGGCTCTCAGCTACATCGACGCCATCAACAAATCGAAGGCTCTTTCGAAACCAGTTGTGACGCAAGTCGTTCCGCTCAAAGCGTTTTGCGAGGCCGAGGCATATCACCAGAACTATCTTGCGCTTCACCCGGACCAGCCTTACATCGTCATCAACGACAAACCGAAGGTCGAGGACCTAAAGACGCGGTTTCCCGATCTGTATGTCGAGAAATAGGTCAGAACCACCTGCGTAAGCGGGTGGGTTCTTTAAAAGTCGGTATGTAAGGGCGTTTCACCCAACTTTGCGTGTTACGCCCTTACTTACGTTCGGGTTTTTGCAAACTATTGCTTCCCTTTCTCCGCCCAGATCTGTACAAGATTCACGAGCGTTTCGGTGGACTTTTCCAATCCCTTTCGCGAGTTGAACTCGAGCTTGCCGTGGAAATTGTGCCCGCCGGTGAAAAGGTTGGGCGTCGGGAGTCCCTCCGCGGTCAGCGTCGAGCCATCTGTACCTCCGCGGATCGGGCGGATCTCGGGCGTTACGCCGGCGCGTTTCGATGCCTCGATCGCGTAGTCGGTCAATTGCGGATAATCCTTTAGCACCTCTTTCATATTCAGGTAGCCAAGCTTTGATTCGTAGTCCACCTTCACATCCGGATATCGCTTTTGGATATCGGCCACGATCTTCTTGACCGCATCTTCCTGTGCAACAAGCCCCTTGATGTCAAAGTTCCGGAGCAGGATCTTTATTGTCGACGTTTCCTCGGTCATTGCCGCCGAATAGGGATGGATGAACCCCTCGCGGCCTTCGGTCGTTTCCGGGCGGTTCGGCACTTCCCGCTTGAACTCCTCGAGAAACGCTCCCGCCGCGTACATCGAGTTGATCATGATGCCCTTGGCCGTGCCGGGATGCGTGTTCTTGCCGTGGAATGTCACCGTCGCGGTGCGTGCCGACCACGTCTCGTTGGAGATGTCGCCGAGTTGCTCGCCGTCGACGGTGTACGCAAACTTCGCTCCCCAGCCTTTGATGTCAAATTTCTCAATGCCGCCGCCGACCTCTTCGTCGGGCGTGAAGGCGATCGCGATGTTGCCGTGCTTGATGCCGGGATTGTTTCGAAGCGTGTCGATCATCGTCATCAGCTCCGCGCAGCCCGATTTATCGTCGGAACCGAGCAGCGTCGTGCCGTCGGCCGTAATGATATCGTCACCGATCAGATTCTTGAGGTCGGGATTTTTCTCGACCGTGATGACCTGGGTCTTATCGTTCGGCAGGACGATGTCGCCGCCCTGGTAATTTTTGTGAATGATCGGGTTAACGTTCGCCCCCGAAACCGCGGGACTTGTGTCCATATGGGCGATAAATCCGATCGTCGGCACCTTCGAATTGTCCGCCAGATTGCCCGGCACCATTCCGTAAACGATGCCGAACTCACTCACCCTGACATTCTGGACACCGAGGTCCTTCAATTCCCTGGCAAGTAAATTCGCCAGATCGAACTGTTTCTTGGTCGACGGAACAGTGTTCTGATCCTCCGCTGACTGCGTATCGATCTTGACATATCGCAGAAATCGGTCCATTGCCGACTCGGATGGCGGTTTGGTTTGTGCGTGAGCGATCGAGAAAGCGAAAAGAAAAAGCGTAACTAGAAATATCTTGGTCTTCATAATTTGTAAAAAATTGGTATCAGGTCACTGCTGCCGCAGGAAATCGCGGATCGCGGACTCCATCTTCGAGCTCTCGCAAACGGTTGCGAGGTGCCCGCAATTGCCCTCCAGGATCAGCGTTTTAGCCTTTATCATACCGGCAAATTTCAGCGCCGGCCCCGGCGTCACGACCGCATCGGACCGTGAAACGATCACAAGGCTTTTCGCCCTAACGGCGTCGGCTGCTCGTTCCCACGAACCGCCGAACTTGTCCGTCACATCGAGCTTCAACATCGCCTGGACCTGCCGGATCTTATCATTTACATCGAATCCGCCCGTGTCGGATCGGGCCTTCGACATCTCTTCGAGCATTTGTTCTCGAGTAGATTTTGAATTCACCTCCTCGGGCGATGTCAGTACAAGCTTGCCAAATCCCCAGTCGAAAAGTCGAGACGGATTTGAAGTATAGTCGCCTCCTTTCCATGCGGCGTCACTCATGAGTGCTTCGATCTGAGTTTGCCAGAGCACTAGGTCGTACGGGGCCGGTTGTGGAGTGCCGACGACGGGAATCGCCTTGTCCATAAAATCGGGATACGAGACCATCCACTGAAAGGTCTGCATCCCGCCCATCGATATTCCGTAAACCGCATAAAGGTGCTTGATCTTCAAGACCTTTGTCAGAACCTCGTGCTGTGTGTTCACATCGTCGCGGATCGTGAATTTCGGGAACCTCATCCGCGGCTGGACCTTGCTGTTTGACGGCGATGACGAAACGCCGTTGCTTAGGGCGTCGATCGAGACTATGAAGTATTTTTCAGGATCTATCACACCGCCGGGACCAAACTGCCCCGCGGCCTGTTCAGTTGTTCCGCTTGCCCACGTCGTAAAAAGCACGGCGTTCGACCCTTCTGAATTCATCTTTCCGTACGTTCTGTAACCGATACGGCAATCCTTTATCACCTCACCGCTTTCCAGCTTGAAATCGCCCAGATCGGCATATTTAAGCTCTTGTGCAGCGACGGAGGCAACAAATACCAAGATCAGGAACGCGAAAGAAACTAGCTTTTTCATATTGTTCAGAGCTTTACGCAAACATTCTTCTCCTCAGTAAAAAACCTCAACGCCTCAAAGCCGCCCTCGCGGCCGATGCCGCTGTCTTTCACGCCGCCGAATGGCGTTCGCAGGTCGCGGAGCATCCAGCAGTTGACCCAGACGATTCCTGATTCCAGTTTCGCGGCAACGCGGTGGGCACGCGAAAGGTTTTCGGTCCAGACGGTCGCTGACAGGCCGTAGCGAACTGAATTAGCGTATGCGAGAACCTCGTCCTCGTTGTCGAACGGCATAATGGTCACGACCGGGCCGAATATCTCTTCCTGATTGGTGCGGCAATTGTGAGGCAGGCCTTCGATAACGGTCGGATCGATGAACCAGCCGCTTTCGCACCGGCCATCGACGCGGACCGAACTGCCGCCGGTCAGGATCGTGCCGCCTTCCGATTTGGCGAGATCGATGTACGTCATTATTTTGTCGAAATGCTGCTTCGAAACTATCGCCCCGATGTCGGTGTCCGGATCATTAGGGTCGCCCACTTTCAAGGCCGCGACGCGGGCGGTGAATTCAGTTTTGAACCTCGCATATAACGGCCGCTCGACAAATATCCGTGACCCGCACAGGCAGATCTCACCCTGATTTGAGAACGACGAACGCACGGTGGTTGCCAGCATTTCACCGAAATTGCAGTCAGCGAAAACAATGTTCGGGTTCTTGCCGCCGAGTTCAAGCGACAGCTTTTTGAACATCGGCGCCCCTACCCGGGCGATCTCCTGGCCGGTCTTGGTACCACCTGTGAACGAGATCGCCTTGACGTCCTTGTGCGAGACGATCGCTGACCCCACCTTCGGCCCGCGGCCGTGGACTATATTCAGAACGCCCGGCGGCAAGCCCGCCTCGATGCACAGCTTCGACAACAGATAGGCCGTCATCGGGGTCACTTCTGACGGTTTTGCGACGACCGTGCATCCGGCAGCTATCGCGGGAGCGATCTTCCAGGTGAACAAATACAAAGGCAGATTCCATGGGCTTATACACCCGACCACGCCAAGCGGCTGCCTCAAAGTGTAATTGATCGCGTTCTGGCCGACAGTATCGTGCGATTCGTTCGCCGTGTGCATCGCGGCGGTCGCATAGAATTTGAAATTCGCCATCGCCCGTGGAATATCGACGCTCCGCGCCACCGAAACCGGTTTGCCGTTGTCGACCGACTCGGCGACGGCTAGCGAATCGAGGTCGCGTCCGATCAATCCGACGAGCCGCATCAGTATGTCGTGCCTCGCCTCGGGCGAAGTCGCCGACCAAGCCGGAAAAGCCGCCTTAGCTGCCTCGACCGCCCTTTCGATATCCCGCTCATCCGAGTCCGCGATCAGCGAATACACGTCGCCTGTCGCCGGCTCAAAATTATCGAGATTTTCGCCCGATACGGGCTCGACAAGCTCTCCGCCGATGTAATTTAGGATCTTCTGCATATGCGTGAACAGTCAGATTATACCCGATTCTTGGACGTCGGCTAACAGCCGGAGCCTTCAGAACTGTCAAGGGAAATAGGTATCTCCGATCTCCGGCTTAATCACTGAATATTTGATTTAAAAATTCGGCAGACTCGGTTATAGTACACGTGTTCGAATAAATTAGTTGGCGGATTAGCGGCGCATTTTCGCCTTACTGTTCGAAGGTGGAAATATCACTTTCGACGAGATGGCTAAGGTCCAACTCGTCGCGTCCGCGATCCGGGACTCGGACCGAGATCTTCCGAAATTTATTGTATGACCAAAACTTGTCCAAACTGTCATCAGCCGAATTTGCCGGCAGCGGCATTTTGTCATAATTGTGCGGCACCGCTCGCCGCCGCGCCGACGGTCGGAGCACCGCCAAATCAACAACAATGGCAGCCGCAGGGCGGCCCGGTTGTCGGTCAGCCAACTCCGCCGCCGAGTGCCGGGGCGAGCCAGCGGGCGATGATCGCGCTCGGGTTGGCGATCGCAGCGCTTTTCTGCTGCGGCCCGCTAACGGGCATTCCTGCCGCCATCGTCGGATGGATGGAACTTGATTCGATCAAGAAAGGCCAATCTTCTGACTCAGGCAAATGGATGGCGATGGTCGGGCTTTGGGGCGGTATTGCGTTCACGATCCTGCACATAGTTATCTATGTGGTTTATGTGATCTTCGTAATGCTGGCAGCTTCCAACCCATATTATTAAGGATCGGATTTAGACAAATGGCAGCACCGTTACAAAATTCAGCTGTTTGCAGCAACGGGCACCAGCAGCCGGGGCCGGGCTCGAAGTTCTGCATTTATTGCGGCGTTCCAATCGCAGTTTTGCAGTCACCGAATGCTTCAACGCCGGCACCGCCGGCACAAGTAGACCCGTTCGTCCGTCAGCCCGCTCCTCCGGCTCCTGTTCAGCCGGTCGCATATCCTCAGCAGCCTGCTCCGCCGCAGATCTCGCCTGCTGCCATACCGATGTACCAGCCGCAGGTTCAGCAATATTCGTGCAATGTTTGCGGCGGCTATGGGCAGGGATTGGCAGATAAGTTCGTTGTTTGTAAGGAATGCGGCTGGCTGCGGCCGATCGTTCCAGGCTACAGCGTCGATTCGAACGCCTTTGCCTGGGCCGCCGACGCCAAAGCGATGGCCGCTCTCCGTGCCATCAAGCCCCTCAACGCCGCCGCCAAAGCAGTCTCCGAAAAAGTCGGACGACGTTGGGTCGAGGTCGCATTCAATGGGGTGCTGCTGAGTGAAAAGCAGCTGCCGCAGATCTATGGCCAGGCCGTGCGGGCCGCCCGTATCCTCGGGATGTCGCATATGCCGGACGTCTATATTTCGGGCGACCGGGCTTGGGACTGCTTGACGTTTGGCACGGACCGCGACTCGTTCATCATCCTCGGCTCTGCTTTGGCGGGTAATTTCCAGGGCGTCGATCTGTTGTTTTTGCTTGCTCGAGAGATGGGCCACTGCCGGGCCGGACATGCACTGTGGAAGACGGTTATCCGTTTCTTCCTCGGCGAACAGGGACCGGCGAAGGGCTTTATGGCCGGCGGCATTTTTAACGCTATCATGAGCCCGACGCACCTCATCAGCGGAGCGATCGAGATGCCGCTGCTGGCGTGGGCACGGCAGGCCGAGATCACGGCGGACCGTGCCGGCCTCCTCGCGGTCGGAAACGAAGAGGTCGCAAGGCGAGTGCTCCTCTCGTGGTCTTTAAGGTCGTCGGTGATGTTCCGTCAGCTAAATATCGAGGAGTGGATCAACCAGCAGGACGTCGAGGACGACGTGTACACCAAACTGTCCGAAGTGACCACATCGTCAACGCCATACATCGGGCCGCGGCTAAAATTGCTCGCACAATATGCCCGCAGCCCGGAATTGAAACATTACCTTAACGCGATCTCAGAATCGATCCGCCGCGCGGCCCCGCCGCCGCAAAAGCCGGCACAAACAGCTGATCCGAATATCCTTAGGTTCAAGTGCACGACCTGCGGAACGCCGATGCGCGTCCCGCGAAAGGTGCTCGAGGGTAAAGACGTTTTGCCCGTAAGATGCCCCGACACAAAGTGCGGGGCGGTCACACAATTAAGAAAGAACGTAAAGAAGGCCGATAAAGAGAACATCGCCATCAAACGTGAACTAATGGGGGAGGACCAAAACTATGCCGATTGAACAAGACCCGATCACGATGACAGAAACTAATGACGACGGCACCGAAACTGATTTCGAGGTCACGACCGTACCCGCGGATGACAGTTCGCTGGCCGGCGAGATCGTCGAAGCGTTGTTCGATGACGACGCTTCGGCGGACGATGTCACATTCGTCGATACCGATGGCGACGGCCAGCTAGATGCCGGCGCCGCGGATACAGATGGTGACGGACAGATCGACGCCGTTGCGGCGGATACTGACGGCGACGGACAAGTCGATGCCGTAGCTGTGGACACCGACGGCGACGGGCAATTGGACGCCATTGCGATGGACACCGATGGCGACGGAACGGTTGACGCGGTTGGAGAGGACACGGACGGAGATGGAAACCTCGATGTAGCTATGTTCGATACCGACGGCGACGGCGAATTTGACACGGCGGTTTCTGATCCGGATGGTGACGGCGAATTTGAGACGGTATCTTCACCTGACGACGCTTTGCCGACCGAAGAGGAACTTTCGACAGACTCAGTGGAATTCAATATTGGCAGTGATTCGTTCCCGTCCGTCGATATTCCTCCGGGCGTTATCGATCAGCCGACCGCATTCGATCCGACTCCGGAAGCCCCCGATTATTCGGTTGCGTCACCTGTTGATGACAGTACGTCCACGACAGCCGAACCCGAAGCCGATCCGTCATCCGCCGATCAACAGGCTCACGCGGACGCCGCACAGCAAGCTCAGGCGCAGGCGGACGAATTTGTCGATAAGGGCGATTACGCGGCGGCGGCGGACGCTCGTCAAGTTGCCGAAGACGAGGCATGGCAGGCAGGCGATTCGTCTATGCTCGGTACCTCCGATGCCGGCGACCTCGAAAACGCAGCTTATAAGCAAGAACAAGCTCAGGACTATCGCGAACAACAGTCTGAACACATTGCGGCAGGTGATTACGAGGCGGCAAAGGAAGACGCTCAGAATGCTGCTTACGCTACCGGCGACGCTGATTACCAGGCTGGCGGAGCCGACCACACTGGCCAATCAGACAAGGACGTCGCGAATCTCGATTGGGCAACTTGGAATCAGAAGAACGCCGAAGAATCTCGGCAGGACGCCGACTGGTATGCCGCGAACGATATGCCCGACAGCGCGGCGGCGGCGGCCGACCACGCGGCTACCTACGATGCCGCAGCCGACGATTACGCGGACCATGCCGATCCGGCGAGCACTGGATACGATTATGATCCGTCGTCGGCGGTTGATTCCGGTGGCGTTTACGATGCAGGCGGTTACGATGCCGGTGTGGTCGATACGGGCTTCGACGCAGGCGCCGATGCCGGCGTGGATATGAGCTCGAGCTACGAACCTCCGATCGACGACGGTACGGTGTGATCGTTGGCAATTGATAAAGAACGGGCCGCCTCGATCTCCGGGGCGGCCCTTTTATTATATTCGCGACACGATTCAGCGGCCTTTTCCGTATTTACGCAGGATCTCGCGGACCTTGTCGATCGGCAGCGCCTCGACCGTTCGTCCGTTGCCGGTAACGGAAGTCGCCTTGAAGAGCGAGTTAAGGATCGCCTCCTCTGTCGCCTCGATGACCGCCTCGAAGAGCGGCGACATCGCGTCATTGCCAAGCACCTTAACGTCTCGGACGCTCTGCCCGGGGTCGATGCGGTTCTGTGTCGAAAAAGCGATCGCGTAATCGCCGCTTCCGTTCGACATTGACGAACCGGTCCGAGCAAGCCCCGACATCGAACGCGATGCGATCCGCATCAATTGTCGATGATCCACCGGAGCGTCGGTCGCTATTACGATGATTATTGACCCGTCCGGTGATTCGGCCGCTGGGATCGCTCCTTTCAAATAATATTGCCCGAGTTCCTTGCCGACTGGAACGCCATCCACCGTAAGCACACCGCCGAAATTGGTCTGAACTAGTACGCCGAGCGTGTAACCGCCGAGCGCAGCCGGCAGCACTCGCGACGCCGTTCCGATGCCGCCTTTCCAGCCAAATGCGATAGTACCTGTTCCGGCTCCGACCGTGCCTTCGTCGACCGCTCCGCTTTTTGCATTTTTGAGCGCGTTGAAAACATCTTCACTCGTGATCGGGCGGCTGCGAATGTCATTGAGGCCGCCGTCATTGGTCTCGGCGACCAGCGGATTGATCGACCGCACGTCCTCGTTGCCCGGCAATGCGAGCATATAGTCGATGAGAAAATCGGCCGTTTTGGGAACCGAAAGGGTCGACGTGAGCAGGATGGGAGTTTCGATCTCGCCGAGTTCGTTGACCTGTGTCGAGCCCACGAGTTTGCCGAACCCATTGCCGACAAAAACCGCTCCGGGCACCTTTTGCCTGAAAAGATTGCCGCTGTCGGGCAACACCGCGGTGACGCCGGTTCGAACATTATCACCTCGAATAATGGTGCTTTGCCCGACCTGCACGCCGTCTACGTCCGTTATCGCGTTCAACGGGCCCGTAGGCAAAACCCCGACTTTGATCCCGATATCGCGGGCCCTCGGGCGTTTGTCCTGTGCATCGAGAGTTATGGCGCCGGCACTAAGAAATAGGACACAAATTATTGTTCGGAGAAATGTCTTTTTCATTCGCGTCTTTCACACGCAGAATTCTCAGTTTCCTGCAGCCGGTTTCGGAAGCTGTTTGCGCGGGATCATATCGTCACGCATCGCCGTTTCATAGGCAACGAAGGCAATTATCACGGCATTCACTTTCATATCGTCTTCGTTGATCGACTCCAAAACATCGAGGTTAGTGTGGTGAACCCTCGACTCGTAATCAAGCGGATCCTGAATGAATTGAAAGCCAGGCAGTCCAACGGCATCGAACGCCATATGGTCAGTGCCGCCGGTGTTGAGGATCGATATGGTCGACGCTCCGAGATAGTCGAAAGGGCGCAGATAATCCATAAAAATGCTCCTCGCGGCTTCGTTACCCTGCAGGTAGATCCCTCGAATTCTGCCCGAACCGTTATCGAGATTGTAGTACGCGGAAAGCTTGTCGTGTTCGGGCAGGAGTTTGATCGAAAACGGGTCGCCGAAGTGCTTTTTAACATAGCCCATCGATCCGTAATAATCCTGCTCTTCGCCGTCCCAGAGTGCGACCCGTATTGTCCGCCTCGGCTTTGCACCGATCGCTTTTAAGATTCTTAGTGCCTCGACCACAGCGATGCACCCGGCAGCGTTGTCCGCCGCACCGGTGCCCGAATGCCAGGAATCGAAATGTCCGCCCAGCATCACAACTTGGTCCTTCAGCTTAGGGTCGCTGCCGGTTATCTCTCCGACCACGTCCGAGCCTGTACCGTCCGGGTCGGTGCGAACCTGAAGACTGAGTTCGACATTGACCGGGACCTTCCGGTCGATCAGCCTCATCATCCGTGCATATTGTTCACGTGAAACTACAAATCCTGGGACGTTTTTGGCAACGTCCGGCTCGTAATTGCCCTGCACGGCGAGTACGCCGTTGGGTCTGCGGCTCGGGCTGATAAGGGCAGCGACGCCCTCATCCTTAAAGAACTTGTTGATCTCGGCGCCGCGGGCCAGCGACGCAAGCCAATCCTTTTCTTCGTCCTGGTAAGAAACAGTGCCGTTCCCTTCCGGATCTTTTGTCGGATCGGTCGCGACGACCTGCTCCTCGAGTTCTTTATCCGAGTATCTCTTGATCGGGTCTCCGCCGCGTGATTTGGGCGTCGGCAGATCGACACGGCCGTTCAATACGATCGCTCCTTTCAGTTTGCCCCGATACTTCTCAAAATCAGCCGACGAGCGGACCGAGACTATCATCGGCTGGCCTGAAATTACTCCGTTGGTGCCGGGCGACCACGCAAGCGGGTATGCGATCAGTCGGTCGTAGGTGGGCGCGGTCATTTCGGCGGAAAAGCGTTCGAGGTTCCAACCCTGGCCCCACGTTCCCCACGGCTCGATATGTGCATTATCAAAACCGAACGCTGTCATCCTGCCGCGCATCCATTCCTTGGCATTTTTCAGATTTTGCGAATTCGTCAGTCGCGGCCCGAAAACATCTGTCAGATAACCGAGCGTATCCATTATCTGAGAATGTTGAAAACCTTCGGTCTTGATGTCCGCGAGGACCTTTTGATCAACGCGCTCCTGTGCGGCTGCAATACCGGAAAAGGGGAGCAGGCAAAGCAGAAATATGACGGCAAATTTTCTTATCATCGTTTTTCTACACCTTTGCAAAAGTCAGTCCGGTCTGGCCCTGATACTTTCCGCCGCGGTCTTCGTACGAGACGGCGCAGTCTTCGTCCGATTCGAAAAACAGGATCTGTCCGATGCCTTCATGAATGTAAACCCGAAGCGGCAGGTTCGCCAGGTTGGCGATCTCGACGACGAGGCGGCCGGTCCATCCGGCTTCGAGCGGGGTCGTGTTGACCAGCAGGCCGGCACGCGCATATGTCGACTTGCCGAGGGCGACGCCGGTCACATTTCGCGGCATTTTGAAGGTTTCGACCGTTACCCCGAGCCCGTAATGATGGGGCGGCAGCAAATAATAACGGGCGCCGTCTTCCGCGGTTCGGACAGGTGGTTCGATCAGCGACGAGCCTTCATCAAAACGCTTCGGATCGACCTCATCGCCATAAACCGACGAAAAAATACGAAATCCATCGTCCGCCAGACGCATATCGTAGCCATAGCTCGAGCACCCGGCCGAGATTACCCGTTTTCCGTCAACCTCACGGACCAGTTCCGGCAGAAACGGATCTATCATCTGCTGCTCGGCAACCATCCGGCGCAGCCAAATATCTGATTTTATCGTCATATGACCTTACGGAGATCTCGACATTTTACGATTTAAATCGCGAACCTGCGAGGCGGCTTGCATCGAAGCGCTCCTAATTGGGCTTCCCGATCGGCAGGAGTTTCAACGTGCCGTCGCCGACCGTGAATTTCATCGCAACGCCGCCGCCTCCGGCTTTTGCAATGACCGATTTATCGGTGAACGGCACTGTTCGCGTCCGCGGCTTAAAGGTCGTGAACGAGTTCTCGATCTTGCCCGTCTTTAGGATCGTCGCGTCTAATTCGGCACTGAGATTCGACGGCAAATGAACGGACATAGTCCCCGTCGCTAACTGAGCCTCAACCGCATTGCCTCGCCAACTTCTGTCCGGCATTGTTATCTCGACATCGCCAATGCCGAAGGTGGCTGACAACCCGCCGCCGACCAGCGAGAGTTTTGCGTTGGACTCGACCGAGCTGATCTTGATCGGACCGTCAACGCCCGAAACCGTCAGGTCGCCCTTTCCGCCGTCGATCTGCAGGTCACAATACCGCGGGACCGAGATCGTATAATCGATCCGGAATGGCAGCCCGAGAAGTTTCTTTGGAAATTTCTTCCAGAGTTTCTTATCGCCGAGCTTGTTGTGCGTTCCGATGGTCATAATGCCGACTCGTCCGGTGCTCTCCTCGGTCAGAAATGTCGTAACCGACGCTATGCGGTCGAGATCCTCAGCAGTTGCGGCTTCGATCTGTATCTCCGCCGAGATCTCGATCTCATTTTTCGTCGAACCCGTAACCACGATCGTGCCGACCGGAGCACCCGAAATGACGACAGTGCCTCCCGCCCCAAAATCGAACTTATCCGTTTTCGAGATGGTCCGCTTCAGCATTTGCGGCGCCTGTGCGAAGGCAAAAGAGCAAAGTAAAAGTGCGATCCCGAAGGCGAACGCCGATCTGTTTAGTTGCATTGATTTTCCTTTTTCGATGAGATCCGGCCAATTGCATCTTACTGGTCTTTGGCCCGTCGGGTCAAAACTAGCGTTTGATGAAGAATATGCTGCCTTGTTGATTTGTGACGGAAAGCGTTGCACTTCCTTCGCCAAAGCGGCCGACGACCCTCCGGCCGTCACCAAGAAAATTCATATTGCCGTTAGAGAACGAACCGAACTTGATGTTCCGTGTCGATGGCGCGGTCGCGACCACGCGAAAGGATGAATTGAACGGAATACTGAGGTTGATGTTTCCACGCATCGACGAGAAGCGGTAATTGCCATTCTGCTGTATCTCACCATCGAAAAAGATATCCCCGATAACATTCTCGGCCGAGACGGTACTCGCGCTAATGTTCGTGAGCGTGATGTCGCCCTCGCTCGAGATCTTTGCTCGAACGAGCCCGCTGCGGACATTGCTGACGCTGAGGTTGCCGATGCGGGTTTCGATATCGACCATGGCGTAATACGGGACGCGAATGAGGAAATTGACATTCCCGACCTCGCCGCGTCCTTGATTGTCACGAACCAGATTGATCGTAATTGTACCGCTCAGGTTTTGCGGTTCGATGTTGGCGGCGGGCGTCTCAAGCAAAGCGTAAATGCTGATCTCGTTTCGATCCCAGCCTTCAACGGTCACGGTTCCGGATCGATTCATCAGCGATAGTCGGACGTTCTGTCCCGCAGGATATGTTCTTGAAAATTTCTTTTGCGCCGCAGCGCTGCCCGACAGCGCAAAGAAAAAAACTACGCTCAAAATAAGGATCGTAGTTTTTGCGGCGGCGGCCGGGCCAAACAAATTATTTGATCGACAGATCATTTTCAAAAAATGACTATAGGTCCGAAAAATCGCGTAAAAGGCTCATTTTGTCATTCATCACCGAGTCGAGCATCTCGGACGAAAGTTCGTCGTCCGGATCCTGTTGGAGGATCACTTGATATTGCTGCAGCGATTGGTCAATAACCTGCAAATTCCGGTCAAACGCTTCGCGTGTGCGATCGTCCCACTGGGCCCTCCGCATCTGAACACGACTATTCCAGTAGGATATCGCCGCCATCTGTTCCTTGATGTGCCGATCGTGTGCCTGCTGCGGCGTTTCTACCAGCCCAAATCGGCTCAATACCTTTTCGAACGTAGTCTGCGTCGACGTAGCCCGGCTTGTAAAATCGTCGGCCGGCGGCTGCATATAATTGCGGATCCCGATCACGGTCAACAGCGAACTTACGATCGCTATCCCGAGCACCGCCGAAGCGAGCTGCGGCAGGGTCAGGCTCCAGAATCGGCGTCGCGGCTCCTCGGTCTGTTTGAGGGGAACGGGCTTGATCTCGCTCTCGATCGTATTGCTTATCCGGCACCATAGGGCCTGCGAATTGGGCGGCACGAGATCGGTGGCCTCATCGACAGCACACGTGAAAAGTATCGACGAGAGATCCTCGCAAAGCTTGGCACAATCGGTGCAAAGAGCAAGGTGAGCCCGGATATCCGCGGCCTGAACGTCGTCCAGTTCGCTGTCCAGAAATGTGCTCAACTTTTCTTTACACTCGTCGCAATTCATTACAATTCACGTAAGCAAAGCAAAATTTGGTCGTACCGGGACATTTTCGTTACCGTTACGTGCTTGCTATCACATTGATAGATTAACTGTAGCCCCAAAACGTTGCCTTTTCACGACCACAATTTTACACCTGTGGTCAATAAAGTTCGGTGTCACGTGACACAAAAAACACGAACAAAACCCTGCCTTGTCCGTGTCTTAATTTCTTTTGTTTTCGACTAATCCTGTTGCTTCACAAGCAGTCCGCGGAGTTTGAGCCGTGCCTTGTGCAGCTGCGATTTTGAAGTGCCCACCGAGATGCCCATGATCCGGGCCACCTCTTCGTGCTCAAAACCCTCAACATCGTGCAAAACGAACACGCTTTTATAACCATGCGGCAGCTCAGCGATCGCGTTCTTGAGCGCGATGCGGTCGATCACCGGCATCTTGTTCGGATTCGACGTGCCGTGCACAGTCTGTTCCGGCATCTCGCCATCGTCGGACGTACGTTCGTTCTTCACGCTTCGGCGTCGAAAATGCATCAGCACCTGATTGACCGTCATCCGGTGCAGCCACGTCGAAAACGCCGAATCGCCGCGAAAACTGCCGATCTTGCGAAATAGTTGGATGAAAACTTCCTGAGTAAGGTCTTCGGCTTCGGTCTGGCTGCTCGTCATTCGCAAGCAGAGGCTGTAGGTCCTGCGATGATACCTCTGATACAACATCTCGAAAGCCGCGATATTCCCCGATGTCGCCATCGTGCAGAGATCGAAATCCGGAGTATCCGTGTCGAGCTGCGGTGAATCCGTCGTGACACCCGCCTCGGGCGCAACTAAACCGATCTGAGGAATTTCAATAGTTTCCTCAAACCCAAAGGCGATATCACGTTCGATCGTCGCCGAGGCAGACTCCATATTTACTCCTAAATGCGTGCCGGAAAAAGGGCCTCCAGCATAACTATCGTCGGATTGTGTAACTCTGTCCGCTGCTATGATGACCGTCCTCCAATCAAGGGTTGCATTCAGTACCCTGAAATTTTATGACGATTAACAAAAAAAATAAAGCTATTTCTACTTATTCGGAAGAAAGGCCCGCCGGATCACATCCCGTGGGCCGTTCTTTTACGTCTTCCTTCTGATCACTGACCACTGACCACTGACCACTGACCACCGGCCGCTGACCACTGATCACTGCTACCTAACAAACTCACTCGGCACCGGAACGTCGCCGGCGGCGCCGAACTGCTGGATGATGGTGCCGGAGGTCGAGCCCTGGGCGAACCAGGTTGAGCTTGACGGGCGGAAGACCGCGGCGTCGGTCTTGCCGTCGCCGTCGTAGTCGCCGGGAACGGGAATGTCGCCGTTCGCTCCGAACGGGAACGCGTAGAACGAGAGGTCCTCGCTCCGGAGGATGTACCACTGCCCGTTGGAAGGCCGCCAGATCGCGACATCAGTCTTGCCGTCTCCGGTGTAGTCACCGGGAACCGTCTTGTCGGTCGGCGTCCCGAATTGCGTCGCGATCAGACCGGCAGTGCTTCTGAGGATCCACCATTCGGAACCGGTCGTTCCGTTCGGACGGAAGATCGCAATGTCGGCTTTTCCGTCGCCGTCGTAGTCTCCGACCACCGGAACATCACCCGCCGCTCCGAACGCCTGGATGGTCGTCCCGCCGCCCGAGTTCTGGATGAACCAGGTCGCACTTGAAGGCCTGAAAACGGCAGCATCGGCCTTGCCGTCGCCGTCAAAGTCCGCAGGAGCCGGAATGTCGCCATTCGCTCCAAACGGGAACGCGTAGAACGACGAGTCCTCGCTTCGCAGAATGAACCATTCGCCGGTCGAAGGCCGCCAGAACGCGATGTCCGCTTTTCCGTCGCCGGTGTAGTCGGCCGCGACCAGCTTGTCAGTCGGCGTGCCGAACTGAGTTGCATAGTTGCCGCCGTTCGACGACTTCAGATACCACCACTCCGATCCTGTCGCACCGTTCGGCCGGAATATCGAGATATCGGTCTTGTAATCGCCGTCAAAATCGAACGCTGTGGGGCGTGGAGCCGCTATCGTCACGTTTGTCGTATAGATCTGATCGCCGTCCGTTGTATGACTGTTGTCTGCCTGGTTCCCGGCGGCATAAAGCGAAACAGCACCCATATTTGACGACGGAGCCGTCCAACTTACGGCCCATTCCGCACCACCCGTTTGGTTGGTGTAGATTCCGTCAAAAGTGTGCTCGATGTATGACCGGCCATTGTCCGTAAGCACCTGCGTCGTTCCGTCGAGATTGGTGAAGTTGCCCACAGGCGATGACCCGACCAGCGAGGTCATCTCAAAACCCCACCGCAAACGAGTCAGATCATTCGTCGTATGCTTGACCCGAACCTGATACGAACGTCCGGGAATGTAAAACGGCGGTGCGTCGAGGATCGCGAACTGGCCCGAGTTTGAAGGACCCGAATGACAGGCGGAACAGCTATTTTCATCGGGCGCACCCGTAAAGCCGGTTGGCGGGCCGTGCGAACTCGACAGTGCCGACGTTACCAGCGGACTATTCGTAAACAGCCCAACTATCCCAACTACCCCAAAAACTAATAGGCACGCTATCTTGATCCTATTCATTAAAACCCCTAAATGTTGATCCCAGCGGCCAACGCAAATATCCGACCGCCTCCAGGCAAAATTGATCTTGCCTCAATCCTACCATAAGCTGCCGGATGGATATTCTTGGCAAAACCGCTTTGCTCTGGCCGTTCCCAACTGACTAATGGCTACGACCTCCTTTCAACGGTGTCCTGCTCCGGTGACTTGCTTCTTTGGGCGCAGATGCTTGCTTGAGTGCACCTTCGTATAGCGACACTCGTCACTTCGAAAAAGCACCTCGAAAGCTAGCCACAGAAGCACGCGAAAATGAACGCTGGGTTTCGTTCTCCGATTTCTCTAAAAATTGCTGTCCGGCTCGAATGTCCCGAGGATGGTCGCGAGTTCGCCTTTTGTACCTACGTCCTCGACGGAGTGCACGTCTTTGGAGTTGGAAGTGGCGAGCATAGTGATCGAGAAACCGGACGGGATCCCGGGCCGTGCAGCAGGAACGAAAAGCCGTCTTCCCCACACCTCCAATCGGCCGCCCTTTCCGTCGGGGCCGCTTCCCTCGAATCGCACCTCGTAGGCACGCCTGTCGCCATTCAGACGGGTCTCGCCTTCGCTGACCATGCGGTAGTTTGGAATTAGCTTTCGGAGTGTTTCGATGGTCTCGGCGACCATTTCCTTGAACTTCAAGGTGTCTTCGTTGAACGTCCCGTTGCTCGGAAAGTAGCTGATCAGCATCTGTTCCGTCAGATCTCCATTCGGATCGGCACCGGAGATGTCGAAGAACTTTCCGCGGATCTTTCCGTCCGTGCTCGGTTGTGGTCCGACCAGTTTCCAATTGTTCGGATAGGATATGGAAAAACCGACGAAGTTTCGGTACAGATCGCCCGTCAGTTTTGCGCGATCGTTTTGATACCGTGTCGTATTTGGCGGTTGCTGGACCGTCCGGACTGCGGGCGGCACTTCGCCGGACGATTTGCTTTCGGGGACCGCCGCCGTCGCCGGAGAGGTCGCCTGATCGGCTTTCATGTCCTGCAACGCGGGCAACCCTTCCAACAGGAACCAAACTATCGCGCTTATCACCACAAGCGTCGCGAACGCTCCAGCCGCGAACCGTGTCCAGTCTGAGGGCGGCTCGTTATCCTGCTCCGGCGCTCGCCTTGAGCTGGACAGCACCATATTATCCGGCGAGGCTGTAACCTTTCGCGGCGCCTTTGGTCTTGCTTCTTCAACGGGCAAATCATCGGTTGGAATGTCCACCGGCTTCGTCTCACGGCGGAGAGTCACCGCGTTGAAAAGAGCATCACCAAAATCCCTGGCAGTCGGATACCGCTCAGCCGGTTCGGTCGCAAGGACCTTGTCAAAAACACCGTCAACCGCAGCCGGCACATCGGCGTTGATCTCACTCGGGCGAAGCTTCAACCCGGCCATTTGCGATCGCAGGACCTCCTTGACGGTATTTCCCGCAAAGGGCATTTGTCCGGTCAACATTCGAAACGCGATCACGCCCAGCGAGTAGATATCGCTCAGGACGTCCGGCGCTTCCCCGCGAAGGATCTCGCTGGCCCGATACGCAAGATTCTCCGCGTTCGGCCGACCGTCAGAAACGCCAAAATTAGATAGCTTTACGTGGTCGGCACCGTTCCCGATATCGGACAACAAAATATGTTCCGGGCGCAGATCCCGATGAAGAATTCTCTGGTTGTGGACGTCGGTCAGGGCATAACTGGCGTCTCGAATTATCTTCGCGACCCTCGACGGACGCAGCGATCCGTGGATCTGCATGATCTCCGCAACGCTCAGTGTATCGTCGAATTCACTGATTAGAAATTTAGTTCCGTCGACAAACTCACCCGAATCGATGAGCCTGATTATGTTTGGCAATGCCATGTGAGAGAGCGATACCCGTTCTTCCTCGAGAACCGCCTCGACCTCATCTTCGTAATCGTCCTTTTCCAGGAGGCGGACAACGACCCGCTTACCCTCGACGATCTGGTCTTCAGCCAAATACTCGGCACCCGCATCATCCTCGCCGATCATCTCGAAGACACGATAGCGGCCTTTTACAAGTCGGCCGATGAATGAACTCGGATCATCTGGGTCGAATTCGAGGCTTGCGGCCATCGATCGATCACGCTTTCCCACCTCGGCGTGACCTGCCGGGATCTCGGATTTTTGGATCTTTCGGGGAGCGAGGCGGATCGGCGCCGGCAACTCGACGATCTCGAATTCGCCCTCGGCGACGTGGGAATATTCCAGTTCTTCATCAGACTGGTCAAGGAACAATGATCCTGATTCGCGATCGGACATAAAAATCTTTCCAAATGGCGGTGCAACGCATTAGATCGGGCTGCCTGAAGCCTACCGGCAATTTGCCGCGACCTTGCCGGCCAGGCTGGCCCGCAACGCATCCAGCGACATTGCCTTTTTGTAGCTTCTCAGCGCATCATTCGGCATCTTGTGTTTCGCATATAGATCGCCGAGTTGCTCGAAAAGTCCTGCCACTTCGCGCCGCTCAAATCCGTCGGCAACCGCTGCGCCCTTTGCAAGTACCGATTCTGTCGGCCCGGTGACTTCCTGGCGAAGATAGAGCCTTGCAAGCTCGCCGAATGCCGCAAAACTCATTGGGCTCGCCTGTGTGGCCGCCCAAAGGTAGCTTTCGGCACCCCTAATATCTCCATTCCGCGATAGTGCCCGTCCAAGCAGTATCAGAGTGGCATAATTGTCCCGGTCGCCGGCGAGAACTCTTTTAAGTAGCGGAATAGACTCGGCCGACCGCTGCTCTGACTGGAACGAATCGGCAATCGCGATAAGTTCCATTGGTTCTCCCGCGTTCTTTATCGCCGATGCATACGCTTGTCTCGCCGCATCGCCGCGGCCCGTTTTCCGGAGCAATCGTCCCAGGTGAGCGTATGCGGGAGCGTACGAGGGGTCTATCGATATTGCCTTTCGATATGCAGATTCCGTTTCGGCACCAAGCAATCCGTCTCTTTCAAGTGCCGCACCGAGTTGGTCAAACGCCGCGGCTGAATTTGGCTTGATCTCGATCGCCTTTCGAGCAAGGTCAATCGCCTCTTCATAGCGTCCCGAAAGATCCGGGGCCGCGACCGGCTGCGAAAGAACGCTGCTCAGCGCGAAATAGACCTCGGCATTTTTCGGATCGAGCACCAGAGCCTTTCGAAAAGCCTTTTCGGCCAACTCGAATCGGAGCGAATAATAGTAGATTATCCCAAGCGAGATGAAAGCCGACGGATCCTTTGGCTTCAGCTTTGTGGCTCGGTCGTAGGCACTCTCGCTGGCGGCAAGCTCGGATCGCCCGAATGCATTTTTCCCTTCAAGTAGTAAAGCTTTGTATTTCTGTTCGATCTCGGGAGAGGACATTGCCGTCCCGCTCGCGGAATTGTCCCCAGCCAATGGAGGCGCAGCCTTTTTGACAGCCGTGCTTTGTTTTGCGGCACCAGGCGTTCGACGCTTTGATTTGGAAACGGCAGGAGACTTCTTTTTAGGCTTGGCTTCCGTCTTAGCAGATTTCGGAAAGAGCTTGTTGCTGCTACCGAGATCCTGTGCAAAAGCACTGCCCACCCAGAGCCCGACGATCACGATGATCCAAAATAGGCGGCGAAGGATCGATCCCGACCGGCCGCAGCGAAATAGCCTAACCGTCGGTAACGAGGCGAAATCCGAGTTGCAGATCCCGCTTGGTGACTGGTACGAACTGTCGATATGTGGATGTGATCGCATATTCACCGGCTGAATTATTCTGTGCACAACCGCCGCGTACCGCATTCATTACCTCGGTCGGCTGCTTGACGGCAACCGCTCCCGGGTACGGCTCAGCTACACTGCTGGTCCACTCGTAGACGTTGCCGATGAGATCCTGAACTCCCCACATATTAGGGCAGGATTCCGTTCCGACGATCTCGGGCTCCATCAACGGTTTGTCAATGACCGCACACTTGGGCTTAAAACTGTCGCCCCACGGATACAGGTTGTCACGGTCGCCATTCCTTGCCGCATACTCCCATTCGGCTTCCGTCGGCAATCGGTACACGACCCCTCCGTCCCGCTTCGACCGCCAGGAAGCAAAAGCCGTAATATCAGCGATGTTAACGTCGCGGACCGGCATATTTTCCTGGCCCGGTTTCGGCTTGTCGTTCACCCAGTGACTCGGGACCGGCCGATAGCCTGTGTCCCTGACAAAGGCGTAATATTCGGCGTTCGTGACCTCGGTCTTATCCATCCGGAACGGCTTTACCGTCACGGGATGCTCAGGACGCTCTTCCTCACGTCCGGTATTTCTTCCCATCTGGAAAGTCCCACCCGGTATTGAGACCATTTCCGTCTTCGGTACCGCTATCGGTGTCGGCGTTGTACCCGGAGTCGACGAATTAGAAGTATTCGCCCTGTTTGTCGAGTTTGCATCGGGCTTGGCCGGCCCGATGACACCAAACATATATGCAGCGACGACTCCAACCGTTACGAGCACTAAAAGTCCGAATATTCCGGTAATTCCCAAAACAAGCGGGGAAAAGAATGACTTCTTCGGCGGAATGCTCGCGGCTCCAAAGACCGGCGGCATGGTCGACGCAGCATTCTGTTGCATCGTTTGCTCGACCGCCGCAGAAGGGACTCTTTGAAACGACTGCGTTGCTCCCTCAGAGTTGGCATTCGGATACGAGACCGATCCGCTCGTGGGTTTCGGGATTGCATTTACATCGGGAACCGGCGTTGATCTTAGTTCGGCGACAACCTCCATCGGACTGCCGTCACACACAACGTCCCCGACCCAATCCTGAAATCCGGGCTTGCTGATACGAAGCAGGTGGTTGCCGCTCTGGACACCGTCGAGCCGCAGCTCGCCGTCGTGCGTGGTCATACCAACCGCTACGTTGTCGACAAATACCTTTGATGACGCCGGACGCGTCAGGATCCTGAGCGACGACACAGGCAGCGAATGTCCGGTCGTCATGTGAATCGACGACGAAGACGTCAGCGGCTCGATCGCGGCCCGCATTTCTTGAACGAGAATTTCAACAGTTTGGGTACGCCTTACAGGATTTTTTTCCAGCGTGTGAAACACCGCCTGTTCGAGTGCGTACGGAACGCTGACTCCTAATTCCGAGAACGGCGGCGGCGGATCAGAGATGTGCTTCTTCATGATCGCCGGGATCGATGAACCCTTGAACGGAACATCGCCGGCAAGCATTTGATAAAGCATCACCCCTAGGCTGTAAATATCGGCACGCGTGTCCGGGTCCTCATCGGCCCACTGTTCGGGCGCCATATAATACGGCGAACCCATAAGGCCGGTCGTTTGCGCCTGAATGAATGATCCGAGCAACTCACCGGATTTGATCTTCGCGAGACCGAAATCAAGGATCTTGACAGCCTGAGACAAGCTGGGCTTGTCATTGCAGATCATCACATTTAACGGTTTGAGGTCGCGGTGGACGATTCCCTGATGATGGGCGGCGCCAACGCCGGCGCAAATTGCCGTCATTAGATCGAGAGCTCGCTCGGGCGAGAGCCGTTGTTCGCGGGCGAGCAGGTCGTGCAGCGATTCGCCCTCGACATACTCCATTACCAAAAACGGCATCGCTCCGTTCACGACGCCATAATCCGTTACACTTACGACGTTTTGATGGCGGATCGCCGCAGCCGCGAGCGCTTCCTGACGAAATCGGGTAACCAACTGCGGGTCATTTCCGACGAGGTCGGGCAAAATGATCTTGATCGCCAACTGAGTCTTCAGATAGGCATGCCGGGCTTTGTAAACAACGCCCATTCCGCCCTGGCCGAGCCGGGACTCAAGGTGATACTTCCCTTCCAGCACCGGTTCACCGGCGATGGTCTGCGCCGTCGGCATGCCATCGTTAGGGCACGTCGCAACATCGTCGGAGAAACAATTTTTGCAGAGCTGACACTCTCTCATTATTAGAAGTTAGATGGTAAAGATATCATTATCGCTCGCCGCAATCACAAATGCATACGATTGACCACGAAAATTTTAGATTATCACGACTTGATATTAAAATCTTCGAAGTTCGCAAGCAAGAGTGAATTTTTGTGAATCTGACGCACGTCGATTCCGGACACAACTCTTAAGTTCATACTCGCTCGTTACCGGACGACGATATTGACAAGCCTCTTAGGTACAACGATTACCTTGACGATCTCTTTGCCGTCCGTGTACTCGCGGGTCTTTTCGTCCGCGAGGGCCATTCTTTCGAGCTCCTCGTTCGGCGTCTCGGGTCCCGCCATCACCCGCGAGCGGAGTTTGCCGTTGACCTGAACCGGGATCTCGATCTCGTCTGCCCGGGCCAATTCTTCGCTGTATTCGGGAAAACGGGCTCCGTTCGCCAGCATTCCATTATCATTGCCGACCAGTACAGAATACAACTCCTCAGACGCATGCGGCGCAAAAGGCGTCAACATCAATGTCAAGGCAGTGACCGCTTCGCGTACAGCCGCGACCTCGGTTGCGTTGGCATTCTCGGGCTCGACGCCGATGTCGTAAACGGCATTCGAAAGTTCCATTAATGCTGCGACCGGCGTGTTGAACTGCAAACTATCAAAACTGTCGCCGACGCGTTTTATCGTCTGGTGCGTCTTTTGTCTGAGTTTTCGGGACGCGAGTGATTCGGTCACATCGCTATCGGCCAGCCGCTCACTCGCAAGTGCCGATTGCCAACGAAAGATGAGACGCCACACCCGTTGCAGGAATCTCACCGCTCCCTCGATGCCGGCTTCGTTCCACACAAGTTCGTTCTCGATCGGGGCAGCAAACATCACGAAGATCCGCGCCGCGTCGGCCCCGTAGATCTCGACCATTTCGTCGGGATCGACGCCGTTGCCCTTCGATTTGGACATCCGCTCGATGCCGAATTTGAGCGGCATCCCGTCTTTCGAAACCGCTCCGGTGATCTTACCCTTCGCATCGCGAGTGACAGTCACGTTATCCGGCAGGTGATAAACCCTCTTTCCGGTCGAGTCGTCGAAAAATGTCTCGCCGACAACCATTCCCTGGGTCAGCAGGCGCTTCACCGGTTCGTCGATCGTTACGAGGCCCATATCACGCATTACTTTGGCCCAGAAACGCGTGTAGATAAGGTGCATCACAGCGTGGTCATCGCCGCCGATGTACTGGTCGACCGGCGTCCAGTAAGCCGCCGTTTCAGGGTCAAACGGCAGTATCTCGTTGCCCGGATCCGTGTATCTGAAGAAATACCAAGACGAATCGACGAACGTATCCATCGTGTCGGTTTCCCGTTTCGCCGGTCCATGACATTCCGGACAGGTCGTCTCGTAAAACTCCGGAACCTTCGCCAGCGGCGATTCGCCGGTACCGGTGATCGGGGCGTTCTCAGGAAGCCGGATCGGCAAATTCTCGAATTTCTCAGGTACGACTCCGCAGTCATCGCAATAAACTATCGGGATCGGCGATCCCCAGAATCGCTGCCGTGAAATTCCCCAGTCGCGCAGCCTGTAGGTCGTCGCCGCCTCGCCAAAGCCATGTTTGACCGCCCAATCGGTCATCTGAACCTTGGCGTCGTCGCTTGTCTTGCCGTTCCAATAATCGGAGTGAACGAGCACGCCGTAATCGGTGAAAGCCTGCTCTAGCGCAAGCACTTGCATCGTGTGATGTGCATGCTCCATGTGCGGCTCGGAGATGACTTGACGGATCGGAAGCCCGAATTTCTTCGCAAACTCAAAGTCCCGTTCATCGTGTGCCGGCACGCTCATCACGGCTCCGGTACCGTAATCCATCATCACGTAGTTGCCGACCCAAACCGGCAACGGCTCGCCGCTGAAAGGATTGATCACTTTGAGGCCCGTGTCGATACCGTCTTTTTCGATCTCGGCGTCGCGTTCCTTTGGCTTCAGATTTTCGGCAGCGATCAGGTCGACCTTCTCGACCACCTTCGGGGAAAGCGTTGCACGATGGGCCGCAATGATCGGGTGCTCGGCTGCAACTACCACCGCATTCGCGCCGTATATAGTGTCGATGCGCGTGGTGAACACGCGGATCTTCTCCGGCGCTCCGACAGGCAACTGCGAAAGCTGCCCGGTCGCGATCCGAATTTTGAAATCGACGAACGCACCCTCGGAACGGCCGATCCAATCGCTCTGACGCTTCAGGACGTGAGCCGGCCAATCGGCCTCGATCTCGGCCATGTCTTCCAGGAGTTGGTCAGTGTATGCGGTCGTTTTCAAAAACCACTGCTCAAGATCCTTCTTTGTAACCGGATTTCCGCACCGCCAGCACAATCCGCCGCTCGCCTGTTCGTTCGACAGCGTCGCCTGGTCGTGCTCGCACCAGTTGACTTGCGTCAAACGCTTGTACGCCAGTCCCATCTCGAACATTTTCAGAAAGAACCACTGGTCAAACTTGTAATACTCAGGTGTGTGGGCGTACATCTGTCGCCGCCAATCGTAGCTCAGGCCAAGGCGTTCGAGCTGGCCGCGCATCACCTTGATATTTTCTTCGGTCCAGTCGCGAGGATTAACGCCACGCTTTACAGCCGCGTCCTCCGCAGGCTGGCCGAACGAATCCCAACCGATCGGATGCAGCACGTTGAAGCCGCGAAGCCGCTTGTACCACGCCAAAGCGTCGCCTGCCGAATAGTTCCGAACGTGGCCCATATGAAGGTTGCCTGACGGGTACGGCAGCATTTCCAACTGGTAGAATTTTGGGCGACCGTCGGCCGGCTCGATCTCCACCTCGAACGCACCGCTCTCGGCCCACTTTCGCTGCCACTTTTGCTCGATCTTTTTCGCGAAATATTTCTCGTCCATATCAAATAGTCTTACGACTTAAGAAAAGTAAGTTTAGCGGATAACAACAAGTGTATCCACCGATTGAATTCTAAATTAATAGATCAGTTTGCGTGTGTTGATCGCCGCGTCGTCAAATCGAGTTCAACGAGCGGCTAGGTAAGGGCGAGATAACGTAAACGAAACATATCAAAATATTAACGAAAGAACGGATTTTTGTCTATTTTTGTTTACCGTGAAAACAAATCGTGATATTCTGATTTTTGCTTATAGTTTAGGAGTTTTGCTTTAGAAAACGCTTGATGATAAACACAAAAATCCTGCAGACCATCGCCACGTGATGCCCTGATTCGCCGGTTCGATCGTCTGCCCCAAAAACTGGAGGAAAGACGATGATCAACCGAGAGCCTACTTCTGCCGCCCGAAATGTCCGCGGCTCGCACAATTCCGAAATCCAAACTCGAACGTCCACCTCCTCGCGCCGATATTCTTCGCTTGAGACCGTCGTCAACGATGACCTTATAATGTCGCTCGCGAACGCATACGAAAATGTACGCGCCCGTCAGGTCACCGAATGGGAATGGATGCGCCGGCAGACAGTTCATCGCAACGCGTGACGAATAAAGATCGCCCTTCAAAATTCATCCAAATAGTCGTTCGCGCCTCGATCGCATTTGTTTTGATCGCGAGCGGATCTGCCGCATCCGTAAAAGCACAAAACCTGCAAAAGCTTTCAGAAAGTATCGTAAACGGTAATACCGAGCAGAAACGGGATGCCCTCGGTCAGGTACGAAATCTGGGCACTGAAGACGCAAGCCGTATTGCGATCCCGGCACTCAACGACCCCGACGAAGTAGTCCGGGCGACCGCCGCAAACGCGGTCACGCATCTGCCAAAACCTGAGGTTTCTTCTGTTTTGGTTCCTTTGCTGCGTGACCGTTCTGAATTCGTCCGTGGCGAAGCCGCATCCGCACTTGGCAGGGCCCGGATCGAAGGCGCCGTAGCCGCCCTTGCCGAATCTGCGCTCCATGACAAGGCCGCAAGTGTCCGGGCGGCGGCGGCGGCTGCCTTGGGGAAAATAGGCAGCGAATCAGGGCTCGCCGCACTGACCGCCATCTTAAAACGCCGCCGAGGTTCGGAAGACGAGTATCTGCGACGCTCAGCCGCACGCTCAGTCGGTCAGATCGCGGAAAAGGTCCGGTTCGGGAAATATTCACGTTCGACCCCGCAGGATTTTCTCCCCGAAAAGTACAAGGAAATGGCCGCCGATCCGGATCTGCCGAAACTGTCTTCGACGTTTCAGGAGCCGCTTCGTTTGCTGTTGGCGATCGCAAATAATCGAAAGGAGTCCGAAGACGCCCGCCGGGAGGCGGCCTACGCGCTCGGGGCGATCGGCGACCCGTCCGCAATTCCGTTTCTTCGTGCAAATATAGGCAGCAGTGACGTTTACCTCGCCCAGATTTGTCGCGAAGCGTTGCTGAAGATACCCGGCACAGAATAAATTCTTCCCCTCCGCCTGATTTTTTGCTCTAATTAGAGTTATGCAAGCGAGCGTCAGCGGCAAGGTTGCGGAGACTGGTCTTCGCGCAAAATACATCGAGGTTCGAAGTTACACAGAGAAGCTTTGCGAACCTCTCCAAACAGAGGACTACATCCCGCAGCCGATCGTCGACGTTTCCCCGGCAAAATGGAATATCGCCCACACCACGTGGTTCTTTGAGGAAATGATCCTCAAGAAACACCTCGAAGGTTACAAGGTTTTCGACGAGCATTTTCCGCATCTTTTCAATAGCTACTACAATACGATCGGCACCCGTACCGCCCGCGACCACCGCGGCGATCTAAGCCGACCGACGGTAAAACGCGTTTTTGAGTACCGCAAATATGTCGACGAACATATGTCGTCGCTTCTGGAAGGCGAGGTGCCGGATGACGTTGGCGAGCTTGTCCTGCTCGGTATAAATCACGAGCAGCAGCACCAGGAGCTCTTCGTTACCGACCTCAAATACATGCTCAGCGTCAATCCGCTGTTTCCTGTATATCGCGAGGGTTTCGCTCCCGAAGAAGATATTGAATCCGCTTCGCCGGAGTTCGTCGAACTAGAAAGCGGAATCTACGAGATCGGCTCGGATGGGCAAGGCTTTTTCTTTGACAACGAATGTGAGCGGCACAAGGTTTACCTCGGCGATTTTGCGATCAGCTCAGGGCTCGTGACCAATGCCGAGTACATTCAGTTCATCGACGCGGGCGGCTATTCGGATCATCGTCTATGGCATTCGGAAGGCTGGGATTGGGTCAACCAGAACGAGATAGAAGCTCCGCTGTATTGGCACCAGCGTGCCGGCGGCTGGTCGACTTTTACACTTGCAGGATTGAGGCCGTTGGTACTCGATGCTCCTGTCTGCCACATCTCGTTTTACGAGGCTTCCGCCTACGCCGAATGGAAAGGAATGCGTCTGCCAACGGAATTCGAATGGGAAGCGGCGAACAATAAGTTCAATTGGGGCAAACGCTGGGAATGGACCGGCTCCGCTTACCTTCCGTATCCCGGATTCAAGAAACCGGCGGGAGCGGTCGGAGAATATAACGGCAAATTTATGATCAACCAGATGGTGCTTCGCGGCGCATCGGTCGCAACGCCCGCAGGACACAGCCGGTCGACCTACCGAAATTTCTTTCACCCGCATCTGCGTTGGCAATTTACCGGAATAAGATTGGCCTATGACGGAATACGATAACTCAAACGAAGATCCGGAAAATGTCGAGAATCCTGCCCCAAAAACATTTGCCGATTGGGTAATTGGAATATCCGTGTTGACGTTTTTACTTTGTGTCGTTTTGTTCTCATTGTTTTCAATTTATCGAACCTATCGGTTCCATGATTATGCAGATCTGGTCAGACACTATGTCCAAACTGATCAGTCGATCGCGGAGATGGTTGGTGGAATTCAAAACACCAGTGATTTTAAGTCCTACAAATTGGATGAATATGGCTATCGAATTGTCCAGGGGAAAATATTCGGTCGGACAACTACATTGAAAGCAGAGTTCTCCATTGGCTGCGGCGATAACGATAACTCTTTTTATAAGGGTGCGTGTGTTTTGTATGAAGCCCGATTCAAAGCGAACGACAATGACTGGACAGTCAAAGATTTAACACTGACCGATAATTGGTTATTGGCGTTCAAATAAGATCAATGCAAAGCTCTCCGACACCCGAATTGACCCAATTTGCCGAGGACGTCCTCGCAGGTCTTTCCTCGACGCCGAAATCATTGTCGTCGAAATATTTTTACGACGACGAGGGCTCACGCCTCTTTCAGGAAATAATGAAGCTGCCGGAATATTACCTGACCGGCTGCGAGAACGAGATATTTTCTCAACAGACGGATGCGATCTTCACGTCGTTCGCCAACAGCGGCAGCGGCTTTGACCTCATCGAACTTGGTGCCGGCGACGGAACGAAAACAGCCGTTCTCGTCGATCATTTTTTGAAGCAAAAAGCCGACATTTCGTATTCGCCGATCGACATTTCGCAGGAGGCCCTCGATTTCCTGACGGCTAAATTTCGCTCCGAATTTCCTGATCTACGGGTCGATGCACGCAACGGCGATTATTTCAAGATCCTTAAATCACTCAAAAATGGCGGCGGACGCCGCAAGGTCCTTCTGTTCCTCGGTTCAAACATCGGAAATTTTACACGTCAGCGATCGATCGAGTTCTTTCGACACCTCCGCGAGGTTATGAACCCGGCCGACCTGCTCTTCATCGGGTTTGACCTGCAAAAAGATCCGCACGTCATCGCAAACGCCTACGACGACTCGGCCGGTGTGACGGCGGCCTTTAACCTAAACCTGCTCAAACGGATCAATCGCGAACTTGGCGGCAATTTCGATATTGAGAAATTTACACATTACGCCAATTACCGGCCGATCGAGGGCTCGGCACGTTCGTACCTTGTCAGCCGCGAACGGCAAAGTGTTCATATTTCTGCCCTCGGCCGCACGTTCGAATTTGACCGTTGGGAAGCCGTTTTCATGGAGATCTCGCAGAAATACAGTCTTCAAATGATCGAGGCTCTCGCGGCGGAAAGCGGATTCGAGATCAAACAAAATTTCTTCGACAGCCGGACCTACTATTGCGATTCCCTCTGGCGGCCGTCCCCAAAATGAACTTCACGATCCTACGCTTTGACTCGGTCGAATCCACAAACACCGAGGCAGCGGCCCAAGCTCGCCAGGGTGCCGCTGAAGGCCTCTGCGTTATCGCGGAACAGCAGACATCCGGACGCGGCCGGCAAGCACGAACATGGATATCGGAAAAAGGCTCGGGCCTGTATTTCAGCGTCGTTTTGCGGCCGAAGTTCGACACGCGTTATTTTCCGTTGATAACGTTAATGGCGGGCGTCGCGGTGCACGATGCGCTTGAGGAATTCGGCATACGGCCGGATATCAAATGGGTAAATGACATCCTGGTCAATGACAAAAAGATCGCCGGCATCCTGGCCGAAACCGTTGACTCCCCAGACGGGCTCGCGGTCGTCGTTGGGATAGGCATCAACCTGACCTCACGCAATTTCCCGGACGAGATCGCGGAAACGGCGACCTCGATAGGGAGCGAGACCGGGAAAACCTGCACTGCCGACGATCTGGCCGAATCGCTAACCCCTTTTCTTTCATATTTTTACGAGATCCTGAGCGGCCCGAACGGTCCGGCTGACATTATTGCCGCGTGGCGTCGTCGATCCACATACTTCTCCGGCAAAACTGTCCGTGTGACGCTTGCCGGGGAAGTGGTCGAGGGCGATACCGACGGCCTCGAAGAAAATGGCGCTTTGCGAGTGAAAATTAGCGACGGCTCGGTTAGAATCGTTCAGGCCGGCGACGTTGAACGCGTCCGGCCGAATGGTTGACTATGGCGCTCAGGCTCTCAGAAATTCACCCCGTCCTTTATCGTACCCGTATCTGGCAGAAACGCACGTTTCGCCGGCTTTCGGACCTTTCTACGGTGCGGCGTTTCGCAACGGAGATCGCAGGTAACGATCTGCCCTTCAAATGCAAAAAGCACCAGTCGCTGCTCCGTCGCAGGCTCGGCAATTCCGACCCGATACTTCAGGAAAACAAGGTCCAAAATCTCAAGATCGCGTGCCCGTCGATCGACGGCATTCTCATAAAGCCGGGACAGACCTTTTCGTTTTGGCGTTTGCTCGGCGAAGCGACCGCTGAGCGCGGATTTTGCGAGGGAATGCAGCTTTCGCGCGGAGAGGTGGTCCGCGGCGTTGGCGGCGGTCTCTGCCAGCTCGCGAATCTGCTTTACTGGATGGCTCTGCATACGCCGCTAGAGGTTACGGAACGCCATCATCACAGCTTCGATCCGTTTCCTGATGAGCATCGCGTGCTGCCGTTTGGCAGCGGCGCGGGCGTTTTCTACAACTACATCGATCTGCGGTTCTACAACCCGACGAACATAACGTTTCAGATACGCGTCTGGCTCACGAAAGATCACCTTAAGGGCTCGATCCTGTCGTCCGCCGAACCGCCGCATTCGTATCATGTATTTGAAAAGAATCATCGCTTCCTGACCAGCAACGGCAGGAATTACCGCGAGAACGAGATATGGCGTTCGATGATCGACCGTCGCACCGGGAATACGGTCGCCGAAGAGTTGCTCGTAAAGAATCACTCAGAGGTAAAATATGAATTGAACTTTGAGCTCCAAGAGTGTAGTTTGTAAATACACCGGCAGTGGAAATGTATGAGTAACGAATTTGATTTTGAAGCCGAATTTGAGTTTGACGAAGAGTTCGACGAGGAACTTGCCGAATTCGACGAGTTTGACGACGATCTCGACGACGTTGAGGTCCGGACCGCCGTGCTTCAAAAGAATGACATGGTCGCTCTGCTGTGTATAAAAACAGCCTCGGCCGGTGCCGCGATCTGCCGCGTCGACCCGCGTGAGGACCGGCCTGCGGTGCAGATATACGAAGATGCCGGAGCAGCCGTCGAGTGGTTCACCCGCAGCCTGCGTACAAGCCGGCGAAACGGTTGGAATGTCGTATACGACGGCCTGCCGCTACAGGGTTAATTATATGAGGCCGCGAATCGCCGACCGAATTCGACGATTTGCCTTGTTGCATTCAAGTTGCATTCAAATTGTTCGACATTAACCGACGTTATCGGGCTTAGAACTTCCTATGCTTCTCACCGTTGACATTGGCAACACCGCCATCAAATTCGGTGTCTTTGACGGGGATCACCTCGCCTTCAAGATATCTGTCCCAACATTAACCAATATCACTTCCGCCGGACTTGCGAACGTCCTTCGTGGGCGGCTGACGCACACGATCTCGGGAGCCATCATTAGTTCCGTAGTGCCGGAAGTTGATGACGCTGTTTTAAAGTTCGTTGAGAGCGAATATCACGTCAAGCCGGAGCTGGTATCCAACAGCTCTAATTTCGGGATCCGCATCTTCTACGAACCGCTGGCCGAGGCCGGGACCGACCGGATCGTGAATACGTTTTCGGCGGTCGAGAAATACGGCGTTCCGCTGATAGTTTGCAGTTTCGGAACGGCATTGACGGTCGACGTCGTCGATCCCAACCGGACGCTGATCGGCGGTCTGATCGCTCCGGGAATGAACACCCTGGCGACCGCGCTCAAGACCACCACGTCGAAGCTGCCCGAAGTAACGATCGAAAAACCTGCTCGTGTGATCCAGCGGACGACTACCGGCTCGATCCAGTCCGGCATTGTCAATGGCTATTTCGGCATGGTCGAAAAACTGCTTTCCGAGGTTAAGCGCGAGATCGGAGCGAGCCCGAGGGTCGTCGCCACCGGCGGATTTGCCAAGCTGATCTCGGAGAACACTTCGCAGATCGATATCATCGACGACAACCTACTGCTCGACGGCCTGCAGATGCTCTACGCACGCAATCATCCGGCGTAGGTCGGCAGATACTTCGGAGATCGTCGAGCCTTCGTTGCCTGTTCGAAGGCGAACGCTGCTTTGATCAAGGTTCCTTCCGAAAACGCACGTCCGAAGAACGAAATGCCGACAGGCAGCCCCTGCACGTATCCCGCCGGAACCGTGATATTCGGATACCCGGCCACCGCCGCGAGCGACGAACTTTCAAATACTCCGCAGTCGCCACCGACAAGATCCGTCGGCCACGCAGTTCCGCCCGATGGAGCCACGATCGCATCCAACTTGTTCGCATCCATCACGCCGTCGATCCCCTGCTCCTGAGTCAGCAGTTTACTTTGCAGCAGGGCGAGCCGATAGGCACGGTCATTCAGGTCGGCTTTCTCCTGAGCCTGCAGGAAAACTTCCTGGCCGAAATACGGCATCTCACGATCGGCATTCTTGTTATTGAAATCGATCAGATCGGCAAGCGTTTTCATTGGGCCGCCGCGGCCAGCGAGATATTTATTGAGATCCGCTTTGAACTCGTAAAGCAAAACGTCAAACTCGGCATCACCGAACGCCTGGAGCTTCGGAAAAGTTACATCGATCAGCGTCGCACCGCCGTCCTTGAGCACTTGCAGGTGTGGCTCGATCAGTTTGTCGACCTTGTCGTTGCGGCCGAAATATTGCCGCCCGACGCCGATGCGCATCCCTTTCAGGCCGTCTTTCTGGAGAAACTGCGTGTAATCACTCTTCTCTTTCGCCGCCGCCGACGTGATCGCGTCGTTCGGGTCAACACCCGCCAACACCGTGAGCATCGCCGCCGCATCGGCGACCGTTCGGCACATTGGGCCGGCCGTGTCCTGGCTGTGGGCGATCGGTATCACTCCCGATCGCGAAACGAGGCCGAGTGTCGGCTTGATGCCGACGATACCGCAGGTCGCCGACGGGCAGATGATCGATCCGTCCGTTTCCGTGCCGATGGCGATCGCGGCAAGGCTGGCGGCGATCGCGGCACCCGAGCCGGACGACGAGCCGCACGGATTGCGGTCGAGAATGTACGGGTTATGCGTCTGACCGCCGCGGCCGGACCAGCCGCTCGATGATTTTGACGAACGGAAATTCGCCCATTCGCTCAAGTTTGTTTTTCCGAGGATTACGACCCCGGCGTCGCGAAGTTGCTTGACGATGAATGCGTCCTGTTTCGGCGTTGGGGCGTCCAGCAGTGCGAGGCTGCCGGCGGTCGTATGCATTTTATCGGCGGTATCGACGTTGTCCTTGATCACGGCCGGAATGCCGTGCAGCGGCCCGCGCGACTTGCCTGCCTTTCGCTCCTTGTCCATTTGGTCGGCGATAGCCAGAGCGTCGGGATTGAGTTCGATGATCGAATTGAGCTTCTTATCGATCTCGGCAATGCGAGCCAGATAGCCCTCAGTTATCTTCCGCGAAGTGATCTCGCCCGATGCCATCGCCGCCTGCAGCCCGGCGACGGTTGCTTCCTCCAATTCCACGCTGGCTCCCGCCTCGCCTGCCCCGGCGGCGAAGATCCGCGTTCCTGCTACGACCCCGGCCCCGATTGCCCCGGCAAATTTCACAAAATCTCGGCGATCCAAAAAAGTCATCGACTGTCTCCTCAATATATTTAGTTGACCTCAAAAACTGAATTGTAACAAATCCTAAAAGTTCGGACCCTAATTAGTTAACTCCGAGTTGGAGTTCGCTATACTGTTCGGAATGGATCAGCGACCAGCCAACATTCCGCCGCCGAAACTGATCGCGGCGCTGCGGCGCTACGACCTGCTGCCGGCGATCATCTTCCTGCCGACGCGGCGCGGCTGCGACGAAGCGGCGACCGAGGTTGCGTTCGATAAGTCGCAGCAGACCGACCCGGAACGCCAACGGCTCCGGCAACAGATGTTCGACGAATATCTGGCGAATTATCCCGAGATCCGCACCCATAAACATCGAAAAATATTGGTCAATTCCGGCGTCGCCGCCCACCATGCGGGCCACATTCCGGCCTGGAAATTGCTCGTCGAAAAGATGATGTCCGCCGGCCTGCTGAACGCGATCTTCGCCACTTCGACGGTCGCTGCCGGCGTCGATTTCCCTGCCCGGACCGTCGTCCTGAGCAACGCCGACGCCCGCGGAAACGACGGTTGGCGGCCGCTGACCGCAAGCGAACTACAGCAAATGACCGGCCGTGCCGGACGCCGCGGACGCGACAATGTCGGTTTTGTCGTGCTCGCTCCCGGCCAATTCCAGAATCCGAAAAAGATCGCCGAGCTCCTCCGTTCCAAGCCCGATCCGCTCGAAAGCCAGTTTCGTGCGACCTACACGAGCCTCGTCAATTTGCTCGACGCATTCGGCAACTTTGAGCAGGTCCGTGAGATCGCGGCCAAGAGCTTCGCCTTTCGCAATGCCGGCAGCGGGCCCGACATTGCAGCGACGATATGGCACCCGTTCGAGCAGCGAGCCCGTGTGCTCGACCATTACGGATATATCGATTTTGCGGCCGAGACCGTGACGCTGACCGGTAAATGGCTCGCCGACCTGCGTGTCGACCGCCCGCTCCTTATCGGCGAAGCGATGCGGCGCGGCATCTTCGACGAGATCAAACCATCCGATGCAGCAGGCCTGATCGCCTCGGTCGCCGCCGACCCGGACCGCGATTTCGGTACCGGACGAGTGTCGGGCAGCCTCGGTTATTTACTTTCGCGATTTGAGGACGTTGTAAATGACGTGTCGAATGTCGAGTGGAAAAACGGCATTCAGCCCGTCGAAGAGATCAACTATTCCGCCGCAGCAGCAGCCGAACGCTGGACGAAAGACATCTCCTGGGAAGAGCTCGTCAGCCGCACAAAAGCCGAAGAAGGCGACCTCGTCCGCTTGCTTTCACGCACCGGCGAAGCGCTCCATCAGGTCGCCGGGCTTGGCACTGCAAATCCCGACGCCGCCGCAGCCGCCCGCGAGGCCGCCGAGATCGTCCTCCGCGAACCGGTGCGCTAGGCAACGCACTTCATTTCGAATTGAGCCAATTTTTCGGTAAATCCGCGATTTTCGAAAAATGCGTTGGCGCTCGCGATCGAACGGTCGATGTTGATGACCTGCGGGACGAAATCGTCCGACATCTCGGCGATCATCGCCTCCATCAGTTGCCGTCCGATGCCGCGTCGTCGATGCTCGGGAGCGACGGCGAGTTGCGCAACGCGTCCGACCTTTGTCGAAAAAACGATGTAGCCGACGCACGTTTCGCCGCGATAAGCACCGATAAAACGTTTTCTATCGCGGCTCCGGTCGATGGCTTCGGGCATGTTCTGCCACGAAGGTTCGCCGTCCCAGAACGAACGATAATATTCCCAGTCCGGCGTTCCGACCTCTCGCAGCTCGATCGGCTCGGCCACTAGACCGTCAAATTTCAACTCACCGGGACAATGCAGCAGCCCGAGCCTTCTAGTCGTTTGAAATCCAAGTTTCCTGTACAATCCGACAGCCTTGTCGTTGGTCGTGATCACCTCGAGAAGGCACTGCCGGTATCCTTGCCCCGCAAACTCAGCCAGCATCTTCTCGAACATCACAACGCCCAGTCCCTGCCGGCGATACTCCGGAAACACGCCCGTTCCCGCGTCATAAACGGTCGGCACGCCGTTCCACATCCCGAAACCGTTCATCGTGAATCCGATCAAGCGGCCGTCGCGAAAACACCCAATAGAGCGGTTCAGATCGACACCATTCGTGACGATATGGCCCCTGAATTGCTCCTCCGACAGGTCGAACGGCATCACATAGTCGGAAAATGCGTAAAGGAATGCGTGGTAGAGTTCCTCAAAATAGGACTCATCCAAAAAACGGCAGTCACGTGCGGAAGTTTCGTTTACAATGCCCATTTGATACTATTTAGTAGTGAGAGAAGTATTGGACAAAAGTTCACGTTAGATCAGAACGCGGTCAAAATGCAAGTATTATTAGCGAACGAGTATGGATTTTGTTTCGGCGTCGAGCGTGCCGTCGAGATGGTCGAGGAAGCGATCGGTGCCGGCGAAAAGGTCCGTGCCCTAGGCCCGCTCATCCATAACGAGCAGGAAATGCAGCGTCTCGCCCACGAGGGCGTCACGACCATCAGCGACCCGATCCAGATCGGACGCCTCGAAACGGCGGTCATTCGTGCTCACGGTGTAACGCCCGAGGTACAGAAAGAATTAGAAGCACTCGCGGCAAAGGTCGTTGACGCGACCTGCCCGTTCGTCACCCGCGTGCAAAAGCTCGCCGCCCGGGCCGCCGCCGAGGACCGCCACGTTGTCATCGTCGGAGCACCCGACCATCCCGAGATGATCGGCGTCAAAGGCTATGCTCCCGATCACGCGTTCATCATCCGCGACGAGAGCGAGGTCGAAACGCTGCCGCGGCTTCGCCGTCCGCTCGTCGTTTCACAAACGACCATTAAATCCAAAACCTTTTTCGACACGGCCGAAGCGGTAAAATCCAAGACCGACGACGAGGTCCAGATCATCAACACTATCTGCTCCGCGACACGCGACCGTCAAGACGCGGCCCGTGCCCTCGCCGGAATGGTCGACGCCTTTTACATCATCGGCGGCCGCCACTCATCGAACAGCGTCAAGCTCCTCGGCGTCTGCAAAGAGCAGTGCGAAAAGAGCTTCCTGATCGAGACCGAAGACGAGGTCAACCCCGACAACCTCATCGGCGTCGAGCGTGTCGGCGTCACCGCCGGTGCCTCGACCCCCAAATGGCTCATCGACCAGGTCGTCAAACACCTCGAATCCATCGGCAAAAGCCTCGAAACCACCCTCGCCCCTTAATTGTTTTTTGGCCACGAATTACACGAATGTCACGAATTATTTTGATTTGTGAAATTTGTGTAATTAGTGGCTAAATTTCTTTCGTATCTTGACGGCGCGTTCGATGAGGTCGACGTTTTCTAGGATCTTCAGCCGCAGGTCGTTGTCGAGTTTGGGGTTGTCGGCGAGGAATTTGTTGACGATGTTCAGGGCCTCTTCAGAGCGTTGCCCGCCGATGAACGCTCCGAGCCAGCCGTTTACGAAGAATATCTTGCGATTGCGTTTCAGGTTCGGGAGCTCGGCAAGGGCTCGCTGGAGGTACGGCAAGCTCAGGTCGTCGTGGCGTATCGAGTTAAACGGCGCCAACACGGCCTCGATCCAGCTCTCGCTGATATCTTTGTTGTTTACAAAATCGCTCCAGAATTTCTCTCGGTTCTCTTTCGTCGGAAACGCGGCCCGGGCGGCATAAGCGTATCGTTTTGCGTCGTCCGACGTCTCGGCCTTCTCCAGATCCGCCAACAGCTTCTCCGCGTCCGGATCGCCGAGGATGATCAGCCGCGTCACAATGTCAAACCGGTCCTTGGTCCGCAGCGGGATCGCTCCGCTCATGTCGGTACCACCTGCCGTAGCGGGTGGGGCTTTTGTCGACGGAGCCGAGACCCCACCCGCTACCGCAGGTGGTACTGACTTCAGCATCTGTTTCAGCACATTCCGTGCATTCCCGCCCGCCGCGATATTCAAAAACGCCCGGTAGAACGTGATCCGCTGCCCCAACGTCGGTGCCTGTCGCATCCGCTCGATCAGCACGTCCTCAAGCCGCGTCCGCAAATCAGAACCACCTGCGGTAGCGGGTGGTTGAAGATCGGCATTGGTCAAGCCGGGCCTCACCGAGACGGTCTTCGTTTTCGCGGCGTCAGCGGTGCTCCGGGTTAAACCACCCGCTACCGCAGGTGGTTCTGACAGGTAGTAGTTCATCGCGGTCGACGCTCGTCCGAGGATCGATGAGACGATCGTCTCGTCCTGCTCTGTGGCAATATTCTTCACCACCAACTCAACATACTCCTTCGGGTCGAGTTCGCCTTCGCGGACGCTGTCCCACAACGTTCCCCATACCGTCGATCGTACGAACGGATCATCGATGGACGATACATTGTTGAGGAAATACTTCTGACTAGCCGGATCGAGCAAGAAAACACCGTATGCTCGATCCTCGTAGTTGGGAAGGACGTATCGTGGTTTCCGTAAGATGTTCGGGCCCACCGTCGGACCGACACGTCCGGTCCAGAAGATTCGTGCATCCTTTGGGTCTTGTTTCTTTACACCGTTTACGACCGGAGTTGGATCAAACTCGACTGAGTGAATATAAAAGTGATCGCCGACAATAGGTCCGCCTGCGTAGCCGAAAGAAACTGCCTTAAATCGCTGTTTCCAATAGCCTCCCTCACCGAGTGGATCGGATTGTTTCATCACGATAATTATTCGTTCGGTCTGCGGATAACTCTCGACGGCTACACTTACACGGATCAAAGGAACACCTCTCTTGGTGATCCAGTCATTGGCCCATGCCCTCAGTTCCTGTCCGCTCGCAGCCTCCATTTCCTTCACCAGATCTTCCCAACCCGCGTTAGCAAAGTCGTGCTTCTTCAAAAACGCTCGTACCGCTGTCTGGAATTTGTCTTCGCCGAGGTAAAACTCGGCTTGCCGCAGGAACGAAGGGGCCTTTCGATAGACGATGTTGCCGTAGGCGGATTTTGCGGCTGACAGGTTGTCGATCGTTTGGTAGATCGGCGTCGTTCCCTTGGTCGAGTCGGTCGCGTAGGCGGCCTGTTTGTTGCGTTCGTAGAAGACCTTCCAGGCGTTGGCGTCGGGCATCACGTGCTCCAGAGTCTTGTACGCCATGAACTCGGCAAAGCCCTCTTTCAGCCACAGGTCGTCGAACCACTTCATCGTCACCGTGTCGCCAAACCACTGATGCGCCGTCTCGTGAAAGATCAGGTTCGCCCGCGAAATATAGTCGCTCTTGGTCGGCTCCTGCGGGAAAATGACCGACGATTCCCTCAAAAACGTCGCCCCCGCATGCTCCATCCCGCCGAACGGAAATTCGGGGATCAGAACGAGATCGTACTTCGGAAACGGGAATTTGTAGTCAAAATAGGTTTCGAGATACTTGATGCCCTCACGGGTGAGACGAAAGACCTCGGCCGCGTGGGGTTGGAACTTAGCGGCCTGAGACCTTCGGACGAATATGTAAGGCGGGTACTTGCGCAAAGTCTCTGCAGGAGTAAATATGGTCCCTCGTCGAAGTACGGTTCGACCACTTTCAGCTTCGTAACCACTCTCAACTGGTGATGGCTGACCCTCCGAAAACCTAGAAAAGGGGCCGGCAGCAAATGCAAAAACATATGTACTCAGGGGCCTAGTTTCCTCAAAAGAATGAAGGGCATCACCGGAAACCTCAACGTTCGCGTCAGTATTTCCAACGACGTTCCATGACTTAGGCGCAACAACGTCTAGGCTAAACCTTGCCTTCAGATCCGGCTGGTCGAAGACCGGGAACGCCGTGCTGGCGTCGGACGGGACGAAGAGCGAATAGATGTATTCTGCTCCGTCCTCTTTGTCCACGTACCGCGTGATCGCCGACCCGCTGGTCAATATCGGCGAAGTGAAATCGAGCTTGATGACGTTTTCGCCGGGCTTTACGCCTTTGTTGAAGATCAGATGTTCTTGGTCTGCGATCACGTATGGATGAACAATTACATCAAGGTGATAAGCCTCATTTCTATAAATATCAAGCGAGGTTCCGTTAATTGTGACGTTTCTGATCGTCGAATCCTTTTCGTGACCTGCGATCCTCCGCCAGTCGAGCACTATCGGCGTCGTCACGCCGGAGGAACCGGCGTTTGCAGGCGAGGGCGCCTGCGTTCCCGGCAATGCCGTCTCCCCTACTCCTCCACTCCTAGACTCCCCCACTTTCACCCTGATCTCGATCGTCCCCTTCAGCACCGGCGACATCTTTTCGAGCGTCAGGTTCAGCTTGTACCGCACATCGCTGTAATGCTCCGCCCGCCAGATCGCAAGGTCATGCGAAACACCCGGCCCGATCGGCGGCGTTTGTCCAAATGAGTTCATTGCGAGTAACAAAGCAGCCAGAATTAGAAGGAATTTGGTGAACATAGCCATAAGTTCTCACAGATCGGCGAATTCTCTAAATTGCGGCCCTCTCAAACGCGGATTCGGCGGATCAAGCGGATATTTGCAGATCTAAGATAGTTTGATCGGTTTTACCTATCCGCTCCCATCCGCCCGATCCGCGTTCAAACGCCTTGCCTATCCTATTCAGCTTAGGAGCACCGACCCCGCTAATGGTTGCCGCGATGACTTGCGGATAAGGAGGTTTTAACCACAGATGAACACAGATAAACACAGATTTTAAGAAGTCATAGTTATTGGGGCATTAGATCACGATTAGGAATTTGAGATCCGAAATTTCAAATTTCTTATCCTTGTCCATCTGTGTTCATCCGTGGTTGGAACTTTCTTAGTTGCCGTCATCGGCGGAAAATATTTATTTACACGGTCAGCCTTCGTGGTAAAATAGAAGGATACACCTAAGTTCTTTGACATATCCGAAACGTGCGAAAGCGGCGTTCGAAGCGCGAGGTTCCAACCGCATTCGGGCCGTCCGAAAAAAACGTGAAATTACAAAAACGTGGGACAGTGGGACAAAACCCGATTTGGTCCATGTTTTCAGTTATTTAGCCTGTCCCACCTTTTGTCCCACTTTAACGGGGCGTGGGACAAGAATCCAGCAAATTTGAAGATTTTCGTTTTTTGGACGATGGGCGGACGACGTCGAAATTGTACATTTTCGACCCGCTTCATTAGGCTAGATTTTGTGAAACGCGAACGACCACCTCTGACATTTGACGCGATCCGTGCGGCTCACGCCGAGCGGCGTGACGAGATCCGCGGCAGGCTCGCGGAATTTGCCGAGATCGGCATCTGCGGCACCGACGAACGGCTGTGGGAGGAGATGGTCTACTGCTTTTTCACCGGCGGCTGCTCGGCACGTATGGGGATGCGTTCGATAGACGCGGTCCGGCCGCTGCTGATGACCGGCGAACAGCTCGAACTTGCACAGGCCCTGACCGGTGTCCACCGCTACCCGAACGCACGCTCGAGGTACATCGTCGCGTCACGCGGCTTTTTGACAGAACATTGCGGAATGCGGCTTCGTACGAAGCTACAGAGCTTCAGCTTCCCGCAGGAACGGCGCGACTGGCTCGTGCGCGAGCCCGGTATTAAGGGCCTCGGGTACAAAGAGGCGAGCCACTATTTGCGGAACATCGGCTTTCGCGGCTACGCCATCCTGGACAAGCACGTGTTGAACAGTTTGGCTGAATTGAAAATAATTGATGACCCCAAGCCACCAAATACTCGTTTGAAGTATCTAAGCGCTGAAGATAAGCTTAAAAACCTTACGAACAAGCTGGGAATCGATTTTGACGAACTCGACCTCGTACTCTGGTCAATGAAAACGGGTGTCATCCTTAAATGAAGTAAGATGCGTGAGAACGGCGAAAAATCCGGTATTGCTATCGACGAAAGGTCGAGGGCTGCGAATACGCAAAATTTCCGGTCTGTTTTCATCACGAGCCTGCTCATTGCCGTCGGCATGTTCCTTTTCACGGTAACCGCGGCGGCACAGTCAGGCGATGCCCTTGCGAAAGACATCCGCACTCTTACCAAACAGGCCCAGAAACTGACACGCAATGAGGCTCTTCCCGCGGCGGAAAAGACACTGCGGAGCGCGGTCGCCCTCGACGCAAACCGGTCCGACACCAAACTCGATCTCGCTTACGTGCTCCTGAAACAGCGAAAACTGGGCGAGGCGTATGAACTTTCGTACAACATATGCAAAACCGAACCGAAGAATGCCCACGCATTCGCGGTACTCGGGAACGTGCTGCTGACGGCGGGCCGCTTTCAAGAAGCAAGGCCGGTGCTGTACACGGCGTTGAAGCTCGACCGCGGTGATGACTTTGGCTGGTTCGGGCTCGGGATGCTCGAATTTTACGAGAACAATATCGACGTAAGCCTCGTCGACCTCGCCGAGGCAGTGTCGCTCAGATCGAATGTCCCGGATTACTGGTTCTCGTATGCTCAGGTCTCGGCACGTGCCGAAAAATACCGCCAGGCTGCCGACAATTACGTTCAGTTCCTAAACGTCTCGAGCTCAGCCGACTCCGAACGACGGGCCCGTATCAAGGGACTCATTCAATTCCTGCGGTTCATCGGGCTCAAGGACCGGCTGTACACCAGCTCCGGCGAGGCACAAACGACCGTCTCGTTCGATCTCGTCGGCAATAGGCCGATCATCGAAGTCAAGATCAACAAGTTTCAGCAGCCGCTGCGGTTTGTTCTCGACACCGGTTCCGGTATCACGGTGATCTCCGAAGATACGGCTAACCGGCTGAAGATAAAGCCGATCAACCACGGCGGATATGCACGCGGCCTCGGCGGCGACGGTAAATTTGAGATCGTCTATGGCTATCTGCAGAGCATAGGCATCGGCGACGTGACCATCCGTGACGTGCCGGTGTACATACGCAAGTTTCACAACGACCAAAGCGAAGTCGACGGTTACATCGGTCTCGCCGTGATCTCGAAGTTCCTCGCAACGATAGATTACGGCAACAAAACGTTCGCCCTTCTTAAGAAGGACGATCCACGGAACGACGTCGAGAGATCGTCGCTCTCGCTCCCGCTGCGGCTCACGTCCAGCGGTTTCCTTAGCGGGCAAGTCCTGATCGAAGGGATCGAGACCTCACTAAATTTCATCGTCGACACCGGAGCAAGCGTCTCCGTGATCTCCGACCGCGTCGCCAATACGGACCCGATAAGCGGATTCGAGAACGAGGAAAAGCTCCGGGTCATCGGATCCGCCGGCATCACGGACGACGTTCCGACGTTTCTCCTGCCGCGGATCACATTCGGGACCCACACTCGGAAACAGCTGACCGCCATTGCCCTCAATCTCGATATGATCAACGAGGCATCGGGCTTCGAGCAGGCAGGGATACTGGGCGGCAATTTCCTGCGTAACTATCGGCTGACATTCGACTTCAAGAACTCCAGGGTGAACTTCACCGCGATCGTCCCGGAAAACGACTGACCCCAAATGAAAACTAGCCTCTATCTCGAAACCTCGGTCATCGGGGCATATCTCGACAACGGTGACCCTTTTCGCCGTGACCTCACGATCCGCTGGTGGGAGCATGAGCTCTCGGAGTATGAAGTTCTCAGTTCGATACTTGTCCAGCGTGAACTCGAACGGATAGCCGAACCACATCGTTCCGGGTACTTGAACCTGATCAAACCGCTAAAGCAGCTCGATCTAGCCGAGGAAGTCGCTATCCTCGCCGAGGGTTATATCGAACGGGGTATATTTCACCGTAAGTTTCTCGCCGACGCGGTCCATGTCGCGATGGCCTCGTTTCACAAAGTCGACTATCTGGTCACGTGGAACTTCGGTCACATCGCGAACGTCAGGAAACAGGCCCGTCTGCGGCTCTTCAATACCGCGGCGGGATTTTATTCACCGGTGATAGTGACGCCGGAGTTCCTGGTACACGCGTAGAAAAGGCCGGACAGCGTCCGGCCTGGAAGGTTTTCAAGAATTTGTAAGATATTACGGGATCCTTAGCTCCTGACCGACAGATACACTAGCGGGGCTACTGAGCAGGTCCCTGTTGGCTTCATAAATGTCCATGTACCGCGAGGTCGTGCCGTAGAAGCGTAAGCTGATCTTTGACAACGTATCCCCCGGCTGAACTACGTAGGTCCGTTCACCAGCGGAAGCAGGATATTCAGTCCGGCTTGACGTCGGAGCCTCCGTCTCCTCCGTAAACCTCGGAAGCGAGACGGACTGATTCAAGTAAACCCCAAATTCCGTGCCCGACTTGACCGTCGCTTCCTCGCCCTTGGTCTGACGTTCGGCAATTAGGCCGCCGACGCCGCCGATTATACCGCCGATCAGCGCACCTTTGCCGCCTCCGATCGCTCCCCCCAGGATCGCACCCCCGACACCGCCACCGCCGATGAACTTTACTTTTCGGTGGTTGGTTCGATCGCCTTTTGCGGTTCCCTCGTTATCGCTTTTTGCCGTACTCGTATCAAGCTCGGACAGCGACCCGTTGATCGTCTTCCTGCGGCCGTTCGGAAGATTAACTGAGATGAAAGACGCGTCGATCGAGCCGACATTGCCACCTTTCTTCGCAGGTGTAACCGCAACAACCTTGCCTGTCAGCGTACTTCCGACCGGTATTACTACCACACCTGTACTTGAATATACCGGCTCGGTAACAGTCACAAGAAAAGTGTCACCCACCTGGTTGACCTTCGAGCTAAGCATCGAATTGAGTCTAACCCGCATCGTCGTTCCAGCCGCTACTGCGTACATCGGTACAGCCGGCGTGGACGCCTTCTTCGATGGCGACTTATGTCTAATAACTGGCCTTTTCGTTTGGGAAAGTATATCGGACGTTCCAATCAACAGCAGTATCGTAAGGACGGAAAATAAACTCCTTAAAGAAATTAGCCTTTTCATAATTATTGTTAATGTGTCTTGAATGATCCGGACGACCGTTCCAGCCGTCAGTAAAAACTGTCGTTTTGAGACAAAATGACAATGTTTCGTTGCTTGAAAAAATCGCATCGTCTATCGGCAATGAGAGTTAAGGCTTCAGTTTTCGAGCGTGTTCATAAAAATATCTCATTTTATTGAAACCGAACGCGATTAGTAATATATTCTCATCGTTAAGAGTAGATTTTCGATAGTTCACGACCCTTTCCTTTGCTTGACCCCCGGAATTTAAGGCCCGGGGGTCAAGTCGTTTAAGGGCTTGTTTAAACAACATTTTGCCGGGAGAAACACGATTTATGCCGCTTGCCGTCCCGACGCTGCTATTGTTCGGACTAAACCTGCTCGATGCCCTGTTGACGATCCTTTGGGTACGCACCGGGGTGGCGACAGAATCGAATCAATTGATGGCCTCACTTCTCGAGATAGGTAACGGCCCATTCCTTGCGGCTAAGCTTTTGATGGGCTCTATTACTGCAATAGTCCTGATTCGCGGAGGGAATAAGCCACTGGCAAAATACGGAGTAACAATAGCGTTGGCCGTGTACCTCGGGCTCATGGTGGTACACATTTTCACAGGGCTGACGGCCATTGGTTACATTTCGAATAGCCTTTTTCAGTTCCAAGGCGATATGCCATTATATGCAGCGGCTATATTTATTTGACGATACTCAACAGCGACCAACGGCCCGATGCTTCTAAAGCAATCATCGGGCTATATTTTTGCACTTGGTTACACAACGCGAGATGATTTTTTGCGCATCAAAACGAACAGTTTTGATATTTTATTCTTTCGATAACGGGAGTACTTAGGCATTATGAAAACGAAATCAGTCTATCAGCTGAGTGCAAGACAAATTCTATTGTTAGCGTTCGCAACCGCGCTGATCGCGATCGGAGCGACAGCACTCTTGTTCAATTTAGGGCGATTTTGGCAGGCTAAGGGCGATTCGAACCACGCGTTTGCAGAGCAAGCTCCCCCGGAGATATCAAATCCGTCTGCCGTAACTGATGAGCAAAATAACATCGAAGTCTATAAGGCAATCGCGCCGGGCGTTGCGTTCATTAACACAACATCGTACCAGCAGGATATGTGGGGCGATATTGAAGAAGGGCGTGGTAACGGTTCGGGTTCGGTCATCGACACTAACGGAGATATTTTGACCAACTATCACGTAATTGAGGGAGCGACCAAACTTACAGTCAGTTTTGGTGGTGACAAGGCATATCCGGCGACAGTTGTCGGCGGGGACCCGGACACTGACCTTGCTGTCATCAAGATCGATCCACCGCCTGGGCTGACAGTTGTGCCGTTGGGTGATTCAGATAAGTTGGTAGTTGGTCAAAAAGTGCTAGCGATCGGGAATCCCTTCGGGCTAGACCGAACTCTAACGACGGGAGTGATATCTGGCTTACAACGTCCGATCCGCTCGAAGCCCATGCCGGGAGCTCCGAATGGGCGACCGATCGACGCAGCGATTCAGACGGATGCCTCGATCAATCCAGGCAACTCGGGCGGCCCACTACTTGATAAGTACGGAAAAATGATCGGAATTAATTCGCAAATTCTGGGTCCCTCGGGCGGATCGGTTGGAGTGGGCTTTGCGATACCGGTGAGCATTGCCAAAAGGGTGATACCTCAGCTTCTCCAGTACGGAGAGGTGATGCGTCCAAAACTCGGCGCAAATTTGATCAGTGTTGAATCGCTTATCAGTCAAGGTTACCGTTTGCCAGTTCAGTCCGGACTTATCATCAGGAATGTCGTGCCAGGTTCAACCGCGTCAAATGCCGGACTTCGCGGATTGTCGCAGGACTCAACTGGCAGCGTGGCACTCGGTGATGTCATTACCTCGATCGACGGCGAAAAGATGAACGACCTTGATGACCTTTATCGATTTCTGGACAAACGCCAGATCGGTGATACAGTAAGGATCGAACTCATTCGAGACGGTAAGTCGACAACGCTTCCCGTTAAACTCCTCGGTAGTTCCAACCGAGTTGGATCGTCGACAACCCGGCGAACGCAGTAGTGTCTAGTATTTCGGCGGCGGAACCCCTTGTTACGCCGCTTAGATCTCAGATGCCGGAATTAAACGACTTTTTCAACGAAGGTCATGGATGGGTTTGTCGACCTTGCCATAAGGAACTTGTGTCCGAAGCAGTCTCTGAGCACACGTTGCCACGATTCTTCAAAGAGGGCGAGGCCGAAAATAAGAGCCCGGACTTAACGTCACAAGCCCTAGCTCGCTGGACCGACAAGACACGACGATTTCTCGTATGTCCCCGCTGCGGCATCGTGGAAGCGGTCGATATCTCGTAAGCTCCCAATAGTTACGACTTCGGCATTTCAAATGTTAGATTATAGGTAATGCTGGAACACGAGCTCGAAACGGCGATCGCACTCGCCCGCCTTTCCGGAAAACGGATCTTAGAACACTACATCACTGATTTTGAGACGATTCAAAAACTGAGCGTTGACAATCATTACGAGCCCGTCACGATCGCTGACAAAGAAGCAAGCAGAATCATAGTCGATGGTCTGGAGGCAGCATTTCCCGATGACGCTATACTTTCCGAAGAGGAAGCCGATGACATTGAACGGCGTCTTGCGGCCGAAAGACTCTGGATCATTGATCCGCTCGATGGGACTGCTGGCTTCGTCAAGAAAGATGGAGATTTTGGGGTGCAGATCGGTCTTGTTCGGGGAGGAGTTCCAGTGGTTGGCGTCGTGTTCTTGCCTGTGCATGATTCACTTAGCTATGCGGTAAAGGGCAGCGGATCTTACAGAGTGCTCAACGAAGGCGAGCCGGTTCAGATGATAGTGTCAATGGAAACGGTGCTTTCCAACTTGACACTCGCCATGTCTCGCGATCATCAGAGCCCGCGAATGGGCCGCATCATCGAACATTTTGGGTTCTCTAAAATCGTTAATCGCGGCTCTGTCGGACTCAAAGTTGGGTTGATCGCCGACCAGTCTTGTGACATTTATATTCATCCGAGTCCACGGACGAAAATATGGGATTCATGTGCTCCTCAAATCATTCTAGAGGAAGCAGGCGGTAAATTCACTGATATCTTTGGCGGTGAAATTATTTACGATCAGGCAGAACTCCAAAACCTTAATGGTATTTTAGCGACCAATGGCGTTGTCCACGAAGACTGTGTCAATCATTTGCGTCCGCTGCTGACCGAATTCGGACGAGTTCAGGTTACCAGCAACTAGCTTAGCTCGTTTATTTAGTACGATGAGAAAGAAAAAGCCCCCACAAAACCGAGTTCCGCGGGGGCCCATTCTTAGTTGTTGACCCACAGATATTTACTGGGCGGTTTGAATGGCCCGCGACTCGATCCGCCGACGCTTGCGAAATGCTCGCCAGGTCCTAAACCCTTCGCCGCTAAGGCTAAGGATCGATCGGCGGTTCGCAAACAGCAACCCAAGCCATGCCTTTTTACTCATCTGCGGAAAATAGATTCCACGGAAGAATAGCCTCGCTACAAGATGGCTTATACGCACATCGATCGGGGCCGAACGGATCGACATGATCGCTTCGTAATTTCTATCTGGGCTATACGAACGAGACCATGCGTCAAACGTCTCTTGCTTGGCGTCATCGATCGTCATTTTCAAAGGATTGTGCGCCATTACAAAGGGAGCGAATTCGAGCCAGTGCTTTGGCCGATGCAGACGTCCGGCCTCTTGCAATCGAGTGTAAAGCGGCGTCGAAGGGAACGGCGTCAATTGACCAAATACCGGCAGACCCGGTGCCCAACTCTCAATCTCATCGACTGTCCGATCCGCTACTCCGACCGTATCGTTGTCCATCCCGAAGATAAACGATGTGATCGCGAAAATATTGCGACGGGCGAGGCCGTCGAGAACCGACTGATAATTTGCAGGTTTCGAGAATGTTTTGTTTACATCCGCCATATTGGCAGGATCGATCGATTCCATCCCGATGAATATCCACTTGCCTCCGGCGTCGGCAATTAGGTCCACGAGTTCTTCGTCGGCTAGGAGGTTTGCACTGATCTGGGCCACCCACGGCATTTGTGCACCGGCTGCGATCATATCTCGAAGTAGCGATTTGAGCCGTTTCTTGTTGATCGCCAGGTTATCGTCGATGAAAAAGACGGCAATCTGTCCTCGCTCATCCTTCGCCCTTGCTTTAAGCCGCAACAACTCCTCGATAACGCTTTCATTGGTACGAAAACGAATCGAATCTCCAAAGAACCCGGTGACCGTGCAAAATTCGCACCCGTAGGGGCAACCACGGCCAGTCTCGATCGGAACGACAAAGAACTTTCCCCAGCCCGCACCGAATTTCGACATTGTGGATTGCAAGAATTTTGGAACCAGCGAAAACTGCTCGAGGTCGAGGGTTTCCCAGGGAATATGCGGATATTCCTGTAAACTTGGCTTATAGTCATTGCCCTTTTCATCAACCTTAGGCTGATATGTGTCCTTTAGGTTGCCATTTGCCGCGTCAACGACGATCTGAGCCCAATAGTCATCGGCTTCGCCGAGAGCGACCGCATCAGCGTGCTTTGGGCCGCCGTCACGTCCAAGAGCTTCGTCGGGGCATTCCGTAACGTGTGGGCCGCCCATTACGACCTTGAATCCCGCGTCTCGTAGAGCATCGGCCACTTTATATGCACGCGCGACCATTCGAGTCATCGCACCTATACCAACCAGCCCAATATTCTCGTCTTTGCAAAATTGGACCAGTTCGGGCCTCGTCATTGCCTTCGCATTGCCATCGATCAAGACGACCTCGTGACCAGCCGGAGTTAACGACTGAAGAAGGAACATCCAAAGGTGTGGCATGAAATTGCGCGTAATACCGTTATCCGGATTATATAGAAGTATCTTCATGAGTTGGGCCAGGTTAGCTCAAACGAGGCCGCCGTTGCCGGTAGCGGGCACGTAATGTGTGGGGCGAATGGATCTCAAAAAAAGGAAAGAATCAAAGATATTTTGATTGTGCCACGTTTCGGAGTAATTACCTATCTCAAAACGACTCTTTTGATCAGCGGCAGAAATATACTGTCCGGAAGCAAGCGTCTGAGGGTAAGGATGGCTCTGGAATTGACAGAATAACGTAGTTTCCAGGACTCGTCGGTTACTGCCTGGTAAATGGTCCCCGCTACAACGGTACCGTTTGGTGCGGTCTCTCCGGCTCTTTGCAAATTCGGCATTGCCCTTGCGACAAACCTATCGTATGCGGTCAAACCGTCTTTCTTCGCGACTGTCATCGAACGCTCGTAGAAGTCAGTCTTTATCGGGCCCGGCTCAATGATCTTGATCTTTATGCCGAAATCTTTTACCTCGTACTGCAACGATTCAGAAAAACCCTCGACCGCCCACTTTGAAGCGTGATAGATACTGTACAGAGGAAACGTGATACGTCCGCCCATAGACGAGATGTTAACTATGACACCTCCCTTCTGCTCGCGGAATATGGGTAGTATTTCACGGCAAACATTCATCACGCCGTAAACATTCGTTTGCATCTGCCTTTTAATTTCCTGAGTCGTCGCGGCCTCGAACGGTCCGACAACCGCGTAGCCGGCATTATTTACAATTGCGTCAATTCGTCCGAACTTATCAATAGCGGAAAGGATTGCTGAGCGGATCGACACGGGATCAGTTACATCCAGGGGCAAGCACTCGATGTCCGTAATACCCTGCAAATCATCGGCCTTCTCAGGGGATCGCATCGTTGCAGCGACGTTCCAGTTCTTTGACTGGAACAGTTTTGCGGTTTCTTTCCCAATACCGCTCGAGGCACCAGTTATTAGCACGACCTTATTCATAATGCTGAATTTATCATAAAGCTCGATCGCTCGGCAGAACCGTCGGACATTTGCCGAATTAACTCCAGACGTCGGCAGAGTTTTGGACGACAGCCAGATCTTACCCGACCGCCTTGGCGGATTTGGCCCCTATGATAAAGTCTAACTATGAAATTTCTGCATATCTCCGATGTGCATCTGGGATGCACAAGGTATCAGTTGACCGAGAGTCCACGCGACTTCTTTGACGCGTGGGTCGATGTTCTGCGACGCTATGCGATAGGCGAGCAGGTAGATTTTGTTATTATGTGCGGCGATTTCTTCCACAAGCGTTCAGTACCGCCGGAGACGATGAATTACGCGGTCGAAGGCCTGAAGATGTTGAAGGAAGCCGGCATTCCGGTCATTTCGATCGAAGGTAATCACGATCAAAAGCATACCGATAATGAATTCAGCTGGCTTCGTTCGCTTGCGGCGTGGGATTTGATGATCCTGCTCGAACCAGTCCCGGCAAACGGCAAAATAACATACCTCCCTTGGGATCCGGCCAAGCGAAAAGGTGGATACATAGATATTGGACGGGCCCGGATATTCGGATCGGATTGGTACGGAGCATCGGGTAATTGGGCAATTCCGATGCTGACATCCGCGATCGGCGAAAATCGCCGAGACGATGCTTTTCATATCCTTATGCTCCATACGGATGTGGAGGGCCACCAAATGCATCCGATTCCCGCATTGTCTCTATCGGCACTCAAAGAATTAAAGGAAGTAACTGATTACGTCGGGCTCGGTCATACGCACAAACACTACGAAATAGATAACTGGGCATTTAATCCAGGCTCGATCGAGATCACCAACATCTCCGAATTTCGCGAGACCCGAGGTGCATTTCTGGTCGAGGTCAACGAGGAAAATCAGGTTACGGCCCATCACATCGAGGACTATCACTACCGTCCCTTTCAACAACTACAATTCAACGTCTCGAATTACAGCGATGCCAAGTTGATAACAGAAGATCTGAGAAAGATGATCGAGATCGAAGCCCGACCCGCTGAATCGGGCAAGCCGCGGCCGATAATCGAAATATCGATTCGCGGGCAACTCGGAATTCCGAATTCACTGCTTGAACTCCAGAAGATCCGTGAATTGGCAACGAAGATCACCGGTGCACTCCACGTCCGCATCAAGAACCACACTGTTCCAGCCGACTTTCTGGAATCAGTTGAGAACAACGAGGAGCCAGGACGCGAGTTCCTTGAACGTCGAGTGATCGCCGATCTGGTTGTTCGGGACAATAGGTTTAAGTCCAGGGCCGACAATATTTCCGACGCGGTAATCGGAGCAAAACGTATGGCTCTGGGTGACGAGCCGGCGGAAAAGATCGCGGATTTCATTTCCTTAATGGTCGATAATAACGGGGCCAAATCATGAGCGATGCATTAGAAAAACTCCGGGGAGTGGACCGGTTGGCAATATTTCCGCTGCCGCTGGTGCTGATGCCTCACGAACTACTACCGCTGCACATATTTGAAGATCGGTACCAAAAAATGCTTCGGGACATCGAGCACACCGGAAATATGTTCGGAATCACGTTTTTTGAGCCGGTCGAGACATGCATTGATCGGCCTGAAATCGGGTCGATCGGGTGCGTTGCCGAGGTCAGAGACACACAGCCGATGTCCGATGGCCGTTCTAATATCGTCACTTTCGGTACGGTGAGATACAGATTACTTGACCTCGTGGATTCCGTGGAACCATACCTCTTGGGAAGCGTTGAGTTTTTTGAGGACGAGAAGGAAGATCCAGAGGTGGTTGGTCCGCTTAGCGACAGAGTTTTTGAAATCTTCGAACGGATCGCCAAAGCGGCGTTTAAGATGAGTGGAAACCGTGGCCGATTCCCTGAAATAGCTCGCACAGATCCAGAATCCTTGTCATTCTTGACCGCTGCCGCATTCAACTTCGAGAACAACCTCAAATATCGTCTCCTCGAAATGACGTCAACTGTCGAACGACTCGAGAGGATTCGCGAAATACTAGAAAAGACAGTCGATCAGATGGAGGAAAGTGCTCAAATCCAACACGTCGCAAAAACGAACGGGCACAGTAAGAAACCGTTGGACTTATAGAATTCTATTGCGGCGAAAGAGAACGGCGAAAGAAATCGATCAACCGCTCATCGTAGGCTTCGGACTGTTCCATTGACGCATTGATAACGCTGAATCCAGACGGACTTAGATCAAACTTACTTTCTAACTCGTCGCTGTTTGGAAAACACTTTGCGAGTTTTGACGTGGACTCCTGCAGCATCGGTTCGTCGATGCCACCCACTAATAAGACCTTCCGGTTGACTATCCGTTTTGCCAGATCACAGGAAGTTTCGCGTTTGTAACAACCGTCATAGAAGTAAATGTACGTGCCGAGTTTGGCAAGTTCCGAAGTGATCCTGCTCGCAAATGGAAATCGCCGTCCAACCGTTTCTGTCACTAGTTCATCAGAATCTCGTGGAACCGAATCAAGAGCGATGGCCTTTATGCTCGGTTCTTTGGCGGCGATGTTCAAGGCAGCAAGCGATCCGAGTTCGATGCCGTAAACGCCTATGTTGCCTACAAGGTTAAGTTGGTTCGCGTTCTTTAGATTTTTGAGAAATTCGACAGCCGCTACGGCATCTTCGCTTTCGCAGCCGCCAAATGAGGTGTTTTTCACAGACGGATTATCGCCGTGGGCCCGAAGATCCGGCATGAGTACTGTAAAGTTGGTCGATTCATTGAGTTTGACCCCGAGGTTCAGAACGTGCGAGCGATCAGCACCGTACTTATGAAAGAGAATGACGGCAGGGGCGTTATCCGCACCGCGGAGTAACCAGCCTCGGGATGTTGACCCATCCTTGTTCGACCAAGTTTCGTCTGTTACCTGGGCCCCACGGGAACTCAGTTGCCCGTACTTCTCAGGCGTCATTATATACTTTGCGGTCGGCGGCGCAGCCGTTCGGTAAGTCAGCCAAACTGATGCTCCGACCAGAGCCAACAGAATCAGCAGGACCGCAGGTAACAATAAACGAAGGAAGGTTTTGACGAGTCTCGTAGTCTTAGCCATAAGCCGAAGGGTTTGATTTGCGAAACGAACTGTGTGCGAGAAAAGTGAAAGCGTAAAAGAGAAAGCTTTCGATATGACCTTTGGAATGTTAACATAATTGGTCGGGAATGAGAATAATAATTTGATGCGAATAGCCTTACGTTCATTGATGCTCATTGTAATGGCAGCGACTTTTGTCGTTGTCGGGTTTGGGCAGTCTGCCGTCTCGACAAGTACGGCTTCGGGGACGCCGATCATGGCTCTTTCGGAGGTGAAGGAGGGAGAACGCGGCATTGCAAGAACGGTTTTCCGCGGTTCCGAAGCAGAGGAATTTAATGTTGAGATCCTCGGCGTGGTGCCGGGAGCGATCGGTCCGCATCAAGATCTGATCATCGGTAAATTGAGCGGGGCGAATGCTGAGCGGACCTTTGTATTTGCCGGCATGTCAGGGTCGCCCGTCTACATTGGCGGCCGATTGGTCGGGGCTATTTCTTATAGTTTTCCGTTTTCAAAGGAACCGATCTGCGGGATCACGCCGATCGAGCAGATGATCTCGATCTTCGAGAAAATGCCCGACCGGGCCGGTGCAAAAACGGGTTTCCCAACGTATTCCCGAGCTGAACTTCAGGCTGATCTATGGCGGCCGGACCTGGATCAGAATGTACGACAAGCGGGCCAGATCGTGTCCGGGATGGCGGCTAATTCGAGGCTGACGGCGATCGCGGGCCAGACGTTCACTCCAATTGCCACGCCGCTGACATTTTCCGGCGTTTCGCAGTCGATCCTGGACCAGTACGCTCCGCAGCTCACCCGTGTCGGGATACTGCCGGTAGCTGCTGCGGGCGGAACGTCGCCCATTTCGAAGCTTAAACCCTTTAATGATACGACCTTGCTCGGCGGGACATCGGTCGTGGTTAACCTCGCTCGCGGCGATGTTTCGATCGCTGCGGCGGGCACGGTCACGCTTCGCGAAGGCACCAAGATCTACGCATTTGGACATCCGTATTTCAGCCTTGGGACCGCCGATCTGCCGATGTCGGAATCGCACGTCGTTACGGTCGTACCCAACGCCAACAACTCTTTTAAGCTCGCCGTACCCGATTCTATGGTCGGAGCGATGACGCAGGACCGGGCGACCGGGATCTATGGATTTCTAGGCCAGGCACCGAAGATGATCCCTGTAAAAATGGACCTCGTTACGAGCCGCGGGCGGTCTGAGACGATCAATTTCGAATCGGCGATCGACCAATTTCTGACCCCGCTGATCGTCAGCGTCGGCATCCAAAATTCGATCGCGGCCAATGAACGCGGGCTCGGCGACACGACGATCGAGCTTTCCGGCGAGATCAAAGTAGCCGGCGAAAAGAGCATAAACCTGGATCGTCGGTTTGCCGGCAGCCAGGCATCGGCCCTTGCTGCTTCGGCTCCGGCCGTGCCTATTTCGCTGCTCCTGAAAGGCGAATTTGACGGTCTCGACATCACCGGCGTGAATGTGAATGTCAAGGTTTCCGACGGCGCCAAGACCGCCTCGCTTGAGCGGTTGACGACCGACCGGACGCAGGTCCGGCCGGGTGAAACGATCGAATTGACGACCTACGCCCGGACCGATTCGGGCAAGGTAATTGTTCAAAAGACACCGGTTACGATACCGAAGGATGCGGCTCCAGGCACGCTTTCGATCCTGGTCGGCGACGGCGGTGCGGTCCAGGAAAAGCTGCCCGCGCAGCAGTTCGTCGCCAAGACGGCAGCCGAGCTGATCGACACGATCAACAGCCTGAAGCGGTCCGACCGCCTCTACGTTCTCGGCATCCGGACGAGCACCGGAGCGATCATCGGTTCGAGCGAAATGCCCAATTTACCGCCTTCCGTGCTCGCAACGATCAACAACGACCGCTCGGCGGGCGGCACCAAGCCGACCGTCCAGACGGTCATGATCGACCAGGAAGTCTCGCCGACCGACTACATCGTTTCGGGCCAGCAGACGCTCTCGATCGAGGTCATCCGGTAGAGGATTTTAGTTCCCCCGGAAAAAGCGCATTTTCAAATTTTAGATAATTTCGGACTTGTGTGCCCGGTTTTGACGCAAAGCCGATAGAATGGGCGTCAGGCGCACTCGATACCCCTCTCAGGCGCACTCAAAACCCCTCTCAGGCGCACTCGATACCCCCCTCAGGCGCTATGTTTACCCCTCTCAGGCGCTATGTTTCTGATCGAAATTTTAGGGCTGAAATGCCGCTTTGTTGCATTCGATCGGGCCCCGGCCGCCATTTACGCATCTCGTGGAGCATTTAAGTGCGCTAAATGATTCGCATCTTCCTACGAAAAATTTCCTTCTCCGGTGCGTTGCGGCGACCGGTATTCCGACAGCTATTTCGGCGTGTATTTCGGCGTGTATTTGCGTTATCCGACGGCGATTTTGAAAGGCCGGCGTCACTTTTGCGGCAGAGTTCATTGAAACGGAAAGGCGATAAAGATCGCGAACTCTCCAGCGCTTGCGCCGGATTCAAGGTCACGGACGCTGATGCCGAATCCCGCGTCAATGGGTCAGGATTCTACTTCTAAAAGCAAAGTATTCACCGTTCCATGGCCTCTGTCCACAACTACCTCACAAGCTCACTCGGGACGGGCACATCGCCTGCTGCACCGAATTGCTGGATGATCGTACCTGACGTCGAGCCCTGGGCGAACCACATCGATCCTGCTGGGCGGAATACCGCGGCGTCAGTTTTGCCGTCACCATCGTAGTCGCCGGGGACGGGAATGTCGCCATTTGATCCGAACGGAAACGCGTAAAACGAGGAGTCCTCGCTCCTGAGAACGTACCATTGCCCGGTCGAAGGACGCCAAATAGCGACATCCGTTTTTCCGTCACCGGTGTAATCCGCAGGCACGGCCATGTCTGTTGCCGATCCGAATTGAGTCGCGACTACCGAGGCATTACTGCTCCTAAAGATCCACCATTCCGAGCCGTTCACCCCATCTGGACGAAAGACGGCCATATCCGCGCGCGTATCTCCGTCGTAATCCCCGGCAACCGGGACGTCGCCAACGGATCCGAATTGCTGGATAGTTGTTCCGCCCGTCGACCGGAGAATGTACCACGTTGCCGTCGCCGGCCTAAATACCGCAGCGTCCGTCTTACCATCGCCGTCATAGTCGGCCGGTGCCGGGACATCGCCGTTCGAGCCGAACGGGAATGAGAAGTACGAGAAGTCCTCGCTCCGAAGGATGAACCACTCGCCTGTCGAAGGACGCCAGAAAGCGATATCCGCCTTGCCGTCGCCGGTGTAATCGGCAGCAACAGGCTTATCCGAGGGATTGCCAAACTGAGTCGCATAGTTCCCGCCGTCCGAACTCATCAGCAGCCACCACTCAGTACCCGTCGCTCCATTCGGCCGGAAGACCGAAAGGTCCGTCTTGCCGTCGCCGTCAAAATCGAAGGCCGATCTCCTGGGCGGTAAAATTGTGATCACCGGATATTGATAGACCCCTCCGGTTCCGGGCGACGTAGGCTGCAAATTGATCGAGAACTGCTCGGTAGCCTCTGAAACGTTGTCGCCCAATATTGTAACTGGAATAGACTTGGTGGTTTCAAGCGGTGCGAACGTCAAAGTCCCGCTTGTAGCGAGAAAGTCGGTCCCTGCCTGTGCCGTGCCGTTTACGGTAGCGTAGTCGAACGTAACGGTCTGGGCAGAAGGATTTCGTAGCGAGACGACGACCTGAAGATCCAGTGTTTGGCCATTTGGCGGCTCGTGGACGGTGACCGGCGACCCCTGGATCGCGGGCGGGCTTTCGTTATCTACGATCGTAACCACCGTCGACGTCGGAAACCGAAGGGTCTCGCCGGATGTGCCGGTCTCCGAAAGGTTCATACTGAATGTCTCGTTGCCCTCGTAAACGTTGTCGTTGATCAGTGTCACGGGCACTGTTTTTGTAGTCTCACCGGGCAAGAACGTTAGTGTTCCATTTACCGGAACGTAGTCTTGCCCCCCGACCGCGGTTCCGTCGGCCGTGGCGTAATTTACCGTCGTTGTCGAGCCCAGATCACCGGTTCGTGCGACATTGACCGAAACGGTTTGGGACGATTCGTTGACGCTCTTTGCCGCCAGTTCCATTCGGTGGCCGAGAGGCAAAGTGCCACTTGGAGCAACGATCGAACTTTCAATGATATTTAGATAGTTGGCTCCTGCCCCGGTCTTGACCCCGACCGCAAGGCCGTTGACGCCCCAACGGACCAGGCCCGTGTAATTGGTGTATGAATTTTGGTCATACGGGATAGGGATCGAACCGATCTTGTTATAGGTATCCAGGTCGAATGCCTGTATCTCATTGTTGACAAGCAGATAGACCCGCCGGGTATCGTGGTCGACCACTACGGACGAACCGGCAGTCGCTCCGATATTGAACTTGCCGATCATCGCGTTAGCTTCGGGATCGACTACTCTGCCATCCTTACCAAATAACTTTCCTTCGTCGAATTTGAAATCGTTATCGTAATAATAGAGGAGGTTTCGGTGATCAGAATCAACCGCCAGGCCGTTCGCGTCAACATTTAACTTGTAGAGATCGAATCCCGAATCAAGATCGTTGTATCCGTAAATAACGCTGCCGTCCGCATTAGTTTCGATCGATCCGATGGTGTTCTGGGGGGCATTTGTTTTGCGAACTCCATTGTCGTACAGCCCAATACCGCTGTTACCGGAGGAAATGACGACAGATTCCGGATGACCGGGCAAAATGGCGAGATCGACGATCGGGTTGTTCGTTCCGGTCGGTGAAAACTGAATTCCGGCGGTCTGCGTGCCGGCATCAAAACGCCGAACCGCATTGATTCCCGACAACACGGTGTAGAGCGTTCCGCCGTCATCTGAGACCTTTAGGCGTTTAGGCTCGCTTCCGACAAACGTCGAAGCCAGGACGGTCCCTAATCGCGGATCGATCCTTGTGATCGTATTCCCGAGGCCGGACCCGGCCACGCTCGGTACAGTGGCGTAAAGTAAGCCATCAGCCGAATTTGGCTGAACATCGTTAACGGGAATCGCAACCGGTTGAATGAAAGTCTGCCAGTTCTGCGACGGTGTCGGCGTTGGTGAAGGAGCAGGTGAACCGATCGTTCCGGGCCCGACGAGGTCAGATCGAATGAAATACGTGGGTCCATCCGAGGTGCTTATGGCCAACCCGTTGGTATCGAACCGCACGACGTCAATTGGGTTCGAACTAATGCCGGAAAGAGTGATCGAGCCATTCAATACATATGTGTCGGTGTCATACGATCTCACCGTCAATGCGTTGTTAGACGCCGAAACGTAAAACGCCCGATGATTCGGAGCATCTACCACGAACGGATAAGTCACATACTGCGAACTACCGAGGTCAAGCGTCGCGACACGCGAACCGTTACCGTCCAGTATCGACCCATTCCCGACATAGACCGAGCCATTTACAAATGCCAGCCTTCCGACGACGCCTGTCGTTCCGTTTCCGGCCGACACGATCCCGCCCGGGCCGACGACCATCGGCTGTAGATATCCGCCATTAAAATCGATGCCGAAAATGGCTGCGTCCGAAGACGTGAACGTTATCGAACCACTCGTACCACCTGTGTTTGGCCTCTGGACACCGTTGTCGAATACCGCGACGCCTTTCGGGTTACTGGTAACGGCCGACAAACGAGATACGGCGATGACATTCGGGTCGGACGGTGAAACTGTGATATCGATCCCCTGCAGCGGCCCGTCGAATGCGGTCGTCCCGACCCGGACCTCCTGACCCGCCGCCCAAGTGGCGAGATCTATCCGGCGGACAGAGCGAGCTCCACCGAGCAGCACATAAAGTGAATTTCCATCGGCGGCCAGGACCATTTTGCCCGGTTCGCTCCCGACCCAGACCGACTGTTCGACCTGACCCGTCGCAGGATCGATCCTAACCACGGAATTTCCATATTGGTTAGTGCCGCTCGGTATACTTGCGTATATCTTTGAGGACGAAGGGTCAAAGATCAGGGCATTTGAACGCTGAGCGTATGCCGTAATTTGGCCGGTGAACTGCGGGACCGCCACCGCGGCATGAGTCGGGCCGAACATATCGATCGCCAAACCCGAAAGTAGAAATGAAATGGCCGTAAGGCCCAGGAAGAGAATTTTGCGAGGAAGAATATTGTCTTTCATATGGGAAATGTGAGAAGAATACGGTAAATATCTCGGAACGTTTTGACGACCGCCGGGACACGCTGAACACAGCACCCGAAAGCATAAGTATATAATGTTGTTAAGCCTGTTTCAAACATTTTTTACACATCTCGGGCGTCGATTCGGCGTCGAAGGCTTAGCAACAGTTAATTGAGTCGGTGGGTAAGCTGACGGCGAAGAGAATCAATTGAAGCGGCAAAAACACACTTCCGACGAGTGCGAGTTTTGGGACGCGGTATCAGTTTACCGGGCGGGAGTACGACAGCTTTACGGGGCTGCGGTACAGCCGGGCAAGGTGGTACGACCCGAAGATCGGCAGGTTCATTTCCGAGGATCCGATCGGGTTTGGCGGCGTTCAACTAGTTGATCGGGAGGATCTCATAGATTTTCGAGGTCGTTGATATCTTTCGGCCGGCCGCTGGCTTTTTTGTTGATCTTGAGATCGGCGAGACCGATGAGACTGACGCTGCAGCCATCAATTTCCGCTATTTCTCTACGATCAAAACACTCATCGAATCGGACACCGTCGATAAAGGTGATAATTTCGAGTTTGAACGGCGGAACTCCCATTCGGACGATGCTTTTTTCGAGTGTAAAGAGTTCGGCCGAGATATCGGGTGACGAGAACCCAAATTCGTTCAGGGCGGCAACGATCTTTTTCGCATTTTCAGGCAAGCGTGAGACCCAGATATCAATATCGCCGGTTGGACGGGGATAGCCGTAATATCCGACGGCGTAGCCGCCGACGAGGAGATAATCAACCTCAAACGCCCCTAACAATCTCAAGAACTCTTTGAAGTCTTCTGGCAGTCGGATCGTCGTATCCATAGGCGCTTTGACGCATCAGTTCGAGGGCTGCGAGGCGTTCGGCAGGAGTCCGGGAATGCCAATATTCGCGGTCGGCCTCGTCGGATTCTTCGAACGAGGAAAAGACCCGCAACTGGCTTTTGTCTATCCTTGCTTCGCTCAATTTCACCCAAATATTATAACAAATATTCGGTTCGGGATGGCACTTCCACAACGTCGACCAGTCAGGAATCAGAATTCAGAAATCAGAAATCAGAAATCAGAAGCGAGAAGCTAGAAGCTAGAAGCCTGAAGGTGGGAGCTTGGAAATCAGAAGGCGGAGATCAGTAGGCGGCGGGAGAGAACCACCCCGTCTGCCGCTACCACCACCTCGGCGGGTCAGAAATCAGAAACCAGAATTCAGAAATCAGAAGGCTGCGGAAAAAGAGCTTTGGCGGAACTACCGCCCCGGCCTGCGGCCACCCCGCCTAAACAAGGCGGGGAGCTTGATCTGATTGACGTTTTTCGGCGGGTTTGTCACTATGGAATGTGAAATACCTACAACAATTGCTGCAGGCTGCCCGGTTTGCGGCTGAGAAACATACGGGGCATTTTCGGAAGGGTTCGCGGCGCGAGCCTTATATCAATCACCCAATAGAAGTAGCGAATTTTATCGCGACGATCGGCGAGGTCGACGACATCGACATTTTGCGGGCGGCGCTGCTGCACGACACGGTCGAGGACTGCGGCGTGACGGCGGAGGAGATCGCGGCCGAGTTTGGCCAGGCGGTCGCCGACTACGTGCTGGAGGTAACGGACGACAAATCGCTGCCGAAGCACGAGCGAAAGCAGAAACAGATCGAGCACGCTCCGCACCTGTCACGCGGGGCCCAAACGATCAAGCTTGCCGACAAGATCTCGAACATCCGTGACGTCGTTCGCGATCCGGGCGTCGATTGGGACATTACACGCCGACGCGAATACGTTCGCTGGGGCATCGCGGTCGTCGCGGGCTTGCGCGGTGCGAACGCCGCACTCGAAGCGGAATTTGACCAGGCGGTGGCGGAGGCTTGGGCGGAACTGGGGACGGAATAGCGGTCAGGGTCGCGGCACGTCGGGCTCGGGAGCGGAGTCGCCCTCGACCCAGTGCTCGCCATCGGCGTAGACCTCTTTTTTCCAGATCGGGACGGTGCGTTTGAGCTCTTTGATGAGCCACTCGCAAGCGGCAAATGCCGCTCGGCGATGCGGAGCCGCAACCGAAATGACGACGCTCGTTTCGCCGATCTCGAGCCGGCCGAGACGGTGGACGATGCCAATATTCGAGACTTCGAATTCGGCTTTGGCACGCTCGATCAGCTTCTGCATCTCCTTGAGCGCCATCGGCTCGTAGGCTTCGTATTCGAGGTACTCGGTCTCGCGAACCTCGCCGGTTTGCCTATCTTTTGTAAATTTCCTCGCGTAGCCGTCGAGCGTCACCGTCGCACCGCACTCCGGCGGAACGACCTGGCGGGCTATCGCACCGACGTCGAGGGGCGAGGTTGTGAGTTCGAAGAAGTCCTGAGACATTTGTACGATCCTTCGTTTTGGGCTTTGCCCAGACGCATTGCGGTCGGGCTATTGCCCGACCGGAGCCGTATCTAATATGACACACGCCCGCACTCGCGGGCGAGATCCATTCGACATCAACTTCGCCATTCTATATTATCCCTATCCACCTCTAGGGGCTCATCATCAGCACGTTTTCCGTGCCATATCCGGGCACTGGACCACGTCCAGTCGTTCGGATGGTCGACGAATTCCGATCTGACCGGATTCAAATGCGTATATTGTATCCGCTGCCAAAGCATTTGCTCGCTCCATAACAAACGTGCGTCAGGATGACGCTGCCAGATAGTGTATTTCGACCCATCGGAGCGATCACTGATGCGGAGCTTTTCCAACGATTGTCCGTATTCAGGTGCTTTGAGATAGTCAAGTATCCGTCGGCCGACGATGCCGTTGATCAACCTCAGAAGGTCCGTCGGGCCGACCTTGTCATCGGTGACCAAATGCAAATGGTCGAGCATTATTACATACGCGAACACCAGGAAGCCGTGCTTCTTTCGGGATTCGGCAATCGCTTCACACGTAAGTTGTGCGATGGCAGCTTTTCTAAAGATCGGGAGTCGATCCTTGGTTACCGACGTCAGATAGTAGGCCTGAGAGTCTTTGGAAATGCGGAACATGGTGTCGCATCAAGATAGCATAGGTCATAGACCGCTTAAAATTGTCGTGGCGAAGCCACTCCGTGGATCCGTTTGGGGCGTTCATACGGTCGGGCAAATAGCCCGACCGCAGTGCGTTGCGGCTGCAGCCGCTTAGAAAAGCCGATCTAATTATCCTCCGGAAACCGCGGTGAAGATCGCGAGTTCGTCGCCGTCGTTGATTGTCTCGTCGCCGGTGGCGTATTGCTGGTTGACGGACAAATGGAGTTTGTGGGCGGCGAGACGCGGGTGATCAGCGAGCAGCTTTTCGAAAACGTCGCTTGCCTTCGCGTCCGCCGGCAGGTCGATCTCGACGCAGCGACGGCCGGCAATGGCGGCGGTGGCTCCGAAAAATAAGACTTGAACAGGCATAAGCTGAGCCCTTACTTACGTGCGGGCTACTGACACGTGCGGATATCCGGCATTATTTTATCGCTCCGGCGATCGGGCTTGAGGCCGAGGCGTAGAGGCGTTTGGGCATGCGTCCGGCGAGATAGCCGAGGCGGCCGGCCTCGACGGCGAGCTTCATCGCGGTCGCCATTTGCGCGGCGTCGCGGGCCTCGGCGATGGCGGTGTTCATTAAAATGGCGTCGGCACCGAGTTCCATCGCGATCGCGGCGTCACTGGGAACACCGACACCGGCGTCGACGATGATCACGGCGTCGGGCAGCTGCTCGCGCATGATCCGTAAATTTGAGGGGTTTTGCACACCCATTCCGGAACCGATCGGGGCGGCGAGCGGCATCACCGCCGGGCAGCCGGCGTCAAGCAGCTTTTTCGCCATTATCAGGTCGTCGGTAAAATACGGCAGCACGATAAAGCCTTCGCCGACAAGCACTTTCGCCGCGGCGAGCGTCTGCTCGTTGTCCGGCAGAAGCGTCACCGGGTCGCCGATGACCTCGAGTTTTATCCAGTCGGTATCGAGAGCCTCACGGGCGAGCCGAGCGGTACGGATCGCGTGATCGGCATCGTAACATCCGGCCGTGTTCGGCAGGATCTTCATCGCGGGATCGAGGTGGTCGAGAAATGACTCGGTCGAATGGTCGAGCGGCACGCGGTTGACCGCGACCGTGACCATTTCGGCACCGGACGCAGAGTGTGCGGCCTTCATCTCGTCGTACGAGCGGTATTTGCCCGTACCGATAATGAGACGCGAACTAAATGTGGTTCCTGCTAGCTGAAACGTATCTGACATGAGTTTAATTTACCACAGCGGATCACCCGCCGCCGACGAAGTGGACGACCTCCAGCTTGTCGCCGTCGGAAAGGCGGGTCTCGGGCCAGTCGGTTCGGCGGACGACGACGTGGTTGAGTTCGACGGCGACGCGTTGGCGCGGCAATGAAAGAAGCTCCAGCAGGCTATCGAGGTCGATCTCCGCGGGAAATTCGCGAGCGGTGCCGTTAATCGTTACAGATATCACGGCTTTATTTTAATGTGTTTGAACTTCGCGGTCTAATCAGCCGGGAATCACGATCCGCCGCAGCTCGAGTTCCTCACCCATATCGATCGCTCTGATAAGCAGGGCGGCCCGGCCGGCGTTAAAATGCGGCACCTGGAGGTGGACCTTGGCGAGGCCGTTGGAGTCGGACTTGGCGTGAAAAATGACGGGACGAAAACTCGAACCGAGGACCTTCACCATTATCTGAGCATCGGGAACGACCTTTCGGCCAGTGCCGCGGCAAACCATGATGCTCAAGGTGTGACGGTCGCCGCCCTTGAACCGGTAATCGCCGAGCAGCTCTACGCTGAGCTTCGTATTTGACGGCCGCTCCTTGCCTGACAGCTCGCTGACGACCGAGACATCTTCGCCTTGCACATCCACGACTTCAGAAATCAAAGCTTCCTCAAAGACGATGTTCGAGTCATCGATGACCTGTACCTCTTCGAACGGATCGAATGCCGGCATTTCGATCTTCTGCGAATCTTCGAATTCGACAAGTATCGAGTCAGCGTCGACCTCGATCGTGTCCGGAAATTCGTCTTCGACGAGGTCCCTGGCCGTTTCCGTGGGCTCGGGCTCGGCCGGAGCCTCGTTTCTGTTCGACCCAACCGCAGACGTTTCCGTTAATGGCACTTCGGGCTTTGGTGGTGATGGGAATGTATCGCCTATTTTTGGCGGTTCGTCGGGGAGGTCCGGGGTTGCGGCAGCGGGTTTGACTCTCGACTTTTCAACAACGACCCCGCGGAATTTAGACGAGCGAGCGGCTGATGCCTTGGAGGTCATTTCTTTCAGCTCGTCGATCCGGCCGGCTTTGATCGCGGCACACATCAATTTGTGTTGTTTCGAAACGCGGGCGGCGAGTACTTTCTCGTCCAGGTCGCCTTCGGGGATGTCGTCGTACGTCGTCCGCTTGCTGGCCAGGATGGTGCCGCCGACATATACGAGGGAAATGATCTTCTTGCTGGACAGACCTTTATCCTCGGTTTGTATATGATACACAACACCGTCGAACTCAACATCTGTATTGAAGCCAGAGATCACTTTGATTATTACCAACCGGGAGCGGGGAAAATCGGAGGCTGCGCGGCAGTGTTTGCCACGTTTAAAGGTAACATACGGCTTCAATTCGGGTCAACGAATTAATTCGTTTGCGTGCCGAAATACGCCAAAAGAGCGGTGCCGAACTGCCTTGACACTAATGAAGGGTTAACTTACGATTGAGTTTGAGCCTTTTTTCTCAATTTCGACATACAGTGCCGCCGGTTCGCAATGCGACAAACGCGGCCATTTGCTACGTTTTTTGGGGATCGAATGTCAGAATTTAACCTTTCGGATTACGCACCGATCATAATAATGTTCCTCGTCGCGGCCGGGTTCGGAGCCAGCCAGTTGCTAGTGACCCAGTTGATCGGGCCGCGAAAACGAACGGCGACGAAACTGATGCCGTACGAATGTGGCAAGGACCCTGTCGGTTCGGCCCACGACCGCTATTCCATCAAGTTCTACACTGTAGCGGTGATCTTCCTTCTGTTCGATATAGAAGTCCTGTTCATCATTCCGTTCGCAGTCGCGTTCAAGAGCCTGCTGGCTGAGGAAAAGCTGACCGCCATTCCGTACGGCACGATCGCGTTCATCGAGATCCTGACGTTTGTCGCTACGCTGATCGTCGGATTTATTTACGTCTGGAAGAAAGGAGCATTCGATTGGAGCCTCCAGGCGAGGGCCGAGGCCAAGGCAGAGGTCAAGGAACTGGCCCGCAAGAACCGCGAACTTAAAAGGGCGGCCTAAGTATCTATGGGACTCGAAAATACACTATTTGAATCGCTGCCGGACGTTGTTACCGTAAAGCTCGATGCAGTCATCAACTGGGCGCGAAAGAGCAGCATCTGGCCGGCGACGTTCGGGCTGGCGTGCTGTGCGATCGAAATGATGGGAACGGCATCGTCGCGGCAGGATATATCGCGATTCGGAGCTGAAACATTCCGCGCGTCGCCGCGACAGGCCGACTGCATGATCGTCTCGGGCCGCGTTTCGCGAAAGATGGCACCGGTGCTCCGCCGCATTTACGATCAGATGCCGGAACCAAAATGGGTGATCTCAATGGGAGCGTGTGCGACATCGGGCGGCGTGTTCGACAATTACGCGATCGTTCAGGGCGTCGACAAGATAGTGCCGGTTGACATTTACATTCCGGGTTGCCCGCCGCGTCCCGAAATGCTGGTGCATGCCATCACGATGCTCCAGGACAAGATAATGAAGGAGTCGGTAAAGGATCGCCGCGACACGTCGGAAGCCGAATCACGCGAATCGCACGTTCCGGGAACGCTGCCGGTCACGGAAGGCACGGCTCTCGAACGCGATACCGAGACGGAAGTCGCGGCCGGCGAAACGTCGCGGCCGTATTCGGTGCCGTCGCGACATGAGAAACGGCGATCGTCCTAAGCTTTCGGATCAGAGTTAAAGTTATGACAGAGAAACTCCGCGTATATGTGGACGCGCTAAAGGCGGAAAATGAGGGCTGGCTCACGGACGTTAAAGACGCTCTCGGCGAGGTCACCATTACGACGCCGCGTGAGACCATCGTCGATATGTGCTCATTCCTCAAGAAAGAGCACGGATTCGACATGTTGGCCGACCTGTGCGGCTGCGATCGCGGGCCTGAGGAAGATCCGCGTTTTGAGGTCAATTATCACTTATTCAGCACGACGCACCATAACCGGCTTAGGCTGAAGGTGTTGCTGAGCGACGACGACCCGCACGTTGAGAGCGTGACGACCGTCTGGCGGACCGCCGATTGGCACGAACGGGAAACGTACGACCTCGTCGGCGTTATCTTTGACGGGCATCCGGATCTGCGGCGGATCTTGCTGCCGTCGGATTTCGACGGACACGCCCTCAGAAAGGATTATCCGCTGCGCGGCTATGAGCCGTACAGCATGAATTAGGCAATTGTGGATAGTGAATAAGACCGTCGCGACGATGTGGACTATTTACGATTTACGATTAACGATTCACTAACATATGAGCGTTGCAGTAGAGAATATTCCCAGTAAGTTCGAGGTGCTCGACCGAGCCCTCGAGTCGGAGATGACCTTATCGATGGGCCCGCAGCATCCGTCCACGCACGGTGTTTTGCGGCTCGATCTGCGGCTCGACGGCGAGTTGGTCATCAAGGCCATTCCCGACATCGGCTATCTCCACACTGGAATGGAGAAGCTCTTCGAATACAAGAAATACCAGCAAGGAATCGTCATCACCGACCGGATGGACTATCTCAATCCGCTTGGCAATAACCTCGCGTATGTGATGGCCGCCGAAAAGCTGCTGCAACTCGAGATACCCGAGCGGGCGCAGGTCATCCGCGTTCTGATGTGCGAACTACAGCGGATCGCCTCGCACATGGTCTGGCTCGGAACGCACTGCCTGGATATCGGTGCGATGTCGGTATTCTTTTTCTGCTTTCGCGAGCGTGAAAAGATACTAAACCTGATCGAGGCGGCGTCCGGCGGACGAATGACACCGAGCTATTTCCGTATCGGCGGCCTGATGATGGACCTGCCGGCGGGATTTGAGCGGCGGTGCAATCAGTTTCTCGCGGATTTTCCCGCGGCGATGGACACGTTCGACACGCTCGTTACCGGAAACACGATCTGGCAGAGCCGAACTCAGGGCATCGGCGTGATCTCACGCGAAGACGCGATCGACTGGGGGTTGACCGGCCCGAGCCTGAGGGGCAGCGGCGTCGACATGGACCTGCGGCGCGACAACCCGTATACGGGCTACGAGACATACGATTTTGATATTCCGGTCGAACAGAACGGCGACGTCTGGGCACGGTTCAAGGTCCGGATGCGCGAGTGCCTCGAATCATACAAGATCGTCCGCCAGGCTCTCGAACGCTTGAAACCGGGCCCGATCAAGGCTGACGCACCGAAGGTCGTGCTGCCGGATCGAGACGATATGCGCAAGCATATGGATTCGCTGATCCACCATTTCCTGATCGTCGCCGAGGGATTCAACGTGCCTCCGGGCGAGGTCTATCACGCGATCGAGGCCTCGAAAGGCGAACTCGGCGTGTACATGAAATCGAACGGCGGCCCGAAACCCGAACGCGTCCATTTCCGCGGACCGTCATTTGTCAATTTATCGGCGTTGCCGGTGATGGCCGAAGGCGAAATGATCGCGGACGTCGTGGCGATCATTGGCAGTTTGGATATTGTGCTTGGGGAGATCGATAGGTAGATCGGTTGCGTCGTATGGCAGATAAACTGGAAGAAAAGGTAGATAAGCTTGCCGATGTCGTAAGTAAACTAGCGGGCAGCGTCGACGAAATGCGAATGGAGGTCCGTGATTCGCGTTCTGAATCGAGCAGCATGCGAAAAAACATCGAAGAGATCAAGGGTCTTTTGAACGGACACGGCGACGCTATTGCTGCAAATGGGGCAGCTTTGACTCGAATTGAACGAAAAGTGGACCTGTCGAATGCCCAACTCGGAGACGTGATCAAAAAGATCTTCGAGCTCGATGACAAGTTAGAAGGCCTTGACGGTCGTGTGTCCGCGCTTGAGCACGGAGTTCACTAAAGGAAGAAATGGGAGCAGCAACACCTACAAGTTATACGGACAAGATACTCGTTTCGGACGAGGTGGCGGAGTTTTCTCCGGCGGTGATCGAGGAAATGAAGTCGCACGTTGCGAAGTACCCGGCGGACCGGTCGCGTTCGGCGTTGATACCGCTGCTGTTCGTCGTTCAACGTGAGCGCGGTTACGTCGACAACGCTGGAGCAAATTTCCTGGCGAAATTCCTGAACCTTGAGGTGACGGACGTCTGGGAAACGGCAACGTTCTACTCGATGCTCAATATGCGGCCGATGGGACGCCACCACATCCAGATCTGCAAGACGCTATCGTGCAAGATCATGGGCGAACCCGACATCACCGGCCATATTTGCAGTAAGCTCGGCATCCATCCGGGCGAAACGACGGAGGACGGCAAGTTTACCGTCTCGCTGGTCGAGTGCTTGGGAAGCTGCGGCACCGCACCGATGATGCAGATCGGGTTCGACTATCACGAGGACCTGACGATCGAGAAGGTGGATAAGATATTGGATGGCTGCAAGTAACTTTGTGGTAGTAGCCCGCACTTAAGTGAGGGCATGACTGTCGACAATAAGGCCCTTACTTACGTGCGGGCTACCGACACGAATATATGGAAATCAAAGCGATCGGCTGCGAGCCTTTACAATTGAAGCGAATGCACGTCAAAGATGGGCATACGCTCAAGGTGTATCAAAAAACGGGCGGCTATGAGTCCCTGAAAAAGGCGCTCAAGATGTCGCCGGCGGACATTATCGAGGAAGTTAAGAAGAGCTCACTGCGAGGACGTGGCGGTGCCGGCTTCCCTACCGGGATGAAGTGGTCGTTCGTGCCCAAGGACAGCCCGAAGCCGAAATACGTCGTCTGCAATGCGGACGAGAGCGAGCCGGGCAGCTTCAAGGACCGCTATTTGATGGAACGCGATCCGCATGCGGTGATCGAGGGTATGATCATCGCCGGCCACGCGCTGGGTTCGCAGACAGGCTACATTTACACTCGCGGCGAGTACAAATACCTCATCGACATAATGGATGTCGCGATCGCCGAGGCTCGCGACGCAGGCATCCTGGGCAAGAACATTTTCGGATCGGGAGTGGACTTTGAGCTGCATACGCACACGGGTGCGGGTGCTTACATTTGCGGAGAGGAAACCGCCCTGCTCTCGTCGCTCGAGGGCTATCGCGGCCACCCTCGGATGAAGCCGCCGTTCCCTGCCATCGAAGGCCTTTACGCTTGTCCGACGATCGTAAATAACGTCGAAACTTTCACTTCCGTCCCGCAGATCATCGAGATGGGCGGCGAGACATGGCGAAACCTGGGCACCGAAAAATCCGGCGGCACAAAGCTCTGGTCGATCAGCGGCCACGTCAAGCGGCCCGGAGTTTACGAACTCCCGATGGGCTACGCCGATATGGAGAAGTTTATCTTCGAGGACTGCGGCGGGATGCTTCGCGATGATAAGAAGTTGAAAGCAGTGATCCCCGGCGGCTCGAGCGTTTACATTATGAACGCGGGCCAGATACTCGGGAAAAACGTGATTCTCGACTACGAGGGACTCGTCGCCGCGGGCTCGATGCTCGGGACGGGCGGCATGATGGTAATGGACGAGACCGTCGACATAATGGAATCGACCAAGAACCTGACCGAATTTTACAAGCATGAATCGTGCGGCTGGTGCACGCCGTGCCGCGAAGGAACGGACTGGCTGGTGAAGATATTTAACCGCATCTCCGAAGGCGGCGGACGCCCGGAGGATGCGAAGTTGATGCTCGACATCTGCGACAATATCGAGGGCAAGAGCTTTTGCCCGCTTGGCGACGCGGCGGCGTGGCCTATACAGAGCGCGATCAAGCAGTTTCCCGAAGATTTTGAAAAATGGCTCTTTGACAAGACCGGTTCGAATGGAGTGACGGCAAACGTCTAATCGAAAACGGTGCGAATATTGACCCGGACATGCCTTCTGGCGGCCACAATTGCACTGCTGGGCGCTGTCGCCCTGTCAGTCGCCGCACAGGAGCGGGTGCCGGTCATAATCATTCCGGGCGTGACCGGTTCGGAACTGATAAACAGCAAAACCGGTGAGGTTGTCTGGCTTAAGGCTTCGCGCTCCAAGGACGATGATCTGCGGCTGCCGATAGTTGCGAACCCGCTGCGTGCAAGGGACCACCTTGTGCCCGGCGACATTTTGCGAAGCGTGAAGTTCGGCATTTTTCCGCGGATCGACGTTTACAACGGGCTCATCGAGTCCCTCGAAAAGAACGGCGGCTACCACGAGGAAAGCTGGCTTAAGCCCACCGCCGCGGGTAGCGAGGCCGCGATATATGTGTTTGCATATGACTGGCGCCTGGACAACGTAGCAAACGCCAAGCTGCTCGTTCACAAGATCCGCGAGCTTCGGCTGAAGCTGAAAAAGCCGTCGTTGAAGTTCAATGTGATCGCCCATTCGATGGGCGGGATCATCGCCCGATACGCCGCGATGTACGGCGATGCTGATCTGCCAGCCGGCTCGCGAAAACCCACGCCAACGTGGGCAGGGGCAAAGTTCTTTGACAAACTGATACTCTTGGGAACGCCGAACGAGGGTTCGTTAGAGGCCCTGGATACGATGGTTCACGGCTATTCGGTGACGGGATTTAATTTTAGTTTGCCGTGGGTACAGTATCTGTCGAAATTTGACCTGTTCACGATCCCGGCCGCCTATCAACTGCTGCCGGCTCCGGGCACCTTCCGGGTGATGGATGAGAATTTCGAACCGGTCGCGATCGATCTGTACGATCCTCGCGAATGGACCAAGTACGGCTGGAACGCGATCGACGATAAGGGATTTGCGAAAAATTTTACGTCTGCGGAGCGAAAAGCGGCGAAATTGTTCTTTGCCGCCGCACTCGACAGGGCAAAACGCTTGCAGGAGGCCCTCGCGGCAGGGTCGAAGAGCAACGGAGTTGAGATCAATCTTATCGGCAGCGAATGTAAAGACTCGCTTGACTCTATTGTTCTCGTCCGCGACCGAAAACGAGACGAATGGCGGACACTTTTCAAAGCCGACGGTTTTACCGGAAGCGGAGGTGAAAAGGTTACTTCCGACGAGCTTAAGAAGCTGATGTACGGCCCAGGTGACGGCGTCGTCACGAATCGCTCCTTGACGGCGGAAACCGAGTCGAAGCTTGACGGAGGGTCGGTCCTCAAACCGAGTTCGACAACGTCGGTCTGCGAAGAGCACAGAAAGCTGCCGGCGAACGCCGAAGTCCAGGCGAAGATCCTGTCGATCTTTGGCACTGCGGCCCGCTAGGGGCCCGAAGCGATGCGACACAATAACGAACAGGACTTTTAAGAGTATTATTTTGGAGAATTGAATTATGGGAAAAGGTGATCAACGATCGAAACGTGGAAAGATTGCTGCCGGAACGCACGGGAAAACCCGTCCGAAGCATAAGTCGGCGACGAAACCTGCGGCCCCGGCCGCCAAGGAAGTAAAGGCAAAGAAAGGAAAATAGCTCGACGCTCGGGACCTGTGAAATTAAGTGGATCTCTCGAAAGCGGCAGACACAGTGAGCATCAGCGCCCGGCGGGAAACGCGATCCGCGATAAAGCTGAGGCAAAAGCGGCAGAACCGAGGCATTCGCAGACCAACTGATCTTCGAAACATATAGTTTGATGTCAACAGAACTGATAAAAGTAACGATCAACGAGCAGGAATTCGAGGTCGACAAAGGCGCCCGCCTTATCGACGTATGCCGTGAAAAAGGATTCGGCATTCCGTCTTTCTGCTATTACAAGGATCTCGCCCTGCAGGCCTCGTGCCGCATGTGCCTCGTGCGCATCGACAAAATGCCAAAGCTGCAGACGTCGTGCACCATCAACTGTACCGATGGAATGGTTGTCACCACGCAGAGCGAAGAGGTCGAAAAGGCCCAGCGGGCAATGGGCGAATTCCTGCTTACGAACCATCCGCTGGATTGTCCGGTATGCGACCGCGGCGGCGAATGCGAGCTACAGGAAGTGATATTCGACTGGGGCGATGTCGAGCAGCGGTTCTCCGAAAAGAAGAACGCCGAGCCTGAGAAATATCTCTCGCCGATCGTCGCGAACGACCCGCAGCGGTGCATCCTTTGCAAACGCTGCACCCGTGTCTGCGACGAGTGGATGGGCGAGGACGCGATCGAGGCCGGTAACCGCGGCGTCAATACGGTGATCGGCACATACGGCGGCTGGCTCAATTGTTCGCAATGCGGCAACTGCATCGAGGTTTGCCCAACGGGCACGCTGCTGGACGGCGTTTATCGCCACGAGACGCGGCCGTGGGAACTTGACCAAACGGTTTCGACCGACGTTTACGGCTCGGATGGGATGCAGATCAGTATCGGTTCGCGCGCCGGCGAAATTCACAGAATTGTGGCCCGCGACCGCTACGTGAACGGCCTGAACGGCGAATTTCTCGACGTCAAGGCCCGTTTCGCACACGGTTTCATCAACCACGCCGACCGCATCAAAACGCCGATGATCCGATACTCGAAGGGTGGCAAGCTGATCCCGGCAACGTGGGACGCGGCGGTTGCTTTTGCGGCGGAGAAGCTCAAAGAGGCCGGCAAATCGGCCGGCGTCATCGCCAGTCCGCGGCTGAGCAATGAATCTGTGTTCACGCTTCGGAGGTTCGCATCCGAGGTGCTAGGGACCGAGAATTATGCTGTTTCGGATCCGCACGACCTGACCGCTGTATTCGATAATCTCAGCGTGCCGCTGTGTACGCACCACGATATCCGCTACGCCGGAACTATCCTGCTGATCGGCGGTGAACCCGAAGAGGAACAGAGCTACACGGCGAAACAGATCCGTCAGGCAGTCCGCAACGGCGGTGCGAAATTCATTTGCGTCAACGATACAGCGATAAACCTTTCGCGCAGGGCGACACAGTTCATCCACGTCAATGCCGGCTCGGCCGACGCGTTCGCGCTTGCGCTTGCCGACACGAAGAGCGATAAGGCCGCCGCAGCGAAAATGGGCATCGACCCCTCGGAGATCGAAGCGGTCCGAAAGACGATCAATGATACGACCGGCGAACTGATCATAATGTTTGGGATGGACGTCTCGGCCGAGGCTCAGGCGGTGATCGCGGCTTCGGCAAGTTCATTTGCAGCCGAAGGTCGTCGCGTTACTCTGCACCCGCTGGCGAAATATAACAACTCAGTCGGCGCCCACGATGTCAGCACCGGACGAAAAACTGTCGACGAGGTGATCAAGAATTCCAAGGTGTTGCTGATCGGCGGCAGCCTGCAAGAGGCCGGTGTGCTCGAGGGCAAAGATTTTGTCGCGGTGCAGGAACTGTTCCTGACCGAGACGTCCGACTATGCCGATGTCGTATTTCCGGCATCGAGCTTCGCCGAGGCGGACGGCACATTCACGAACAACGCAGGCAACGTCCAGCGTGTCCGGAAGGCGATCGATCCGCTTCATCGCTCGAAGCCCGATTGGATGATCACCTCGCTGATCGCCAAGGAAATGGGTACGGATTTCGGCTACGCGCAGTCGGCGTCGAACGTTTTCAAGGCTCTCGCAGACTTCGTTCCGGCATACGAAGGCCTACGTTATCCGGCACTCAAGGACGAGTCGAATCCGGTCCAGGCGAATTACGCCATAATCGAGCCAAAGGATCTCGGCATCAAGATCGACGCCTTGAGGAAGGCCGTCGATGCACTCAGCGACGACGCCGAAAAGATAACGGCTGTGCCTAAGGTCGGGCACAAGCTGCATCGTCTGACGACGATGACAAGTAAAACGGCCCAGTTTCATTTATTGGCTCACGGAAATCCGAAGCCGGAGAATTTGCTGCTATCGCCGTTGGCTCAATTCGGCCTCGATGGGATGCCGACCGAAGAAGGAAGAGCGGAGGCCGCGGCGGTCGGGGTATCCGACCGGATGGCTCCGGGTAAATAGTTTTCTGTTATGGAATCTGTCTTAAAAACTGCATTTCCCTTCATCGTCGTCGCAGTCGGCATTGGTGCCGCGTTTGGCGGAGTGATGATGATCGTCGCGTATACGGTGCTCGCCGAACGCAAAGTGCTTGGGTGGATACAGGGCCGCATCGGTCCAAATCGCGCCGGGCCGTGGGGCCTCTTTCAGCCGTTCGCGGACCTGCTGAAATTCATTTTTAAAGAAGACCTGACGCCCGACAAATCGACCAAGGTCGTCTATTTTCTCGCTCCGCTGGTGGCGTTGACGTGTGCCCTGATGCCGATGGTCGTTTATCCGTTCGGGCCGGCGATCACGACGGTGGATTGGAGCTTTCTGCCGTGGGGACTCGGCGAGGGCTATCACGTGCTGCCTCTGACGATCGGACAGATCGATGTCGGTGTTCTCTTCGTACTCGGGATCACGTCAGTCGGCGTTTACGGCATCGCCCTCGCGGGCTGGTCGTCGAACAGCAAGTACAGCCTGATGGGTGGACTCCGTTCATCGGCACAGATGATCTCGTATGAACTTGCGATGGGAGCATCGGTCATTGGCGTCGTGATGCTGGCCGGAACACTCGATCTGAACGGCATCATCTTTGCCCAGATCCGCTCGCCCTTCAAATGGTTCATCATCCCGCAGGTCATAGGCTTTTTCGTGTTCCTGATCTCGGCGTTTGCCGAGACGAACCGCGTGCCGTTCGACCTGCCGGAGGCGGAAACGGAGCTTGTCGCCGGATTTCACACCGAATACTCGGCGTTGAAATTCGCCCTGTTCTTCATGGCCGAATACGTGAACATGTTCACCGTTTCGGTAATGTGCACGGTGCTATTCCTTGGCGGATGGTACATCCCGGGCCTGGGGCATATTTTTGAGCCGGGATCGATCCCGTACGCGGTCGCGAGCATGGTCGGATTTGTCGCGAAGATCTGTGCGTTCCTGTTCCTGTACATTTGGGTCCGCGGGACGCTGCCTCGCTTTCGGTTTGACCAGCTGATGAATTTCGGATGGAAATTCCTGCTGCCGGTGGCTCTCGGAAACGTGCTTTTGACGATCATTGTGGTGTTTTTCTTAAATCGGTGACGTAATTAGGTTATGGCTACGACAGTGCTTTTCTTTATTTTTGCAGGGATCGCGATCGCGTGTGCCGTTTCGACGGTCTATCAGCGAAACCCGCTCTACAGTGCGATCTCGCTGGTCGGGGTTTTCTTGTCGCTATCGGGCATTTACGTGACGCTGGCGGCGCCGTTCATCGCCGCCGTGCAGGTGCTGATCTACGCCGGGGCCATTATGGTGCTCGTCGTATTTGTGATCATGCTGCTCAATTTCGACGACGAACCCGGCCGCAACCGCCTGAAATATCTGTATGTGATGGGTATCGGGCTCGGAGTGCTGCTGCTCGGGCAGACGTTTTACATCTACTCGGCGGTGATGCGTGTGCCAAACGTCGCGATAGAACAAACAAAAACGGCTGGCAAGACACTAAGCATCGGGCAGGGAATGTATACAGAATATCTCCTGCCGGTCGAGATCGTGGGAATTATGCTCCTGATGGCGATCATCGGAGCAGTGATCCTTGTAAGACGATTGAACCAGCCGCAACTGGAACTGGTCGTCGAAAACGAACTAGAGGACGAACGCCTGGAAGAGGGCATGCTGAATTAATACGAACATGGAACCAAGCTTGGCCAGCTATCTGGCACTATCAGGAATATTGTTCACCATCGGAGCGGTCGGCGTCACGTTCAAGCGCAACGCTATCGGGATGTTCATGTGCATCGAGTTGATGCTCAACGCCGTGAACCTGACGTTTGTCGCGTTTGCCCGTTATTACGGCGATGTGACCGGACAGCTTTTCGTGTTCATGGTGATGTCTGTCGCCGCCGCGGAAGCCGCCGTCGGCCTGGGCATCATTATCGCGTTCTTCCGCAACAAGGAATCGGTGGACGTCGATGACGCGAGCTTGATGAGGAATTAGCGAAATGGCGATCACGGTCCGCCGGGCGAGGCCGGAAGACACTGAGAAGATCGCCGAATACGCCCTGTTACTGTTCGCTCAGCACAGAGAATACGATCCGGAGAGGTTTGCGGACCTTGGCGATATTGAAGGGGCGAAATGGTTTTACGGCGGCTGTATCGATGCAGGAAACACCGCGATATTGATAGTTGAAAATGAGGGCCGGCCTGTCGGCTACGCTTATCTGCAGTACGAGGAGCGGAATTACGCCGAACTGCTCGAATCCGTTGCGTGGCTTCACGATATTTATCTCGATGAGGCCGACCGCGGGATCGGCGCCGGCAAGGCCCTGATGGAAGCTTGCGTCACCGCATCAAAGGAGCTCGGTGCGGACAAAATGGTGCTGCACGTTGCAGCAAAGAACGCGGTCGGACAGGAATTCTTTGAACTCGCGGGGTTTCGAACGACGATGTTCGAGATGATGTTGAAGGTATGATCTTGAGTTTGGACTGGTAATGCTAAACGCCGAACCGGGAACTTTACTCAGTTGGTCGCTTAAGGTCTAACACGATATTTCGATCGACGATGACGAAGACATAAGTTTTTAGCTGATGTACGGGATATGAAAATGATTCACAGATCTTTTGCGGTCCTTTTCGCACTCGTTTTGTTTGCTGTGATCTCGGCGTCGGGCCAGGCGACCGTTTCCGCCATGTCCGACCCACAATGGCATCGCGATCCGGTCGACAATTCATATATGAATCGCCTGATCGCCGATGCGGCCGAGAAGTATAAAGAATACGCTCCGATCCCGAGAATTTCGTTCTATGACATAGGATATCCGAAGGACGTGGAAGAGGCGGTCAAAATGAACGGCTACGCCGTCCTTTTGATATCCGCTCTCTCGCAGGATCCGGATGAATTGCCGCTCAAAAGGGCATACGTGCGTGCGGGAGGCAAGGATTTTGACCTAAAGAACCTGAAGGTGATCAAAATACGAAGCACCGACACGGCATCTCAAAATGTGAAGACGTTCGGGCAATACCGAGTGGATGCATTGTATTTGATCCCGATCCATCTTAGGTTCCAAAAAGGAGAACTGCTGATCGACTTTAATAAGAACAGGGATGGCATGAGACTGGCCAAGTTTGATGGAACGGTGCCAAGCGACATTAAATTTTTGCCCGATACGATGCCGGATGAAAAGGCCTCGTTTCAGGATGCTCTCGAGAAGTTTCTGAAGCGTGAGTATCCCGGCTATTTAGAGAATTGATCGCATTTAACTTTGATGGAGAACAACCTTTTAAGTCTAATAATTTTTGCCCCGCTGGCGGGGGCCGTGATCAACTGGCTGATCGGCGGACGGCTGAAGAATGAGATGTTCAGCGGGCTGGTCGCCTGTGGGGCAGTCGCGATCTCGTGCATCGTAGCGTTCGCGATCGCGTTCGGCATCGGCACGGCGAATCCGGGAGCTCTGTTTGCACCCGAGGGGAAGCCGATCCTCGACCACCTGTGGACGTGGATACAGGTTGGCAGCTTTCGTGCGGACTTTGGCCTCGGAATGGACCGTTTGTCTGGGATCTACGCCTGCTTTGTCACATTCGTCGGGCTGCTGATCCACATATTCGCGACCGGTTACATGCACGGCGATAAGGGCTTTTACCGCTTTTTCGCATATCTGAACCTGTTCATGTTCGCGATGCTCACCCTGGTGCTGGCGGACAATTTCCTGCTGATGTTCGTCGGTTGGGAAGGCGTCGGGCTGTGCTCTTACCTGCTGATCGGTTTTTACCTGAAGAAGGACGAAGCCCGCACCGCCGCAAAGAAAGCGTTCGTGATGAACCGCATCGGCGACTGGGGCGTGCTGATCGGTGTGTTCCTGATATTTACGCTGACCGGTTCGATATCGTTCTTTGACAAGACGGTAGACGGAACGCCCGTCGCGAGTGCATTGAACCTGATCGCCGCGATGCCGACCGAAACGTTTGGTTGGGGCACTTTGGTCGCAGGCGGGATCACGTCGGCGGCGATATTGCTGTTCATCGGAGCTACCGGCAAATCGGCACAGATTCCGCTATTCACCTGGCTGCCGGACGCGATGGCCGGCCCGACGCCGGTTTCGGCCCTGATCCACGCCGCGACGATGGTTACTGCGGGCGTTTATATGGTCGTCCGCTGCAACGGCATTTACCAGAATGCACCGACCGCGATGTTCATCGTAGCTGTCATCGGTTGTGCTACGGCGTTGTTTGCGGCCACTATCGGCCTCGCTCAGAACGATATCAAGAAGGTGCTCGCCTATTCGACGGTCTCGCAGCTTGGTTACATGTTCCTCTCCTGCGGCGTCGGAGCTTTCATCGCGGCGATCTTTCACGTGATGACGCACGCATTTTTCAAGGCGTTGCTGTTCCTCGGCTCCGGCTCGGTCATTCATGGGATGCATCACGAGCAGGACATGCGAAAGATGGGAAATCTTCGCAAATACATGCCGATCACCTACGTAACGATGGGCCTCGCGTGGCTGGCGATCTGCGGAATTCCGATATGGGCCGGATTTTTCTCGAAGGACGAGATCCTTTATCGGACATTTGCCGCGACCGGCATGCCGGCAAATGCGAATTACATTCTTTGGGCCATCGGCCTGTTGACCGCCGTTTTGACCGCCGTTTACATGACGCGGCTGATGGTCATGACATTCTACGGCACTGAGCGTTTTCACGAGGCGATCGAGGGCGAGCACGCCGGGCACGCTGACGCGGCCGTACACGACGACGAAGAAGAAGCCCCGATACATATGTCGACCGAGGTGCTGACTGCGGATGACGATGACGAGGAAGAGGAGCATCATCACCTGCCGCACGATTTCAAGCCGCACGAATCGCCGTGGTCGATGACCGTCCCGCTGATCGTGTTGGCGATACTTTCGACGCTTGGCGGTTTAGTCGGAATACCGTACGCCGTAAGCTCACTCGTCGGGGCCGGTGACATCAACGTATTTGAACGGACTCTGGAGCCGATAATTGTCAAAGTCGGTGTGAAACCTGAACACGCCTTGGCGGAAAAGGCCGCTTCGGTGGCCCATGGCGAGTCTGCGACGGCCACTGAATCCAAGGCAGTCGAACACGCTGTCGAGCACAACCCCGAGGAGATATCGACCGAACGCGGTCTCGCGATCTTCTCAGTGTTGCTTGCCCTTTCAGGTATCGCAATTGGCTGGTTCATGTTCGGAAAGACGCCGCTGCGAAAAATGCCGAAGATCCTCGAACAAAAATGGCGGATCGACGAGCTTTACAACGGCTATATTGTCGATCCGATCACGAACCTTTCACGAAAAGTCCTTTGGAAAGGCATTGACGTTGGATTTGTGGATGGGATCGTCAATGGCATCGGGAATTTTGTGATCGAACTTGGCGGATTTGCGCGTCAGATCCAGGTCGGGTTCGTCCGCTCGTATGCAGCGATCATCCTGGTCGGAGCCGTTATTGTCGTCGGATACTTTATTTTCTACGGGCTGAAACTGATTTAGGCTCGATAGTCTTTTAGATATGGATTATATCTTCGAAAATCTTCTGACCGTCCTGATCCTGCTCCCCGTCGCGGGTGCCGCTCTGACGCTCGCGTACCATATGGTCACTAAGCAGGAAGAGCAGATCAAATGGGTCACGTTGGGCTTTACGCTGCTGAACTTTTTGGTCTCGCTCGTTCTGTTTTCCAAGTCGGCGGTCGTCGGGGCGAGCGGCTTTTCGTTCGAGCAGAACGTGCCGTGGATCAGGTCGATCAACACTAACTATCACATCGGCGTGGACGGGTTGAGCTTTTGGCTGGTCATATTGACGACATTCATTATGCCGATCGCGGTGCTGTCGTCATGGAATGCCGTCGAGAAACGAAAGACCGCATTTTACGTCTTCCTGCTGCTGCTCGAATCGGCGATGATCGGCGTTTTTGTCTCGCTCGATCTGCTGGTGTTCTATCTGTTTTTCGAGGCGTCGCTCGTACCAATGTTCTTCCTGATAGGCATCTGGGGCGGCGATAACCGCATCTACGCGGCGGTCAAATTCTTTGTATTTACGATGTTCGGCAGCCTGTTGATGCTGGCCGCGATCATCGCGCTTTATTACATCTACGCGGATCAAACCGGACTCGGCGGCACGTTTGACCTGACCGTGATCCTGACCGCGTTGAAGAACGGTTCGCTGTCATTCTCCAAGATATCGCAAGCCGGGACATTGCTGTTCTGGGCCTTTGCGATCGCGTTTATGATCAAAGTGCCGGTGTTTCCGCTCCATACCTGGCTGCCTGATGCTCACACCGAGGCTCCGACAGCCGGTTCAGTGATCCTTGCGGCGGTCCTGCTGAAGATGGGAACGTACGGCCTGATGAGATTTAATTTCACACTGTTTCCCGATCAGAGTCGCGAATTCGCAATGGTGTTCATTATTCTTGCGATCATCGGCATCATTTACGGTGCTCTTGTCGCAATGGTGCAGCCGGACGTAAAGAGGCTTGTCGCTTACTCTTCGGTTGCCCATATGGGTTTTGTGATTTTGGGCATGTTCTCATTCACCGAACTGGGAATGCAGGGTGCACTTTATCAAATGCTGAACCACGGCGTGACCACCGGAGCATTATTCCTGCTGGTCGGGTTCATCTACGAACGCCGACACACGCGTGCCATCACGGAATTTGGCGGGATCGCCAACGTGATGCCGATCTACGCGACCATTTTTATCATTACGACGATGGCCTCGATCGGTTTGCCCTTCCTGAACGGGTTCGTGGGCGAATTCCTGATAATGGTCGGCATGTTCCAGTCGCAAGTCCTGGCAGTTACGGCTACAGTGAATTGGAATTACGTCTCGGCGATGCTTGCCGGCACCGGAGTGATATTCGCCGCGGTCTATATGCTGTGGATGGCCCAGCGGGTTTTCTTCGGCAAGGTCACGAACGCAAAGAACAAGAGGCTCGTCGACCTCAGCTGGCGAGAGATCGGCTTGATGTTGCCGCTGCTCGCGTTAATGGTCTATATGGGCGTCTTCCCGAAGCCGTTCCTGAAGCGATCAGATGAAGTGATCAAATCGATCCAGGCCCGAATTATGCAGCAGGCGGGCGGCACAATTGAAAAGACAGAATTGAAACCGCAGAGCCCGGCCGAGGGTGAAAAATAGTCTCTGCCCGCGGCCGAGATCTGTACATCAACAATGAATACGTTTTTTTTATTTGAACTAGTCACACCCGCAACGTCCATCAAGGCGATCATACCGGAACTGATCATCGCGATCGCCGGCATCGTCGTGATGCTTTACGATTCGTATTTTCCTAAGAAGCGCGGAGTCACCGGAGCGATCGCTCTCGTCGGCATCGCTCTTTCTGCGGTTTTTCTGTTGGCAATGTGGGTCAATGACAGCCCGGCGAGCTCATGGAACGGGATGATCGCGAAGGACAGCCTGCGGTTGAATTTTTCGCTCGTGTTCCTTCTCGTATCGGCGATGACGGTCCTGATCTCGAGCGTCTGGGCGGAGCGGGAGACGATCCCGGTCGGCGAGTATCACGCGCTGCTGCTGTTCGCCACCTTCGGAATGATGATGATGTCGGCCGGCAATGATCTTGTGATCATTTTCCTCGGCCTCGAAACACTCTCGATCGCGACGTACGTGATGGCGGGCTTAAGAAAGGGTGACCTTCGCTCGAATGAGTCGGCGATGAAGTACTTCATCCTCGGGTCGTTCGCCTCGGCATTTTTGCTGTATGGAATGGCACTTACGTACGGTGCGACCGGATCGACCAACCTGACGACGATCGCCGAGACGTTCACGAAACCCGATGCACACGTAAACTTCCCTGCCCTCCTTCTGGTTGGCGGTGCGATGATGATCATCGGATTCGGCTTTAAGATCGCGATGGCGCCGTTTCACGTTTGGACTCCGGACGTTTACGAAGGTGCACCGACGCCGGTTACGGGATTTATGGCCGCGGGCCCCAAGGCTGCGGCATTCGCGTCGTTCCTGCGCGTTTTCGTTCTCGGGTTTCCACTCGTCGCAGGCATTCAGGTTTCGGGCTATCTGCATCAGTCGTGGGTGGCAGTGATCGCGATCCTCGCGATCTTTACGATGAGCATCGGTAACGTTGCGGCGATAATGCAGACCAACGTCAAACGAATGCTGGCATATTCGTCGATCGCCCACGCCGGATATGCCTTAGTCGGATTTGTCGGTGCGGGAATGGCGAAAACAGATCAAGCCCGCGATGTTGCGATCGCCTCGGTCGCCTTCTATCTATTGAGTTACGCCGTCACAAATCTCGGCGCATTTGCGATAATCACGCTGCTGTCACAAAAGAATGACCGGCGAATGGAATTTGACGATTACAACGGTATCGGCTTCAAGTCGCCGGCGCTGTCGTTCACGCTGTCACTGTTCATGCTCAGCCTGCTCGGATTGCCGCTGACGGCCGGATTTTTGGGCAAGGTCCTGGTGTTTCGCCCGGCGTTGGAGGCCGGCAATTCGCTGCTTACGATCCTGGTCGTTGCGGCAGTCGTTAACACGGCGATCTCGGCCTACTACTATTTGAGGCTGATCGTGGTGATGTTTTTCCGCGAACGAACCTCTACATGGGTTCAGCCGAAGGTGCCATTTGCCCTTACGGCAGCCTTGATCATTGCGGTAATCGGTGTGCTTTATCTCGGCATCGCGGGCGACGGCATCATCGACCGATTCTCGCATCAACCGGCCACATCAGTTGAGAGAGTCGAACGATAATCGACACGTTTGAGATAAATGGACAGGTTATCAGCCATTCGCTCACAACTGGTCGATACCTGGATACCGGAACTCTATTTAAAAAAGGTCCGCTCCCAGCGTACGCGTTCCGTGCAAATTGTCGTGCCCGCCCGCCTGAATGCGGCTGAAATACAATACACCCTGCTGGGAATAGAATTAAAGGTCGGGCGGCGCCGGCACTCGTGTCCTGATCTTGCCACGGCGAGATATATGCGGGTGTTTGCCAGGATCGGCGTGGCGGACTTTGCGATGCCGTACGATATAACAAAAATATCGGTGGTCGCCGACGAGCTTGAAACCGCGTGGCAAAAGCTGCTGTTGGTGGCGAAAGCATCGACTGAGGAACTCTCGGAGCAGGGCAAAAAACGAGCCCTGAATCAATTGATGAAAACGCTACGGGAAGAGATAGCTGAGATCGGGCCGGGTGAGGCGATGCCGACATTTGACCGTGAGACCCGCCGCCGCGGAAACTAGCTAAAGGAATGCCGTATTACGACGACGACGGAAATGAACTTGATCCGGCATCGGTCCCGCTGCCGAAAATGTGCCTGATCTGCGAAAAAAAGGACGATCCTGAGGAAGAAGTGCTTTGCAATCTCAATCGTCTGGACCAGCGCGGCGAGCGGCACTTCAAGTGCGGAGCATTTGTAAGTCTTTACGGTCCGCTGATTGATGATATAATCGTTTGAGTTGCCGTACTTCGTACGGGTGAAGTTTTTCTATGTTCGATGCCGTGACCAAGGTGACAGAGGCCGAGACGCTTCCTTTCCCTTACAATAAGACGACCTACTGTCGATACGAACCGATCGAGAAGACGATCGAGCACGCTAAAGTGCTGATCGTCAACGATCTCTTGCGCTACGAATCGGACCTGTCGCCGCTTGCCTTTAAGGATTGGGACGGGGCCGTAAAATCGAGGCTGGAGTTCGAACGAAAGGTCGCCGGGATGGCGTGCAACAATATCGCCAACAACGTCCTTCGGCTGGTCCGAAACCCGAAAACGTTGACCGTACACCTCTCGGAGGTGAAACAGGCCGCTGAACAGTTCGAGCCGGATGCGATCGTGATGAGCGGTACGTACGCTGATTTTGATTATTACAATCAGGACCATCTATCGAACTTTGCCCGGTTCATTAGGAATACCAAGATACCGGTTCTTGCGATCTGCGGAGCACACCAACTTGTCGCCACCGCTTTCGGGGCCGGGTTAAAGACACTCGACGACCTTCCATTGGAAAAGAAGCGGAATGATCGAATGGTCGAGTATCAGTATCGTTTTGTTAAGATCGTCGACAAAAACGACCCGATATTCGAAGGCAACGATGACGAAAAGTCGGGGATCTGGCAGGACTACACGAAAGACGACGACATTTTGCGGGTCTGGCAAAATCACGGCGTACAGGTCGACGGCGTACCGAAGGGCTTCAAACTCCTGGCATCATCTTACCTCTGTAAGAATCAGATGATGGTCAAACGATCACAGGGGCAGTTGATCTATTGCGTACAGTTTCACCTCGAAAAATCGTTTGAAGACTGGTCGAAAAACCCGACCCGCTGGGAACACCCGAACGAGAGCCGCGACGGACGTATCCTGTTCGAGAATTTTCTGCGGCTCGCACTCGATCACATTTCCAAATAGTACTTACTTCAATTTTGGCAAGCTTATGAGAAGGTCATTTTTAATACTGATCGCGGTTTTTGTGTTTGCGGGGTCACTGTTAGGTCAGGACATTGACAAACTCCCGTCGATAACGGTTTCCGGGACCGCGGAAGTGTTAATTCAGCCTGATGAGGTAGTATTTTCCCTCGATTTCACAAAACTCAATAAGGACCTGCAACTGGCCCGCAAGCAAAACGACGAGAGTGTAGCGAAGATGCTCGAACTTGCTCGTCGATTCTCAATTCCCGCAAAAGATATCAAGACCGACAATATCTCGGTCGAAATGAAATATACGTCGATCCGAGACCCGAAGAAACGGATCTTCGACGAAGATGGTGACGAGGTCGGGACGAAGATCTTCAAAGGATATGAAGTTTCGAAATCGGTAACTGTCAGGCTAACGAATATTTCGAAATTCGAGGAGTTTTTCGGTGAGATCCTGAATACCGGGATCACCGAGGTGAGTAGTGTCAAGTTTGAGACTTCCAAATTACGTGAGAACAAGGATAAGGCTCGCGACATGGCGATGAAGGCTGCCCGCGAAAAGGCCGTTGCTTTGGCAGGAGCGATCGATCAGACGATCGGGAAGGCGATCAGGATAACCGAAGGCAACGTTCCAAATACGTCCTTCAGTAATCTTTCGGCAAATGCGATGTCGAATATTCGCGCAGATGGTACGGGAGTCGCTGTCAGTGAGGCACTCGCGACGTTCGCTCCGGGCGCGATCAAGGTCGAAGCTACCGTAACGGTCGTCTTTATCTTGAATTAGCGGACCGAACAAGGCACAGAAATTTGACTTATTCCTTTTTTCCACTGCCGCCTGAACCAATCTTCAGAGCCTTCTGAAAATCTGCAAAAGTTGCGGTCATCTGTTCATGAATGTGATCGATCTTTTCGTGGAGATGGGCGACCTCAAGTTCGGCTTTCACGTTCACTTCGTATTCAATGTCGCTTCGGATCCGGTCTTTTTCTACCTGCCGGTTTTGGGAGATCAGGACGATCGTTGATAGGAAGATCGCTTCGAGCGAGACGATCATCGTGAGCAAGCCGAACGGGAACGGGTCGAACTGATTTTCGGGGCTCGGGATCGTATTTACCGAGATCCAGATCAAGAACCACAGGGCGTGAAGGCTAAGAAAGAGCATGCTGCCGCTGAACCATGCGACCCAATCGGAAACGCGTTGAATGATGGACAGTTTTTCTTCCATCTCCTCGTTGACGTTGCGTGATACGCGGGTCATCAGGAGACGGTCGACCTTTCGCAGCATTCCGCTCATCGCTGCGAGCATGTTGAGCGCGGCATCGGGCTGTTTTTTGAATATCAGCAGCAGGTCCTCACGATCGAGGAGCAGCAGATCGCTGTCGACAAGGGCCACCGCCGATGCCGATCGCGGACGGGCGTCAAGCATTGAGAGTTCGCCGAAAAGGTCATTCTTCTCGGCGACCGTAAGAACGATCTTCTGGCCGGTGGTATCTTTGACAAAGAGTTCTACTTCGCCGGACCCCACAATATACAGTACGTCGCCGAGATCGCCGGCATGAAAGATGATCTCGTTTGCGCGGACCGAGACGGAATCGACTACGGCAGCGAGTTCCTGCAACTCGTCTTCATCGAGCAATTCAAAGAGTTTGACGTCTGCGAGGTCCTCGGGTTTGCAAGGCATAGTAGTGTTGCTGTCTAAATACCTAATTTCTGTCGGGGCCGCTAGACAGTATCCGTGATAAGCACTTTGCAATGATAAAACTTAGTTCGAAATCCTTCAACGCCACAAACGAATGAGCCCGGCAAAAATTGCCGGGCTCGGTGAACAGATCTCTCCTAAGTTATTGGGGCTTTATTTCTCGACAACTCCTAAAACGAAGTTGCTGACCGCGACCAGGCCACCCGCGACTGTGGCTGAGTTGTAAACCACTGTCGAGTTTCCGCCGCCGGACAGGTCGTATTGCGGGGCCAAGAACGTGTCGGTAGTCGCCGGGTTTATCCCATCCGCGATTCGGCTGCCAACGTAGGGGGCAATCACAATATTCCCTTGAATAGTGCCATTTCCGCCACCGGAGCGGGCGACGCCATCCTGTCCGGTTACGAGGATAAGTCCGTTAAAGCTGAAGTTACCTCGGAGTGTCAGCTTGCCGGTGACAACCAAAATGCCGCCGCCGCTACCCTGCAGTGAGCAGTCGCCGTCGCAAAAAGTGATGCCGACACCTGTGGCGTTGTTTCCATAATCCGGCGGCGCCGTTCCACTTGGATAAAACCTTCCGGATGACTGGGCAACGGTCGCGAGTCCCCGCACTGTAGCGTCGAGTGCCGTCGGGCTCGTCAAGTAGTTTGGCAATTCAGCGGAAATGTTGGATGGAGCACCGATCACGGTACCGTTGAACGGATGTGGCGGCTGCCCGTCGACCGACCCTTCGACCGTAGCAAGATTCGGGTCATTCGTCGTTCCCAGCGGCGGAATGATGTCTGTCGATGCCGTGTCGTCGCCTGAGTAGACCGTTACGGCAGAAGAACCGGGGTTAAAATTGAACGTTGTCGCAGGGCTTGCGGTCGATGTCGGCCCGACAAGAGTCAGTGTCGCAGGTGCTCCGAGTCCGTTGAAGAAATCTTTCTGGATGATCGCCTCGAGCCTTTTCACTGATCCGCGAGGCCCGTACCCTGTCGATTGGATCAGGAGCCTGGTCGGCTCCGGCGAGGTTATCGTACCGCTTATCAGGTTATCACCCAACCCTAGGAACGACTCGTAACCGTACCGCTGTGGCGGCCCTACGATCGATTGATTTACCGGCGAGCCCCAAGGAAAGACCAGCGTCATCGTGCTGCCCATCAGCGTAAATGTCTGGGCATCGAATATTATTCTCGGCGGCGTGGCGGTCGCTCCGGTATTTGTCTCGATAAACCCGCGGATCACCCGGGACGCATTGTACGGCTTCGTCATTCGAATGACGATCTCAAAGCGATTGAAGGCGGGTATCAATGCTCCGGTTCCCAGGATCGTGACATTGAATCGTCCAAAATCGGTATTCGCCGCTCCTCCGGTGACATTCAGATCTGTGACGTTTGCCGGATAGTATTTGATGACCACCCGGTTCGCTCCGCTGCCGTATGTCCGCTGAGTCGAGTCTGACACGTCGGCGTCAAAGATCCTGCCGACGGTCGTATATGAGACCAGGGAACCGGTGTTGTCCGGATCCGATACCGTCAGAGAATACCCAAAACCATTATTTCTATTACAAGCTGTTGCTCCGATCAGAACACGTTCGGTACAGGTCGTGTCATAACCCAGCCATCGGGAGAGGCGGGGCTGGGCACTCGCATCGGAGACGAAGTTTGATGTCGTAAGTCTCAGGGCTTTGACAAAACTGATCTTGTTTGCCGGATCGGTTGCCGGCTTCGTTGTGTCGATCAACGGGCTCGGAGGCACATTTCCACGCAACACATTTACCGCCGACTGAATTCCACTTTCAGCAGCGTTGTAAGCTTGCAGCTCGGCCGTGGCGTCGGTCACGTTTTGCGTATTGGATGTCGATTCCAGGAGCAATCCGGCGCATACCGTGAGGAGAAGCGCAGTTACCAGAAGAGCCATTACCAGTGCCGTTCCTTTTTCACCGTTCCGATCGTTCGACATCTTTTCTTTATTTGTGAGCATACGTTCTTCCTGCCGCGAGATTTGCAAACTTCCGCATCAATACTGGTTGAGCATGTAACTTGCGTTTCGCAGCGTCACGTCTGACGTAAAGATAATGCTGGACGGATTTGGCTGGCCGTAGACCGGATCCATCAGGACGGTGACCGTTATCCTGACACGGCCGGTATTATTCGTTGGTGTCGATACCTGTACTCCTGACGAATTGATCCCAGAATAGTCAAAATACTGAAAGGTCACGTTACTGATCCGATTGACTACAACCGATGTCGTCGGGGTGTCATTCGGGTCGTAACGAACGATCGACTGAGTCGGTGCGTCAAAAAAATATGTTATGTCCTCGCCGCTGTCGTTGGTCGCAACCACCGTTGATCCACCGACCGGGCCGACATTGTCGACATTGGTCCTGAAATGGATCCGGTTTGAAGTTGAGTCAGCGACGACGATTCCGTTGCTGGCAGTGCCAAGTCCGTCCGAAGTCACGATGCCGAAACCGGCGTTGGCGATCTCGCGTGAAAGGACGTTAAGCGCCGCCTGAGCCGACGCCAAGGCGTCGCTTCGCTGGCTTTCGCGCCCGGATGCGAAGCGATTGCGAGAGTAGCGTCCCCACGATGCCAAGCAGCGTAAGCATGATCCCCATCGTGACCAGAAGTTCGACCAAAGAGAAGCCGGAATTATTAATTAGATTCTTTTCTTTCACAAATTTAGTTAGCACGTGTCCTTCTTAGCACGACACTTGCCGGCACAGCGGTCTGCCAGCCCGGACTCGGGCTTACCAGTCGGGTCGTGACCGTGATCTCCTTCAGTGTCGGATTAGGAACGGCGGCGTCATCCTGAATGCCAGCCAACAGTGGGTCATTATCAACGACAACCTGGACGGAAAAATTCAGTCCGGCGGTTGTTGTCGTGGTGAACGGTGTCTTGGTGCCACCAGTCAAGGAGGCATCTGTCACCGTCGGCGTGAATTTTGCAGCTCGGAGGATCTCGACTTGCTGCTGAAGCACTGCGAGTGCCTGGGACCTGGAGTTGTTGCCCGCATTGTAGTTGATAACGTACGCGAACGTCGAGACGACTCCCAATAGGGCGATCAGAATTATCACCTGTGCGACCGCGGCCTCGATAAGTGAGAACCCTGCCTCGCCGGCATGTGACGCTACAGCGTGCAGTTCTTCCTCATTGGGTCCGCATGGGCAAAGTTGATCAAACTCAATTTGTATTTGGCTGTCGAGAATATGCATAGATCGTTGACCTAACTCAACCGGAAGGTAGCAACGGTTACTGGCACTTTCCGTTCGTCCTGATCCACATCGGCGCTAGACATTGGCATCCGGCCTGAGATGGCTTTTCACCATACGTGCAGGCCCTCGGAGTTGGACTAGGAGTCGGGGTTACCGTTGGCGTCGCAGTTGGCGACGGTGTCGGCGTCGCAGTCGGGGACGGCGTTGGTGTAGGTGTTTGTGTGGGCGTAGCCGTTGGAGTCGCTGTTGGGGTCGCTGTTGGCGTGGCGGTCGGCGTAGCAGTTGGAGTCGCAGTCGGCGTCGCAGTCGGCGTCGTAGTGGGTGTCGGCATGGGCGTCGGCGAACCAGTGGTCGGGGACCAAACGGACAAGAGTGGATTGACCCACTGCGTAGCGCTGATCACCGTTACCGGCGGAGTGCTGAATGATGGAACCACATCTCCCGCCTTCATCGACGTGATCGTCCCAGTCGGCGAAACGTAAATGAGGCTTGAGTTCATATTATTAGCGGTCGCCACCGTGACATTACCGTTAACGAAATAGAAGAGTGGCATAATGGCGGCCGGTGGAGATGCTCCATTTTGAGCAATGATCTTGCCGCGCTGATCGAAACGGATCGTGATCGGAAACACCAGGTCGTTCCCTGTAATGCGAATATCGCCTGAATTCGTCAGGTCAACGGTCTGAGTTTCGCCCGGTAGATCGAGTCGTCCGTTCTGGTTAATATCGCTGGTAACGCTAAAGGATGTCGCACTCGTGATAGTGACGCGCGACATATCATCGTAATTACTTGCCCTGCGCTTTACAGAATCGAACCTAGCGCGTTCCAGAGCAACCTTAAACTGCCGTGCGAGATTTTGACGCTTCATAGCGTTCCCGGATCGGCCAAATGTGGCTACGGCAAACGCGAAGAGCAGGGACGCAATCGCCAAAACGACCAATATCTCGACGAGTGAGGCACCGACTTGAGAGCTTTTTGCGTACATGTTATTTCTGTGCGAACTGGGCCAGCGCACAAAAGCGCAATTACGACCGTCTTCACAGATAAAAGTGTAGCAAGATGTTGTACTTAGTTCAACAAATTTTTTCAGATCGCAACGAAAGCCGACGTATGGAAACGTCGAACCACATCATGCTGCTCTTGGTAGACCGTTATTCGAAGCAGTTCTCAGGGACGTTTTCCATTGTGTTCTTGATGAGCATATCGACAACCGCGTTGAAATCGCCGCCGGATTCCTCAAAAACCCTCAATTGCTCATCGGCTGACGTGCCGCGTTCGAGTATGGTGTGAATATGTTCGACCTCTTTTCGTGAATCGAGCGGATCGAGCACATCGTCGACAAAATCGAGCAGTTCGCGGATAAGGTCACGGCACGGAACTTCTTTTTGTTTTCCGAGATCGAGGAGCTTGCCGTCGAGTCCGTAACGGATCGCCCGCCATTTGTTCTCGAGGATCAATCGACGGTGATAGATACGGAATCCGAGATTGCCTTCGGTCAGAAGATTGAGTTTGGCAACTATCGCCTGGAAGAGCGCCGCGACAGCGATAGTGTCGTCAACTCGGGTGGGGATATCGCAAATTCGAAATTCGAGGGTTGGGAAAAGGTGATGCGGGCGGACATCCCACCAGATCTTTGACCCGTTCTGGATACAGTTCATCTTAACCAGCAAGTCCACGTACGCCTGGAACTGTTGGTACGATTCGAAGTGATCCGGTATCTCCGTTCTCGGGAACTTCTTAAAAACCTCAGACCGGTACGACTTCAGCCCCGAATTGAATCCAAGCCAGAATGGCGACGAGGTCGTGAGCGCCAAAACATGCGGAAGAAAATAACGGGCCGCGTTCATCACCTGAATTCGCCGGTCAAGTTCAGGTACGCCAACGTGAACGTGAACGCCAAAGATCAGCAAGCTGCGGGCGACCATCTGGAGCTCGTCCACCAGGAGTTTGTAGCGATCACCATCATAGATCTCCTGCTCCGACCATTTCGAGAATGGATGAGTTGACGCCGCGACGATCACCATTCCTTTCTTTTTGGCAAGGCTGGAAATGATGCATCTGAGCTTTGTGATATCCTCGCGAGCCTCCTGAATGTTGGCGCAGACGCCGGTTCCGACCTCGATCATCGACTGGATCATTTCGGGCTTGATCTTTTCGCCAAGAAGGAGTTTGCCTTCCTCGAGGATCTCAGAGACGTGCGATTTAAGTTCGCGGGTGACCGGGTCGACGATCTGAAATTCTTCTTCGATACCGAGAGTAAATTGATCAAACATACATATTCCCCTTACTAAGCCAATTCGAGTTCGCCGCGCATAAAATCAAGATCGTCGCTGGGAACATCCTTAAATCGCACACCGACACCGTGCCCCGGATCGGAATATACGACTACACCGTTGAGCTTCATCGGGACGCCGCCGACGCTGATGCTCATAACGATCGGCGTGCCGATATCCAGATCGGCTGTCGTCGTCATATACAGGCCACCGATCCCAATATCGCGCGTATTTGCGATTCCTGTTCCGTCCCCGCCTTCGAACCGCACATCCACGATCAACTTTTTGCGGTTTGAATCCCGTCGATCGGAGTCTGAATTAGCTCCGGTGAAGTCGTTATTAGTCATGAATCAATTAGGTCTGGATCGACCAATCTTCGATCAATTGGCAAGTCGATGAACTTGCCCAAGATTTTAACCCATAATCCGTGCAATGGACAGCAATTTTAATCCTACGCATCGTCACGAAGCAATTTCTTTAGCTACCTTAAGAAAAGCCTTGGCAGCATGTGAAAGTTCAGAGTTCCGACGGTAGATAATGTGCAGCTTCCGCTCGAGTTTCATTTCTTTGACTGATAGGGCAGCAAGCTGACCGCTGGCGATCTCGCTTTGGGCAGTCAGCTTGGGAACAAGCGCGACGCCGACGCCGATCGCAACAAGTTTCTTTATCGCCTCAAGTGACGGCAGCTCGATCGCGATGGTCAGCTTGGTCTTGTGCTTTTCAAACATCTCGATGACTTTTCGCCGATACGGCGACACGGCATTGTGGGCGACAAATATTTCGTCACCGAGCTCCTTAATTGAAACCTCATTTCGTCCGCTGAAACGATGTCCGGGGGCGACGACGAGCGTAAGTTCGTCGTTCATTACGTGCACCGAGCGAAGCGAATCGTCATTCGGTACAAACGAGATAACGCCCAATTCTACTTCGCGGCCCGTGATCTGTTTTGGTATGCGGCTGGCGACGCCGCGCTGCACCTCGATCTTGATATTTGGATGAAGCAACCGGAATTTTTCTATAACAGGAAGCAGGAAAAATACTGTGTGTTCGTTGGCACTGATGGTAACTTTTCCGTTCTGGAGATTACGCATCTCGACCAGTGCGGACTGTGCCGAAAACCTCAAGTTCAGCATTTGCCTTGCGTAATCCAACAGAACTTCACCGGCAAACGTCAGCGTTCCGTCCTTGGAGGAACGGTCGAAGAGTTTCTCGCCGACTTCCTGTTCGAGTCGCCGGATCGCCTGGCTGATCGCTGGTTGTGTACGGTTCAGAACCTCCGCAGCACGCGAAAAACTCCGCTCTTTGGCCACGGTTACGAGGACCTCAAGTTGGTTAATATCCATTCCAGATCTCCCTCAAGTCACTATATCAATATTTATTATAATGTCATTAGCCTACATTACAAAAGTGTTTCTCACATCGCCACCGCAACTTTGGTTTCGCAATAGTGTTTTCATCATAATAATTTATGTAAATTTGTCTTAGATAATATTGACTTTTACTACTTGGCAGAGCTAACATCGTCTCGAACCCTTTGGTTAATTGATCAATTCGCGTTTTTTTGAGGACTGGAGAAGATATGAGCCAAAAGAAGATATCCATTTTTGACACCACCCTACGTGACGGCGAGCAGTCGCCCGGCTGTTCGATGTACCTGGAAGAAAAGATCTCGATGGCCAGGCAACTTGAACTGCTCGGCGTCGACGTGATCGAGGCGGGATTTCCGTTTGCATCCGAGGGCGATTTTCAGTCGGTTGCCGCCGTTGCACGCGAGTGTCGTTCGACCACGATCGCCGCGCTCTGCAGGACCGTTCCGTCTGACATTTATCGTGCCGCCGAGGCCCTGAAAGATGCTAAGAAGGCCCGGATCCACACCTTTGTCGCGACCTCGGATATTCACTTGCAGTACAAGCTCAAGAAGACGAGAGACGAAGTGCTCGAAATGACGGCCAATGCAGTCAGGATCGCTCGGGGATGCGTCGACGACGTCGAGTTCTCGGCAGAGGACGCAACCCGCAGCGACGTGGATTTTCTATGTCAGGTTTTCGAGGTCGCGGTTAACGAGGGAGCGACCGTGCTCAACGTTCCCGACACGGTGGGCTACACATTGCCCGGTGAATTCGCGGCGTTGGTGACGACGGTGAAAGAACGCGTGGTCCGGGACCGCAATGTAACGATCAGCGTCCATTGTCATAACGACCTTGGCCTAGCTGTTGCCAACAGCCTCGCCGCCGTTGAAGCTGGTGCGACGCAGGTTGAATGCACCGTGAATGGCGTGGGAGAGCGGGCCGGAAACGCTTCGTTGGAGGAACTCGTAATGGCGATCGCGGTTCGCGGGGATAAGATGCCGTACTCCAACAACATCGACACGACTCAGCTTTATCCGGCGAGCCAACTTCTTTCGTCCATTGTCGGATTTGGGGTTCAGCCAAACAAAGCCATCGTCGGCCGCAACGCGTTTGCACACGAGGCAGGCATACACCAACACGGTGTGTTGAGTAACCCTTTGTGCTACGAGATCATGACGCCCGAATCGGTCGGGGTTCCGAAGAACAACATTGTTCTCGGCAAACATTCCGGCCGCCATGCTTTGATCGCACGCTATCAGGAACTCGGGTTAATATTTGAGGACAATGAGATCGCGGAGATCTACACGCGGTTTATCGCCCTCGCGGACCGGAAGAAGAACGTCTATGATCAGGATCTGCTTGCCCTGGCTCCGGCTCGTATTCCGGTCGCGATCGCAGCCTAGTCATTAAACGGATATGAAGATCGCAATACTTGCAGGTGACGGGATCGGAGTAGAGGTAACGAGGGAGGCGGTTCGCGTACTGCTTGAGATCGCGCCGATCTACGACCTGCACTTTGAATTTAGCGAGCATCTTATCGGTGGAGATGCCATACGGCGAGTCGGAAATCCATTTCCGGACGAGACACGAGCCGCGTGCCTCGAAAGCGATGCCGTTTTGCTGGGAGCCGTGGGTTCGCCGGAATTTGACCGGCTGCCACCAAGGGAACGGCCCGAGGGCGGATTGCTTCGTCTCAGGACGGCTCTCGGCGGATTTGCGAATTTACGACCCTCAAGGGCCTATCCCGCATTGGTCGGTTCGTCGCCGCTTCGCGAAGATGTCTTCGCGGGTACGGATATGGTGATCGTCCGCGAATTGCTCGGCGGGCTTTATTTCGGTGAACCGCGTGGAACTGCTGAGGGTGAAGCGTTCAACACGATGCGGTATTCGACGGATGAGGTCGAGCGGGTGGCTCGCGTAGCGTTCGAAGTCGCAAGCGGCCGGAAGAAACTCGTGACCTCGGTCGACAAGGCTAACGTGCTCGAGACTTCGCAGCTTTGGCGGGCGACGGTCGAGCGGGTCGCCAAGGATTATCCGGGCATCACGCTCGAACATCTTTACGTCGATGCGTGTGCAATGCACCTTGTGACAAACCCTTCGCGATTTGACGTTATCCTGACAGAGAACCTGTTCGGTGATATTTTGTCGGATGAGGCTGCCGTCCTGACCGGATCGCTCGGGATGCTCGCATCGGCGACGATCGGCGGGAAAGTGGACCTATTCGAACCTGTTCACGGTTCGGCCCCCGACATCGCCGGCCGAAATTTGGCGAATCCGCTCGGTGCGATCGCGTCGGCAGCAATGATGCTGCGTTACACTTGCAAAAATGAAGGGGCAGCGGACGCCATCGACCGGGCAATAACGAAATTCCTTGATGCCGGGCACCGAACGGCCGACCTCGCGAAGCAGGGCGCACCGTTCTTTTCGACGTCGGATACCGGGGCTCTCATCGCGCAATTTGCGGTTGACGCCGCAAACATGGTGCATGCATATCACGCAGTATGATCCCAATGAAGACTCTTTACGATAAACTCTGGGACTCGCATATTGTTCACGAATCGCCCGGCCAACCGGCTCTTCTCTATGTCGATCTGCATTTAGTTCACGAAGTGACGTCGCCGCAGGCGTTTGAAGGCCTGCGACTTGCAGGTAGGACCGTTCGCCGGCCCGAGCGGACTTTTGCGACCGTGGACCACGCGATCCCGACGTTGAACCGCGATCTTCCGTTCAAGGACCCGATCGCAGCGAAACAGGTTGAGACATTGCGAGCAAATTGCAAGGAATTCGGCGTTGCTCTCTACGATCTGGACCGGATCGAGCAGGGGATAATTCACGTTTTCGGGCCTGAACAAGGGTTGACGCAGCCCGGGATGACGATCGTATGCGGTGATTCCCACACGTCCACGCACGGAGCGTTCGGAGCTCTTGCATTTGGTATCGGAACGAGCGAGGTTGAGCACGTTCTCGCGACACAAACGCTGCCGCAGTCACGAGCGAAGAACTTACTCATTCGTGTTGACGGTGAACTTCCCTTCGGTGTTACGGCCAAGGATGTGATCCTCGGGATCATAAATCGTATTGGGACCGGTGGAGGCACAGGCCACGTGATCGAATTTGCGGGTGCGGCGATCGATGCCCTATCAATGGAAGGCCGGATGACCGTCTGCAATATGAGTATCGAGGCCGGAGCGAAGGCAGGCTTGATAGCTCCGGACGAGAAGACTTACGCGTATCTGAGGGACAAACCGTTCGCTCCAAAAGACGAAGAATGGGATCGAGCCGTCGAGCACTGGCGGAAACTGCCGAGTGAACCTGGCGCCCAATTCGACCGGACCGTAAAAATAGACGCGGCCGATCTCGAACCCTATGTCACGTGGGGCACATCACCGGAAATGTCTGTCAAGATCTCAGAAAGTGTACCGGATCTCGCTGATGCCCGTGATGACGGTCAAAAGGCCGCATTCACTCGAGCTTATGAATACATGGGTGTTGAGCCGAGCCAGAAAATAGACGCGGTGAATATCGACCGGGCGTTTATCGGTTCGTGCACCAATGCCCGAATCGAGGATCTGAGGGCAGCGGCTCGTGTGGCTAGGGGCCATAAAGTCAGCGGCCGGGTAAAAGCGATGGTCGTGCCCGGATCGATGCAGATCAAACGACAAGCGGAGGATGAGGGACTGGCAAAGGTATTTGTTGATGCCGGTTTTGAGTGGCGCGATGCCGGATGCTCGATGTGCCTGGCGATGAACGATGACGTGCTCGGCGAAGGCGAGCGATGCGCCTCGACAAGCAACCGCAATTTTGAGGGCCGCCAGGGTCGCGGAGGCCGCACACACCTCGTAAGTCCGCCCATGGCCGCGGCGGCCGCGATCGCAGGGCATTTTGTCGATGTCCGAAACTGGAAATTTAACGAGCAATGAAACCGTTTCACAAACACACAGGCAGTGCGGTGCCGCTGATGCGGTCGAATATTGACACCGACCAGATCATTCCGAAACAGTTCCTTAAGAGGATCGAGCGGACGGGTTACGGCGAATTTCTCTTCTACGATTGGCGATACAATTCCGACGGTTCGCTGATACAGGACTTCGTGCTTAATGATCCGCGATATTCTGCTGCGTCCATACTGCTCGCGGGCGAAAACTTTGGATGCGGCTCGTCCCGTGAACACGCGCCATGGAGCCTGCTCGATCATGGGTTTTGCGTTGTCATCGCTCCAAGGTTCGCAGACATCTTTTATAACAACAGCTTTAAGAATGGCCTTCTGCTGGTAACTCTGGACTCAGCCGACGTCGAGTGGCTGGCAAATGAGGCCGCGACCGAGCCGGGCAAGCCGTTAACTGTTGATCTCGAGGATTGCGTTGTGACGGATGGACAGTCTTTCACCCGCACGTTTAAAGTGGACGAATTTAGACGACATTGCCTTCTAGATGGGCTCGATGATATCGGCCTGACATTGCAGCACGAAGCCGCCATCACAGCTTACGAACAAGGGCGATTCGAGGCCCAGAGGAACGCGGCCGTATAGGCGATCCGGACGGTCGCCCGACCGTTTGCAATTTACAAACCCGCAAGTTACGATAATTGGTCGCATTTTGTGCAGCCTCAAGGTAACTTTATGGGTTTTTCGACGACGGCAATTCACGCGGGCAACGAGCCCGACGCAGCCACCGGTGCGGTGAGCGTGCCGATCTATCAGACATCAACGTATGCTCAGGACGGGTTGGGCAAACATAAAGGTTTTGAATACGCACGTACACAGAATCCGACTCGTTCCGCCCTCGAAAAGAACATTTCGGCCCTCGAAAATGCTAAATTCGGTTTCGCTTTTGCCTCGGGAATGTCCGCGATCGATGCGACGTTAAGGCTGGTCAAAGCCGGCGACCACGTGATCCTTGGCGACAACACATACGGAGGCACCTTTCGATTGTTTAGCCGCGTACTGGCCGATTACGGGGTCGAGTTCGATCTGGTCGACACTTCAGACGTAACCAAGGTCGAGACGGCATTCAAACCGAATACCAAAATGGTATTCGTTGAGACGCCGACAAATCCGGTAATGACGGTGACCGACCTTCGGGCGATTTCCGACCTCGCTCATGCAAATGGTGCACGGGTAGTCTGCGACAACACGTTCATGTCGCCGTATTTTCAGCGTCCGATCGAGCACGGTGTGGATATCGTGGTTCATTCGACCACCAAGTACTTGAATGGCCATTCCGACAGCGTCGGTGGATTTGTCGCACTTAACGACGAGAAAGACGCAGAGTGGATCGGCTTTATTCAGAACAGTGTTGGTGCGATACTGTCACCGTTCGACTCGTTTCTGGTGCTTCGCGGGACCAAGACACTTGCCGTCCGGATGGAGGCACACGATAAGAACGGTAGAATTGTCGCGAACTTTCTGGCGGAACACCCGCGGGTTGAAAAGGTTTTCTATCCCGGACTGGTTTCTCATCCGCAGCACGAGCTGGCCAAACGGCAGCAGTCGGGATTTGGCGGAATGGTCGCATTTGAAACCGGTTCATTTTCTAACGCAAAAAAAGTTTTGGAGAGCGTCAAGTTATGCACCCTTGGCGAAAGTTTGGGCGGTGTTGAGAGTTTGATCTCGCATCCGGCATCTATGACTCACGCTTCGGTGCCGTTGGAAAAGCGTCAAGCCCTTGGTATAACGGACGGACTTGTCCGTATTTCCGTTGGGATCGAAGACGTTGAAGACATACTCTCGGATCTCGATCAGGCGCTCGGATAAATATGTTCACTGTTGAGATACATGCCACCTCGCACATAGGCCGCGTTCGCAAGGGCAACGAGGATAACTACCTTTTGCTAAACGTGACTGAGGCGAAACGCTGGACAGGTTCGCAGGACGACAGCGAGTTTGTCATTGAGTCGCAAAAGTTCGAGGTCGATGACAATGGGATCGTGGCCGCCGTTTCGGACGGGATGGGCGGTGCTCTCGCGGGTGAGGTAGCAAGTACGTTGGCGGTAGAAACTGTCAGCGAGAGGATCCTGGATCAGGACCTTGACGAGACCCTTGAACCGGAGGCTCACGAACATTACCTGATCAGCCGGCTCTACGACGCGACGCTGTACGCAAATCTTCTTATCCACAATCAGGGCCGAACCGACCCGCAGTTTACCGGGATGGGTGCAACGTTCACCGGCATCGGCGTGACGCCGAAGGCCGCTGACATTATTCAGGTCGGTGACAGCCGTGCGTACCTGGTCAGGAATGGAAAGATCTATCAGGTCACTAAGGATCAGTCACTTGTCCAGCAGTTGATCGACGCGCAGCAGATCTCCGCTGAAGAAGCTGAAACGCATTCGCTCAAGAACGTGATCCTGCAGGCGCTCGGAGCCCAAAACGAAATATATCCGGTCTCGGCCCGCGTTGAACCGCATAAGAACGACGTTTTCCTCCTTTGCAGTGACGGGCTTTCGAACAAGGTCAGTGCCGCGAACATTCAGCGCGTCATTTTGGAAAATTTCGATAAGCTGGAAAACGCATGCGTCGAACTCGTTAAGCTGGCGAATGAGAATGGCGGTGAGGATAATATCACGGTCGTGATCACGAAGTTTAGCGGCGACAGCCTCCCCGAACCTGAAGGTGAAGAGGTCAAGCTCGAACTGATCGACCTCGGCGGCATCCACGATACTGCCGATCAGGACACCGCTGAAATCTTATAATAATTCCGACATCTGCGACGACGGCCCGACGGTTAGAACCAGCGGGCCGTTTTCAATTCCAGTTTCGGGAAGGCTTAACTTTCATCACGCCAGCCTGGCAGTTCATTCGTCACCCGCCGAACGTAGATCGAGGAACCCTTGACCTCGACCACCTCGACCTTTTCTCCGTCGTTGAAAGCCGTTTCGCCGTCCGCCGGAAAGGCCGTCCAAACCGATCCGTAAACTTTCACGGCCGCCTCATTGAGAGCGCCGGAGCTTGGTGATGTCACCGTTCCTATCTGTCCCGGCAGCGATTCGAAGCCCATCTTTTGAGTGTGGCCGCCATCGCGGGCGAAATAGGCAGAAAAGATGGTGCGGGACATTGCGGTCAGAGCGATGGAAACAACTGAAAAGGCGATAAACTGCCAGCCGAACCCGAGTCCAAGATAGCCGACGAGAGCGGCGGCTACCGCTCCGAGCCCGAACCAAAACAGGACAAATCCAAGCGTAAATATCTCGGCGACCATCAGAATGACGCCGAGAACCAGCCACAATACCCAGACATATTGATCCATGTGAGATCGACCGCAATAGATCGGTCGTTACGCTCTAAATATACACGATTACGGCGAGCTACGGTAAGTGTGGCGGCTCACGGCAGATTGGGTTTTGCATTTCAGCCGTTTCAGTGTTTCAGTGTTCCGGCCTGGTTCATATGTATGGCGTGTTTCAGGTGTATCATCTGTTTCACGTGTCTCATTCGATCAAGCCCTTATACCTATTTCGGGACCGCCACGATATTCCGATTTTTGAAGTTGAGCGAATATCCGTGCTAATCTCTAGGGCGTGCTGGGGTGGCGGAATTGGTAGACGCCCAGGACTTAAAATCCTGTGCCTTTAGGGGCGTACGGGTTCGATTCCCGTCCCCAGTACCACAAATCGTTCGTGAGTAAGGATGCGGGACATTTGTTTCGCATCCTTTTCTCTATGGTATGACAGTTGCGGGCTATTTGATCGGGGATGTCATTATGAAGAACAAATTATTAAAATTCGCGTCTGTCCTGAGCTTGTTATTGCTTACGGGTATGGTTCAGTTCGCCAGTGCCCAAAACCGTACCGTCGAGGCCGAAGCCGAGCGGATCTCGGGAGACCGTTTCGACATTGTCACTCAAACGCCAATGGGTGCGAGCGTTTATGCGATAAGGCAACCGAACAAGGAGATGCTTAATGCCATAGATCAGGGACTGACCGATCTATTCGCTGTGGCCCGTAAAAATCATTACCGCAAGCGGCTGAATTATCAGGATTACACCATTTATATTGGCAAACCTGACCGTCTTAGGGACAGTACCGGGCAGTATTCTCCCGACATTGCTGTCGGGGCGGCGCAGTATGCTGGCTCCGTCTATGATCAGGGCGGATTCATCTACGCTGCAGGGATCGTCGTCGCGCTAAATCCGTGTGCCTTCCTGATCGCTGAACACTCAAAGAATTACGAACGCGTCTCGAACGTCGTCCGCTACGAAGGCGAGCATCTCGTGCTCTATCACAACGACCGCAAGCGTTTTGCCGCGACGATGGACCACAGCAAGGGCGGCAGCCATCCGATCCTGCAATAGTATTCGGCGGTACGCTATAGTACCAAAAGTGCCCTAAATCGTGCAGGTAGTAGACGATAATGGTGTAAAGTTAAGCCTCCCTGATACAACTTTCTGCAAAGAAGCGCCTTCAAATAAGGGCGTTTCTTTATTTTTGGCCAATTTATGCACTGGCACAGCCATTGCAATGATGCTTTGCGAGCGGTCGGATCCGACGCGAAGCCCGGGGGATGCGGATGACATTAAGTAAGTCTCTGACGCGGACGATCTTTTTGACGCTTTTGATCTTTGGAATTTTTGACGCCGCACATGGACAGGATGATTCGATATATCGACTGCCGGTCGGGACGCGGATGAAGCTCAAGCTTGATGCAGAATTAAGTTCGAAGTTTTCGAGTGTCAATGACACATTCATCGCATCCCTGGCAGAACCGGTGATAGTAAGGAATGTGGTAGTTGTGCCCGCAGGCACGTTGATCGGTGGCCGTGTGATCGAGGCCAAGCCTGCTGCCAGCGGTGGCAAGAACGGAATGCTCGACCTTTCCTTCGAATCGATGAAGTTCTCGGATGACGATGTCCGAAATATCGATGGGGTTCTCGCCGACAAGCTCAAGTCCGCGCCGAGGGGATCGATCGGAGCGTTATCAGTTATAGGCGGGGCCGGCATTGGTGCACTTTTCGGAAGTATTTCCGGTTCCAGCCGGGGAGCCTTGATCGGCGGCGGCATCGGTGCCGCGATTGGAACCGGGATCGCACTCGGCCGTAAAGGCAAAGATGTGAAGCTCGACAAGAATGTGAAGTTTGAAATTGAGTTGCGACGTGAAGTGGTAGTGCCGGTTCTGGACTACTAAGCAACATCAAAAATTTGGTCGTTGGTGAGATATCCGCCGGCCATTTCGAAAGAGCCCGACGTGAAGGGGAGAGCACGTCGGGCTTTTTCTATTTTTGGGACAATTTAACCCCACTGTTTGCGGGAAATAACGGCTAGGCATAAAATAGAGGGTTAGATAACAAGCACGTTTTAACAACTATTTATTAAGAGAGGAGAATATGGCTGGAAGAAATAAGGTTACTGTCGTCGGTGCCGGAAACGTCGGAGCGACGGCCGCACATTGGATCGCTAGCAAAGAGCTGGCGGATGTCGTATTGGTAGATATTGTTGAAGGGACACCTCAGGGCAAGTCGCTCGATCTGGCTCAGGCGGCACCGATAGACGGTTTTGACGTCAAGCTGGTCGGGACAAATTCGTACGAGGAGACGGCAAATTCGGACGTCGTCATCATCACAGCAGGCCTGCCGCGTAAACCGGGCATGAGCCGCGACGACCTCCTGAAGACCAACTCCGACATCGTCGGAGCCGTCACCGACCAGGTTGCCAAATACTCGCCAAATGCATTTATTATCGTCGTTTCAAATCCGCTCGATGCAATGACGCAGGTGGCATTTCGCCGATCGGGATTTCCGAAGAACCGCGTGATGGGTATGGCCGGCGTTTTGGATTCCGCCCGTATGCGCTGCTTCCTGGCGGAGGCCTTGGAAGTTTCGGTCGAGAATGTTACGGCTTTCGTCCTCGGCGGCCACGGTGACACGATGGTGCCGCTACCGCGTTATTCGACCTGTGCCGGAATACCGATCACCGAGTTGCTGCCGAAGGACATGATCGACGCGATCCTGACCCGCACGGCAAACGGCGGAGCCGAGATCGTCGGACTCCTCAAGACCGGATCTGCGTTCTACGCTCCGAGCCTCGGTGCGGTCGAGATGGCCGAAGCGATATTGAAAGATAAGAAAAAGATCCTGCCCTGCGCGGTATTTCTCGAGGGCGAGTACGGCATCCACGATCTTTTTGTCGGCGTGCCGGTCAAACTCGGCAAAAACGGCGTCGAACAGATCATCGAGATCAGCCTGACCAACGAAGAGCGCGCCGCGCTGCACAAGAGTGCCGGGGCCGTACAGGAACTCGTCACGATTCTCGGGATCTAAGGACACGTTCGACTGATCAAATTTTAAGCGGAGGGCGATCTGCCCTCCGCTTTTTGTTTAATGCATTAGCCTGAGCTCGGGTTCAGCCCCTGGATTACATCTCCTGCGAAGCTTCGATCGTCCGTGACGGAATATGAAAATTACTTAGCGAGTGATGGCCTACATCTACCCAGTCCTGGCCCGCTTCGATCAGCTCGCCTGCCTCGTCAGCATCAACGGCTCTCGAAAACAGAAAACCCTGAGCATAATGGCACCCGATAAGTGAGAGTATTCGCCGCTGCTGGATCGTCTCAACCCCTTCCGCGATCACCGACTTGCTCAGTTCGTTTGCAAGGGTCGTTATTGTCTTCACGATCCCGAGGCTTTCCTTGTCCTTGGTCATTCGCGAAATGAACGACCTGTCGATCTTGAGAAAATCGAAGGCAAAACGATGAAGATAGCTAAGACTCGAATATCCGGTGCCGAAATCGTCGATCGAGATCTGTATGCCGAGTTTCCTGAGCTGTGAGAGCATCTCGACCGCGGAGACAAGGTCCTCGATGACCATCGTTTCGGTTACCTCAAGTTTTAGGGTGCCGCTTCTAAGGCCGGACTCGTACAGTATCTTTCGTACTTCGGAGATGAGCAGCGACTGCCTGAACTGTTTGGTCGAGAGATTGACGCTGACCGATAATTCCGGGCGATCGAATCGGCGCTGCCATTCGGCCGTTTGTTCGCATGCCTGATTGAGGATCAGTTGACCGATCGGAACGATCAGGCCGGAATCTTCCGCCAAAGGAATGAAATCGGCCGGAGAAATCAGGCCGCGTTCCGGATGAAACCAGCGGGCTAAAGCCTCGAAACCAACGATCTCTCCGCTGACAAGTGACACGATCGGCTGATAATAAGGTCGGATCTCGCCGTGATCGAGAGCGTTTCTAAGTTCGTTTTCGACGGTTAGAGCCTGTAATGCCCGCGTGTGCATCTTAGCGTCAAACAACTCGTGCCGAGCCTTTCCCGCTGTTTTCGCCTTGTACATCGCGGTGTCCGCATCACGCAGAATGTCTTCGGGCCGTTCGTATCCCTGGGCTGAGGAGGCGATGCCCATCGACGCGGTCGTAAAGAACTTTTGACCGTCAAAATCAAATGGTTCCTCAAGCGATTTCTGGATCCGCTCAGCGATGACCGTGGCATCAACGATCGAAGAAATCCCATCCAGCAAGATCACGAATTCGTCACCGCCGAGACGAGCAACTGAATCTACGGTACGGACACAATTTTCAAGTCGGCGGGCGAGATCGACAAGCAGCTGGTCGCCGCAGTCGTGGCCGAGACTGTCGTTCAAGACCTTGAACCGGTCAAGGTCAAGAAAGATCACAGCGAATCGGAAGTCCGAAGTACGTTTTGCCCGTTCGATCGCCATACTCAGACGGTCAGCAAAAAGGGTCCTGTTCGGCAGTCCGGTAAGCGCATCGTGAAATGCCGCGTGACGTATCAGGTCCTCGGCGGCCTTTCGGTCGGAAATATCCTGTATCTGGAGCACAACGTGCCTCGGCAGTCCCTGCACGTCCCGGATCAGCGACGCACTTTGAAGCACCCAAACGACATTCCGACTCTTGTCGATGTATCGCTTTTCGAGCTGATAATTTCGTATCCGGCCGTCGATGAGCTGGTCCAGCTTGGATAGATCATTCGCCAGATCGTCGGGATGCGTGACAGACTGGATATCGTCGCTCAGCAGTTCATCTTCCGAATAGCCAAGCATTTTACAGAGCGAAGCATTGACCTGAACCCATTTACCTTCGGGTGACACGACCGCCATTCCGGCGGCGTGATCAAATGCGTTTCGAAAGTACTCTTCGCTTTGCTGCAAGGCCTGCGAGATCCGTTCCTGCTCGGCGATGTGGTGCGAGAGCTCGGACACGTGTTTTTGCGCCTGTTCCGCAGCATTTGCCGCCGTCTCAACGTTCTTTAAGTACGTCGTGTATGTGTAGTAAAGCACGGCGACCATCGGAAGAGCCGCCAGGAACGAGTAGATTCCGAAAACGCCGACGGCCTTTGCGATAACGCCGGCAGCCAATGCACCCGCGAAATACGTTATAGACGTCCAGAGAAAATTCTCCCTCCACATTTGCCAAACCGGGGACTTAGACCTTAGTGCAACGACGCCGGCGACGAGTCCCGAGTTTACGATGTACTGGAACAGGCCCATCAGACATATCGCTTCGACATAGGCCGCCGTCATCGGCCGCTGCGTCAGAGCCATGATCGATCCGAACAGCGATCGGACGAGCCACACGGTAACAAAAGTCGATATAGCAAAGACCGAGATGTTGAATAATAGCGTTGTTTTCGTCTTGGAGATCTTTAGCGACGGCGGAACCGCATCAAAGATCGACAGCAAAATGCCCGCATTGCCGCCGAACAGCAATATCGCCAGAAAGACGAACGTGTCGGAAACCGAGACTGACCCTTTCGTTTTCGGAATTGGAATAACGATACGCGACGCAAACACAACCGTAACTAACGCGAACAGCCAAAAGGTATGGTCAAGCTGCGCAAAATCAACCTTGAGAAGCGTTTGAGTGAACACAGCCGCTCCGGCCGCTATCACAGTCCAGTGATAGAGGTCTAACACAGATGTTTTCGTTCGGGGAGGACTGGATTTCATAGAGATCCGCTGAGCACCGTCGGAAAGCGTAGTGCCCGGAGACACCACGAACTCATCCTTAATGCAATTTCCGTTCCGTCCATTTAATGCCTTGGAATTGGGGATTTTGTAGGGTTCTGCTTATAAAACTTGTCTGGAAAATGCACAGCCCGGCCGGAGACTGACAAAAACTGTCACCCGCTAACTGCATCGCTCGGCGACGCACTTGGAGGCGATCAGGGAAACGAAGGTGATTTCACGCACGACTGATCGGCAAAGCTCGGGCGACTGTGCAGACGTACTGTCGGATGAGCAAAATGGAACGACCGGTGGCAATCATCGGAAGCACGTTCGCAAGCAAGATATTTGTCCACTCCTTAGATCTCTCGAGCGCTTGACACCCTTATTTTCTTCGCCCGAAGGCATACAAAACCATCATCTTCAGTCGGTCATATTGACCGAATCGGTCTTCCAATCTGACAGGATCGGACCGCTGCAGCAATTTCATGATTTCCCATAAGTCGTGTGATTACAGCGTTTAACTCTATGGCACGGTTATTGACATATTAAGAAGCGACGCGGGCCACGAAGTTTGGGTCCGGCCCACACGAGCAATTTGTAGAGAGGGAAAGAAAATGGATCATACCAAACCAAAGATCAACGCAACCAGAACGATGGTTTCGATCGTTCTGATCTTGTCGATCTTTTTCACGAATGCGGCGGTGGCATTTGCCACGTTAAATCCGCAAACCGTAAGAAGTGCATCGGCAGTTTCGAAATTCACCACTGATCTTACGCAGCTAGGCCGTCAAGGTAGATTGCGTGAGAACCTGAATGTTGAGACCGAGACCCTGCGTCTCATCAGCATGTTAGCAGAGGGTGGACTTCGCCAGCCGGTCGTCGTCGACGATCTCGGAGAAGTTCAAAGTGCGGTCGTCGAAGAGACCGCTCGACGGATCGCCAACGGCGATGTGCCTGAGACTCTGAAGGGTGTTTCGATCATCAAGCTCGAGACGGCCAGCCTGTTCTCGAACCTGAAAGGCGATGGCGAGGTAAATGCAGCGGTGAATTCGATAATCGACGAACTCACGGCTTCGAACCGACGGTCCATTCTTTTCATCAACGAACTTACAACCTATGTCGAACTACCAGGCGTCAGCGAAAAGCTCGTCTCTGCGATCACGTCGGGCAAGCTCGCCGTCATCGGCGGCAGCTTGAATGCGTCGTATCAGGATAAGATCGCTAGTTCCGCTGAGCTTTCGGCTATTTTTCAGCCGGTCGCAGCAACGGGCATCCTAGCTGCGGACGAAACTCGCAACTCGAATCAGAACAGCAGCGACTCGGGTTATCGCGGCGACAATGTGTCTCCCGATATCCGCGACATGATGGCCCAGGACCCGAGCGGGACAAAACGCATCGACGTCATTCTTCAGGCTAAAGATGCCGATAACGCGTCGCTCCGTCAGCTGATGGCGAGCGGTCAGGCTCGTATCGTCAGCCGCATCGGCACGAGCGACACGATCGTTGTAAACATGCCGCTTTCGACGGTTCAGCAGCTCTCGACGAGCGGGCTGATCAACTACGTCTCGCCGAACCGCCCCACCGCAACAACCGGTCACGTCGAAGACACGACCGGCATCTCATTGATGCGGGCTCAGCCTGCCCTCAACGGCCGCGCCGCCTACACTCTCGATGGCTCTGGCATAGGAGTCGCGGTCCTCGATTCGGGTATCTATTCAGGCCACAATGGCTTCAAGAACGGCAGCGCGTCGCGGATCGTGGCGAATGTAAATTTCACGAATTCTAACCTAAACGACACCAACGACGGCTACGGTCACGGAACGCATGTCGCCGGTATCGTCGCGGGAGCGGATAATAACAGCGGTGCGAACGCCTATAAGGGCATCGCGACCGGTGCGAACATTATCAGTGTCAAAGTCCTCGACAACAACGGCCTCGGTCAGACGTCCTGGCTGCTCAATGGCCTCAACTGGGTCCTTAACAACCGAATAACATATAACATCAGGGTCGTGAACCTCAGCCTTGGTACCGCAGCGGTCGATTCGTATTCGAATGACCCGGTCTGTCTAAAGGTCAAAGAACTTGTCAACGCCGGTGTTGTCGTCGTTGCGGCTGCCGGCAACCTCGGCAAGAATTCCGCCGGCCAGAAGGTGTATGGCCAGATCCACAGTCCAGGCAACAGCCCGTACGCGATCACGGTCGGCGCCAGCAACTCGATGGGAACGACCTCGCGAGCGGATGATGTGATGGCTTCGTATAGCTCGATCGGTCCGACCAGGAGCTTTTATACAACGTCGACCGGTACGCGGGTTTACGACAATCTTATCAAACCCGACCTCGTCGCCCCGGGCAACAAGATCATTTCATTCAAGGCTCCCTATAATCATATCGCGAGCCTCAACCCGCTGCTCAATCTTGATCTGACAAACGGCGGCGATTCGATGATGTACATGAGCGGTTCGTCGATGTCGTCACCGATCGTGGCCGGTGCGGCGGCTCTTTTGCTTGAAGTAAACCCCAATCTCACGCCGGGAATGGTCCGGATGCTGCTGCAGTACACCGCACAGCCGATCGCCGGTGCCAACACCTTTGAGCAGGGAGCCGGTGAGGTCAATCTCGAGGGTGCGGTTCGACTAGCTCGGTCGCTCAGAACAGACGTCGATTTTCAATCGCTGACAAAAGGCTCGTCGACTGTTCAGGCGGGTTGGGCGATGCCGACCACTTCGACGGCGATCGGCGGCAGTACTTTTCCTTGGTCACAAATGGTGCTCGGCAAGTATACGTCGATGTCAGGTGCCAACCTCGTCTCACAGTTCCAGGCCATCTACAAACGTGAAAACATCTTTGGTGACGGCGTCAATTTCGGTAACGGGGCGTTCTCGCTTAACACGACCTCGTATTTCACGACAGGCCTGTCGGTTAACCGCAATGTGACGACGAGTAATGGAGGAGCACTGGGCTCCGGTTCCACTTACTTAAGTTACGGCGTTCTCGTCGGTGACGGTGTGCTGGTCGGAGATGGCGTTCTCGTCGGTGACGGAGTTCTCGTAAGCGACGGAGTGCTCGTAGGAGACGGCGTACTTGTCGGTGACGGCGTGCTGGTCGGAGACGGCGTACTCGTCGGAGACGGAGTACTGATCGGCGATGGGGTACTTATCGGCGATTCCGTCTTGCTGGGTGACAATACACCATATATGCAGTGAAGTAGCAAATAAATGTAATAAGGAGGATAAACAAAATGCTACATCCAACTACTGCACAACAAAACGAAATGATGCGATCTGAGATCGCACCAATTATGATGCTGGCTCCCGATCTGACACGGGTCGTAGAGCTGAAAACGCAAGACACAACGGAAGTACAGGCTTTCCTGTCGGTCAGACCGGTACACACCGTGGTAATGTCGAGCTTCATTGTCGACAACGGTATCGAGAGCGAGCTTAACAGAGGCAAATTCTACGGTTACCGCAACTCAGAGGGAAACTTGGAAGGAGTCGCCCTGATCGGCCACTCGACGCTGTTTGAGGCCAGGACCGACGAAGCCATTAAGGCTTTCGCCTTCAGAGCCAGGATCTCGGAGACACCGATTCACCTGATCATGTCGGCCGGCGACGCTGCCGATAGGTTCTGGAAATACCTCCGGCCGGCAACTGCCGCTCCGCGATTGAGATGCGAAGAACTGCTCTTCGAAGCTTCATTTCCGTTCCTAGTAAGGGAATGCAAATGGAACCTCCGAACGGCAGACGCGTCGCAGCTCGAGCAAGTCGCCGAGGCGCAGGCGGAGGTCGCTTTCATGGAATGTGGAGTCGACCCGATGGTCCGTGACCGCGAGGGATTCCTCAAACGGGTGCTGCGACGCATCGAACAGGGCCGCGTGTTTTCGGTATTCGAGGACGGAAAGCTCGTGTTCAAGGCGGACATCATCGCCGAGACCCCCGAGGTGATTTACCTGGAAGGCGTCTATGTCCATCCGGAATATCGCGGAAAGGGTGTCGGACCGGAATGCCTGGCAACTCTGACGGTCGATCTGCTCGGACGTGCCGCTAATGTTTGCCTGCTAAGCAACATCGACTTCGCCGGTGCTCACAAGAGCTTTGAAAAAGCCGGGTACTCGACGACGGATAAGTGCATTACTCTATTCGTTTAGCAGAAAATAACGCTGGACAAACGTGTTAAACCACCCCATAATAAGCTTGGTCCGATATTGGGCCAAGCTTTCGCGTTTTTTGCCGCACAAATCACGGTCAGGTCTTGTCAACAGCCACACGTTTTTCGGGAATCCTCTTTTTACCTATGATCGGGCTTTTACCGGCCTAGAGTTTCGCCCTCAGCCATGAGACAGCAACGCATGACTGGCCGTTTTATGATGGCCGTAATTAGTATTGGCATGATCACCGCCGTACTGGCTCTCGTGCGTCTCCCGTTCGAAAAATTCGACGTCCCGCTCCTTTTACTCGCTGCCTTTACGTTACTGATCGGTTCCAGGGCTACGATTCAGATCCCTCGTTTCAAATCCCACATTGCCGTTTCGGATACGTTCATCTTTCTCACCTTATTACTTTACGGTGGTGAGTACGCCGTTCTGCTCGCCGCCTTCGAAGCGTTTTGCTCGTCTTGGCGCTTTTGTAATAAGAAATTGACCGTGTTCTTCAATGCGGCGACGATGGCGATCTCGACCACGTTCGTCGTCTTGTTGCTCCAGTCGCTGAATTTATATTCGAATAGCGTCCTTCACGGGCGATCAGACTCGCGAACAAATTTCATCATCGCACTTTCTCTTATCGCACTCGCGCAGTTTGCTGTAAATACCTCCCTTGCCAGTATTTACGATTCACTAAAAAGCGGTCTGCCTCTTTGGGAAACATGGAAGACCAATTACATTTGGACCTTCTTTTCCTATTTTATCGGGGCGGCGAGTGCTGGGATAATGATCCAGCTCGTCGACACGATCGGCGTCGGAATTATCTTCGCGACTTTCCCGGTCATATTCTTCGTGTTCCTGACATACAGGATGTACATGAGGAATATGGAGATATCCATTCAGCAAGCCGAACAAGCGGAGAGGTACGCAAAAATAATGGAAGAGCAGTCCGCTGCCTTGAGCGAATCCGAAGAGCGCTTTCGAAGTGCTTTCAACTACGCTCCGATCGGTATCGCGCTTGTGAGTTCGAGCGGCCAATGGCTGAAGGTAAACCGGGCATTGAGTGAACTAATTGGGTACTCCGAGGCAGAGTTTCTCGCCGTTGACTTCCAGTCGATGATCTTTCCTGAAGATCTCGGGGCGACATTGGTCAAACTTCACGACCTCTACACCGGCAAGATCCCGAGTTGCCAGATGGAACATCGTTATGTGCACAAGGACGGGCGGATCGTATGGGCCTCATGGAGCGCGTCAGTGACCAGCGATAGTCAGTCAGAGAGTTCCCAGCTTATTTTTCAGATCCAGGACATATCCGACAGAAAATCCACGGAGGAGCATCTCCAGCACGAAGCCACACACGACCCGCTCACCGGACTTCCCAACCGTTCGCTGTTCTTGTCCAGGCTTACGACCGCCCTGGAGCGAACGCGGACGATAGACGATTATCGGGCAAGTATTCTATTCATCGACCTTGACCGTTTCAAGCACGTGAATGACAGTCTCGGCCACCTTGCCGGCGATATGCTCCTGAAAGAGATATCCGTCCGGTTGGTCGAATGTATGAGGCCGTCGGATCTGGTCGCACGGCTCGGCGGTGACGAGTTCACGATACTCGTCGAAGGAACCTACGATCTTTATGAGGTGACCAGGATCGCCGAACGCATTCAGCAAAAATTTAGCCGCCCATTTAGTCTGAACGGAAACGAGGTTTACAGTTCGGCAAGCATCGGAATTCTGAACGCGTCAGGACAGCACCTAACGGCAGAGGACATGATGCGTGATGCTGATACGGCAATGTACCAGGCAAAACGAGCCGGAAAGGCCCGACACGAGGTGTTCAATGAACGCATGCACAATGCTGCGAAAGAGATGCTTCGTCTCGAAACCGACCTGCGAAAAGCCGTCGAAAGGGACGAACTTACGATCTTTTACCAGCCGATATTTGATCTCGATGCGAATCGGATCGTCGGATTTGAATCATTGGCTCGGTGGAACCATGCGGAAATGGGGATGGTATCTCCCAGCAAATTCATCCCGATCGCCGAAGAGATCGGCGTCATCGACACGTTATGCGAACAGATCCTGAGGCGAGCGTGCCGAGACATCGGATCGCTTCGTGATCTACTGCCTGTCGACGAAGCCCCTACGCTTAGCGTCAATCTGGCAAGCAAGCAGTTTGCACAAACGTCACTTGTCCGAAATATTGAGAGAATCCTAGAGGAAACTCAATATCCTCCGCATTTGCTGAATTTCGAGATCACCGAGTCCGTTTTCGTCGAACACCATGCGCGTGCGATAGAGATGTTGAAACAGTTTCGGGCGTCCGGGATCGGGATCCATATTGATGACTTTGGGACGGGATATTCGAATCTTAGTTTCTTGATGCAATTGCCGATCTCAACGCTCAAAGTCGACCGCTCGTTCGTTGGAATGATAAAAGAAGATGGTAATAACGATAGTGTTGTGCGAGCGATCGTGACGCTTGCACAAACGCTGGGCCTCAGAGTGATAGCCGAGGGCATTGAAACGGATTCGCAGCTAAATAAGATCCGGGAACTTGGGTGCGACCGCGGCCAAGGCTATCTGTTCGCCAGGCCTATGAACTTCGCAGATCTCCTCGAATTCATAAAGACTGACGGGAGGATCAATGTCCCGACGCCGAGGTACAACGAAGTGTCTAACCTCTCCTCGATCCAGTAATTTCTACATATCCTCCAAAAAAAATACTTCCAAATTCCGATCAGATGAGTTATAACTAAATTGGATGTAAGCCATAAGAATTGCTTGTTTGTTTGCATCCGATGGACGGCGTAGATCATCTAAATTTCATGGGCCAAATCGAGCAATTCGAGTTTGGACGCATTGGAATATGAAGGCCGTTATAGTATTTTTGAGTTTGTCAGGGAAAGAGCCTCGAACAGCCCGCCTTTTAGGAGATTCCCCGTCAGTAGTGAGTTTATGAAGCGAATTTTGGGCAGCATCGGTGACCTTTTGATACTGTCGGCGCTAATCGCAGCGACGGGTATTGCGGGTATGTCGCAGACGACGCCGGCCCCGCTGCTTCAGGACATCAAGGTCGTCAATGACGATAAGCCGGATAAATCCAACGCTCCATTGGTCCGCAAAACAGGCAGCTCGACGCCGGCAGCGCCGTCCACGATCAAGACAATGTTTCCCGCTTTGGCGGAGGTGGATATTCCCGGGTATTCGGGAGTTTTAGTTGAATCGCTCGACGGTAAGACGGTTTTAGAATCAAACGCGGACCTCGCCTTTAATCCCGCTTCAAACGTAAAGGTCGCCACATCTTACGCCGTTTTGAAAACATTCGGCCCGGATTTTCGGTTTCTGACGAGCGTTTATACTGACGGCGAGATCGACAAAACGACTGGCACGCTTGCCGGAAACCTTTACATTTCCGGTAAGGACCCCATCTTCGGGTACGAACACGCGATCGCGATCGCCAATGAGCTGAACAGGCTGGGCATCCGCCAGATCTCCGGTGACCTGATCGTTACCGACAATTTCGCTATGAATTACAGCAACTCGGCTGCACGGTCGGCCGACACGCTGTATGCAACAATGGATGCGACAAAACGTTCGCCGACGGCAACGCGTGTCTGGCTCGCGTTTCTTCGGTCGTCTGGCAAATACAATACTGTCGCCGGCGTCCCCGATATCACTATCGCGGGAGCCGCATACGTGCAGCCGATCCCGAGCAATCTTCATTTGTTGTTCACTCATCAGTCCACAAAACTCCGCGACATCGTGAAGGCTACGATGTGCTATTCGAACAATTTCCTCGCCGAACGACTTGGCGACATGCTCGGTGGGCCGTATGCTGTTGCCCGTGTCGTACAGCAAGGAGCGGCCATTCCGCCGAATGAATTTTCGATCCAAACCGCGAGCGGCCTTGGAATTAATCGGGTCACGCCGAACGCGATGATGCGGCTGCTCAGGGCCTTGAGGGGTGAGCTTGACCGTTACAACATGGACTTCGCGGATATTATGCCGGTTGCGGGGGTTGATAAGGGCACGCTTGAAAATAGGTTCGATACCGACTTTGCCACCGGAAGCGTTGTCGGAAAGACGGGGACCTTGGGCCGGACGGACTCGGGCGTAAGTGCTCTTTCGGGCGAGATCAACACGCAAAACGGCAAATTTCTATTCGTGATCTTCAATCAGCGTGGCAGTGTGTATCGTTTCAGGACATTTCAAAACTATTTTGTATCGCTGGTTCAGGGCCAGTTTGGCGGAGCCGCGCCGATCGGCTATCAGCCGACGCCGCTCGATACGCTGTTGTCACGGTCACTAATTACCGAAACAAACGGCAAATCTTATTGATAAGAAAAGAATCAGTTCGATGTTTTAACGGGAGCATTTAATTTGCTTCCTTTTTTATTTTGGTCTCGCATGCGATAATTCGGACTTTGCAAAATGAACGAGATCGACCAAGTCCCTTCCGCCGAATCGCCTGAATTACTGGCCGAGCCGCCCGTCCCGGAAAAACCGACGACCACAAAGCAAACGAGTGTCGCTCGCTCAGCGGGAATCGTGTCGATCGCGGTGATGTTTTCCCGTGTTCTCGGTTTGGTACGCGAGATGGTTTTCGCGCGATATTTCGGTGCGGGATTTCTCTACGATGCCTACGTCGTGGCGTTTCGCATTCCGAACGTACTTCGCGACCTTTTTGCTGAAGGAGCGTTGTCGGTCGCATTCGTAAAGGTCTTCACGGACTACCAGGTAAATAAAGGCGAAGATGCTGCGTGGCGGTTAGCGAGCCTAGTATTTAACCTGCTCGCTGTCGTCCTGAGCGTCATCGTTATCGTCGGCATTATTTTTGCACGGCAATTCGTCGATCTGATCGCCGATGGATTCTCGCCCGAAAAGGCGGCATTGGCGACGACCCTGACCCAGATAATGTTCCCGTTCATACTGCTTATCGCCCTGTCTGCGGTGGCGATGGGTGTTTTGAACACGAGAGGCATATTCGGGATTCCGGCGTCGGCGTCGGCGGTTTTCAACGTAGTGTCCGTGCTTGTAGGACTCGGATTCGCATTTTGGCTTAGCGGGGGCGGATGGCTCAATGCCGGCGACAAGAACGCCTTGCCGGAATCACCGGCACAATGGGCGATCATCGGTATGTCCATCGGAACGCTTATCGGCGGCGGCGCCCAGTTCCTGATGCAGGTGCCCTGGCTGTACAAAGTCGGGTTCCGGTTTTCGCCTATCATCAGTCTTTCGGACGAAGGCTTACGCAAAGTTGTCGCTCTGATGACGCCCGCCATTCTGGGAACGTCGGCTGTCCAAATCAATGTTCTCATCAACACCTATTTCGTTTCAGGTATCGAAGGTGCGCAGGGCTGGCTCAATTTTGCTTTTCGCTTGATGCAATTCCCGATCGGCCTCTTCGGCGTGGCGGTCGGTACCGCTGCGATCCCGGTTCTGTCTCGATTGGCCAGCGAAGGCAAGACCAAGGAATTTCGCGATACGATCTCGTCGTCGTTGAACCTTGTATTTTTGATGACGCTGCCGAGTGCATGCGGCCTCATCGTGCTCGGCGAACCTATCATTCGGCTGATCTACGAACGCGGGAAATTTGACGCGACCGCAACGAGCATGACGTCGATCGCACTTGTCGGTTACTCTGTCGGGCTAACGGGTTATGCCGCCATCAAGATACTGTCGCCCGCGTTTTATGCATTGAACGATGCCAAAACCCCAATGATCATCGCCATCGCGTCGATCGGCGTCAATTTTGCCGGCAGCTATTTTCTACGGGAATGGCTCTCTCATTATGGAGTGACGCCGGAAACGCCACACGGGTACGGCCATGTCGGAGTTGCGCTGGCGACCTCTCTCGTCGCGCTAGTAAATTTCTTCGCGTTGGCGTTCCTGATGAGACGGCGGGTCAGTCGCCTGAACGGCAGGGACATTTTCACGTCGTTCGCGAAAATCGCCATGGCGTCAGCGATCCTGTCGGTTGTGTGCTATTTCAGCTATCACTTTCTTTTCAGCCGATTCGGTATCGGCACGTTCTCAATAAAGCTGATGGAGGCCTTCGTCCCGATCGGTTTGGGCGGAACTGCGTTCGTGATCGCGGCAAAGCTACTTCGAGTGACAGAGCTTGAGCAGGCGTTCGGTATGATCAGGAGAAAATTGGCGAGATGATCTCGGGTTTTAAGGATAAGTTTCCAAGGATCCACGAAACTGCATTTGTGACGCAGGACGCCATCATCATCGGCGACGTCGAGATCGGCGAAGATGCCAGCATTTGGTTCGGTTCGATCGTTCGCGGAGACGTCAATTACATTCGGATCGGCGATAATACGAATATTCAGGACGGAACGGTCATTCACGTCAGTTCGCGAACTCATCCGACAGTTCTCGAGGAACGGATTACGGTCGGCCACCGCGTCACACTTCACGGTTGTCACGTAGAGAGCGGATGCCTGATCGGGATCGGAGCGATATTGATGGACGGCGTGCGCGTCGGGGCAAATTCGCTGGTCGGTGCCGGTTCCCTGTTGACACCGGGAACGCAAATTCCGCCGAATTCGCTCGTTATTGGCTTACCGGCCCGCGTTAAGCGGGAGCTTACTGAGGACGAACTCGCTTTCCTTGATCGTTCGTGGCGAAACTACGTTGAACTCAAACGGATCTACGAAACCGCAGACGATCGCGGATAAATTCTTCGGCCCTATCTGTGTCTATATGTGTTCATCTGTGGTTAAATTCATTTAGCTATGGCCACTACCAAACCAGCACGCGGAATGCGCGATTTCCTGCCGTCAGATGTCAGGAAGCGCGATTTCGTCATCGGCGTCATCAAAGAAGTTTACGAATCGTATGGCTTTGAGCCGCTCGAAACGCCGGCGGTCGAGAATCTCGAGACCCTCATGGGCAAATACGGCGAGGAAGGCAATCAACTAGTCTTTAAGATCCTGAAGCGCGGTGAAAAACTCGATCTCACGAAAGCAGCTTCGGAAAGCGACCTCTCGGACCTCGCATTACGATACGACCTGACCGTGCCGTTGGCGCGCGTCGTCGCCAATAACAAGAACGACCTGCCAAAATTCTTCAAACGCTATCAGATACAGCCTGTTTGGCGCGCCGATCGTCCGGCACGCGGGCGTTTTCGCGAGTTTTACCAATGCGATGTGGATGCGATCGGTTCAGGGTCGATGGTCGTAGAAGGCGAACTTCTTTCCGCCGTCAGCGAGATCCTGAAACGGCTTGGATTTGAAGATTTCACCATCCGGCTCAATCACCGGCAGGTTCTGACGGACATACTGGACACTGCCGGCGTGCCGACGGATCTCCACACCGACGCGCTTATCGCCATCGACAAAATGGACAAGATCGGTGCCGAAGGCGTCTCGGCAGAGCTCGCAGAACGCGGTATTTCAGGCGATGCGGCGACGATTCTGATGGAGATCTTTGCCAAAACGCAGGAGATCCTGAATCAGGAAAAGGATATCAACCGTACCATCGTCGCCAATCTGATCAATATCGTTAGCAATGAGACGCTCTCAGAACTCGGCCAGATACTGAAATTTGCCGACAAGGCACCGATCATTATCGACCCGAGCCTTGCCCGCGGACTGTCATATTACACCGGAGCGATAATGGAGATCACCGTGCCGGACCTTGCGGGCAGCCTGGGCGGCGGTGGACGATATGACGGGCTGATCGGGATGTTCGGCAAGGAACAGATCCCGGCGTGCGGCTTCAGCTTAGGCCTCGAACGTATCCTGGTCGTGATGGAAGAGCGCGGTATGTTCCCTCCCGAGATCACCGCATCGCGTGCCGCCGACGTGATTGTCACGATCTGGGACGAGGACTCGATCGTGAATTCGCTAAAGCTCGCTCGCGATCTTAGAAAACAAGGCCTGCGCGTCACCGTTTACCCCGAGGCCGACAAGCTTGGGAAACAGTTCAAGTACGCCGACTCGACCGGCATTCCGTTCGTATGCGTCCTAGGCGACGAAGAGCAGAAAGCCGCCAAGGTAAAGCTAAAGAATATGACGAGCGGCGAAGAATGGACGCTAAAAGCAAGCGAGATCGTCTCGAAAATATCCAAATGACCATTGCTACGAGACGTTTGCCGGTTTTCCTTCTCCTCGCTCTTTCTGTCTGCCTTTCCGCCTTCGGCCAGTCGATCTCACCGTCGGAAGACCTTCCAAATCTCTCCAAAGTCAATGCAAATCTATACCGTGGCGGCCAACCTACGGAGGCCGGTTTTAAGCGACTGAAATTGATGGGCGTCCGGACCGTCATCGACCTTCGCGACGACGACGGACGGGCACAGAGGGAAGAGAGTTGGGCAAAGGCTGCGGGCCTGAACTTCATCAACATTCCTCTCAGCAATATTTTCGGCCACAAGGACGCGAAGATCGACGAGATCCTCAAACAAATTGACCTCGCGGATAATCAACCGGTCTTTGTCCACTGCAAACGAGGTTCGGACCGCACCGGCACGGTAATAGGCGTATATCGGATCTCGCACGACGGCTGGACCGGCGATCAGGCGACCGTCGAGGCAAAGAAATTCGGCCTCGGCTGGTGGCAGTTCTGGATGAAGGACTACATCGAAGATTACTATCGTGACCACAATAATGGCAGTCCAAATAAATAGCCCGTCCACGGCAATATGCACCGCAAACTCGAACCCAAGCTGATCAGTGTCCTCCGCGAAGGATATACCCGCAAGCAGTTTCGGGGCGATCTTCTCGGAGGCCTGACGGTTGGAATCGTTGCGTTGCCGCTGTCGATAGCGCTTGCGATCGCTTCGGGCGTTAAGCCAGAGCAGGGACTCTATACTGCGATATTTGCGGGATTCGTGATCGCGGTGCTCGGCGGCTCGCGTGCACAGATCAGCGGCCCGACCGGTGCGTTCATCGTCATCGTTTACGGGATCGTCCAGAAATACGGCTACGATGGCCTAGTCATCGCGACGCTGATCGCGGGCTTCCTGCTCATAATCATGGGCCTGGCGCGAATGGGCGCCTTTCTCAAATTTGTCCCGTATCCGGTCGTGGTCGGCTTTACGTCCGGGATCGCCCTGATCATCGCGTCATCGCAGGTCAGCGATTTTCTCGGGCTCAAGATGGAAAAGGTCCCGGCCGATTTTGTCGAGAAATGGATCGAATACGTCCGGCACGCAGCGACGATGGATCCATATACGATCGGTGTCGGCCTCGTTTCCCTGCTGATCATCGTCCTATGGCCGAGGGTGACGCATCGCGTGCCCGGCCCGCTGATCGCGATCCTTGCGGTGACGTTCGTCGTACAGTATTTTCACCTTCCGGTCGATACGATCGCGACACGGTTCGGCGGCGTCCCGAACTCGCTGCCGGTCCCGCATTTTCCGGACGTCACATGGCCATTGGTCCGGCAGATGTTTTCGCCGGGGCTCACGATCGCGATCCTTGCGGCTCTCGAATCTCTCCTTGCGGCCGTGGTCGCCGACGGAATGATGGGCACGCGTCACCGGTCAAATATGGAGTTGATCGCCCAGGGTTTCGGAAATATCACGTCCGTGATCTTCGGCGGCGTGCCCGCGACCGGTGCAATAGCCCGCACGGCGACGAATATTAAGAGCGGCGGCACGACGCCGATAGCTTCGATCATTCACTGCGTATTCCTGCTGCTCGTGCTGCTGTTTATCGGCAAGTGGGCGGCGATGATACCGATGGCAACCCTCGCCGCGATTCTGCTGGTCGTGGCCTATAACATGAGCGAATGGCGGGAGTTTCGGCATTTGCTGAGCAGTCCGCGGGGAGACATCGCCGTGCTCTTTGCGACATTTTTGCTGACCGTCTTTATCGAACTCACGGTCGCGATCCAGGTCGGCATCCTGCTGGCAGCGTTCCTGTTTCTGCAGAAGATGTCGCAAGAAACGCACGTCGACGTCATAACCGATAACCTCAAGGACGACGAAGAATATCAGACCCGCGATATGTCCGGGATCGAGATACCGGAAGGCATCGAGGTCTTTGAGATCTACGGCTCGCTCTTTTTCGGCGCCGTACGACAGTTCAAAGAGTCGATCCGCGTCGTTGCGACTAAACCAAAGGTGCTGATCCTGAGAATGCGACAAGTCCCGACGATCGACGCGAGTGGCGTTCACGTGCTCGAGGAACTCGCGTCCGAAGCCATCCAAAACGGTCAGATCATCGTCTTTTCAGCCGTCTCGCGCAGCGTCTACCGCGTGATGCGAAGCAGCGGTTTTGTCGAAATGGTCGGCAGGAAGAACTTCGCCGGCGATATTTTTGCCGCGTTGAGGATCGCAAGCGAACATCTTGAGACGGTGAAAGATCGGTGACAAATCTCAAGTGAGTGATTATCATTTTCGTATGAGTGAAAGGATCATCATCAATTATTTAGATGACGCTCTCAAATCGTTCCGCAATTACAAAAAACTCGCAGAGCGGGCGATCGAGCAGGTCTCGGACGAGGAGTTTTTCGCAGCGATCGACGAAGAGGCGAATTCCATCGCTGTCGTGGTCAAGCATATCGCCGGAAATCTGCGTTCCCGCTGGACCGAATTTTTGACTACAGACGGCGAGAAAGATTTTCGCGACCGGGATAAAGAGTTCGAAGTTACACGAGACACGCGCGAATCGCTGATGGAATTTTGGGAGACCGGCTGGCAAACGCTTTTCGACGCGATCGAACCGCTCTCGGCAGACGATTTTTCGCGAACAGTGACCATTCGCGGGCAGCCGCACACAGTCGTCGAAGCGATCAGCCGCCAACTGACGCATTACGCCTATCACGTCGGCCAGATCGTGCTGCTGGCTAAGCATTTTCGATCAACCGAATGGAAATCATTGAGCGTGCCGAAGAACCGCTCGGCCGAATTCAATCGGTTTCTCGCCGGTAAACAGGCAAGCGGCGACACGTCGACGGATCGGATGGAAGCTCCGATCGAATTTGTTTCCGAGATCGAAAAGTGAGCGGGAGAGGAGAGTCGTGCCCCGCCTCGGCACGTCGATGACTAGTAGATCCGGACCCGGCTCACACGCTTTACATGTTCCCGGCCGTTCTTCCAGGTGATGCGGTATGTATCGCGATAGGTCTTGCGGCCCTTGTGGACGATACGTGTCTCGTAACGGACGGTCCCGTTATTGCGGTTGTTCCACACCCGTCGATGTCTGGGAAATCGGATAATCCGCCTGATTTGAATAGACTCGGCAGCCAGATTTGACGAGTTTTCCGGTGCGGATCTTGCGTAGATCGTTCCGAGTCCCACCGAAACGGTGATCAACAACATTACGATTGCTTTCTTCATATGAATTACTCCTGATTAGAATTTCGTACCGTTATACGGCTAGGTCGCGCATCCAATATCGGACTCTGTCCGTATGCACTTTAGAGGATCGCGGCGTCGAAAAAGTCACCAAAATTTTTGATCCTCATAAATTAACGGCTGCTCTGGCGGACGGCGATCTGATCACAATATCGCCAAATGTGCTAATCTGTTAGCGGTTTCTATGAAAGCGATCTCCATCCTGGGTTCCACCGGCTCGATCGGCTGCAACACGCTAAAAGTCATAAAACACCTCGGCGATATTCGTGTCGTCGCTATGTCTGCAGGACGGAATGTTGCCAAATTTGCCGAGCAGATCGCCGAGTTCAAGCCCGAGCTTGTTTCGTGCTCCGACGACTCTGGAGCTGAGGCTCTGACGCGGGAACTGCACCGTCTAAACGCTCATTTGCCGCGGATCAAAGTCGGAGAAATCGGCCTGATCGCCGTCGCGACGCACGAAGCTGCCGGTACGGTCGTGTCCGCAACGGTGGGCGCCGTCGGGTTCATGCCGACGCTGCGAGCGATCGAGGCCGGAAAACGTGTCGCCCTGGCGAACAAGGAAACTCTTGTCATCGCCGGCGAACTGATGACCGCTGCCGCCGCCCGTTCTGGTGCCGAGATCTTGCCGGTCGATAGCGAACACAACGCCATTCACCAGTGCCTTCGTGGAGAGAAGTCCGCTGAAGTAAAACGCCTGATCCTTACGGCTTCCGGCGGGCCGTTTCGCGAATGGCCGGCGGAACGCATCGCGAGTGCGACCCGTGAGGAAGCCCTCAATCATCCCAAATGGAAAATGGGCGATAAGATCTCCATCGACTCGGCGACGATGATGAATAAGGGGCTCGAGGTGATCGAAGCCCACTGGCTCTTCGGCTTTGACGCCGACCATATCTCAGTCGTCGTGCACCCGCAGTCGATCGTTCATTCAATGGTCGAGATGGTCGATGGGTCGATCATTGCTCAGCTCGGCGTAACTGATATGCGCCACGCCATCCAGTATGCACTGACGTACCCTGACAGGCAGGAGAACTGTGTTGATCCGCTAGATATCGCGGCGATGAGCCGTCTGGAATTCGAGGAGCCTGACTTAGAACGGTTTCCGTGCCTCGAACTCGCTTATCGGGCACTCCGGGCAGGCGGAACTGCCCCCGCAGCATTGAACGCGGCGAACGAGATCGCGGTGGCTGCATTTTTGGACGGAAAGATCCGATTTGCCGAGATCGCAGAAACAAATCAACGTATTCTGGACCAACACATTACAGAGCCCGTCACGGATATTGAAACGGTTATTCGGGTTGACCGCCTGGTCCGCGAGCAAACTTCAGCGATCCTCAATGAGCGTGCCTCGACGGCTGCGACATTAAATTAGATTGACTGTCGTGGCCCTGAGCCCTAAACTTTTACCTACAACGCCGAACGGCAAGGGTGAATCGAAACTGATTCTATGGAGAGTATCTTAAGTACAGCTTTTTATTACGTGTTGATCCCGCTGATCATTCTCGGGATCGCGATCAACATACACGAATTTGGACACTTTATCGTTGCCAAATTATTCGGTATGCGGGTCGAGGCGTACTCCTTTTTCGGATTAGGGCCGCGGATCTGGGGCTTCAAACGCGGCCATACCGACTATCGGATCAGTGCGATCCCGCTCGGGGCGTACGTCAAGCTATACGGCGACGAAGCAACGGCGCCGCTGGAAGGCGGAAATTCCGAAAAGGACGTGGAGACCTTTCTCGACGAACGAAATATTGGAAAGGCAGAGCCCGGCAAGGGAGCAGCCAGCCACGTGGTGCCAAATTCGGAACTGTACGAATTGCGTCCAAGATGGCAGAAATTCCTCGTGATGCTCGGCGGGCCGTTCATGAACCTAGTGCTCGCCTTTTCCATACCGTTCGCGACTGCAATCATACAGGGCATTCCGGCTGTGCCGGCGCCCGTAATAGCGTCCGTCAGGGCTGACGGTGCCGCGGCGAAAGCGGGTCTCCAGGTCGGCGACCGCATCATCAATTTCAACGGCGTCGAAAACCCGACCTGGCGAAATATTTCGGTCGAAGCCGGAATTAATCCCAACCGAACTTTGCCGCTGACGGTCGAGAGAAACGGTCAAAAAGTGCCGCTTGAGATCACTCCACGTAAGGAGGAGGTCTTTGCCGGACAAAGCGCCGGAATGCTCGATGCAGAGCCGGACCTTGGTGTTTTGCCGGTCCTGGTCGGTGATGTGTCGCCAAACACGCCTGCGGCGGAGATTGGCCTCCAATCGGGCGACCGTATCGTCTCGGTCAACGGCGAAAAGGTCAAATCCATACAGCAATCAAAATCGCTCGTTGAGGCCGGAAAAGGTGCCCCGATCGCCCTTGTGATCGAGAGGAATGGCAACTATTTAAGCCTTTCGACGTCGGTCCGTAAACTCGATGACGGCACCGAACGACTCGGTTTTGGATTTAAGAGGCCGGACCTACCGCTCGAATCGGCTTCGGTTGCTGTCGCAGCAAGTTTTGCGGTCGACTCCAACTGGGAGAATCTGAAAGCCACCGGAACCGTTCTCGGCCAAGTATTTGCGGGCAAGCGTTCGGTCAAGGATTCCGGGATCGGCGGCCCTGTGGGAATTTTTCAGCAATCGGCTGAGGCGACACGTTTAATGGGATTCGAGGGCTTCTTCCTTATCCTGACTGCGATCAGCCTGAGCCTCGGAGTTTTCAATTTGCTGCCGATACCGATGCTCGATGGCGGCCAGATCGTCGTTCTCGGCATTGACAAGGTCATGTCGTGGTTCGGCCGCACGCTTTCGATGGTGGCGAAAGAACGAATACAGTTGACGGGATTGGCAGTGATATTGTTGCTGATGGTATTTGTATTCTTTCTCGATTTTTCGCGGATCGCTTCTAAATTTGGCTCGTCTGCCGATAAACCCGCTGTCGAGCAACCAAAATAAGGTCTATGGCTAGAGTAACAAGAGCGGTAATGGTCCGTGACATTCAGATCGGCGGCGGTGCCCCGGTCGTCGTACAGTCGATGACCAAGACCGACACGACCGATGTAGACGCAACCATCCGTCAGATCGAGGAAATGGTCGAGGCCGGATGCGAGATCGTCCGCATCGCGGTTCCGGACGACGATGCCGCCGCGGCAATGTACGAGATCCGCAAACGGACCGACGTCCCGATCGTCGCGGACATCCATTTTCACTATAAGCTTGCTCTCAAGGCACTCGACGCCGGTATCGACAAACTTCGCATCAATCCGGGAAATATCGGCCACATCGACCGCGTACGCGAGGTTGTGCGTGCCGCAGAAGCTCAGAAGGTACCGATCCGTATCGGCGTCAATGGCGGTTCGCTCGAAAAAGACCTGCTCAAAAAATACGGCTCAGCTACGCCGGAGGCAATGGTCGAATCCGGGATGCGTCACATCCGTATACTCGAGGACCTCGGCTTTAGTAATACCGTAATTTCGCTAAAGGCATCGGACGTTAACCGAATGGTCGAAGCGTACCGCCTGATGGCGGCAAAGGTCGATTATCCGCTGCATCTGGGCGTGACCGAGGCCGGAACTCCATTTGGCGGAACGATCAAGTCGGCGATCGGGCTCGGAATTCTGCTGCACGAAGGCATTGGTGATACGATCCGCGTGTCTCTGGCGGCCGAACCCCACGAAGAGGTTCGCGTCGGTTGGGAGATCCTCAAATCGCTCGAGCTTCGCCAACGCGGCGTAACAGTCGTGGCGTGCCCGACTTGTGGACGTCTCGATATAGACAATTTCGTCGAAATCGTCACCGAGGTCGAACGCCGCCTTGCACACGTCGAGGAGCCGCTGCACTTATCGATCATGGGCTGCGCTGTAAACGGCCCGGGCGAGGCCCACGACAGTCAACTCGGCATCACCTTCGGCCGCAACGTCGGGATGATATTCAAGGACGGCGTGCCCATGCGCCGCGTCGCCGGTGCGGACATTGTCGAGGAATTCGTGAAGGAAGTAGAGCAGCTCCGAAAAGAAGGTTCATCCGCTAAATCGCTGCTAGAAGAAAAGAAACTCGTCCAGATCACGTAAGAAAATTACCGCCGAGATCACGTAGCACATCGAGAATTTTGCGAACAATTCTCGATGTGCTCATCATTGTCTGTGTGCTCCGTGTTAGAGCACGTCTTTATGGGTAGAGAGTCGTGAGTGGGTAAAACGGTAGATTTCGCAGGACGCCGAATACCAGCAGAACCGTCATGAAAACCCACATGAATTTAGGGTGTGTCGGCCACATTGGCAGGTTCTTTCCGGTAACCGCATACATCGTTAGCGAAACCGCAACATACGCGAATATCACTGCCCAAACCGGTGTCAATGCATTGAAATGCAATGCACTTAGCAGATCGCCATGAAAGAGTGAGTGAAAAGCTCGGGTGAGTCCGCAACCCGGACAGGCGAGTCCCGTCATTGCGAACAACGGGCATAACGGGAAAAAATGGGTAGATGATGGGTCAAAATATGCGACAACCGCTGACCCTCCGGCCAAAGCGGTCACACTTCCGGCGGCCATCATACGTCCGGTCGACGCCGCGATCCCGAGAGTTGATATATTCTGCTCAGCCTGCATTTTGAACTATTGTAAACCGCAAAACCGGCAATTCAAACCGTAGCCATCGATACAAACAGCGCATCGGTCGCGACCTTTCGGTTGATATTCACCGTAAACTGTTCCCGCATCTCCTCAATACGAGCAAGCCATCCGGGAAGATCAACGTTGGCGGCATCGCGAGCGATCAAAGAAAGTTCGGCTGATACGTCCGTATTAACGACGCGAGTGGAATCGTCTGCGATCAGAAGGCTCCAGACGTCGTGGATGAGCGACTCGAGAATATCCAGATACTCCTCAAAGTTCTCCTTGTTTTTCGCGTCGTTGAGCTCCTCCGCGGTCTTCAGCATTGCCGGCAGGTCATGGTCCTGTATCGCCCCGCGAATAACGCCGAGCATCTTGTCGCGCCGCACACGAAATGTCTCGACGTTTATCGCAACCGCACGACCGACGCTCCCGCGGGCCAGTCGTGCCGCAAGCGTCGCCTCCTCGGTGATGAAGGAGTGATCCTCGATAAGGTACTTTTCGATCTCGTGAGATGCCACCGGTGCAAATCTCAGCACCTGACAGCGTGAGCGAATGGTCGGCAACAGAGCATCGGGCCGCGAAGTGAGGAGAAAAATATGCGACGTCGACGGCGGTTCCTCCAGTGTTTTTAGCAGTGCGTTCGCCGCCGGGTCTGCCATCTTCTCGGCGTGGTCGACGATGAATACCCGTGACCTTGCCTCGTATGGGTTGTAGTTCGCTTCCCGCTCAAGGTCGCGAATTGCACCGATCCGGACGTTCCGCTTGTATGGAATGACCATTCCGACGTCAGGATGTTCCGAAAAAAAGACCTGGTCATAGTCTTCGCCTTTCTCGCTCGTCGCAAACGCGAACCTTCCGACACGTTTGCAGGATGCACAGGCTCCGCAGGCAAGTGACTCGACGGGGTCATTGCATACGAACGCTCTGGCAAGCTCAAGCGCGAACTGTCGTTTGCCGACGCCTTCGTCACCGGCGAGCAGCATCGAGTTAGGCACGCGCCCGGCTTTCAGCAGACGGACAATTACCTGCTTGACATGGTCATTTCCTATCAGCTTTTCGAACATCTATCCGAGGGCTTTTAGCACAATTTCTAAAACGACCGAGTGGATCTCTTCGACCGGGCCGCCGCCGTCTATCACCTTAAACCGTCCGGGCTCACGGGCAGCGATCTGCAAATACTCGTCCCTGACGCTGCCGTAGAAGTCCGCGGTCTCACCGTCCATTCGGTTAGCCTTGGTTTCGGAATCATGCCGATCGGACATCCGCCGGATCGCAGTTTCGACCGAAATATCAAAAAAGAGCGTGAGGTCGGGCTTGAGCCCTCCGGTCGCAAGCTGGATGATCTCGTTTATCGTCTCTCGCTCAAAACCGCGGCCGGCTCCCTGATACGCCGCAGTGGCATCCGCATACCTGTCAGAGATGACAACGCGGCCGGCCTCGAGAGCAGGCTTAATTAGAAATTCAACGTGTTGGGCACGATCAGCGGCGAAAAGGAGTAGTTCGGCGAGCGGAGCGACTGTTTCCTCTGTCTCAAGGAACGCCTGACGGAGATGACGACCGAGCGGTGTCCCACCTGGCTCGCAAGTAGTGATCAGGTCGATGCCGCGTCCGCGCAGTTCTCCTGCCAACATGCGGAGCTGCGTAGATTTGCCGCTGCCGTCGATCCCCTCGAAAGTAATGAATTTACCCTGCAAACGTGTTTACTCTGCAACCGGCTTTCGTTCCTGTGAGATCGTAGAAATAGCGTGTTTGAAGATAAGAACGTCCGGTCCGCCGACATCCAACAAAACCGAAAATTTATCAAAGCTTTTAATACGGCCCGAAATCGTGGAACCGTGCAGCAAGTGGATCACAACCGTCAGGCGCTCGCGTCGCGCCGAATTAAGGTATGCGTCCTGAATATTCTGGGCAGCCTGTCTTTCCATAAAGTCTCCTGGTCGGTCAAAAAGAACAGCACAACAAAAACAATAAAACGCAATTATCGATTATATCAAATACTTAAATCGGAACAAGATTTATTAATCTTAAACGCTTACGAATCAATTAGGTCCCACAATTGACTGCTCACCCGATCCTGCTCCCCAAAGCCCTTAAGCCATGTTGCATCCGGCTCTCGTCGGAACCAAGTCAATTGACGCTTGGCATAATTGCGAACGTCCTGTTTCGACTGTTCGATGGCGGATTCCAATGTTCGCTCGCCGCGTAAATATTCGCAGACGCGTCGATAGGCGTGTGCTCCGAGAGCGTTGGTATTGTCTTTAACGTTCCCAGCCCGCAATTGTTTCACCTCATCGACAAGGCCGGCTGCAAAGTGCTGTTCGGTTCTCACATTTATCCGCTCGTAGAGGAGATCACGCGGCGGAGCGAGCACGAAAAGTCGTATCCGTCCGGCAAACTCCGGCGGTTCGGCACGATCGGGCTGCTTTGACGATATCGGTTCACCCGTTTGAAAATACACCTCAAGGCCCCGGATGACACGGACGTAATCGCGTGGCGGCAGATTCGCGGCCGCTACCGGATCGACGCGAAGGAGCATTGCATGCAGATGTTCGGCACCGTGCCGAGCCTGGATCGTCCGCAATCTTTCACGTAGATCTTCGTCCGTTTTCGGGCTATCGAAAAGCGGGCGCCGAAGCGTTCGCAAATAGAAACCTGTTCCGCCGACAAGTATCACCGGTTTGCCGCGGGATTCGATCTCGGATATCTTTTGTGTTGCGTCCCGTGCCCAATCTGCCGCGGTATAATTTACGTTCGGATCGACGTAGTCGATCAGGTGATGCGGAACGCCATGTTTTTCTTCTTCGGTCGGTTTGGCGGTCGCGATCTCGATACCGCGATATATCTGGACCGAGTCGAAGTTGATCACTTCGCCGCCGACGCGCAGGGCAAGCTTGACCGCAAGTGCGGTTTTGCCAGATGCGGTCGGGCCCGATATGGCGAATATCGGTGTCTTTGCTCCAGAGTCGTTCACCAGTAGAGGTATCTTAACATGAGAGTTCGGCATGGGAATTCCTCCGAATACCGTGCCCGCCCCACTTTGGGCGGGAAGGCCATTTGACGATGGTTCTTGAAACAGAATCCATCATTTTGATCGGCACCTGCCTCGCGGCGGCGGCGGTGCACATCACGGCGATCCGTTTTGATCGACCGCTCGTTTCAGGCCTTGCAAAGGCCGCGGCGAGCACGGCCTTCGTCGCTCTGGCATTGTTAAATGATGCCAACGGCTCATCTTACGGGCGGTTCATTTTGGCCGCGTTGATGCTAAGTTGGGTTGGCGACATGCTTCTGCTATCCCGGCGAAGTTCGTTTTTACTTGGTGGCATTGCGGCATTCCTACTAGCTCATCTGGCGTTCGCGGCGGCATTTACCCGGGTGGAAATCGACCAAGGTTGGCTTTTGGGTTCGATCATTTGCAGTGCTCTGGCCGGGTTTTTATTGGTACGCTGGCTGTGGCCGCGGCTTGAGGGTTTTTACTGCATCGCGGTGCCGGCGTACGCAGCCGCGATAATGACGATGACATCGTTAGCGATCAGTGTAAGTGCAGCGTCGATGCCGATAGCAATCGCCATTGGAGCTATAATGTTTGCCGTCTCTGACGTTTCGGTCGCCCGGGACCGTTTTATTGAAAGTAGCTTCGTAAACAAGGTCTGGGGGCTGCCGCTTTATTATGTTGCTCAGCTGCTACTGGCCGCATCCGTGATAACGATCGGTCGATAAAGAATCCCCGTTTCAAATCAATGTTCGTATTTTAAGCATTATGATCCGCAATTTAACGACAAACGTGTTGCTCGCCGCATTTACCGTGCAGCTGATATTCGGAACCACGCTGTTCGCTCAGCAGACTGAAAACTACGTCAAGTACGTCAATCCGCTGATCGGCACACAAAAGATGGGTCATACGTATCCCGGAGCGACGGTGCCGTTCGGGTCGGTTCAGCTTTCACCTGACACTGACGAACAGCCGTATTTGATCGGCGGCAAGTACAATCGTGAGACCTATCGTTATTGCGCCGGATATCAGTATGACGACAAGGAGATCGTCGGGTTCTCGCACACGCATTTCAGCGGCACCGGCCACTCGGACCTCGGTGATTTTCTGGTAATGCCGACCGTCGGCGACCTGCAGATGACGCCCGGCGAGAAAGGCGACCCGAAGAGCGGTTTTCGTTCGACATTTTCCCACGAGAACGAGACCGCTGAGCCCGACTACTATAAAGTGCTGCTCGAAGACGACAACATATGGGCGGAGATGACCGCGACGACACGCGTCGGATTTCATCAATATACTTTCCCGCGTTCGGAGGATGCACACATCATCCTCGACCTGATGCACGGGATCTACAATTACGACGACAAGAACGTTTGGACGTTCGTCCGCGTCGAGAATGACCACACGGTCGTCGGCTATCGCCAAACAAGCGGTTGGGCCCGAACGCGGACCGTTTTTTTCGCAATGGAGTTTTCCAAGCCGTTCAGATCGTACGGTTTCAAGAACTTCGGCAAGGAGGACTACAAGGGATTTTGGCGAAAATTTGACCAGACCAAGAATTTTCCGGAAATGGCGGGAAGACAGATCCGGGCGCATTTTGATTTTGCGACCGGGAAAGACGAAAAGATCAAGGTGAAATTCGCCCTCTCGCCGGTTTCAACCGCCGGAGCGTTGGCAAATATGCGGGCCGAGATTCCGCACTGGGATTTTGAACGCACAAAACAGGAGGGCCAGGCCGCATGGAACCGTGAACTAGGCAAGATCGCCGTCACGATGCTTGATGAGGGCGAAACGACAAACTTCTACACGGCGATGTACCACGCCTTTATTTCCCCGACCGTTTATATGGACGTCGACGGGCAATACAAAGGCCTGGATCAAAACGTCCATTCTGCAAAAGGATTTACGAACTACACGACGTTTTCGCTCTGGGACACATATCGTGCCCTTCACCCGCTTTTTAACATCATCCAGCCCAAACGGAACCGTGATATGGTCGAATCAATGCTGGCACATTACGACCAGAGTGCCGAGCATATGCTGCCAGTTTGGTCGCATTACGCTAATGAGAATTGGTGCATGATCGGCTATCATAGCGCGTCGGTCGTTGCCGATGCGATCGTGACCGGTAACATCGCCGGTGCCGAGGCGAATCGGGCACTGGACGCTGCTGTGCAAACAGCAAAAACGAAATACTACGACGGCCTCGAATATTATATGAACCTCGGTTATGTGCCCGAGGACAAAAACTCCTCTTCCGTTTCGAAGACGCTCGAATATGCATACGACGACTGGGCGATCGCGCAGGCAGCAAAGAAACTTGGCCGTACATCGATTTACACGGAATTTATCAAACGGTCAGAAAATTGGAGGAACGTGTACGATCCTTCGGTTGGTTATATGCGGCCGAAGATGAGCAACGGCAAATTCTCGGCAAACTTTGACCCGCTGAAGACCGAGGGTCAGGGCTTTATCGAAGGCAACGCCTGGAATTACAGCCTTTATGTGCCGCACGATCCCGAGGAGATGATCTCGTTGATGGGCGGAAAAGCGGCGTTTACCGCGCACCTTGACGAGCTTTTCACAATGCGCCTGCCGGATTCGTTCTTTGCCGAAACCGAGGACATCACCCGCGATGGAATTATTGGCGGGTACGTCCATGGCAACGAACCGTCGCACCACGTCGCCTATCTATACGACTGGACGAACCAATCCTGGAAAACTCAGGAACGCGTGCGAATGATCCTTAAGAATCAATACCACCCGACCCCGGACGGCCTCGGCGGAAACGATGACTGCGGCCAGATGTCCGCGTGGTACCTATTCACGGCACTCGGGTTTTATCCAGTTGCTCCGGCTTCGGATAGGTATATGCTGGGAAGCCCTGCGATCAAAACCGCAGTACTTACGCTCGAGAACGGCCGCAAGCTGACGATCGAGGCACGTGATCAGAGCGACAAGAATGTCTACGTCAAAAAAGTGATGGTGAATGGGCGAGAATTGAACCGGGATTTTCTTACCTATACGGATATTACAAACGGCGGCAAGATAGTCTTCGAAATGTCCGATTCGCATTCAAAATAGCCTGATCATTGCGATCGTAAGCACAACCAGAAGAACAATAAAACCTCCGATGACCTGATTTCGTGAAAATCTCATGAAGTGTTCGATCTTGTTTGGCCCGCTTCGGAATTTTAGCATCAAAGGCGAGCTATCGCCGCAACCGTTCAAACCACTTTTAATAATCTCGATCGCGAGGTCGATGGACCAGAACTGTGACCCCTGTCACTTACTATAAGTCCTGGCAGGCTGATAATTAGACATAACCTGAATTTTGAGGTTTTGTTCAAAAGGAGGTCTAGCCATGAAGAGGTTTATTATTCCGATATTGGCGGCAGCATTCCTGGTGGTCGGATCGTTTTTGATGGTCGGCGATCGCCCGTTGGCCCAAACAACATCCGGAATGGCGTCAGGGCAGGAAAAGACGATGCCTGAGGTCATTATTCTCGCAAAGGGAGCCAAGCAGGGACAGGTAACGTTCAATCACGTCAAGCACAACAGCGGGGCGTACAACATCGCCGGGCCGATAGCGTGCACTGAGTGCCATCACACGGCTCAGCCGAAATCTGAGTTGGCGAAGTATCCCGATCTGAAGACCGATTGGCCCGCGGGCCGCAAGACGACGCTCACGCTTGAGCTATACAAAGCTGATCCCAAAGGTGCCGGCGTTGCGGCATGCCGTGACTGTCATGCCCGAAATGGCGAGAAGCCAAAGCTGATCCCGGAGATGCCCGTGATCAAAGATGACCGGGGCACGACCCTGTCCGTAATGACAAACCAACTTGCGTTTCATAACGCGTGCGACGCTTGTCATTTTAAGATCTCGATGAATCGCGAGGACACAAAGGTTCCGAACGCAACGGAATGCTGGGCGTGTCACAAAAAGGCGTCGTAAGAACTGTCGACTGGAAGTGCACATTGAATTCGACGTCGGTCCCGACTGCCCTAAGATTCTGTGACGTTGACGTGAAGTTTTGATGGGGCTCGTCCGAGCCGCTGTTCATTTTGCGTCGAAGAGTAGTGCCGGGTTGATCTTAAATTGAAGCATTTTGGCGGTCTCCCGTCCGCCATCGCCGCCTTTGCGCTGCATCGTGATGCGGCCGATCTTTAGGTTACCGTTGCGCGTCAGTTCCACCTTGCCTTCACCGAAGAATCTGATCGTATCCGTCGAGGTTCGTATCACCCAACGCGGTTTGTCTGTCGCTTTTAGGGCGACCATCACCCAACCCGCAGCGTGAGCCCCGTCGCCCTGAAAAAGATCCGAGATGATGTCGTCCTTATGTGAAGTAAAGAAGTCGAGGACGGCCTTTTGTTCGGCAGGCTCTAGTTCATTGAGGTACATTCTGTCCGGGGTGCGTCCGGGCTTTGTCGGCGGCGTTTCGCCGAGGAATAGTTTGAGAGACGCCTCGACATCCGCAGGGATCTGCCACATTTTGACGTAATGCGAGAGCCATCGCTTGTCGATCTGGTTAAAGCCGTTCGGGCTGCTGACCAACTTGATCGAAATACCCTCTACCGTTTCGCCATTCTTGGTATTAACCGTGATTTCAACGTCCGCCTTTTCGCCGTGAGGTTTCGTGGCGGTGACGCTCTCTATCTCGGCGAGTTTGTAGTTCATAGCCGCAAGCCATTCCCGAGCGTCGGGATCCGTTTTCCAATTATTGAACTTATCGCGGATCTCGTCCTCATTCCTAAAACCGTTCTTGGCGGTCTCTGAACCAAGCTCTGCCTTAGCCGACTTTGTCGACTGGGCATAGCTGCTGCCGCCTATTAAAAGCGACAACAAAAATACCCAAAGAACGATCCATCTTTTCATGATTGGTCCTAGCTTGGCATCTTTTGCAGCGATGTCCCGACAAACTCAGCAATTCCAGTCAGCAGCATCTGCACCGCTACCGCAACGAGCAGCATGCCCATAAGACGTTCGATTGCGATCAATCCCTTTTCTCCTAAAAAGCGAGCAAAGTAGCCGGCGAAAAAAAGGATCAGGGCAGTTACCGTCCAGGCAATAAACACGGCGAGAAGCCACTCTGGCCACCTTGCCGGTTCGCGGCTCATTAACAACATCGCGGTCGCCATTGCCGACGGGCCGGACACTGCCGGAATCGCTAACGGAACAATGAAAGGCTCCCCAAGGTCATCTGTAGTGGCCCCTCGATCACGCGCCGGAAATATCATTCTGATCGCGATGATCAGCAGAATAATCCCACCGGCGGTGGTCAATGCCGTTTCGGAAAGCTGCAGAATCTTGAGAACGTATTGCCCTAGAAAAAGGAACGCGACCAGCACCGCGAGTGCGATCAGCAATTCACGGATCACCACGACACGCTGCCGATCGGCATCGACCTTTTTCAGCGCGGTCATAAACAGCGGAATATTCCCGAGCGGGTCCATTACGAGAAATAACAAAATTGCCGCTGAAAATAATGTCATACGCCGTGAATGTCAGCTATGTTCAGGGTAATGCAAGCGTCATAATACTATATTCCTTATGCGACACCTCGTCCGGTGTGGTAATTTTTGACACCGGATGAAGATGATCATCGGCCAGTGCGATGAGCTGAAACGCACAGATGGTCTCACGATTCTAGTGTGACCGTGAATTGCTGACAGACTTGATTAATTTGAACCCATGATACGCTCAATACACGGCGAAGAGATATTTGGAGTGGGCGTAGATCGGCAAACCCGGTGCGCTCACTACCACGGAGAGACCGATGTCATCGCGTTGAAGTTCAAGTGCTGCGATCGATGGTTTCCCTGTTTCGAATGCCATCGCAATACCATGGATCATGAAGCGGTGGTCTGGCGTTCAAGCGAATTTGGCCAAAAAGCAATATTGTGTGGCTCGTGCGGCCTTCAGATGACGATAACCGAATATTTGGCATGTGAGTCGAAGTGTCCGGAATGCGGAGCCTCGTTCAATCCGGCATGCTCGAACCACTATCATTTATATTTTGAAACTTGAACGAGTGGCTGTTCATTCCGTCGTGGTCCGTTCCTCGCCGGTGTAGTTAATGACTGAGACTTTTCCTATTAGCATTGGGGGTAAACAAGATGACAATGAAAACCAAACTAAACTTCTCACTGTTGCTGTGCCTTGTACTTGTTCTTTCTCTTCCAATTTTCGCTCAAGATGAGGAAACGACTATCAATCAAACGCGTCGTATCACGACCAGCGGCTCGGCCGAAGTTCGCGTTGTACCCTCGCGGGTCGTTCTGACTTTTGGCGTTGAGACATTTAGCCCGGAACTCGCGGTTGCCAAACGTGAAAACGATTCCAAGGCAAGCGCCATTATCTCACTTTCGAAAGAACTCGGAGTTGAGCCAAAAGACGTCCAAACCGATTACATTTTTGTAGAGCCGGTGTATGAGGGCTACGACGACAGACGAGTCGGGAAATTCCTGCACTATTTGGTCAGAAAAACGGTTGTCGTTTTGCTTAGAGATACATCAAAATTTGAAACGCTTTTGAGCGGTGCCCTCGAGCGCGGGGCAACCCATGTTCTCCGGGTGAGTTTCGAAGTGGATGATCTTAAACGACACCGGGACAAAGCCCGAAGCGATGCGATCAAAGCGGCTCGCGACAAAGCTCAGGCATTAGCCGGTGAGTTAGGAGCCAAACTTGGACGCGTAATGAGCATTCAGGATTATGCGTCATATGATCCGGCCTTGTTTTATGGTGGTTCCTGGCGAGCGCTTTACAGTGGCGGAGGCGGTCAGAGCCAGATCTCCAGTCAGGCCGACAGTCCGGTGTCGCCGACGTTCGGCGACGCTCTTGCACTCGGCCAAATGCGAATAAGTGCGCAGATCAATGTATCTTTCGAGTTGCAGTGAGTGCGCGACTAGTTGGTGAATAGGCCGAAAGATCAATGGACGAAAAGGCGAAACAGGTGGCTTTGTTTTTCCGCTCGTATGTTGAGACTTGGCGGGCCTCGTATCTGCTTGGCCGAGCGTTATTTCAAACGTCAGAGCGAACAGCGACGAGTAACTTTTCCCAGATAGGCTTGGCAAATAGTTCTCGGGACTTAGTATGCCTTGGTCAGTTCGACGCCGGTGTAATAGTGCTTGATGATCTCGTCGTATTTGACGCCCATTTTTGCCAGGCCGTACGCTCCGTACTGGCACATCCCGACGCCGTGGCCCCAGCCACGGCCAGTGAAGGTATAGCTGGTGACGGTTGAGCCCGAGTAGCGTTTGTTTATGACAAAAAGCTGCTCATTTAGCCTGAGCGCCGAGCGGATCTTACCGCCTCGAAGAGATTTGATGCCGTTCGAGCCGATGATCTCCAATTCGACCGCCCGGCGCGAATATCCTTTCTGCTTGATATTGACGTCGTAAAGCGTGCCGATACCGCGGACATATCTGGAGAGCCGCGACTGAACCTCTCCGGCCGATAGCGTCTTGGTCCAGTTCGTAAATGGTGACATTCCCTCGGCCGATGTCGGCGTTTCCGATGGCCTTATCTCCAGATAAGCTACGGCGCCGCTATCGTCCGTCAGATAGGAGACCTCTTCGCCGCCTACCATCGCCGCTTCGCGAAGGGGATAGAAATCGTTGCCGAATTGCCGGTAGAGAAAAACATCCGGACGAACGGCCAGCTGTCGTTCGCTTTTGCCTGTTTTCAAAACGAGTTTCCCATCGACCGAGGATTTCGTGGTTCCCGTTTGGAGCGTCGGCATAAACTTCTTCTTCTCGAATATGAGTTGGATCAGCCGCAACAATTTTCCGCGCGAAAAAGGACGGTTTGGACGCAGCGTAAGGTCCGGATGGATCGTGAAATAACCGTCGCGAAGCAAGATCGCGACGTCGGCACGGTGCTCTTTAGGTATCTCGGCGGAGTCGTCGAACGCAAGTTGGTAGTTGACGTCAGAATCGCTCAGCAGCGTGTCGGCGGTGCCCGGCGGATAGAGCAAGCCGGCGATCAATGTTGCAAGCTCTCCGGGCTTGCCTGAATCTTTGTTGATATTTCCGAACACTTTCCCAAATTTGCGCCCAAGCTGATTGATCCAGCTAGCCAATTCCGGTGTCGTCGGCACATCTGCAAGCCACTCGTCGGTAACCGCGTCGGTCGGTAGCTGAAACCCGCTCGCTGATAGCAGCGACATTACGCGAACGAGTTCGGCGTCGGATTCCTCGCGGAGTCGCGCCGGTCGACGCGTCGTTTTAATAAGGAAGGGCTCGAACTGGCGGCGGCCTTCGAGAGAGCATTCAACGCCCCGTAAATATGGTTCGGCATAATCGAAGACGTTCTCGGAATTCTCCGTTCGACCGCCGCAAGTGGATGTGTAGAGTGCATTGATCGGTTTGCCGTGATACGTCGCGACAATGCCGCGAGTTGACCGGACGGCCTCGGTTCCCATCTTCGTTTCGATCGAAACACCTTTGTAAACCTGCGACCAAACGGTCGGCACCATGTCGAAGCCCTGTTTGCCGTATCCGCCAATATTGGCGATCGCATACGTCCTTGCCGCAACTGCCTGAGCCTTTTGCGCCTCGAGTTGAGGAAGCCCGAGTTCGCTCGGTACAACCCCGAGAAGGTAGTCCTCGAGCGGGACGACGTTGACAACGGTCAGCGAGCCTTTGGCGTTGACGAATACTTCGATGCGGCCCCGATAGGCTTTGCCGTTCAACCTCACCGGATTTGCCCGCTCGTTCAGCGAACCGAAGGCAACCGATTTCAGAGACGAATATTTCGCGGTATCACTTGGACCGTTGATAATGACTTCTCTGAGATTCGGGTTGATCGACTCGTTGCCCGACGGACGGATGTCACCGGTTGGCTTGATCAGGCTCCTTACTTCGGACGGGCCGGCATTTTTCAGCTGTTGTGACAGAGCGATCGCATCGTCTGAGATCACGGTCTTCTTTTCCGTCACCACGATGGCGTCCTCGAAGCCCTTTTCAACCAATTGTGACTTCAGCTCGTCAGCCTCTTCGCTCGTTTCCTTGACCGTCCCGACCCAGACCTTCCAAGTATTTGCAGTTGTATCAATGCTTACGATCGCGGTCTCGCCGGTCGCCTGACGGATCTCGGCGGCGAGGTCATTGGCCTCAACCTGCGAAGGCAAATTTTGGATCTCGACCCGAAACTCCTCAACCTCCGGCGGCCGATATGCCCGGGCTGACACCGAAACCCGAGTGGCCTCAAGAATTTTACTCGGCTCATCAGGGCTGAACGCCACCAGCGACGAATCTCCCGTTGTGATCGAAACCGATGATGAGTTTGTCGAGAGCCCGATGCGGATGAGAGGTTCTGCGGGCAACCGGAAGAAATCGATCGTGTCGGCGGCCATCGCGGGATAGGAAAATGCCAATAGGAGAATCGCTGTTAATACTGCCCTTTCAACTCTCATAAAGAAATAATAACAAATTTCGCCTTTCGACAGACGACAGAGAAAAGCCGGTGGATCTCGGTGGTCGATACTAGCGAATGATGAATGCCGCCGATCAGTTCTGCTCAGATTTCCCGTTAGCACCACCGTTTCATTTTTCAAGTGCATTGAAGATAAAAGGAAACGTCGCCCAACTCTGGCCGCGATGCTGCGGACGGAAGGCAAACAAGATTATCTTCCCTTTGCCGTAGTCGGTTTCGACGAGAGCTGCTTTACCGTTAAGATATTTTTCACCCAGCATCCAACCCGAGAGTAGTGCGTCCTTCGCGGCATATTTCGCAATGACCCTTACTTTGGCGTCAGACGCAATGTCGAACGCGGAACTAGACGTGAAATATGCCGCTACGTCCGGCCCGACGCCGCGGGCGAGCGGATCGGCGGTATTGATTTCGAGCCTTACGATCGAGCCAGGATCGTAAAATTCGCTGCGTTTGAGCCCGGCCAGAGCGTTCCTGATCGGCAGGCCAAAACGCTTGATCACCATTGCACACGAGGCATCAAAGCAGATCAGCTTACCGCCATTCTCGACGTACTTTTTGAGATTTTCAACGCCAGCTTCGCCTATACCGCCGGCGAATTCGTCCGGATACCGTTCTGCGGAAAGTCCTTTGACGATGGTCTCCTCGCGGTCTGACGGAAGAATAATCACGTCGAGCCCGAGGTTGCCAGTTCGAGCGTCTGCATCGGTGACCGATCGAAACGGGATCATAAATGTGTCCAATACGAATCGCGTCCAACCCTCATCCATCGAACCCGTAAAACCTTTGTAGAGACCGATCTTCGGCGTCGTTTTCAGTGGATAGTGGGTCTTGCCGAGCGTCGTTCCGGATTGGTCAAGCCCGAGAGCTGACCTAACCTGATTGATAAAATCGACACGTTTCAGGCTCGAACGTTCCTTATCCAGATCTCTGATCTGCCATGCCGGAACATAGTCGACGCCCATCTGCAGCGGCAGCGTCCAGCCGGCGACGTCGTACGGCACCTCAGCGTCGCCATTCGGCAACAGACGGTGTGGATACTCTTGCTTTTCAAACAGGCTAAGTATGTTGTTCTTCTGCGGTTGGTTAACGAAAACAAGATATCCGCCGAGCGGCGTTTCAGTAAAATCACTCTGTTTCGGATCTGTCTTGATGTGGAGTTCGTGGTCGAGCCTGTATACCTCAATGCCCTGCGTCATCAGGATCTCGATGAAACGCGAGACGGATTCAGCGTTCGGTTGTCCCGCCGAGACGATGAAAGCCTGCGGCTCATCCGCTTTCGGTTCAAGATTCGCTTTCCCATAGTCGTAAAAATTGCGGAGGTAGCGCGGCCGGAATTTGGCTGCAAGTTGAAGCAACGCCCGCGACGCGGTGATCTCGATATCGTTGATATCCTTCGGCCGCCACAGCCCACCTTCCCACGGATCCGGGTAATTCGTTGCCGCTTCGAGCAACGATGGCAGACCACGCACCGCGCGGTTCTTTTTGAGGTCATCGATCGAAACAGTGATAGGCGACATCAGATTGGCGCTTGCCGCCTCGGACAATATGCCGATCGAATTGTGAAAATAAGGAGCTGACCGAAACCCGCCGTGCCACCACGTGTCATACGTCGAGTTGGTCGCTACGCCCGCAACGCCCTTCGCCTGCAGATCGGCGGCCATCTTATATCCGACGAGCCCAACCTCACGCAGGATCGACGGAGCCACTCGCGGATTGGGCGGGTCGAAGAACGGCGGAATGATAAATCGCGAGGAATTCTGTCCCTGCTGATGGACGTCGTAAACAAACTGCGGAAACCATTGTTGCCAAAAGAGTTTTGTGATCGCCTGCGTCTCGACGAGATTCAGCATGAACCAGTCGCGATTATCGTCATGGCCGGCATAGTGGTGATATAGTTCGGGCGGTGCGGTACCCTCGCTCTTACTGCCGAGCGTCTTGCGGTACCAATCGGCGACGATGTCGATGCCGTCAGGATTCGATGATGGGATCAACAATAGTATCGTGTTCTCAAGTATCTCCTTTGTGTCCGGATCGGTCGCGGTCGCGAGTTCGTATGCCAGGTTCATTGACATTTGCGAAGCGACGATCTCAGTCGAATGGATCGAACACGAGATCGAGACGATTACCTTTCCGTTCTTGATCAGGTCGGCAAGTTCCGATTCGCTTGCGATCGTCCGCGGATCGGCGAGTTTCGCACTGATCTGGCGGTACTTTTCGAGGTCCTTAATATTCTTTGCCGACGAAATGAATGCGACGATCAGCGGCTTGCCGTTGGTGGTCTTACCGATCTCCTTGACCTCGACATTCTTACTCGCCTTGTCTAGTTTTGTGAAATAATCGGTGATCTTGCCCCAATCGGCAACCTTTTTGTCGTCGCCCGGAGTGAAGCCGAGAACCGAGCTTGGGCTCGGCACCTGCGCCGAGATCGCGGCAGCCAGGACGATAATGAGGCCGCAAAGATGAAATGACGCCGAACGCTGCAACCAGATTTTCATAGATTTCGATTTTTGAATCCGCGGCAAATTACTCATAATCTTATCGGCATTTTCTCGGCGATCCTGCGACTTAGCAGTCAGGTAACCTATGGCAGAAACCACTATCGGCGAAAATAAAAAACTGACGTTTCCCGTCAAGCAGTCTAGCAAATCGCGGTTTGCGGGCAAACTTCGTTATTGGTGGAGTTGGTTTGTTGCGGGTTCGTTGCTGCTGATCGTCGCA
>JAKOVX010000020.1 GCA_029781855.1 Acidobacteriota bacterium | reverse complement strand
ACATATCAACAAGCACGTCCTGACCGATATCCTCAAGGGAGAACTAGGGTTTGATGGATTTGTCGTCACCGACTGGGAAGATATCAAAAAACTAGTGACGTTTTGGAAAGTGGCGGCGAACGAAAAGGAAGCGACCCGAATGGCGATCATGGCCGGAAACGATATGAGCATGGTCCCGATGGACTACAGCTTTGCCGATCTTCTGATCGAACTCGTCCACGAGAACAAAGTCCCGATGTCCCGTATCGACGACGCTGTCCGTCGGATCCTGCGGGTAAAATACGAACTAGGCCTGTTTGACGATCCGATGCTCGGTCAATCGGCGCGTGCGAATTTCGGCCGGCCCGAATACGCGGATGTGAGCCTCGACGCTGCTCATGAATCGCTGACACTGCTCAAAAACGATAACGGCGTCCTGCCACTTTCGAAGGACAAGAAGGTTCTCGTTACCGGTCCGACCTCGGACTCGTTGATCTCGCTGAACAACGGCTGGTCGCTCGTCTGGCAGGGTTCAGAAGCCTCGCTTTATCCCAAAGACAAGCAGACGATCCGACAGGCGATCGAGGCAAAAATTGGTAAATCCAATTTTACCTTCGTCCAGGGTACGCGTCTCACGCGTCCGCCGAATTCTCCGTCGAACGGCACGCCGACCGACATTGACGAGGAAGTGAATGTCGCGGCCGCGGTCGATGCGGCGAAAAATGCCGATGTTGTGGTCCTCTGTCTTGGTGAAGGTTCATACACCGAAACGCCGGGCAACATCACGGATCTAACGCTGCCTGAAACCCAGCTCAAATTTGCCGAGTCGATTATAGCTACCGGCAAGCCGGTCGTGCTCGTTATGGTAGAGGGTCGCCCGCGGGTCATTAATCGAATTGCCGACCGCGTCCCGAGTATTCTGCTTGGCCTGAATCCCGGCAGCGAGGGCGGTCGTGCCATCGCGGACGTTCTGTTTGGTGATTACAACCCGAACGGCCGGTTGCCGTTCACGTATCCGCGAAACCCGAACAACCTGATCATGTACGACCATAAGCTCTTCGAAACCGAGCAGACAGGATTCGGCAATGCGGCGAACCGGGCACAGTTCGATTTCGGCACGGGCCTCAGCTACACGACGTTCGAATACAGCAACCTGAAGCTTTCGTCGGACACGATCCCCGTGAATGGCGAAGTGACCGTGAGCGTTGACGTTAAGAACACCGGGCAGCGCGCAGGCAAGGACACGGTAATAGTTTACGTTCGTGATGAGGTAGCGTCGCTTTCGCCAGCCGGAAAGCGCGTCAGGCGATTTGCAAAGGTTTCGCTCGATCCGGGGCAGACCAGGACGCTGACATTCAAACTCGGCAGCAAGGACCTCTCCTTCATCGGTGCCGACAACAAACCGACGGTCGAACCGGGCGATTTCACGGTGATGATCGGCGGCCTGTCTGCTAAGTTCGCTTTGAAATAGACGGATCGACGATCTATCGATACGGATGGTCCGGAAGATCCGCGATCGTCCGTGTCGGATCGCTGGGCGTCATTGCCCGGGAGTATCAATTGAGAACGGCTTTTTTTTCATCTCTACTGCTAATACTTTTCGTCCAACTCTCGTTTGGCCAGAACCTCGCTCAACGGCGGTCTGAAACAATGGGACTCGGGATGAACCTTTCCTACCTGGACAACTGGTGGAAAGGCACGGAAGAGAAACACTACTCCGATTTTGCAAAGCCGGAAGAGGCGGCAAAGCGGGCGAAAGAGTTTGCGGACATTGCAAAGGCTGGCTTCAAGACGGTTCGTATTCCGATCTGTTTCAGCGCATGGATGCGGCTCGATCCACCTTACGATTGGGACAACCCGAAAGGCCCTGAAATGGCGGACCTCTTCGTGAAGGCGGCATTGGCGGCGAATCTCAACGTCATCATCGATCTCCACCACAGCGAATTTGACGGGAAGGTACCTGCGGCGGCGAGCACCGAACGCATCGTCGCGTTATGGACCAGGATCGCTAACCGTTACAAAGATACCGATCCGGAACGTGTCTTTTTCGAGCTCAGGAACGAACCGCACGATATCAAGGCCGATGACTGGCGGCAGCAGGCGGTCGAGTTGATAAAGGCAGTTCGCAGCATCGCCCCTCGGCACACGCTGATCGTCGGCTTTCACGATTGGAACAGCCGTCAGGCACTGATCGATTCCAAACCGTTTGACGACAAGAACATCATTTACACGTTTCACTACTACGACCCGTTCTTGTTCACCCATCAAGGTTCGACGTGGACCGGAACCGGCGGCCTGAATGAGATGAAGTCCGTGCCGTTCCCGTTCGTGAAGGAAAAAATGCCGGAGACCACACAGGCCGCCAAAGGTAAGTGGGTGGAGAATTTGATCGGTTCATACGCCGTCGATTCCAGGCCGGAGAAGATGTTCGAAGATATCAAAGCTGCCAAAGATTGGTCGCTAAAGTACAAGGTGCCTATTTTCGCCGGCGAGTTCGGTTCATATTCAGAGTTCGCCACTATGGACGACCGGTGCCGCCACGCGATGGCGGTTTATTCCGCATTCGGCAAATTGCAGATCCCAAATACCTGGTGGGAATGGGACGGCGGATTCAATATGTTTGTTCCGGGCACCACCCAAATTTCGGATTGCATGCGTAAGGCGTTAGACTCATATACGACTCAAAATTAGAATGCAGACGGCTTATTTTCAGGTGCCCCGATATTGTCATGCGTAGATCACTTTTCGCAAAATTTGTATTTCTCGTTCTTGTCCTTGCTGCATACCACTTTTCGTTTGCTCAGGATCTTCAAACTGCGCGACGTGGGCTAATGCCCGTTCCGGCAAGCGTTCAGTGGAAAGATGGCAGATTGCCTGTCGATCGATCGTTCTCGGTGGCATTGACCGGAAAGGTCGACGAACGGCTCAGAAACTACGTGTTTCGGGTGGAGCGGCGTCTCGAAGGCCGCACGGTTTTTGAGTTTTCGCGTGAACCTGCAACAGACTCCTCGAAAGCGTCACTGCTGATCGAGACAAGTTCCACCGGAAACGCGATCCCGCGACTGGGCGATGACGAATCTTATACTCTCGAGATCTCCGATGCCCAGGCAAAGTTGACCGCACCGACGACGGTCGGAGCGATGCGCGGACTCGAGACGCTGCTGCAACTCCTCGCGGGCGACAAAGCCGGATTCTATTTCCCAGCCGTTTCGATCAGCGATAGTCCGCGGTTTCCGTGGCGAGGTCTGATGATCGATTCGGCACGCCATTTTCAGCCGGTCGAGGTCATCAAACGTAATCTCGACGCCATGGCGGCCGTGAAGTTGAATGTGCTCCACTGGCATCTAACCGAGGACCAGGGATTTCGCGTCGAGACCAAGAAATTGCCCGAACTTTATCAAATGGGCTCGGATGGAGACTACTATACTCAGGATCAGATCAGGGAAATCATAGCCTACGCCGCCGATCGCGGCATCCGTGTGATGCCCGAATTCGATATGCCCGGACACGCAACGTCGTGGGTTGTCAGCCATCCTGAGATCGCGAGCGGCCCGGGCCCGTACAAGATCGAACGCCAGCCGGGCATTTTCGACCCGACTTTGGACCCGACCAACGAGAAGACCTACAAATTGCTCGAGGTCTTTTTCCGGGAAATGTCCCAGCTGTTCCCGGACGCCTATATGCATATCGGCGGCGACGAGAATGAAGGCAAGCAGTGGACGGCGAATCCAAAGATCCGGGCTTTCATGAAAGAGAAGGGGTTCAAAGCAAACCACGAGCTGCAGACCTATTTCAACACCCGAATACTTAAGTTTCTGCAAAAGGACGGAAAGATCATGATGGGCTGGGACGAGATATTTCAACCGTCTCTGCCGAAGGACGTCGTTATTCATTCCTGGCGTGGACAAAAAGCCCTGGCCGATGCCGCAAGGCAGGGTTACTCAGGTGTTCTTTCGAACGGCTACTATATCGACCTGATGTATCCGGCGTCGCAGCATTACGTCGTTGATCCGATCGCGGCGGACACTACTCTGACCGCGGAAGAGCAGAAACGGGTACTGGGCGGTGAGGCGACGATGTGGAGCGAATGGGTCTCGCCCGAGACGATCGATTCCCGAATTTGGCCGCGGACGGCCGCCATAGCCGAGAGGCTATGGTCACCCCGCGAGGTCAACCAAGTCGACGACATGTACCGCCGGCTCTCGATCATCAGCGGACAACTTGAGGAATTGGGCCTCACGCACAAACGGAATCAAGATGTCTTGCTCAGAAGACTGGCTCAAAATGGCAATATCTCCGATCTCAAACTTCTGGTTTCGCTGATCGAACCCGTCAAGGAATATCGGCGTTACCAACAGCGGCCGCAATCGATGCTTTCACCTCTGACCGGACTTGTAGACGCGGCTCAGGCGGATGCGGCAGGTGCGAGGCAATTCAATCAACTCGTTGCCGGAATGCTTGCCGATAGGAATTCGCCAAAAAACTTCGATGCCGTGCGATCCCTACTCGATCAGTGGCGCCGTTCGGCCAAGTCGCTCGGTACGCTGATGGAGAGTTCACCGGGCCTCTTCGAGGCAAAACAGTTCGCGAACGACCTCGACGATCTAGGCGCGATCGGCTTGGAAGCGTTGTCATTTATCGAGTCCAAATCGAAGCCGCCAAGCGGTTGGCACGACGAAAAAGTTGCGGCGCTAAAGGCGATCGCCAAACCAAAGGCTGCACTCGAGCTTCAGGTGGTTGCGAGCATCAAATCGATGGTTGACGCCGCGGGTAATAATTGATCAGTTAATTTTTATGGGTATTAACAAAGAGAAGTTAGACAGACGCGGGTTTCTTGCAACGGTCGGCGGCGGTGCGCTCCTGCTATCGCTTCGCGGACAGGCCTTTTCGGCATCTCCGTTGGCACGTATGCAAGACGATCTTGTTGTTTACGTCGGTACCTATACGACTGGAACGGCGAGCCAGGGAATCTATTCGTATAAATTCAAAAAGGCGACCGGCGAATTAGCTTCCAACAATATCAAAAACAGCGTTGTCGACCCGTCCTATTTAGTCGTCGACAAAAAAGGCCGGTATCTCTATGCCGTCAACGAGACGGTGGAATACGAGGGCAAAAAGAGCGGGTCGATCTCGTCGTTTTCGATCGATCGCAAAACCGGCGAACTGAAGTTCCTGAACAAACAGGCGAGTTTGGGCGGCGCTCCTTGCTATATGACGCTAAGCGCGAACGGCCGCTTCCTGCTTGTCGCAAACTATGTGGGCGGAAATGTCGCCGTATTTCCGGTCAAGGCAGATGGCACCCTCGGCGAAACCGTCGATCTGCAACAGCACACGGGCACCGGGCCCGTCACAGACAGGCAGGAATCGGCACACGCCCATTCGATCGATCTGGACCGGAAGAATCGATTCGCCGTTTCATGCGATCTCGGCGCCGATAAGCTGTTCATCTACACATTTGACAAGAATTCTGGAAAATTAACGGCGAATCCGGCCCAGCCTTTCCTAAGTGTAAAACCTGGCACCGGGCCGCGACATTTTGCGTTTCATCCGAACGGGAAGGCCGCGTTCGTTATTAACGAGCTCGCTTCGACTGTCACATCATTGACATACAACGAGAAACTCGGGACGCTCGCCGAGGTTCAGACCATCTCTACCCTGCCGGTGGACTGGTCCGGAGCAAATACCTGTGCTGAGATCCAAGTCTCCTCGAACGGCAGATTTGTGTACGGCTCGAATCGCGGCCATGACAGTGTTGTTTGTTATAGTTTTGACGCCGCCACCGGCAAACTTGAGCTGGTCGGCCACTGGTCGACATCTGGCAAAACGCCGCGAAATTTCGCGATCGACCCGAGCGGACGATACCTGCTTGCCGCTAACCAGAATTCGAGTTCAATTACGACATTTCGGATAAATGATAGATCAGGAAAGCTGCAGCAGCTCGGCGAACCGCTGAGCGTTCCGGCGCCCGTTTGCCTTAAATTCTTCCCGGCATGATGGGTGGTTGCGGTCGGATATGAAGATGGCCGATCAAGGTCTAGAAAGGGTTCGGCGAAAGGCGGTTTGTTGTTGCACCGTGCAAAAGGTCTGTAGTAAGATTCTCTCGCTAAGTCATCAGCAAAATCGACAAAACAGGTAAGTGATCGGCCGGGATTCCCAGTTCGCGCGAGACAAGAAATCCTCACCTCGCATAAGCTGAAAATTGTGAGGTAGTCCTCACGCTCCATAAATTTATGTCTCTTCTCGAAATGAAGGATATCGTCAAGGAGTTTCCCGGCGTCCGGGCGCTTGACGGCGTGAGCTTTACGCTTGAGGCAGGAGAATTCCATTCGCTGGTCGGTGAGAATGGAGCGGGTAAATCGACGTTGATGAAGGTGCTCTCGGGCGTGTATCCGGTTGGAACGTACGAGGGCGACATTCTGATCGACGACACGGTGCGCACGTTCCGGACGATTCGCGAATCGGAGAATGCCGGCGTCTCGATCATTTTTCAGGAGCTTTCCCTCGTCAAGGAATTGACCGTCGGAGAGAACATATTCCTTGGCCAGGCACCGGCAAAATTCGGCGTGATTGACTGGTCCAGGCTTTATCACGAAGCAACCGTCTTGCTTCAGGATCTCCATTTGGATATCGATCCGCGGGTCCTCGTCGGCAATCTCGGTATCGGCCAGCAGCAGCTCGTCGAGATCGCCAAGGCGCTTTCGAAGAACGCACGTATCCTGGTCCTCGATGAGCCGACAGCGGCATTGACCGAGTCCGAGGTCGAAACGCTTTTCGGTATCCTTCGGAAGCTGAAAGAGCGAGGCGTCGGGATGATATACATTTCGCATAAACTCGACGAAGTGTTCAAAATGAGCGACCGGATCACCGTTCTGCGTGACGGCAAAACGGTCGGGACCCAGGCAGCGGCCGATATGACGCGTGACCAGGTGATCGCGGCGATGGTCGGACGCGAGGTCGGAGATATTTTTCCCAAGCCAGACCATAAATTTGGCGACACGGCTCTCGAGATCAGCGGGCTCGACGTTTATTCGATCGATGTGCCTGATAAAAAGCTGGTTGATAATGTCGGATTCAGCGTTCGGCGAGGCGAGGTTCTTGGTATTGCCGGGTTAATGGGTGCCGGCAGGTCGGAACTCCTCTCAGGGATATTCGCATCCTGGCAGGGCCGATACTCACGAAAAATTACCGTTGGAGGAACACCGGCAACTATTTCGTCGCCGGCGGACGCGATCAGTCATGGGATCGGCTTCGTGACCGAGGATCGAAAACGGTTCGGACTCATCCTCGAGCAGACCATTCTCGACAATATGACACTCGCCGGACTCCAGAAAATATCTGGCCGGTTTGTCACCGATCGGATGCGGGAAACTATTGCGGCAAATGGCCCGATGAAAAGCCTGCGCATCAAGGCAAATTCGACGATGACCATAGCGGGCACACTTTCCGGAGGCAATCAGCAAAAGGTCGTCCTTGGAAAGTGGCTTCTGATCAACCCCAAGATCCTCTTTTTGGATGAGCCGACCCGCGGGATCGACGTCGGTGCCAAGCAGGAGATCTACGCTGAGATCAACCGTTTGGCGAAAGAAGGAATGGCAATCGTGCTGGTCTCGTCGGAATTGCCCGAGGTACTGGGCCTGTCAGACCGGGTGATCGTTCTGCACGAAGGCCACATCACGGGCGAATTTACACGAAGCGAGGCAACACCGGAAAAGGTAATGGCCGCGGCCACGGGTAACCAATAATAAAATGAGCGACGAAAAGAAATCAATTTTATCGGGCCAGACGCTGCGGGCGTACATAATGATCGCGGTGCTCGCCATGATCTGGTTATATTTTCACTGGGCAACCGGTTCGATATTCCTGACCGCCAGAAACCTTTCAAATCTGATGTCGCAGATGTCGGTGACCGGCGTTTTGGCCGTCGGAATGTTAATGGTCATCGTATCGGGGAATATCGATCTCTCGGTCGGATCGGTTCTCGGGTTTGCCGGCGGCATCGCGGCTTTCATGGTGACTACAATGGAGTACGGGTTGCCGACGGCGATCCTGGCGGCGATCGTTGTCAGCATTGCGATCGGTCTGCTCCAGGGTGCCCTAACGGCCTATCTCAATATTCCGGCGTTCATCGTCACGCTCGGCGGTTTGCTCGCCTGGCGGGGCGCTGTTAAATGGCTCCTCGGAGGCAGTACGGTACCGATATCGGATAAGACATTTATGGCGATCGGCCAAAGTTATGTCGGCCCGATGGCCGGCTGGGCGATCGCGGCGGTAGCGATCGCGTTCGTCGTATTTATGGCCATTCGCCGTGCCCGGTCGGTCAAAGAACTTGGGCTCGGTGAGGCTAACTACACCGGTGAATTGCTAAAGTCGATCGTTCCGATCGGCGGCATCATCATCTTCATTTGGGTAATGAACGCCTACGACGACAAGGGAGTGCCGATCCCGGTACTCATATTTGTCGCGGTCGCTTTAGTTGGCGGATTCTTGACGACTTCGACGACGTTCGGCAGGTATCTCTATGCTATCGGCGGCAATGCTGACGCCGCTCGGCTCTCGGGCATCAACAACAAGCGCAATGTGCTAAAGGTCTTTGCCTTAATGGGAGCCCTTACCGGTCTCGCCGCTCTCATCTTCGCCGGCCGCGGCAGCTCTGCAACGCCGGACGCCGGAACGCTCAAGGAACTCGACGCTATCGCCGCCTGTGTTATTGGCGGAGCCTCGCTCGTTGGCGGACGTGGCACCATCTTTGGTGCGTGCCTAGGAGCGCTTATAATGGCAAGTCTCGATAACGGGATGTCGCTGCTGAATGTCCGCGACTTTATGCAGGACATTATCAAAGGTTCGATCCTTGTTGCAGCCGTCGGCCTCGATATGGCGGGCCGCAAGCGGTCGTAGTCTCAATTCCCGGATCGGTCGTTTACCAGCTTCGATAACGGAAATTTCCGCTGTCGAGGCTCTTACTTTGTGACGATCCCCTTACCTTCCTCGATGGTAATGATGCGATCGACCGCAGGTATCTTGACGGTCTCGGTCTCACCGTTTGACCAAATGATCTCAAGCTTTTCTATCTTGTCGGACGGGCCAAGTCCGACATGGACCCGCTGATCGGACTGCGACGCATAGCTTGCCCCGCTTGTTACGTCGAACCGCTGTCGAACTCCGCCAACCGTCACAAAAACCTTTGAACCGATCGCGTCTTTTGGAGTCTTCTTTGAAACGTCCCCGACCAATTTGAGAGTCAGCCAGTGGTTTTGCCCTATCGTAACGTTCCTCAATACGGTCGGCGAAGCGTCCATATTATTGACAACCGCATCCATTCGACCATCACCGTCGAGGTCGCCGACAGCTAGCCCGCGGGCACACATCGCCAGGGCGAGGCCGCTCTTCGGGTTAGCCGGGACCCGGTCAAAGAGGATCTGGTTAGTTTTAACATCCGGTCGTAAGTTCCTGAACAAAGTCATTTGCTGTGCATAACTTGTCCCCCACTGGAACTGGTCGACTTTCGGGTAGACGTGTCCGTTCGCGACGAGAATGTCCTTCCATCCGTCGTTATCGAAATCAATAAACGCCGTTCCCCAACCCAAAAACGGAATTGTCGGCTCGCCCAATCCGGCCTGATATGTCGCGTCCGTGAAATTTGCGTCGCCGTCGGCACGGTACAACGTGTTCGAGTCGTCGCTGAAGTTCGTAATGTAAAAGTCCACGAGCCCGTCATTGTTGTAATCGCCAACGCCCAAACCCATACCCGCCTGCTCGCGGCCGTTCTCATTCAGCGCGATCCCGGATTGGTAGCCGATCTCCTCGAACGTTCCGTCGTGCTTGTTGATGTAAAGCTGCTTCGGCGTCGAATCGTTGACGACCAGCAGATCCTGCCAGCCGTCGTCGTTGACGTCGATGAATACCGACGAGAATCCGTAATATTTTCCGGCGTCATCGACTCCGGCCTTGACTGAAACGTCTTCAAAAGTGCCGTCGGCCTTTTGGTGAAAGAGTCGATCTTTCGCACCCGGCAATCCGCGTGGGCCGCACATGACCGGCTCACCGCGAAACTGGCAGAAATTGCGTGCCGAATTGCCGTTCTTCCCGATGTCGAGCGGGCTCATCGGCAGTTTCGCCATATCAAAATCGACATATGCCGGGACGAACAAGTCGAGGCGGCCGTCGCGGTCATAGTCGCCGAACGAAGCGCCGGTATTCCATCCCTGAATATCGAGCCCGACCTCTTTGGCCACATCCGTGAAGGTGCCGTTCCCGTTGTTGCGATAGAGCCTCGCCACGCCGTAGTTGCTGACGAAAATATCCGGGAATCCGTCGTTGTTATAGTCGCCAATGGTCACACCCATTCCCCAACGCTCATTTGCGACACCGGCCTTATCGGTTACATCTTCGAATTTCCAATTGCCTAAATTGTGATAGAGCGCCGATTTAGGCATCTTCTCTTTGCCTTCGAGGGCGTTCATCGAACCGCCGTTCAATAAGAAGATGTCCGGTTTGCCGTCGTTGTCGTAGTCGAGGATCGCGACGCCGCCGGACGTGCACTCGAGAATGTAATTCTTTGCCTTATCGCCGCCAACCTCGAGGAATTGTTTTAACGCGGTCCGGGCCGTCACATCCTCGAAGACCATCGGTGCATTAGCATCCGTGATTCCGACCGTGCGCCTGGACGTGTAGTTTTTAGCTTCACCTGTGGCGGAGCCGGATTGCGCGTTGAGCGGGATCGACGCAAAAATCGCTACGAAAAACACCGAGACAATGGAAAAGACAACTTTTTTTTGCATGTGAACAGATGGCCGGGACGGTCCCGAAAAATAAATACGTTGCAGTAGCGAAAGGTCTTACTTCAGGCCAAAGACGGCCATATAACCCGGTTTCTCGAACTCCGGACTGTAAGGCTTCAGATCGTTAACATAATACGGAAGGCTCCGTCGAGCCACATCCTGATTCTTCTGAAGGAAGTCGGCCGCCAATGCAGTCGTCCGTGGGTCGGTTTTCAGGTCCAGGAAGATCTTTTCCTCCTGTGCGGCCTCATCCTTCATACCGGTCTTTCGATAAAGGAGCATCATGTTGTAGTGAGACCCGACATCTTCAGGATCGATCGCAAGTATCTGATTGAAATAGCCGATCGCCGCCGGATAATCATCCCTGATCTTTGCCAGTTCGCCGAGTTGCTGCAGCGTCACGCGATCTCGCGGATATGCCGCGTTAACTTTCTTAAAGTCGGCCTCGGCCTCGGCCAGTTTGCTCTCGACGCGATTTATGCGGCCCCGTTGGAAAATGGCCCTGTAATTTGTCGGATCCAAGACAAGTGCCGCATCGATAAGCTTTCTAGCTTCGGCCCACTCGTCAATGTCCATTAAGGCAAGGGCACGATTCGTTAGGGCGAACGGACGATATTTTTCGTCGAGTCCGGCAACTATCGAGAATGCTTCTGCCGCCGCGGCGTACTGTCCCTGATCAAGCAATGCGATGCCGTAATTGTTCCAACGGCGCCAGTCCGCCATTCCTTTAGGGTCCGCCTGCTCGGCTTTGTTTTCGCCAATATTCAAAGATCTTTGGGCCGTTGCCATCGTCACGATGGGGTAATCCAGCGATTTTCCTAGCGCATAGTCGCTGAATATCCTCGTGAATCGCCGGTATTGCAGCTTGGCGGTTATCTTAATATTGCCGTCGAGGTCGGTCGGGACCGAGAATCGGTACCTCGCGACATCAGACTTGCCCGAAGGGATCGCCAGATTCTGCGGGATCACACGGGTCTTCCAAATATGGTGAAGTTCATTACCGTTACCGTTCTGCTCGACAAGGTACGTCTTGTAGTTATGAGCGTACTCGTCAAGATAGCCGTCCGGCTTGATAAAGCCCGACTTGAACAGCGGTTTACCGGCTCCGTCCGTCACCGTGAATTCGATATAAGCCTCGTAGAAATCCCTGAGTTCCGGCGGGAACGAATGACCGATATTTTTGTTTGTCACGACAACATCCGCTGTGATGGTGTCGCCTTTATCAAGCCTGAAGTTCTGACGATTAATCGGTGCGATGAATTCCTCGATGCCGCCGGACTTGGGCTGTCTTCGCATGGCGAAGATATCGATGCCGAGCTTGTCGTCCTTCAAGAACGCCTCGGTAGCATCGAGCTGTTCCTTGTAGCCGTAAAATGTCGGGACCGCGGTGTTCGCCGCCACGAAACGATGGGATGTGATCAAACCGTTCTTTGCAGCGATGTCGGAGAACTTGGCTTCCACCTTGTTCATATGGCAGCTGCTGCACGATTCTTTGTTGCGAACGTAAAACGGATGCGGCGACTCTTTTGAGAACGACGACATCTGCAGTTCGTCGCCGACGGCGAACGCCCGAAGGAATTTATAGTCGTTTAGTTCCACCGGCACCTGCGATTTGTGACAGGCGGCGCAAAACTCAGGTTTTTTCAGCAGGTCGCTCATCAACGCACGCTTGTGCGACGGTATGTCCTCGAGGATCTCCTCGTCGGTCGCGTTCGCTATCCGCTGACCGTTTTCTTTTTGCAGCAACGCCGGTTCGGCCATTGTGTAACCGCCGACGCCGCGTCCGTTAACCGACTTGATCGAGTGACAGACGATACACGACACGCCATCCTGGTCGAACGGCCGGTCCTTGAATTGTGGTTTGTCGGTCAACGCACCCGAGAAAAGGGCGGTCGGATTATGACAGGCCTCGCAGTGCCTGGTAAAGGCGATATTGCGCTGCTGGATCAGGTCGTTGACGTTCTTTGTGTAAAAAGGTTCGCGAAAGGAGTTTGCATGAGCCGATTGTCGCCATTGCGGATGTATATCGGTGTGGCATGTCGCACAGCGAGCCGCCGATGTGAATTTGTCTGCACTAATGAACGTGCCCGTGGTCGTAGTGGCATTTGACGGTGCAAATGGCTTGTCGTGCCCAAAACGGTAATCGTATGTTTCGGAGATCCATTTGGGATAGTCCTCAACCGACGCACTTTGGCCGGTGACCACCGTACCCGAGTACATATAAAGTCCGCCGACCACGAAAGCTGCAAAAATTGCCGCGATCAAATATCTCTTTGCGAATCTCCGATACATCTATTTCGCTCCCGATCTCTAAGTTGTTTTTCTATTCAGGCGATGACCCGACACGAACCAGTTCGTTTTGGAATTGCTCAGTATTATAACACTTATGTCCGCGATCCGAACAATGTTTTCCGGCTTATTTGGCTTTTTTCCACGATTTTTGAGGCAACCGGGCCGCTCCCGGTTCGGCTGGCCGTATTGCGGTGGGGGACAGTTTCCATTGTGACCAAAATCACTTCGAAATCATCCTTTTGAGAATATTCTTAAGATCACGCTATGACATTCCTAAAAACTGACACGACCACCAAAACGGACCTTAGGCAACACGGCACCGGTACGGGTTCGGTGCGCACCCAGCAGCCCAAATATGTTGACTTTCTGCCCCCGTGTAATCACGCATGTCCGGCCGGCGAGGATATCCAGTCGTGGCTTGCATTGGCTCAGGCCGGAGATAACTACGAGGCGTGGGAAAAACTGACCGAGCAAAATCCGCTGCCCGCGGTCCACGGGCGCGTCTGTTACCATCCGTGCGAATCGTCCTGTAACCGTACGTCGATCGACAGTCCGGTCAGCATTCACTCGATCGAGCGATTTCTCGGAGATCTGGCGATCGAGCAAGGGTGGAAATTTCCGAAGCCGAAGGAAAGCACCGGCAAGCGCGTCCTCGTTATCGGCGGCGGACCGAGCGGCCTTTCTGCCGCCTATCACCTCGCCCGAATCGGCCACGAAGTAAGCGTTTTCGAAGCCGGCCCCGTCGCCGGCGGGATGATGAATTTCGGCATTCCCGCTTATCGCCTGCCGCGAAAGATACTCCACGACGAGATCAGGCGGATAGAGGAACTTGGTGTCACGTTCAAGCTCAATCGCAAGGTCACTGATGTGATCGCCGAAAAGAACGATGGGAACTTTGACTGCGTGTTCATCGCTATCGGCGCCCATATTGGCAAAAAGACCGAAATACCGGCGAGGGACGCCGGCAAGATACTCGATGCGGTCAGTTTCCTTAAGGATGTCGAGCTCGGCAATTTTCCGAAGATCGGCCGCCGTGTCGCGATCTACGGCGGAGGCAATACGGCAATGGATGCGGCCCGTACCGCAAAACGCCTCGGTGCCGAGGAGGCCCTGATCATTTATCGGCGCGACCGCGAGCATATGCCGGCGCACGACTTTGAAGCGGACGAGGCGCTCAGTGAGGGCGTCAAGATCCACTGGCTGCGAACGATCAAGAATCTTGATTCGACGTCAATTACGGTCGAACAGATGGAGATCCGCGACGGACGGCCGTATCCGACCGGACAATTTGAAACGCTAGAGGCCGATTCCGTTATCCTCGCTCTCGGACAGGACACGGAAACCGATTTTCTCAAGGGCATTGAGGGCATCGAGTTCAAGACAGACGGCACTGTGGTTGTCGATCAGAACATGATGACCGGGCACGCCGGTATCTTCGCCGGCGGCGATATGGTGCCGAGCGAGCGGACCGTGACGATCGCGACGGGCCACGGCAAAAAGGCCGCCCGCAACATCGACGCGTGGCTGCGGCAAACAACTTACCAAAAGGCCCCGAATAATCCGCTGGTCACCAGCGAGCAGCTCCACGTATGGTATCGAACCGAGGCTGAGGCCAAACCGCAGCCGCACATTGATGCGGAAGTTGCGGTCGCCGGATTTGACGAGATCGTTGCCGGCTATACCGAAAGCGAAGCCCGTTACGAGGCAGAGCGTTGCTTGTCCTGCGGCAACTGTTTCGAGTGCGACGGCTGTTTTGGTGCCTGTCCTGAAGACGCGATCATCAAGCTCGGGCCCGGCAAGCGTTACAAGTTCAATTTCAATCTTTGCACCGGTTGCGGGGTCTGCTACGAGCAGTGCCCGTGTCACGCGATCGAAATGGTTGCGGAACCGGAGGCGGTAAATTCATGAATTCCGAAGAACAAAAAGTCGTCACATTAGACGGAAACGAAGCAGCGGCGTATGTCGCCTACCGCGTCAACGAGGTCTGTGCGATCTATCCGATCACGCCCTCGTCCGCGATGGCCGAGTTCGCCGATGAATGGTCGGCCAAGAACATCAAAAACATTTGGGGAAACGTTCCCGAGGTCATCGAGATGCAGAGCGAAGGCGGAGCCGCTGGGACCGTCCACGGCGCGCTGCAGACCGGCGCACTTACGACGACATTCACGGCATCGCAGGGTTTGATGTTGATGCTGCCAAATATGTACAAGATCGCCGGTGAACTGACGGCGGCGGTCTTTCACGTGGCGGCACGTTCCCTGGCGGCACAGGCGCTTTCGATCTTCGGCGATCATCAGGACGTGATGGCGGCCCGAACCACAGGCTTCGCACTACTCGCCTCGGCCAGCGTTCAGGAAGCTCACGATATGGCGCTGATTGCCCAGGCAACGACGCTCAGGTCGAGGATTCCGTTCGTCCACTTTTTCGACGGATTTAGGACTTCGCACGAGGTGAACAAGATCAATTTCGTCTCCGACGCCCAGATCCGCGCGATGATCGACGATGACCTCGTGATCGCCCACCGCGATAGAGGCCTCAACCCGAGCCGGCCGTTCATTCGAGGAACGGCACAAAACCCGGACGTCTATTTCCAGGGCCGCGAGACGGTAAACCTCTTTTACGACGCGGTGCCGGCGATCCTCCGCGAGGAGATGGATAAATTTTACGCACTGACCGGACGAAGGTACGCACCGGTGAGCTATTTTGGCTCGCCCGAAGCGGAAGAAGTGATCGTCATTATGGGTTCCGGTGTCGAAACCGCCGCCGAGACGGCCCAGTTCCTGGCAGACCACGGCGAAAAGACCGGCGTGCTGCAGATCTCGCTCTATCGGCCTTTCCCGGCTGACGATCTTCTCTCGGCACTTCCCCCGACAACCAAGGGCATCGCGGTCCTCGACCGGACCAAGGAATCCGGCGCGTCCGGCGAACCTCTCTATCAGGACGTGATGATCACGTTGATGGAGGCAGTTTCGACCGGCAAACTCGCAGCGATGCCGCTGATCGTTGGCGGACGGTACGGCTTGTCATCAAAGGAGTTCACTCCGGCGATGGTGAAGGCCGTCTTCGACGATCTTCGCGCCGACAAACCTAAAAATCATTTCACGGTCGGCATCAACGATGATGTCAGCCACACTAGTATTCCGGTAGACAGCACTTTCAGGCTCGACGAATCCGAATGGACCCAGGCGTTGTTCTACGGCCTCGGAGCAGACGGAACGGTCGGTGCGAACAAGAACAGCATCAAGATCATCGGCGAGAACACAGACCTGTCGGCTCAGGGCTACTTTGTCTACGATTCCAAAAAATCCGGAGCCAAGACCGTCTCACATCTGCGGTTCGGCAAGAAGCCGATCAAGGCTCCGTACCTTATCTCGTCGGCCGATTTTGTCGCCTGTCACCAGTTTAATTTTGTCGAAAAGGAAGAGATGCTCGGCCTGGCAAAAGACGGAGCGACCTTCCTTCTCAACAGCCCGTATGGAGCGGACAAGGTTTGGGACGAACTCCCGCTCACCGTCCAACAGGCGATCTTGGATAAGCACATCAAGCTATACGTCATCGACGCCACTGAGGTCGCCAAAAAAACGGGCATGGCCGGCCGCATCAACACGATCATGCAGACCTGTTTCTTTGCTCTCTCGGGCGTGCTTCCCCCCGATGAGGCGATCGAGCAGATCAAGAAAGCGATCGAGAAAACGTATTACAAGAAGGGCCGTTCGGTCATCGATAAGAATTTCGAGGCGGTCGATCAGACGCTCGAGAACTTGTTCCCGGTCACCGTTCCTGAACGCACGACGGCATCAGAGGGCCGATCGGTCCTGATCTCGGACAAGGCCCCCGATTTTGTCCGCAAGGTCACGCAGATGATGATCTCCGGCAAGGGCGACGACATCCCGGTCAGCCTTCTGCCCGCCGATGGAACGTATCCGAACGGAACGTCCAAATGGGAAAAGCGTAATGTTTCCAATCAGATCGCGGTCTGGGAACCTGATACATGCATTCAATGCGGCAACTGCAGCTTTGTGTGCCCGCACGCCGTGATCAGGTCGAAGTTCTATCACCGCGAAAATCTCGACGAGGCTCCCGCGGGTTTCCAGTCGGCTCCGATAAACGCCCGGGGTTTTCCCGAGACCAAGTTTACGCTGCAAGTCTATCTTGAGGACTGCACGGGCTGCGGCCTGTGTTATGAGGTCTGCCCCGTCGATGACCGCGTCAACAACAAACGCGCGATCAACGTCACCGAAAAACCAAAGGACCTAGACGCCGAACGCGAGAAGATAGGCTTCTTTGAAAAACTGCCCGAGAACGAGAAAGTGGATGTTAACTTCTCGACCGTTCACGGAGTCCAGTTCCTCGAGCCGTATTTCGAGTTTTCCGGTGCCTGTGCCGGCTGCGGCGAGACGCCCTATATCAAGGTGCTGACTCAGCTTTTCGGCGACCGGCTTCTGGTTGCGAACGCCACCGGCTGTTCGTCAATTTACGGGGGCAATCTGCCGACGACGCCGTGGACGTCGAATTCGAAGGGGCAGGGGCCGGCGTGGTCAAATTCGTTGTTCGAAGACAACGCCGAGTTCGGGCTTGGAATGAGGATGACCGCGGACAAGCAGCTAAGCACCGCTCATCAGCTCCTCGAGCAGCTCAAGCCGCAGCTCGGAGAGCAACTCGTCGATGAACTCATCAACGCTCCGCAGCATCTCGAAAGCGAGATCAACGCCCAGCGGAAACGCGTCGACGAACTTAAAGAAAAGCTCGAGCGGCTCGAAGTGCCGGAGGCTCGCCACCTGCTATCGGTTGCCGATCAACTCGTCCACCGCAGCGTTTGGCTGATCGGCGGCGACGGTTGGGCATACGATATCGGTGCCGGCGGCCTCGACCATGCGCTCGCGACCGGACGGAACATCAATGTCCTGGTGCTCGACACCGAGGTCTACTCAAACACCGGCGGCCAGATGTCGAAGGCGACGCCGACCGCGGCATCCGCGAAGTTCGCGGCGGCCGGAAAGCGTGTCGGCAAGAAGGATCTGGCGTTACAGGCGATCTCGTACGGCAACGTTTACGTCGCCCAGATCGCGATGGGTGCCAACCCACAGCAGACGCTTTTGGCGATGCGTGAGGCCGAGGCGTATGACGGGCCGTCGCTCATTCTGGCTTACAGCCACTGCATTGCCCACGGCATCGATATGGAAAAAGGCTTGCGTCAGCAAGCTATGGCAGTAGCGAGCGGATATTTTCCGCTGATCCGCTACAACCCGGTGTTAAGAAAGAACGGCCAAAATCCGTTCGTTCTCGATTCTCCAAAACCGAAGATCTCACTTAAGGCCTATGCCTACAATGAGTTACGTTACAAGGTCCTGACGCAGACACAGCCGGACGAGGCAGAGAGGCTGATCCAGCTTGCCCAGGAGATCGTTAACCTACGATGGAAGACTTACGAGGAGATGGCAGGTTTCGGCGCAAGCGAGTTCCAGCCAGTTTTCTAGCTCGAAGCTGGCGGCGCAACAGTTGAAGATAGTCGACACGGATCGACAAACACGAGGAGATTAAGATGGCTGATCTAAGTACAAAATATATGGGCTTGCAACTCAAAAGCCCGCTGGTCGTTTCCGCAAATCCGCTCTCTCAGAAGGTAAGTAACATCGTCAAAATGGAGGACGCCGGTGCCGGTGCGGTCGTTCTGTTCTCGCTTTTCGAAGAGCAGATCCGCCAGGAGTCCGCGTTGCTCGACAAGGTCAGCCGATCGACGAATAGCGCGTTTGCCGAGTCGTCGGATTATTTCCCGGACCTCAACGATTACTCGGTCGGTTCGGGGAAATACCTCGAGATCATCCGAAAGGCAAAGGAGCGTGTCGACATTCCGATCATCGCGAGCCTTAACGGCGTAACACCTGAGGGCTGGACCGAATATGCACGCGAGATCGAGCAAGCCGGTGCCGACGGACTGGAGATCAACGTTTATTTCATCCCCGGCGACATCCGGCTCTCGTCTGAGGATGTCGAGAAACGCTATCTGGACATCGTCTCGATGGTCCGCCGAAACGTCAAGATCCCCATCGCTGTCAAGCTCAGTCCATATTTCTCTTCCTTCGGCAATATGGCCGTCCGCTTACAGAAGGCAGGCGCCGATGCGCTCGTTCTGTTCAACCGGTTCTATCAGCCGGACATAGATATCGACAGCCTCGAAGTTGTCCAGGACCTCGAGCTCAGCCATCCGTCCGAACTACGACTGCCTCTGCTATGGATCGGCGTCCTCTACGACCGGGTTCCGATCTCGCTTGGAGCAACGACCGGAGTTCACGGCGCACGCGAGGTCATCAAGTACATACTCGCCGGGGCCGATGTCGCGATGGTCGCCTCAACGATACTCGCGAACGGCATCGGGCGGATCAAGGACATCGTTTACGATCTCGATCTTTACATGAAGGATATGCCCTTTGAGTCGATCGACGCCTTTAAGGGCACGATGAGCCAGGCGAACATCGTCGACCCGACCGCCTACGAACGAAGCAACTACATTCAAATACTCGAGAATAAGCGTTGGACGTAAATTGACCGATAACGGTCGCTCTAAGATAGAAAAAAGCTGCAGAGATCATCTCCCTGCAGCTTTTCATTTCGGCTTGATGACCGCCGGTTGGTGTTTACTGGTCTTTCCAGATCGCGCCAAATCCGGCATCCCACAAGCGTTTGTTGAAGGCCGGAATATCTTTGCCGTTGATCTCGTCCGCCCTTGCCTTGAGAGCGGTCCATTGAGGATTCAGCTCTTTCATGCGATCGAGCGACGGCTGATTCACCATCGGAATATCACTTTCCGTCTGGTTGATCAAGAAAAGATAATTGGCCGTGAACTTATTCGGAAAGTTCTCAACGTCATCGTAAGCCTTCGATTTTCGCTGGACCATATCCTCGTCCCACGCCTTCATCTTTTTGAGCAGGGCCTCGCCGTCCTTCTTGATCGCATCGAATTTATCGCCCTCCGGCAGGGAACCGAGAAGCGATTCGAGCTGTTGCTGTTTTTCGTAAAGGCTGTTGACCATCCGGTGCATCGTGGTGAGTTCGCTCTCCATGCCCGTCATTACTTGGTCAAATTCCTTATAGGCAGCAGCCGTCGTCGGATAAAGCGGATTCGCCAGGATCTCGGCATCGGTCGACACCGTTTGGCTACCCATTTTTATCGTGATCGTATATTTTCCCGGCGGGGCCTTGTGCCCTGCATAACTGCTCTCGATATAGACCCCGGGAACGCCCGGCATCGTCGGATACCGCATGTCCCAAACAAACCGGTTCAATCCCTTTGATTTTGAAAGTGCAGGTTCCGGCCCGGGGCCGCCATCCCATCTCTTAAACTTCTTATCGGACTTCGACGAATAGGTGCGAATCACGTTTCCGGCCGCGTTCTTGACCTCCATTGTGATCTCGTCGGTCTTTTTCAATTCAGGTAAATTGTAATAGACCACGACGCCGGTCGAGGGGTTCACGCCTCTGAATCGGTTCGCACCCGTAAAATCGTCATCCGATTCATCCAGTTCACTCGAACCGTTTACCAGATACGCGCCCTCGGTTTTGTAGATCGAGAATGATGGAACGTCCTTTTTGTACTGCCGTATTAAATTCAAGTCGTCCAATATCCAGAACGCCCTGCCGGAGGTGGATGCGATCAGGTTGTTGTTGTGCACCCGCAGGTCCGTGATCGGCGTCATCGGCAGATTTAGCTGGAACGGCGACCAGTCCTTTCCGCCGTTCCACGAGATGTACAGGCCGAGCTCCGTGCCCGCGAATAACAGGTCCTTTCGCACCTCATCCTCACGTACGACGCGGGTGAACGCGTCGGCTGGTATGCCGTTGTCGATCTTGGTCCACGTCGCACCGTAATCCGTTGTTTTATAGAGGCCCGGACGATGATCGTTAAACTTATACCGTGTCGTTGCAATGTAGGCGGTCGCCTTGTCGAACGGCGATACCTCGATCGCGTTGATCAGGCATTCTTGCAGTCCGGCAGGAGTCACATTTTTCCAGTTCGCCCCGCCGTCTCGTGTCAGATAGACGAGCCCGTCGTCGCTGCCCGTCCAGATCACGCCCTTTTCGAGCGGCGATTCCATTATGTAGCTGAGCGTACCGTAATTTTCGGCTCCGACCTCTTCGTTCGTGTACGGAACGCCTGCCCGGCCCTGCTTTTCCTTTTCGTTGCGGGTCAGGTCGGGCGAGATCTCTTTCCACGTTTTGCCCATGTCGGTGGTCTTGAGGACGTACTGCGAGCCGTGAAAGAAAGTGTTCGGTTCGTACTTGCTGGCGACTATCGGGGCGTTCCAGTTGTAGCGATACTTGATGTCTTTTGCATCCATCGCGAGATATTGGATCGGCGCGGCCATCACGTTGGTGCTGGCCTTTGCTTTAACGTCGACAACCTCGATCGTTCCCTGGTAGCTTCCGCCCATCACGTATTTCGGGTCGTTCGGGTCGAACGCCAGAAAGGCGCTCTCGCCGCCGGCCGATGCCTGCCAATCGTCGGGTCCAATGCCGCCGCTGCCGAGCGACCTGCTCAAGATCGAGACCGACGTGTTGTCCTGTTGGCCACCGTAAATGCGGTAGGGAAACTGGTTATCGACGTTTATGCGGTAGAATTGCCCGGTCGGCATATTTGCCTGCGTGCTCCAGATCTTGCCCTTGTTGAAAGTAATGGCCGAACCGCCGTCATTCGAGATGATCATGTTGTCCGGGTTTTTCGGGTTGATCCAGAGGTCGTGAAAATCACCATGCGTCCCCGAAACACGCTCCCACGTCTTGCCGCCGTCATTCGAGCGGTAGGTCGAGGCGCTCAACACATAAATAGTGTTTTCATTCTTCGGGTCGATGAAAAGCTCGATGTAGTACCAAGCCCGCTGGACAAGCCGATGGTCGTTCGTAATCCGGCTCCAGCTCTTGCCGGCGTTGTTTGAGACGAATAATCCGCCGGCTTCCTTGTCCGAATCGCTCTCGATCAGTGCATACACCTTCTCGGGGTTCGAGCGGCTGACGGCGATCGACATCTTGCCCATTTCCTCGGGCAGGCCTTCCTTCATCTTCTCCCAGGTTTCGCCGTTGTCCGTCGATTTATAGAGCCCGCTTCCGGGGCCACCGCTGATCACTTTCCACGGCAGACGACCGTGTTCCCACATCGCGGCGTAAAGTATCCGCGGGTTGGTCATGTCCATCGAGAGCTCTACGGCACCGGTCTTTTCGTCTACGTAGAGAACGTTCTTCCAGGTGTTGCCACCGTCGGTCGACTTGTAAACGCCACGCTGCTTTGAGCCGCTGTAAAGTGCTCCCTGCACCGCAACGAAAACGACATCCGGGTTTCGGGGGTCGATAACTATCCTCGAAATGTGCTGCGATTCGTCTAGCCCTATCTTCTTCCAAGTTTTTCCGGCATCGGTCGACCGGTAAACGCCGTCACCGTCGCTGGTCATGACGCCCCGAACGGGGTGTTCGCCCGTTCCGACGTATACAACATTCGGATCGCTTTCGGAGACGGCGATCGCACCGATCGTACCTGTCTTGAAAAAGCCGTCCGAAATGTTACGCCAGCTTTGGCCCATATCGTCCGTTTTCCAGACACCACCACCGGTCGTGCCCATGTAATAGGTCTTCGGGTCACCGACGACGCCGGAGCCGGCAACCGCACGGCCGCCGCGAAACGGGCCGATCGACCGCCACTTAACGGGTTTGAAGATCTTGTTGTAGTCGTCGGCACCCATGTTTTGCGGAGCTTGAGCAAACGCGTGGCCGGCAAACAGGCAGAAGACAAATATTGCAGTTATATGTTTTAACATCGAAATAGTCCTCAAAATGTCGCAAATGTATGACCGACTAAACACCCAGATCGGTCAGGATAGGATCGGGCCGATAAGTTGGTAGAATGTCCGTCTAGTTATCGGCGTCCGGTACTCGTTTTAGTTCAATACGCTCGATCCCCTTCGGGACCATTGGCTGGATTCCTGTCACCGCCGGTTTGTCATCGGTGGTCAACACTTCTACCTCCAGCACGTCCCCGCGCATCCGCATCGTCATAACGAACAGGGTCTTGCCGATCTTATATGTTGACACAAGCTCGTCTCCAATGGCACGCACAGGCGGTCGCAAATCATTGCCTTCATCAAAGTAGAGGTCGCTCGCTCCGTTGCCGCGGCAAAGCTTAGCGTCCTTCACGTCCTTGGCAACGCCGTCCTCGGTGGTGCTGGCCTTCCAGGCCCCACAAGTGTTGTCCTTTGTCGGGAACGTCCCGATCTCCATCGTCACCTCGACCTTCGGAGCGTCAGGTTTGGCGGGAAGGTTGACGAGCGTACCTTTCCAAGTTCCTTCCCAACCGGCGACCATTACTTTCGGCTCGACCGGCAGTTTGCGAACGTACTTGTCGTACCAGGCGAGATAGCGTTCATAACGGTCGCGGACATAGCTAGGCCGCGAAATGCCGTGATTTTCATTCGGATAGATGATCAGCTGGGTATCGACGCCAAGGCTCTTGAGTGCCTGGTACATCTGCTGGCCGCCCTGAACGGGAACGTTAAAGTCCTTTTCGCCGCCGAGAAACAGTGTCGGCGTCTTGATGCGGTCGGCGTGCAGGAACGGGTATGAGATCTTCTGATAGATCTCCCAGGATTTCGGTTTCCAGGGCGGCCCGATCTCGTAATCGTACTGTGTTATGTACTGGTCGGTCCCGTAAAACGCGACCGTAAATGCGGTACCGGCTCCGCTCGTCGCCGCTTTGAACCGATCATCCGCGGCGATCATATAATCGGTCAGGATACCGCCGTAGCTCCAGCCGCCGACGCCGAGCTTGTCGGGATCGGCAATGCCCGCCTTGATGACGTAGTCAATGCCCGCACGCAGGTCCTGGACCTCGAGATTTCCCCAGTCGGCAGCGATCGCCCACGAGAACTTCCTGCCCCTGCCGGCACTGCCGCGATAATTCACCGCGAGCACCGCATATCCGTTTGCTGCGAAAAATTGTCGCTCACTGCTCCACGAATGCTGGTCCTGTCCGTTAGGCCCGCCGTGGATGCGGAGCAGGAGCGGCACTTTGGTCCCTTTCACGTATCCAACCGGATATGTCAGCAGGCCGTGGACCTCGGTGCCGTCGGGGCTCGGAAATCCGACCTCCTCGGTCACCGGAAGTTCGAGTTCCGCAAAGAGCTTGTCGTTTTGGTGCGTTAGCTGCCGCAGCTTCCCGCTTTCAAATGCGTAGACCTCGTTCGCCGTCGAGTCGCCGCCCGAAATAAGTGCTACTCGGTCCTTCTCCCAGCTCCAGGAACCCGTCACTATCGGAGGCGAGAGCAGCTTTTCAACTGAACCACCTGAAACGGCCGTTCGAGCCGGATATACCGAGCGGTCATCCGTCACAAAAAAGTATATGTACTTACCGTCCGGGCTGAAATGCAGGTCGCCGACTCCTCGGTCGAGATCTTCGGCTGCCTTGACCCTCGTCGGAGCCGAACTTCCATCCGACGGCACGATCGTCAGGTGCCCCATCGAATACGAGTCAACTTCCTTCTGGTCGGTTTCTAAAAAGGCGAGCGTTTTCCCGTCCGGGCTCCACTCGGGAGCACCGCGGCCGCCCCGACTCGAGAATGGCGTAACCTGTTTTTCTGTCGCTCCGGGTTTTGCCTCTGCAACGTAGATCTGCACCGAGGTCTCGCGGTCCGGATCCGCCGTGTGATCGCTCGTAAAGGCGATCCGCGTGCCGTCCGGCGACCAGACTGGTGAAGATTCGTCCGTCTTACTTTTGGTCAATCGGTCAAGTTTTTTGCCGGCAATGTCGTATAGATAAATGTAGCTGTGCCGGTTCGAGAGGAGATAACCCGGGCCGTCCTGTTTGAATTTATAGCGGTCGATGACGATCGGTTTCGGCGGCTTTGCTTTCGACGGGTCGCTCGGCGGCGTTGCCGGTTCGTCAGGGTCCGGATCTCCGATGACCATCGCGATCCGTTTCGAATCAGGCGACCATTCGTAGCCTTGCAATCGTCCCTTGACCTCGGTCAACTGTCTTGCCTCGCCGCCCTCGCGGTCGAGTATCCATATCTGGCTTCCCTTGTTCGGCCCGGGCCGGGACGAGACGAACGACAGGTACTTGCCGTCCGGGCTCCATTTAGGCGACGACTCGCTCTCGCCGACGGTGAACGTTAGCTGGCGGTCCGTCTTACCGTCGAAACTGACCATCCAAATATCGGAACCCGATTTGTCGGCCTTGGTATCGACCTTTCCGACGACGTACGCTACCCACATTCCATCAGGCGAAACTTGCGGATCGCTAACATTACGGATGTTAAACAGGTCGTCGATGGTGAGCGGATGACGAGTGTTCTGGGCACTTACGGTAAAAGCTAACGCGATCAGCAGCAAATATGCGATGACGAGTTTGTTAACCGGCATAAGATATTGACGTTCCCCCCAAAGGTGTGTTTTCCGGAGCAAGGATTCAAATTTTTCTTGATTGTTCTCCTAGAATGCATCCTAAACGTTGACAAATCAAGTACGCCTCCCGAAACGCCTGCGTTTCAAACACTTGTGGACCAAAATTCAAAAACAATTTCTTTTCTTGGGTCCAATTTCGAACTGGCCGCGCGCCGAAGGTCTCAAACCGAACAGCATTTGTTACATGACCGGCAAAAGAAAGGGCCGCGTGAACACAGATTCACCCTCCGAATGCGATTCGAAGCACTTTTTCGCCAGAAATGGCCTTCAATTACAAAAAGGCACTTGAACAAATTTCAAAAACGGTATACTTTTAGGTGTTTGTTTGAGTTGACAACAAACAAACTTCAGTTGGGCTCTGATTTTACATATCTCTTCGCCTTACAGGGACTTCGATGTCATGAAGAAAATTTACTTGTCCAAGGCGAAAAACCAGATCGCGCGCCACAACACGATCCGGGACATAAATAAGCAGGTCGTTCTAAACTACGTTCGGGTTCAGTCGCCGATATCCCGCGCTGAGATCTCGCGAGAGACGTCCCTGCAGCGTTCGACCGTTTCTGCGATCGTCGACGAACTCCAGGGGATCGGACTGATCGAAGAGATCGGGACCGGCGATTCTACCGGCGGTCGCAAGCCCACTCTGCTGCAGCTGCGGACGGGCACACCGGTGGCGATAGGTGTCGATATCACGCCGCGCGAGACGACCGTCGTGCTCGCCGACCTCGCCGGCAACATCCTCCGCAAAGAAGCTTTTCCGACGTCGTCAGATATCGACTATATGAACGAGCAGATACTTTCGAAAGTGTCATGCTACGCCTCAGAAAACACCGGTCACGAGTTGGAAGTAGGGATGAGTATCCCGGGCATCGCTGACCAGGCGTCAGGCAATATTCTCTATATTCCATACTTTCAATGGAGCGATTGGGACATCGGGCGACGCATCACCGAAGCGACCGGACTCCCCGTCATTATTGACAATGACGCGAATGCCGTCGCTCTTGCAGAACTCTGGTTCGGCGATCCGGAGATCCGCCGCACACGCAATTTCATTATGGTAATGGTGGCCGAGGGTATCGGTACCGGTATCGTCATCGACGGACAGGTCTATCGCGGCGAGTACGGTGCGGCCGGCGAGTTCGGCCACATGTATATCGGCAACAATGCCGCTGTGATCTGTTCGTGCGGCCGGCGAGATTGCTGGGAGGCCCACGCGTCGGAAAAGGCGGTGCTCAGCCGCTACAACGCTGGCCGGAACGGGAGCGGCGGCGGGACCGCGATCACTAATTTCGAACATCTGATCGGCCTCGCCGAAAACGGCGAAAAGCAGGCGGTCGGGATCCTGAAGGAAACGGCCGAGTATCTCGGGATTGGTATATCCAATTTACTCATCGGTTTTAGCCCGCAGGCCGTAGTGGTCTGCGGCAGCATAGTGCGGGCCTGGAACATCATTAACAATGAGTTACAAGACTACGGAAAACGCAGTATCCGGCAGGAGCTCGCGGGGGCTATGATATTGCCATCAACTTTGGGTGATTCTCCGACAATACTGGGTTCGGTAACCCTTGTCTTAGCGCAAAAATTTGCTTCGGCGAATTAATTTTGCTCAATTGTTTATTTTTTCTTGACATTATATTGCGGATATATTAAAACTTTGTTTGTTTACAAAACAAACAATAGGCGAAGAGTTTCAGAGCCCAACGCATTCGCAGAGTTTCTAAAGTCAGTTGTACAAGGATCGTCCGATCTCTTTCGGACGTGCCGAAATAAGTTTGCATTTTCGAATAGAGGTGGATATTTCAATGAACAACAACAGTTTACGACGCATGCAGAATTATATTCTTGCTGCCATTGCGGTGCTGTGCTTTGCCGTCGCCGGCTTTGCACAGACCGATTCAGCCAGAATACAGGGAACCGTGTCGGACGCTAACGGAGCGATAGTTGTCGGGGCTACGGTTTCGATCAAATCGCTTGCGACCGGCCGCGAGGTCAAGGTCGTGACGGACCAAACGGGAGGCTATTCGGCCGTCGGATTGCCGCCGGGCCGTTACGCGATCGAGGTCGGACAGGCCAGTTTTAAGACGGTCAAACAGGATGTGACGCTCGAGGTCGCCCAGTCGGCTAATCTCGATTTCACGCTGACGGCCGGTGCGGTCACCGAAACGGTAACCGTGACGGCGGACATCCCGCAGGTTGATACCGGGTCATCCGCACTCGGAAACGTCATTCAGGGCCGCGAAGCTGTCGAGCTGCCGCTCAACGGACGCAACGTTCTTGAGCTTGCTCGCCTTACGCCCGGCGTTACGCAGGGTGTGGTCGGCGGTTTTGCTACAGGTGTTTCCGGCAACGCCGAAACCTACCGCGGTCGCAACACGGGCGGTGCGGCACTCTCTGTAAACGGTCAGCGTACGCAGGCAAACAACTTCCTGCTCGACGGTGTCGACAATAACGAATCGCTAGTCAACACGGTCAACGTCTTCCCGTCGGCCGAGGCCGTTCAGGAGTTTCGCGTTCAGACGAGCGTCGCAACGGCCGAGTTTGGCCGCGGCGGCGGCGCGATCGTTAACTCGGTCGTCAAATCAGGATCGAACCGCTTTTACGGAAGCGCGTTCCTCTTCGTACGCAATAGCGTTTTGGACGCCCGCCCGACCTTTAATGATAAGAAAAGCGATTTTCGCCGCGGTCAGTTCGGCGGAACCTTCGGCGGTGCGATCTGGAAAGACAAGGTGTTCTTTTTTGGCGACTACGAGGGCTTGAGACAGTTCCTCCCGCTCAATCAGGAAACGGCAACGGTCCCGACCGCACTGATGCGTCAGGGTAATTTTTCGGAATTGCTTCCGACGACCCAGCTGACAGACATCCTGACGGGCCTGCCGATCGCGGGAAATCGTATAGACCTGCTACCGGGCAGTCGTATGAACCCGGTTGCCCTGCGTTATTTGCAGGCATTCCCGCTGCCGAATCGTGCAGGCATCTTCGGGAATTTTGCCACGACGCGTAACGAGACGACCAATGGCAACACGTTCGATACACGTGTCGATGCCACGCTGAGCTCCAAACATTCACTGTTCGGCAGGGTCAGCTGGGGCAAGTTCGAACAGACGACCTCGTCGCGACTTCCGGCCCTGCCTGCAGGTTTCGGTTCGGGAACTAACCCGACCAACACCAAGGGCATCGTTATCGGCCTGAATTCGGCGCTCTCGACCAGCTTCTTCAACGAACTTCGCGTTCAGGCGAATCGGATCCGCTACGGATACACGCCGCCGTTCTTCGACAAGAAGATCTCGGCCGACCTCGGCATTCCGAATGCTAACCGCGACGCCAGCCTCGGCGGCGGTGCCCTGATCGGCGGCTACAACGGCCAGCTCGAATATACGGGCGACTTCGGTCCGTACATTGTCCCGCAGGACACGTACCAGATCGTCGACAGCCTTAGCTGGGTTCACGGCAATCACACATTCAAGTTTGGCGGACAGATCCTTCGACGTGACGTGGCTCTTTACCGCCCGAACCGCGGTAAAGGCTACTTCTTCCTGATCGGCAATGGTGATCCGTCGCAGTGCGGCGGCGCAAATTCGACCGGCTGGGAACAGGCTGACCTTTTGATCGGTTTTGTCTGTAACTACCAGATCGGCCCGCCGTTCGGTACGGTCGGAACCCGCAACTGGGAAAACGCAGCGTTTGCCCAGGACGATTGGAAAGCGACCAAGAACCTGACCCTCAATCTTGGACTCAGGTACGAATTGCTCACCAACCCGACCGAACAGTATGGCCGTCAGGCAAACTTTGACCTGACCACCGGCCGGCTGATCGTTGCATCAGGCAAAAGCGATTCGCTGACCAAGAATGACAAGAACAACTTCAGCCCGCGTGTCGGATTTGCTTACGATTTCGGCGGCAAGGGTAAATCGGTCCTTCGCGGCGGATATGGAATATTCTACTTCCTCGACCGCGGCGGTATCGATAACCAGCTGGCGCAGAACCCGCCGTATAGTGGATTCTCACAGTTCAACTTCACGGACGGAGTCCGCATAACGCTGTCGGGCCGTGCACCGAACGGAACGCTTGATTCGCGTCTTGCGACCGGTGCTCTGCCGCTCGGCGACGTTTCGAGCGTCAACTTGAACAACCCGCAGAACGTCAGCGTGCTGGCGGTGAAACCGGATAATAAGACGTCGAATGTTCAGCAGTTCAACATCCAGTATCAGCGTCAGCTGACCAAGGATACGGCGCTGAGCATCGGCTACGTCGGAACACGTGGCCGCAACCTCGTTCTGTATTACAACCTCAACGGCCGCGTTGTCGAACCCGGTACCAACGTCGCTTGTCCCAATGGTGTGACCACATCGCCCTGCTATGGCAACGGCGGCCCGGTCCGCGTCCGCGACGATAACGGCAAATCGCAGTACGATTCGCTTCAGATACAGCTCGAACGCCGATTCTCGGCCGGATGGCAGTATCGTGCGGCGTATACTTTCTCGAAGACCAAGGACAACGGCGAAGGCGCGTTCGATGCAGTTGCTGATACCAACATCAACTTCGTCGAGCCGTATGCGACGTCGCGTCTGGATTTCCCGCATGTCTTCTCGTTCGAGTCGGTATACGACCTTCCGTTCGGAAAGGGACGCCGCTGGGGTTCGGATGTTCCGGCCGCAGTGGATGCTTTTCTCGGCGGATGGCAGATCAACGGCATTTGGCGTTGGCAAAGCGGCTCGGCGTTTGACGTCCGCAGCAATGGTGTTCGTGTTGACCTCGTCGGCAATCCGTATACCGGAGCAGGAAGCGGACGCTACCTCAACCGCGGCTCGTTCGCGGTTGCACCGGCCGGTCGCTTCGGCAATCTGGCGAGAAACAGCCTGCGTTCGCCGTCGAACAATCAGCTGAACTTCGGCATCTCGAAGTACGTCAATGTTTGGGAAACGATGAGGATTCAGTTCAGGACGGACTTCTTCAACCTGTTCAATACCCCGCAGCTGACCCAGCCGAACACCGACCTGAATAACAGCAGCAACTTCGACGGTTTTGGCATCATTCGTGGAACCTATCAGTTCACGAATCGCCAGATCCAGTTCGGACTCAGGCTGGAATTCTAGAACGCTCAACTTAGCTGCCGGCTCCCGTGCGGGGCCGGCACATTGTTATTTTCAAGGGCGTGAAACATAATGTTTTCACGCCCTTTTCAATTTCGGCTGATAACCCTCGACAAAGATCGGCCTAAACATGACCATTTGCCCGAGCGTCCACACGATGCGTTTTGCGACCCTGATCATGATCTCTGTTTGTGCCGCATTATCGGTTGCCGGCCAGTTGCCGTCCGTTTCGTCGGGTACGATCAAGCGGATCGCCAATTTCCCCTCCAGATTCGTTGACCCGCGAAATGTAGACGTGTGGCTGCCCGATGGCTATTCGACGAAAAAAAAGTACGCCGTGCTGTACATGCAGGACGGTCAAATGCTCTTCGATGCGACGACGACATGGAACAAACAGGAATGGCAGGTCGATGAGACCGTTGGACGGCTGCTCAAGGAGCGGAAAATAAAGGACTGCATCGTCGTCGGTATTTGGAACAATGGCGAATATCGCCATTCCGAGTATTTTCCGCAGAAAGCACTCAAGTACTTGCCGCCCGAAACGCGTGACTACGTGGTCAAGAATAGTCTCAAGGGCAAGCCGCAGGCGGACAATTATTTGAAATTCCTGGTTCTTGAGTTAAAGCCGTATGTCGAAAAGAATTTCTCGACCAGGCGTGACCGCGATAACACATACATCGCCGGCTCGAGCATGGGCGGGCTGATATCGATCTACGCGATCTGTGAATATCCGAATATTTTCGGCGGTGCCGCTGGTATCTCAACGCATCTCCCGATGGTGCTGGATGCAAAGACGCCGAGCCCCGACACCGTGCCGGCGGCTTTTCGAAACTATTTGGATG
>JAKOVX010000009.1 GCA_029781855.1 Acidobacteriota bacterium | reverse complement strand
TAATCGTTGCGTCGTAAGCATTTACGAGCCAGGTCGTCATGATAGCAGTAGACCCCTTGGAATTCAGAACAAAACGCAATTCGTGAATTCGCCAGCGCGAATCGAAGTAGTTCGCATTGGCGGGTGAAATTGACAGACTTCATCGCTAGCGAATCAAGAAACACTGAAAAACTAGGTGTTTGCAAAGGGTTAACGGCGTAGAGTGGCACCCGGCGGGGTGCTTCCACCGTCTGGCGACAGTGGCTACATGCCCCTCGCCGCTCGCAGCCCTGGGCGGGTGGAACCGGTTGCATCGCCAGGGGCGGCAGGATAGGCTGCGGGCATGGCAGTCCTCCAGTCAGACTTTTCGGGTAAGTGAACTTATGTATATTTTCCGCGAGGGTTCTGTCATGGGGGCTTATCCAAAGTTCTTGTAGATATGCGGGGCTTATCTACAATCGCCGTGTCGAATAAGAAGTTCGGCGTTTCCCGCGCTGTTCTCCCCCTACGGCCGTGAAAAAATGAGCGATGCGCCCAACCCTACGACCCGCGCATACACGTTCTGCGTCACGTCATTAACGACGCGATTTCCAATGCGTTCTACTTCGGCATCGGCACCGCCGGAATAGTCCTGATCGGGTATTTCTTTTGGTACGTCGGTCTCGTCCTCGCCATCGTAGAAGCGCTCTTCGCGACCCTACAGTGCTTACGGGTGATTTTTATTATTACAGCTGACATCGTGATCTTCTTTTTCTTGCTCGCTGGCGTAGGCAAGCCCGAACCGAACGAGTCCGAAATACAGTGGGCATCGTTAATCCGTGTCTGCGAACTCGGAATATGGATTGGCTGCCTATTCATTTTGTACAGGTTCTTCTTCCCGTAACCGCAGCATCGCCGGGTGCCACTGGCTTTGCCAGTGCTCTTCCTGTCTGGGCCTTGCGGCCCGAAGATTGAATTGGCTTTCCAGCATCTCAAAGAAATCAACTTGTTCCCACGCTCTGCGTGGGAACGCACGGCGGCGACGCTCTGCGTCGCGCTTGGCGAGATTCGCCGCGGAGCGGCTACGTTCCTAAGCAGAGCGAGGGAACGAGGTATGCTTCCACCGTCTGGCGACGGTGGCTACGTCTTAAGCTTTGGCGGCCCCTGGCGGGTGGACGGCGTCGCCGCCGCCGCTAAACCCCTCGCCCCCCGCGCCTCGCCGCTCGCGCCTCGCTCCTCAACTACTTTCCCGTGCCGCCGATTTCAAACGGCGCGGTGGCATGCCCGAGCTTGTCGCTTTGGCGGTCTTTCACGACAAGTTCCAGGCGATAGTGCCCTGGCTTCATATTCTGCGGCAACGTGAGGCCGAATTGGATGTGGAAGTCGCGGCGGCGGCTGCGGCAGCAGTCATCGACATCCGGAAAATCGCCGCCACTAATTCGTTTGCCGCTGTCGTCCAGAATCTCGTACGTTGCCCCGAGCAGCGTGCAGTAGCCTTTTTCCTTCGACTCACTGTGATAGTTCTCAACTTCGACGTAGAGCGAAACCTGCTGTCCAGTCTTGAACACATCCTTGTCGTACGGCTCGATCGCGCCGTAGCCGTACACGTTCTTGCAGAACGCAATGTTGCGGAGCGACAGCGAACCGAGTTCGCGCAAGTGAGAAGCCGCTTCATCCAAATGAATCACAGTCGCCGCCGCCCGCCGCTTGTCATCGGGTTGGCTGTGGTGATCCAGGTACGTTGCCAAGGCGAAAAACTGACGTGACCAATAATCTTGCTCCGCCGGCGTAATATGGGGGATCGGTTCGAGGGCTTTTTCCGTGTCACCGGAAAGCAGCCGTAGCATGCGCAGGCTCACGTGCTGATGAATTTCGGCCGTCGTTGCCGGCGAGGGATTCACCCGCTTGCTCAAGTCATCGGCCGCCCGCTCGACGAGTTGCTGCCAGGTTTCGTCCGCCGAACCAGGCGACGACGGCCCGGCCTTCGTCGTCTCGTGGGAACCTTCCGCCGAGACCGGCTTCACAAGCTTCTGCGGAATGTCGCCTGTTGAATTCGCGACCGCTTGGTCCACCGCCCGACTGGCATCCGGCGGCGCATGAAAGATGGCTGGCTCTGCGGCCGACTTTTCCGCGGCATCGGCCGCTGGCAGCATTCGTTCGCGCGCGAGCTTCGGTGGCGAAGCCGCCGTTCCATCCGCTTCCGGACCCGCCATTGCCTTCGTGGCGGTGCGCGAGTTGGCCTGGATATTCCTGGTCAGGCTGGCGATGTTCTCCGTCTTCGCGGAGTGGGGATCGACCAGCCGTTTGAGCGGTGCCGACGGCGGTTCGCTGCGGCTCAAACTCGGCCGGCCGAGCGGAGCCGAGACGACACTCTCCGCCGCGTCCTGCATGTCGTCGGCCGCCATGCCGTGCGAGGCCGCGATGAGTTGATCGTCGCGAATGGGTGTCTTCTCTTGTCCGCGAAGCTGCTGACTGTACGCCAGCGAGGCCCGGAACTGCTCGGCCACGAGCGGCCAAGATTCGGGTGGCGTCCGCCGCAGTTCGGCCAGCAACTTGGGTTCGGCCGTGGGATCGAGTGCGCGCACCTGTTCGAGTTCATCGAGAACGCCACTCACATCGGCCGGCGTGGGATGGGCCTGGTCGTTGGTTGCCGGCAATCGCGTGAGCGGTGTGGCCGGCGGAGTCGGCGGCGTGGTGGTGTGCGGAATGGCCTTCTCGCGCTGGGCGAACGGCGTGGGCAGCGGCGTCATGCAGCCGACGACGCAAGTCGCGGCGAACGCCGTAATCGCAAGGATGAGCAACTTGCCGCGGACCATCACATGACATCGCCGTGGAAGAGGGACCGAACGCCGCCAAGATTGGGGCCGGATGATAGGCCATGCCGCGTAAGCTGGCAAGTTCAGCAAGCAAGGATCAGGGCCGATCAGTTTTTCACATGCAGCCCGAAGTGTGGCATGCTCTCGCGCAGCGTGAGCATGGAATTGCTCGAGCAACATGGCCACGTCGGAGTACCTCCGAGGCCATGCCACCCTACCGTTTTAGCGATGAGCGCCCGCTGGCATCGCTCCTGCCGCCGGGTTTGCCTGCAAATGCACGATTAGCCGTTCCAGCTCGATCCGGGCGCGGTCGTCGGCCGAGTTGTAGCTCTTCATGGCGAGATCGGCTGCTAGCAGCATTTGCGTTAGCAGGCGGGCGCGCCGACGACCGATTTGGCGAAGCTGGCGTTCGGCGTCGCCGAGCATGAACGGCCGGATGCCGGCTTGGGCCAGGGCCTCGCGGGCCGGCAGACGGCGGCCATCGGCCTCGGCCCTTTCGATCAGCTCGATGGCAGCGGAAAATCGCCGGAGCGAAGACGCCATCTGCGGCAACAGGCCGTGGGGCTTTTCGCCCGAGGCGATCAGCCGGTCGAGTTGCAAGAGGGCGTCGGCCGCACGGCCCTCGGCGGCAGCATCGACCATGTCCCACGTCGCCCGGGTGCGCCAACCGCCGACGTGCTCACGCACCAGCTTGGCGTCGATCACCCGCTCGCGTTCATTACTCCTTCTCCCAAAGGGCGAGGATTCCGAGGCGACGAGCAGCGCGATTCGAGCGACTTCTTGAATGAGAATGCCTGGTTCCGGCGGCACGAGTTCGACGAGTGCGTCGGCCGCGGCTATGTCGAGTCGCACGTCGTGTTGCCTGCGGCCTTGCTCGACGAGCCACTTTTTCAGCTCGCGCTCGCGAGCCTTGAGTTCCTGTCCCTTGAACGATTCGAGCGACCGGCAGTCGATCGTGAGGCCGCTCTTGGCGACGAGCTTGGCGAGCCGGGTGTTGCCGGGCCAGGTCTTCACTTCCAGCACGAAGACGCCGCGGAGCGGTTTCGCCACGAAGTCTTCCAGTTCGCCGCGGTACTCGGTGACGAACGGGTCGGCCTCTTCGATGACAACCAGCCGGCGGCCCGTGCCGAACAGTGAAACAGTGGCGAGGGCGTCGTGCACGTCGCGCAGCCGCACTTCGCGGCCGGTGAATGTGGTGAGGCCGAAGTCGCTCTCCTCGCCGGCGAGCACCTGGTGGCGCAGCGTGACGAGCACTTCCGATTTGAGGAACTCATCATCGCCGAACACCACGCACACTCCGGCCGGCGGGTGCTTCTCGGCATGCGCCAGGTACTCGAAGGCCCCAGTAATTGCGGATTTGGCAGCGGCTTTGGCCATGCCGCAATTGTCGCTGTTGGGCGTGGCGGCGTGAAGGGCCGACGGTTTACGAGCGGGGCCGATCCGTCATTCAAATTGGGTGGCATGCCCGGAGTCTGCGAAGGGCGTGGTGACGCGGGAATCACGGCTGATTCCACACCCATCGCAAAACCACTGGGCGTGCCACCCTTTGCGCCATGCGAATTACTGACCGGCAATGGGTTTACTAGGATTTCACCGTGAAAAGGAGTCTTGTTCCGTCTTTTCCACTCACCCGCGCACGCGACCATTTTCGTGACCATGCGACTTCAATAAGAACTACGTTCGTGGATGGTTTCCAGGTTTTCGCTCTCGTGCACAGGCCAACAGGCCAACAATGCCGAGTCCGAGAAGCGCCACGGCGGTAGGTTCGGGTACGATGGTGATCGTTCCGATGCCGCCGCCCACGGCAGTCGTCTTAATGATTTTGTTATTGGCGCCGCCGGAAATGATGGCGTTGCCGTTCTTGTCAGACGCCTGGATATCGTCCTTGTCCAAATAGGAATACGTGTCCTTGGTTTCAACGAAGATGCCGTCCAAGCGCGTTGTCCCGGCGCCCACCTCAGGATTGCCCGGCGTGCCGAACATGACGCTGCCATCGGGAAGGAATGAACCGGGGATACTGTAGTCGATCGCATAGGTCCGGCTGCCGCATTGCAGCGACTCCGCAAGCAGCAAGGTGAACGTTTCCGGAGTCGGATAGGAAATTGACGTTGAGCCGTTGCCGGTGACGCTCTTGCTGCCGAACGACCCGCTCGTGGTCCAACTCCAGCCCACCGTTCCGTCGACGGTTGTGCCAAGGTAACCAACGTTGAGAACTTGGCCTAACAAGATTCCACCGACGGTTCCCGACCAAGTGGTCGGTGTGGCCGTTGAACTATAGGCGACGGTTTGCGGAACCGTCGAGCCACCGGCCACCTGCCAAAAGAAGAGCACGTCCGAATCCGACACGGTTGATTGGGTCATGGCCGAAAGATCGCCGGCGCTCAAGGTCGCGCTGGAAACATTTTCCGTGCTTGCCACGACTGCAAACACGACCAACGTCAAAGTGCCGACGGACTTTGACGGCGTCGGGAATAGTACCGTTTTCATGTAGCCACTCCTTAAAACATTGTGAACGGGTCCGTCCTCGGGCACGCCGCCCGATTTGTGTTTCTCACCCTTCTTTATTAGCCGAAAAGCACCTCGTGCGCGAGTCGGCTGTTCAACCGACACCCGACCGGGTTAGCGAACAGGAGTGCGCCGGGCTTGTCGCGGACGCGGTTCTTGGCATACCTAAATTTATGGCCAGAGCCGGCCGCGATGCGGTGAGGGCCGATACCGGCGACGAATGTCCCCGCTTCAAGAACAAAGCACGTGTTACTCGCGCGGCAGATTCGCGAGGGTGGTTACATTACCGTCGCCAGATAGCTTGCGAACTCGTGCCCGCCAGCCTTCGGTCGCGGGACCATTGGCGTTCGTGAATTCCAACACGAACTTGTCCTGGCCGGATATCGCGATGCCTGTCGGCGACCAGGGTCGCTCGGATTTCAACACCGTTGACGCCTGGCCATCCGTGGTGATCTTGATCACGCGATGGCAACTGGTGGCGGCCGCGTAGACGACTCCCGCCGCATCCACCGCAATTCCCCGCAGCAATGGCCCTCGATTCGACGCCTTGTGATCGGCCGGGTCGAAGTCGCAATCCCCTATCTTGATGGGGCTGGCGATGGTGATCACGCTGGCATCCCGGTTCACTTTGAAGATGGCCGTCCAAGAGCCTACGTATATCGCACCGTCGCGACCGACTGCCAGCGCGACGATGCCGTCGTCGATTTCGTGCAGCGCGCGAGTGAGCGCCGGAGAGAACTTGGTGCGTGTGCCGTCGGGCGTCTCGCGCGTGAGCGACAATCCACCTGGGGCGTCGTCATCGGGGCCGCTGGCGTAATAAAGATTTCCATCAACACCTACGACCAGCGGGGCGCCGCCACCCGCGTAAATCAGCGCCGGTATTTCGCCGTCGCCGGTAATTCTTTGGAAGTACTTGGGCTGACGGTGCGAGAAACTGCCATGCGCATCGCGCCAACCAATGCCCATCCTTAATTCGGCGTACGGGTTCCAGCGTTCCCGTCGCGTCGATCTTCATCAGGGCATGGCCCGTATCGATGAACAATACCTCGCCCCGATCGTTGACGACGATTCCGGACGCAGGATGGGCGTGGGCAGAATTTTTGGAAATCGCGGCAGAAGCAGCAATTACAAACAATCCCATGAGCAGTGGCTTGACCATGCTGTTATTGCTTCCACACGCCTGCCCAGTGGTTGGTCCGAACACTCCAGATTCTACTTCCCCCTGTTACGGCTGTATGCGGGGGAACCAGGAATCCTGAATTCGTGCGAGCGAACCGCACGCTCGTGGACAGGCGTCGCACTACCACGACAAGAAAGCCCTTCGACGTACTCGCCAAAGGGCTTGATTTGAAAAAAAGTGGAGGCGGCGGGAATCGAACCCTCAAGCCGATTCCTCTAATGTACTGACCGCAACCAACTTAGAAGAAGGCTCTTTTCGCCAGTCAGTAAATGTGGAGCATCCAGACGGCTCACTCTGTCAGCAACTGGCACTGATTGACACGCGACTGCAGCAACTCATCGAGCGTTGGAGCTCTCTCCCCGCCTTTGCCCAGCAAGCGATTCTCGCGCTTGCCTCGTCATCGGACGAGTCCTTGTAGCGGCGAGCATAGCCCCACTGCGTTGCGAATCTTCGACGCGCAGTGGCTTGCCATGTACAATTTCTGAAATCAAAAGGAGTCACTGCATGTTCGTTCGAGTCGTCCTGGACACTTGCACGGTGCGCAACCATACGGATAACTGCCAGCCCCAGATCGATCTGAACCTCCTCCGGCAGAACCGCGACCTGGTCCGGCTATCGCTTTCGGCCTCAGCATTCGTGGAGCTGACCAGACAGTTGGCGGACAGGGACCTACCGTTCACGAGATGGCAAGAACGCATCCCGTCCATCAATGCGATCCTCGATGAACGCTGGCCCTGTCTCCCGAATGGCAAGCAACTCGCCTGGTTGGCTGGCACCCAGGCCACCGACCCCATCGAGAACGTCGAGGATGAGTCTCGGTACATGCGCGCTTGCTGGTTTCATCTTCTCGATGTCACCCCGGAGCAGATCGGTAAGTGCCAGGTCGTCTACCGGGTCTTGGATGGGACGCTTAAGAGCATCCGCCTCGACGCCAAACGGCTGAATGACATCATTGCGAGTCAGCGTCAGGAATGGATCGACTACATTCACAAGATGCAGGCCATACTACCCGCGCGAGGTTTCACGGTGGCGGATGAGCAAGCCATCTATGAGGTAATGCGGTCCGATTTCGGGAACGACCCACTAGATGCGCCGGGCATAGCGGAGAAGCTCGACGCCGCCTCTCGGATGATTGCCCGTTTCGTGGCGCGCTCTCTGCCGTCGAAGATGCCATCTTACAATCCGGAAAGCGAAAAACGCCGAGGGGACACCTTCGACCTAAACCTGCTTTTCTACGTTCCACTCCCGGCCGTCATCCTGACGGGGGACGCCCGGTTCGTTCGCGGGCTGAGGGAAACGGATTCCCCGCACGCGCGACAAGTCCTGACGATCGATGAGTTCAATACACACCTTAAGCAAGGCTCGCTCGAATTCCTCATCTCGGACTTCCAGACGCCAGAGCGACAGCATCGCCAGCACAGCGAGGCCGCGTACTTCCGCTGGGAGAACCGGGGCCGTAGTCCAAACGATGACTGGGCCGACTGGTTCGCAAGCGAGCCTGTCGCGTGAGTCCCAATCGCCAGCGCGCCATTCTGTGCAGACGAAACTGAACGCATTCAAATCAGAGTTAAGGAGCTCAGACGCGAGCAGGTCGCGTCGTTCCTGTGAACTACAGGGTGACGTTCCAGAACGCGAGCACTTGGCACACCTCTTCGCGCGGGAAATGCAGCAACCTCGTGTCGGCGAGCATGCTTCTGATGATCTCCTTCCGCCTGCGGATTTCTGCCATGATGGCTGGCGTGCAAGGTGCTGTTCCCGGAGGAAGCAGATTCGCCCGGTCCGGTGCCGGCCAGCTCTTTGGGTAGCCTTCTGGTATCAAGCCGGCTCGGATGGACTCCGCTTGACCGGTGACGCTTTCGTGCTCACATAGCCACCCGTACAAATAGAAGGCACAAGTTCTTAGCATCGTCTTGATCTCGGGTAGCGCATCCGTGAAGCCTTTGAGGGGAGTCGGCAGCCAGACCATGTTGCCGACACATGAGAAGTACCGTGGATCCCGTACGATGCTGCCCTGGCTGGCAAAGGCGGGATCGTCGTAGCCCCAGATGTGGCAAACCGTCCAGTTGCGCGGCTTCGGATTGGCAACGCCAAGAGCGGCGATCAGCGCCTTGCTGGCCGCTACATTTCCCTCGACCTTTTCGACTGTCTGCTTTGTGGCTCGCTTAGTGTTCGTGTAGCGTCGCTGCCAGGTCGTGTCATAAAGCGGTCGACCGCGTGCCGTCCACGGACACCATACCGGAAGCTGACGAAAGGTATCGGGGTGGATCCAGCGACATGTGCGCGCGATGATCTCGACGACAAGCGGAATCTCAGCCGCAATTTCCTCGTTGCCATCTGGAATGAAATTGGTTCCGGCCATACTCAACTACCTCGTGCCCATTCCTTACTTGTCCAAGTGTGATGACGGAACTGCGGCAGTGCCAGCTACAGCCTGCATGGATCGAGGCTTCTCAGCGTCCTATTTTTGGGGAGCCGATGTAAAACCCGGATTAAAGCCCTTCAATTCACGGGCGGCCGGAACTACGAGGCGACTGTTTGGATCGCGAAGCGTCATATCGATGACCTCTGTTGACGCACCGCCATTTAGGAATCGTAGGACTTCGGCGATAACCAGCGATGCTGCCACCGTACCGACAAATGGCGCCCCGACCGAACGCGAAGCCAATCGCACCAGTCCGCAGTCGTCCATGCCATGAGCAAGCAAATCCTGGTATGCTGCCGCCGTAGTGACCGAACCGCGATCTCCGCTAACATTACCCCATTTCTGGCGCGCAGTGGTCGTTGCCGGAAACGTGTGAAGTCGAAGAGCAAGGTATTCCGTGGGTCCAGCACCTAGCCCTGCTTCTACCACCCAGTCGAAGCCGGCATCTTCGTAGCAAGCTCGGGCCTGTGGATTATCTACTCCGCCAAGTGCCAACCGTGGCTCATCGCCCGTGACGATGATGCCGCCAGGGAACGGGCGTTCGATGATTCGAGTATCGAAGCCACGAGCTTCAGCCCATTGGGCCATTGCTCTTGTTTTCAGCTGGCCTACAAGACTTTCGTCCGTCAGCATGGAAGTGCTGTCGTTTGATGCAACGAGCCGGTCGAAGTCCTGCAAGTAAATCACTACGTCGGCCGGCGTTCGGTAGGGAAGCAATCCTAGGACCCAAAGGTATGCTTGGCCAAGATGCCCCAAACCAATTAGCCAAAGTCGCGAAGGGAGTAGGATGTCAAGCGGACCATCAGCAGCGGTTTGCCAATTGAGAGATTCCGGGGACCACAGGGATAGTCCGAACTGCCGGCGGCCGGCCATCGGATTTCCGCGGAGATGTTGAAACACCTCGGAGACCGCCACAGCCGCGGCAAGAACGGCGGCAGGGCTGATAGCTCGATCTGCCGCGATTGGTGCGGGTTCGTTTCTGGGAACGACGCCTCCCCGCCAGCCACTGAAAGTAACGGCGAGACAAATCTCGTTTTCGTCAGATTTTGGCGCCACAGTACCCACGGTTAACGTTGGCAGCGTCGCCGGCAATTCACCCACGAGCTGGCCTCCCAAGGCATGGACGGCCCCAGCGAGACTGTGATGCCCCGGCAAGGGAACCCGGAGTGGCGTGTCGAGATTCCCTTCGATGAACACCCCACCCAGTAAGGCGCGACGTGCGATATTGACGATTGTCAGCAGCGCCGTCTGGTGCTCTGCCGAACTACTCACTTCAGGGCCAACGTGAATGCCTACCCGGTACGACTGGAGCAGCTCATAGCCTTCTTCGACAGTCCCCACCTCGCCCGCATCAAGGGCGATCTTTACGACCCGATGGAGCGTATCCGCGTGCGGAAACGTAAGGTCCGAACTCGTCTGCCCGGAAGCTTTCATGATCATATTAAAGTCCATCGAATTTTGAGAAACGACCTCGCTTGCCAGCCACTTAAATCGGTCCAGCGATGATCGCCCTCATACCGGAAAAGTCCAAGACGGTGCCGCCAAATCCAACCGAATGCGTAGTTGGGAATAATGATGGCGAGGTGGCCAGCGCGGGCAATCATGGGATTCATGCGATCCGCCTCGCTCTGGAAAGCATCGGCGGGATGGGTATGGATGTCGGCAATCACCGCCAGCTTTTCAGCACGACAAAGCTCCCACAGCCGCGTGAACGCGTTCCCTTGCAGAATGCAGACCCCACTGGAATATGCAGCGGGATCGAGCTCGTCGTAATACACGCACCTCCGGGCGTACCGGCTCCGTCGATTGACCGTACCAAGAATGAAGCAACCTGATTCGTGTCGGCCACGGCTTCGCGCTTGGAGTTGCATCATGCAATTCAGCCACAAACCGCGCTGGAAACGGATAACTGCATCAGCCACCGCGCACCCCTTTATAGTCGCTGGAATTGAGTAACGAATGGAGTTCGTCGAGGTACAGCACGATGCCCCGCGTCGGGGACCATTGAAGCGCTGGATATTGAGTTCGCCAGTTTTCGTGACCAGTCGCAGCCACGCGATCGCAGGGCAGATAGAGACAGGTTCCGTCATTCCAGTCAGTCCTGAACACCGCGGGAATTCGAGTTGCCCCACCCGGCCACCGATTGAATGGCAATGGCTGGTCTGCATCGTGATCCCACGGTCGGGCTGTAGGAGCATCTTGCGAGTACCCGTTGCAATCGAAGCGAAACCAGTACTCATTTGGCGATCCATCACGTGCCCCTGCCGCTACGGCGATTTGGACGACCGGCCAAACAATCTCTCCCAGCTTCCAACGGCTTTGGTGTAGACCGAGCTGGAATGGCCCGGCCGCGATGTGATCCCGAAATGCTTTCTCATCTGGCCGCATCGGAGTAGCCCCTAACGTTGTTAGCCTTCGATTCGCTTGATTGGGACCAAGTTGAAGCAAAGCGAACAGCATCCCGAGACGAGCGCGCCAATTTGCGTGTCGGGCTCGGGCCGGTCCTCGGAACCACAAATCTGAAGAACATGTTCGGTTGCATCTACGGGCGACATGTGGATGGCGTGAACGAACCGCTTCTTCACATGGTCAACCGTATTCGCGGGCGGAAACTTCATAATCTCCGTTAACTCATTGAAGTGCAGTGTGACTTCAATCTTGCGGCAGCGATGAACATGAACCCGGTGTTTGTCGCGAATGCCTTGCTTGCTGAGTGGAACGTCCACCTTCAGCGGAGCTTCGTCCTCTGGTCCGAAGACATGAGCGTCTTGGAGTTGCGCTTCGCCGACGCCAAGACGCACGGCCGCAGCCAGAATCTCCTGGCCCGGAGCATCACCATCGAGCTGAATTAGCTCAATGCCGCGGCTGCCTTCGACTTGCAGAAATAGTTGGATGTTTGCCATTGATCTTCCTCTTCAAAAGGTTGATGAAATCTTGCCGTTATTGGCCTCTCTCTTCTTCAACCTGACAGAAGGGACAACCGGAAATGCCCAAGCGGAAAATTCCCCGCGACGCCACGAGTTTCGCAACCTGCGATTGGAGACGCCGGTGGCTGCACGATTGCCGAAACGGGAGAAACGGCCTAGAGCGTCAGGCCGTGCGCCGGGCAGATGAAGAAATACGGACACGACGGGCAGTGCTGACTGGGACGAGGCTCGAACTGTCCGCAGCCGGCCGCATTGATAGCCTCTTCACAAGCTTTCAGTTTTTGGCCCGCCTTCTTTTCAGTTGCCATTCGCCGTTCGCCCGTAAGCAAAGAGACATGCTCGAAGTGGACATCTTCATTCGGATGATCAGTACGAATAGCAACTTGAAGAAGTAAGTATCGCGGCTTGGGCTCTTCGGCCTTCGCGAGGCGCCCTGCTTTTAGTCGCCGCACGACGATTCCCTTTGACGTTCGCTCCACGTGGTCCGCACGGCAAGTGATCACGGTGCCAGTTGGCAATACAACTTGTCGTTCCGCTGGCAGGCTTTCGCCGTTCATGACGCTATCGGCAGTCTGTATCATCGCCTCCGCCATGCGCCGATAAAGAGGCTCGAATGGGTGATCCCCTGGACCTAGTTTGCCCCAATCTTCCTCAAATCGTGCCGCAAGGCCGATACGCCTGTCCTCAGCAGCCGGTGTTTCTCGCAGCCAGGCCATGCTTGAGTGCAAAGCCGACTGAAATCTAAGGAAGGGCGATGGGGTGTCACCACCGCCGAGTTCAAGCACGTGGTCGTAGTAGAAACGCCGCGGACAATCCAGATAGATCTCGATTTCGCGTGCGGTCCATTGATCATTTGCGGGCCGGCCGACAAGCAGCGGACTTTCTGGTTCTGGAGCACCAGCGGCCGTCCAGTCGGCAGGAGCATTGATGTCTGTCGGCAAGTGAGTCGCAATCGAGTCCAAAAAACGTGACGGATTCGCGTTTCGCAATCCGTTGGTTTCGGCGCGCGACAAATGTAATGTATCACGCGCTCGTGACAAGGCGACGAAGAATAGGCTGTCTTCTTCTGCCTCTCGACTCATCAATACGTCAGAGCTAGTCAAGCCTGCAGGTAGCGGGCACGGCTGGTATCGGTTTGGTGCCGGAAACTGCGCGACTGTCAAAGCAGCGATGTGGACGATTGGGAATTCGAGGCCTTTGCTCGAATGAACGGTCATTAGGCGAACGGCATCGATTTCGCTCACCGCGGCAGGCAATTGCCGCAACTGTTTTTCTTCGTCAAGGATCTCCAGACGCCGAACGTGGGCGAGGAAACCCCGTTTGGGATCGATCTTTGGCTGCGGCTTAAACGAGAATGCAAATTGCAACAGCTGGTAAATTGCAAGTCGGCGCTGCTGGCCGGGAACAGTATTGTCCGCCAAAAAAGGCGCGAGGTGTGCGCTTCGCCGTAGCAAGTAGCACATCAAAAAACGATGAGGGGATACTGGCCAGGCAGCATCCTGAAGGTCCCGAGCAAGGCGGTTCAGTCCCTCGCGCCCCGCAGCGCTTAAGCCCTCAATTGAGGCGACTTCGCGAAGAGCTGCGAGCATGGTCTTTTCATGCTCGCGTCGCCACTTGAACAACAATCGGATATCATCCGGCGGGACCGCATACGATGGCAGCTGGGCGACTCGGAATAGACCAACCCCTCTTGGCTCTGACGCCAGCGATAACAACGAAAGCAGATCACGAATCTCGGGTCGCTCAAAGAAGTCCCCAAAATACAGGCATGGAACGCCGTCCGATTCGAGCTGTTTCGCAAGCCGTGAGAGAATCGTATGGGAGCGAGCCAGCACGGCATGGTCGGCGAAGCGCGCGCCGGCGACGACTCTATTCTTAATGGCCTGAGCGATACCGTGGGCCTCGGCTTCGCGAGTCGTGGCGACATCATACTGCACGGTGCCATGGGTTTCACCACGGTACGCTTCGAGGTTTCCGCTTGATGCACTTGGACCAACGGCCATTTCGCGCCCAAAGGACTCAAACAAGCGAATAATCCGTCCGCCCGAGCGATAGTTGACAGCCAAGTCCGTGGTTTTCGCCCCAGGAAACTCCCGCGAAAAGTGCGCCATGTTGAGCGGCGATGCTCCGCGGAAGCGATAGATGGACTGCCGGACATCACCAACCACCCAAGGCCCGTGTCCCGGCGTGCAGAGTTCCTTCAGGAATAAACCGCTGGCTCTGTTCATGTCCTGGTACTCGTCGACCAGGATGTGACGCTTGTCATTGCGCACGGCATCTCGAATTTCCGGCTGCTCACGCAGAAGTTTGATTGGCAGCGTAACGAGGTCGCCAAAATCGACCCAACCTCTTTCGCGCAATGTTGCCTCATAAACTGCGTACACACGGGCCACTTCGATCGCGCGCTCAGCCGCTGCCTGCGAATCGTCATCGGTCGCTTCATCGGACATTGCTTTGGCGCAATTCAAATACTCATCAGGCGATGCCAGCTCGTCTTTTGCTCGGCTGATGGCGCCCAGAATTGAGCGGAGTTTGAGCATGGGCTCATGCAGATCCAGATAGTGGCTCACGTTCAATTTCGGAAGCAGCTCTTCGAGGAGCATCAGCGAATCTGTGCGGTCCAGAAGCTTGGGCTCAACATCAAAGCCCAGGACTTGCCCGTGCTTGCGAAGCAATTCAAGCCCGAATGCATGGAACGTGCCCGACCAAACCGCTGTCGCCTTTTCGCCGATTGCTGCCCTAAGGCGGCTCGCGAGATCCTGGGCGGAGAGATTCGAATACGTCAGCGCCAATATTGAAGACGGTTCTTCGCCTTTCTCGATCAGGTGTGCGACGCGACCGACGAGCGTCCGAGTCTTTCCCGTTCCGGGGCCCGCACGAACTTGCCGTGGCTCGTTATTTGCGGTGATGGCATCGAGTTGACTTGGATCAGGGTCCGCCTCTCGGCGTGGCGCTGTCTCGGTATCGCTCTCGGCAGGTAACAACAATGCATCGGCCAATTGCTGCATAACCAGATCGACGGGAACACCGATTTCCGATGCGATTGCATCTGCATCGGGTATTCCGCCGAAACAACGCTGGCGAAGCTTGTGACGAGGCAGCAAAAACTCTCTTGCAAAGAGATTTGCCTGCGCTTCAGCTCTTTCCTTTGGACTGTATGAATCCTCGTCCCCGACAGCGGACATTTCAGGTTCGGATGGGACCAGCAGGTCCAAGTCGGTATTTCCGCAAGCGGCGCCGGCTTCATCTAGCCAATGATGGGCGAACTCGTGCGCAATATGAAATTGTGCCAGTTCTTTGGCTGTGGCATCCGAGTAGTAAATCCGTTTGCTCTCTCGATCGTAAGCTGCCTCCGCTCCGTCCAAAAGCGTGTCGCCAGCGGGACGGCTCACTGCCTTTATGTCGGTGTTCTTTTGAGCAGAGGCCAAGAGCACACTCGCAGGCACGAGCGCGTCCGACTCTTGCGCGAGTTCTTCGTGTCGCTTGCGGGCGAGCCGCCGAACTTCCTTCCAAGTGCTCATGGTGTTTTCTTAGCCCGGCTTGTCGATCGAAACGACTCGTTCCCATTCTCTTTTGTCACTGTCGGATAAATCAGACGCTGCGACGGCATCCAGGAACGTCTCTTGCCGAAGCGTTGGTTTTCCCTTTGACTTGTAGGCTGAAAGTGGAATTGGATCTCCTTTGATGGTCCGAGAGACCTCTTCCACTGCACGGTGCAACGCCTTTGAAAGCTTTTGAATGCAAATCCGCGGAATGCTCTCGAAGACAATCAGGTGGCGGTCGAGCTTTGCGAGCAGTGTTTCGTCCAGATTGCATTCGGCCATCAACTTATCCTCTGCGACTCCTGACGCTTTGACCATCCTATGAAGTCGTGTCTCTGCACTTGGTTCCGCTGCCACTGCTGGCCCACGTGCACGCTGATAAAGCAAGTTCAGGGCATGACTGACCATTCTGCTTGCAACACGATCTTCGTCGATTGCCGGGCGCTCAGCCTCTTCCTTTTGAATAGCCCAAGTAGCAAAAAACGTGGCCAGTTCCTCTCGGAGTTCCGGATATTGCCTGCACCACCGAAGCAGTGCCTCGTGAGTTGGTTCCGATTCGCGGAGCATGATTTCGTCCAGAATACGATCGAGCCTTTCCTGATCAGTTTTGCTTGTGTTCATATCGCATCTCCCAGAGCAGCACGCATCTCGCTACGAGCTTTGGCAAGCCAGATCCTGATCTGCCGGTCCGTCTTTCCGAAATGCGTGCTGAGAGTTGGTACTGTCTCGTCCTCCTCTTTTATTGGCCAACCCTTAAGGTAATGAAGAATAATCGCCTCCCGATGTAGAGGGTTCGACACCGCCTCAAGCCCTCTACGGATCATGTCCGATTTCATCGCCCTTTCCGCAGGTCCCGGCTCTCTGTCTTCGTGGGAGGCCACGATTCCGATCTCCTCGCCGTCCGACTCGATTGCCGGTAATAACGACTCGCATTTTTCATGGTTTAGTCGATCCCGAAGCTTCGCCCGTTTGTTGATCGAGCGGCGTTGTACTGCGGTGCGGAAAGCGCATTCGAGAAACTCGCTTTGACGGCTTGCCGTTTGGGCAAATATCAATAGGTTTACCTCTTCGGCAATCTCAATTGCGAACTCTTCTGCAACCGATTTGGCAAGACCTGACGAGAAATCGCGCGCAATTTGTGCGACCCGTTTGCCGAGACACTCGATCAGTTTTCCAATCAAACCGTGGTCGTTGCGGCTCTGAAACCGGCGTGCTAAATAGACTAGGGTTTCGCTTTTGAGAGTCGTCAGCGGCCATGTCGACGGATCAGTCGCGATTGTCTTGGCTATCTCAGTTTCGACATCGGACGGCCGAGCGTACGCGCCTCCGCCCCGCCTGCGCTGCGTGAGTGGCGCAACACCCCCGGATTTTGGCAAGGAGTCAGGCTGAAGGGAGGATGAATCGGCCATAGCCTTCTACAACCGGCGAACTTCCAGAAACGGAAATGCGATTCAAAAAAACGGATCCGCGATAAGACAAGGACGACGGGGATTTGACGCAAATTGGCTAGTCGCATAGGGTTGACTGACGCTTCTAGCCAGCAGAGATTGTACCCGACCGCTCGGCTCATCGCCGACGTTTTCTGTCGATCTCCCCACTTATCTGCACCCGGTCCGGTCAGCAACGTCTGTTTGCTGACAAACCCCTCAAAATCTGGCCAGCCAAACCGATTTGGACTTTGCGGTCAGGTAGTCCAATAGTGGACGTAGAACTGCAAAACCATTTGGTTATTTGCCAGGCACGCCGTTGCGGCCGTATTGACATTGCAACCACGCACCGCGGGTCGCTGTTCGGCCTGAGAATCGGATGCAACGTCGGTTACCGTTTGGCCCATAACATAATCAAGTTGATTTAGAAGTGATCCAAACTATGGACGGACGACCACGATTCCCACTGGGCAGAATTACAATTACATGTAAGGCGAGGGCGATGCTCACCTACCTGGATGCTCTAAACGGACTGCGATCCCATGCAAACGGCGAATGGGGATTACTGCCGATGGAGGAATGGTGGGAGAACGAGTTGTCGGTAGAGCACGGCTATCAAGTCAGCTCGGTCCACTTGGCCAGCAATGGAAAGCGCTTCTGGATTGTGACCGAAGCCGACCGTTCCGTGACAACGATCATGCTCCCTTCGGAAAGTCGATGCCGCTCCTGACGCTAATGCCGAAAGAAAACGGATTGCGCGAAGCGGCTAGCGCCGGTTACGCTTTCGCGTGTGAGAGGCACGAATGCAAAACTCCGCATCAAACGGCTACATGCAAATGGCGCGCTGCCGAGTGTATCCAAGGGCCTTGGTCAACTGACGCTTGTCGAACACGCCTTATCTCCGCTCGATTGCTCGACGAAGTCTTTGTTACACCGCAGCTCGTTTCAGTTCGTCGGTGCCAATGGAAAGCGGCAAAGGTCCGTCGCGACAGTCGCTGCGCCGTTTGGTCTTCTTCCTGGTGATGAATTTTTTCTGTGGGGACTACTTGGGCTTACTTTTAGACAGCCACAACCATCGGCGGAGCTGTATGCGACTCCGCATTTCATTCTCCGGCACTTGGGCTGCATCGACACCCGATCCGACCGCGGTGGCAGCGCCTATCGCGGATTCCGCGAATCACTCAAGCGCCTCGCGGCAACGAGCTATCATTGCGATGGCTTTTACGATCCGAGCCGCGATGAACATCGGGAAACGGGTTTCGGTTTTCTGAGCTATAGCCTGCCGGTCGACCCGTTGTCATCGCGAGCTTGGCGGATCATCTGGGATCCACTGTTCTTTGAATACTGCTCCGGCTCACGCTCGTGTCTGAGCTTCGACTTGAACATTTACCGGCAACTTGATCCAGCATCGCGCCGGCTCTACCTGTTCCTGGCTAAGATTTTTTGGCGGCGGGAATGGACGCATTGGATTGATCTGCAGACGCTGGCTGTAAATGTGCTTGGCTTCTCGGAGACGATTGCTCGGCGAAATCTGAAACAGAAGGTCAAACGGACCGTAGAGCGCCTTGGCGGATGCGGCATTATCCACGCTGCAGAGCCCGTCGACACGCGGCAATTGTTCGTGGACCGCGACGATGGTGGGTCAGCATTGCGTTTGCGCCGCGGACCGGCGTACCGGAAGATGTCATCGCGCCTGGATAGCGAATCAATTAGATCGCTTCCGATTTTCGAGCCCCTGCACTCGATTGGGCTCGACGATCGGACGATCGGCTGGGTCGCCAAACATTATAAGCATAACCTTGTTCAGCAATGGGCCGACATCACGCTGGCGGCCAAAGAACGCCACGGCTTGCGTTTCTTCAAGAAAAGTCCGCAAGCCTACTTCATGGACAACTTGCGAGAAGCAACTGAGAACGGCCGCATGCCGCCCGATTGGTGGTGGGCCTGCAAACGAGAGGAAGAACAGCGGATCGCGTCACCGGTTGCCAAGAAGCTCGTCGAGGAGCTGCAACGCTTTACCGATCGCCGCGAAACCGCCGGGCCAAGGAGCGAGACGGAATTTCTGGAGTTCCTTCGCGGCGCTGGTCGGGCCGAGTTCGATGTCTTACTGCGGCAAACGTTCGAGGATTTTCGGCAGGGCGGAACACCGCCACAGCAAGCCCAGGAAAGGGCAACAGCCGTTTGTGTGGAGCACCTTCGTAAGCGGTTCTTTAGCCAGCGGGCCGTATAAACCGCGACCTAACATAGCCACAGAGATTTCAAAGCAGTCCCCCTTTGCTCATTTACTTTGATCAGGATCTCTTTGCCACGGGATCAGCTAACGGCATCGATAACCAAAACGTGAACGACCTCGATTTGTTAGCACTTCGCCATGGGCTTACGGTGACCAATTCTGCAACGCGGTTGCCACGCCGGCTCGGGCAACCTGCAACGCTGCCGCCACGCCACAGCTCAATTTCTGCAACGCGACTGCCACGTGCAGCCCTCCGCGAATAGCCACGCGGCAAGTCACCTTGCCGACGCCTGGTAGCGGTGCGGCGTCTATTCGCGGACGAGGGGCTGGCGGAACTTCAAATCATTGAAGCAACAATCGTTTCTATGGGACGCTTGGGCAGCCTCACCTATAAGTAGAGGTAGTAGGATCGAAGGATCGGTCCTGCGACTGTCACGTTCACCAACATTTGGCAGTGTCTTTTTCAATCAGGCAGCGTACTTAGCTGGGTCAGTCACCAACTGGCCCAAGAGGATGGAGTTAACCGCCCATCACGCGCTGCACCAGTAGAGCCGGATTGCCATGAGAGTGGCTTGTCCGTGCTCGACGGAGGCTCAACGAAGTAATCCGTCTGACTTTGTGTGTCAGACGATCAATCTCGTTGTTCTATCCGATAGTCATCGCTTTGCGAACAAGGGCGATGCGGACAGAGTCGCTGATTCAGCGACCCGTCATGTTTCAAAGTCGGTGAGTCACTCGCTTCGGCGAGCGACAAATCCGCCCACGGGGTTCGGTCCGCCACTGGCGGATCGTTCAACGTGTGCCCGCGTGGGGAGCTTCCTTGTGGCGACACACGGAACCGGGGAAATGACAATCCTCGGCGATCGGTCCAAAAAACCGACGGCGAATAGCTCAACCACGAAAGGCTCGAAAGAGCTTGCGGGTCAGTGTTCTGGGAGACGACGCCGAAACGCTCGTTCGCGGATACGTTCGCGAACGACGACGAAACGGCTTTGGCTGAGCGGTAAGGGAGGAGCTTCTTTCTTCTGCCCCCTGAAATGGCTCGCCGCGCGCACGGGCGCCGGCGGTGCCGAGAGTATGCCGCACTGGGAGGTCGGACATACAGCCAACAGCCTGCGGGATCACACCCGCTAGTCACGTGAACCAGAATGCGAAGGACATGGCTAACGCAGGAAGGACTTTAGGGGCCGGCTTGGTCGCCGGTGTCCGCCTGGTCGGGCGGATGATTCAAATCCTGAAGTCTGGGAGTGGGGCTCAAGTAGAAGCCAGCAGTGCGAATGACGCAAGTCAGTCGTACGAGGCTGGGCGAATGTCGCGGGAAGGCACTCGCGGTTCGTTGGCGTCCTACGGGTGGTGCCGGGGACACATGCCACAACGAAAGGGCCGACTGGTAGTTTGCTGATTGAATGAGTCGATCGTCGTGCCTGCTTCCTACGGGAAGTAGGCACGGCGGTTTTCCTTGGTTGGAATCCAAGTGACTGTAGGCGGCAAGCCTGGGAAGGCTTGCGCCTATGGTGATGAGCTGATGGTTGGCGTGTGCTGGGCACACGCTTGGTTCTTCTGACGGTTTTGCGGAGCGGTACGCCTATAAATTTAGCGGCGTGCAACTTGGAAGAAAGTTGCACGCCGAACTCGTGGCCGTTCTGTGCAGGTTTTTCGGCTGGGGACTGGCCGTAATCAGTCCCATCTTTGCGCGGAGTTACGTGGCGCTCGGAAGCAAGTTAGCTGGTGGGCGCGATCGCTGGGTTATGCAGTACCGATGTGTCGCCGCGTCGCCGACCGGCTTTGTTCAACAGCTCGCTGTCCAGTACCTTGCACATGGGTATTGGTTCTATGTCCAGGGGTGTATTCCCGGTGGCAAAGACCCGAACCTAGTCGATCAGAAGCTGATCCACAAATACGGAATCGGTATGTCGCGGCAATCGCGGGCACGCCGCAAGTCGGTGGGCATAGCAAACATTCATTACTTGCGATTCGAGCGAACGTTCGTTCTACTCGCCACGCATGGTCACCATCCGTTTTACGACGATGAGTCGACCAATATCCGTGACGCTCGGCGAGTACCCATTAAATTCATGGGCTATTCGATCGGCGTTCAGCAGGGCGGCTACCTACGGCGAATTGATCCAGCAGTAGCGCCCAACCCCGATGGCCATTGGCGAGCTCGCGTGCAGATTGGGCGGGACAGCTATCAAGAGCTGAAAGCGTATTTTCTTGATGCAGCCACACGGCGCTCGGGCCAGCAATTGGCGGCCGATCTCTTTGCCATTCCCTTCGAACCATACGCGCCAGTGCGGCAACAGATGCTTAACCTTCTTCGGCTGGTCAACGCCAAGCGGAAACAAGTTGGTCTTCAATCAATAGGCGCCGACTCTCTTCGCTATCGGCGACATATCGTGAAACCGTTTGAGTTTACACATCCCTTGTAATCGTGATGAAGAAAGTGCTGCTTTAGCCACTTACAGAACCTCGGTATGCCAAAAGCCGGGTGCCCCGGCCCAACGCCTCTTGAACCAACCTCCATGTTCTCTGTCCGTTTCCTCTGCCAAACCTTTCCGCACAAGTCCGCGTGCAGCGGCAAGAACGGCCCACGGAATCTGATCCAATTCTTGTGCGATTTCAGCGAAGTGACGCTCGTCCAAATTGAGTGCACTCAGGACAGTCTGCTCAAGATCTGACTCGTCTGGCTCGTCGTCATAGCCATCGAACCAAAGAATTCTGTTCGCCCAGATAATGAAGTGGCTCCTGCATCCGCTTTCCCGCCAAATTGACGGGAACAAAGTGAATCCATGTTTGTCCTGATAATACCGCCATGCCGGCCCAGTTCGGGAATCGAGGTTGATGCTTATGTCGTCGCCGCAACCGCACGGACACTTCAATATGAACCATCGCGGACGGCCACGAACAACGAGGGCACCGTCACCCGGTTCGCGCAGCATGGCAAGGGCCGCATCGCGCACGTCTGCGCGACCGCTTAAGGCAAACGCTCGTTTTCGATCACGTTCCGATGACATACTCCGGCTACTACCTTTGAAGTTCAGCGATCAATCGCTCAGCAACCACATAAGCATACGCTGCCCGTTCCTCCTCATTACTTCGCCGTGCGTCGTCCGAATCGTCTTCATTGAATCTCGCCCGACGAAGCAGGCAATAAGCTAAAGCAGTTTTGTATTCGCCTGATGATTTCTCGCAACCGAAAGCGATCAAGCGAATCTGCCTTATCGCCGACCAAAGCCATTCTCGGTTTGATGGCTCATTTGCCGGTGGTGGCGGATGGACCAAGTATTCGGGTTGATAGAGCTTGTCGACTAACTCTAGCCAATGGTCATTTACATCGCCAGCCGCCGAAAATACGAGGCTTACCTCCAAACATGCTGGGTCCACTACAAGCGGCCCATCTCGAACTAGCTGAAAGTCTATCAGGATTGAATCAATGCCACGCACCCGGACATTTCCGCAGTGGAGGTCTCCGTGCATTGGGGAACGCAGGTACGTGCGTGCAGGAAGTGCCAGGAGTGCAGATTTAAGTTCGTCTGGAGTTTTAGTGGCCCCCAAGCTTTTCGCCAATTCAAAACGGCCGTCAGGCATCTGATCGGGGCGAAAGAGGCCTCCCAATTCAGTTTCAAACGTTTGCGTTACTTCGCTGCCGGCCCGCCCTTCGTATGCCTGAAGACGCCAACCACTAAGCGTCTCCTCAAAGAGAGAATGTATAGGCTGTACGCCTGCACCTCGTCGAAGCGCATCGAGCAATGGCTCGGACCGCGTGACGAACTTTCCAACTAATAGGCCTTTCGATGGACCACGGATGCAGCGATCGATGTCAAGTTGCGGTCGCAAGCTAAACGGAATGTAGTGCGCCACATATTGATTATAGTTATCGAACTCCTCCCGTATTTTGTTGACATCACCAAACTTGACAAAGAAAGGTAGCGGTCTCGGACCGACGATCGAATCACGAAACCTCACGTGCGCGCTGGCGACTGTGGCGGTTCGGCCGCCAGCTAGCTCTTGGATTAGCAACGAATCACAATCATAGAATGCGCGCTTGAGGAAAGTCGCGAACAGCGGATCTATCGACATGCCAGAGATTTTAAGGTGGTCGTTGGCTATCGGTTCGGTAGGGCACCGGCAAATCGGCTCTGCCAGTTCGTGGACCTCGGGATTCAACTTCAGCTGCACTGACGCCGAAAGGCCGATCGAAATCAAGTATTGGCGACACCATTGGTGGTCAATATCGTTGTCCGCCAAGACGTACAGTTGCACTCCGTGGTTTAAAAGCAATTCACCGTCTTCCCTTAGCCACTTTGTAAATTGCCCCTGATGCATCGTTGAAAAGCGAAAGACTACGGCCTTTGCGCGGACAATATCCGCGATTCCAGAAACCTCAGAATATTCCTCCAGCACGAGCGCGCGCTGTTCGAAGGGGGCACGATCAACAGTGCCGCCGGTCGCATCGATCCAAATCGTCCGTAGCCGTAATGTGGTCATCCGTTAAGCCGACCGGGCAAGGGCCAAGTGTCGCCGCGACCCACTGCACCACGTTCGGAGCACACGATGCAGGCCGCTTCACGCCGAGCATTGACCGACCGAACCGTACCCTCGATGCCATTGTAGATTTGGAAACGCGACTGAGCCGGAACGTCTGTTACTGCTCCGAGAAACATGTTTGTCGCCATTGACGAGATGACGGAGTTGATCGTAACTACAGAAGGTTGAGGTTCACCAGCGCCGGCGAAGTAAGGATCCTGCTTGCGCTCTTTGTCTGACATGAAATCCCAGCGAACTGCATCAGCATCGAGGACCTGTGCACACGTTAGACACCCAAGTCCAGGCGAAAGCATTTGAACGCGACCAGTGACATGAGTTACGTGACCCTTGTGTGTTGCAATGATCACGCCCATATCAATTGCGGGGATGAGGTATTGGTATGCAAGTTGGGAGAGGATCGCGCGACTACCGTGCGTGTCCGTGCAACAGAAAAAGAAATCTGTGTCCAAAAGTTTCTTCGCAATGGCGACGTTGAGGGCCGTGTCTTGTATCTCCTCGGTCTTTATTGATGGCCGGATGGATCGGAGGAGTGACGCCGCAACCGCTACTTTCGGGACTCCGACCGATTCATGGGTACTGCCGATCACTCGATTGAGATTGGACGGCTCGACGCAGTCGGGATCGACTAGCAAGAAATCCGTTACGCCTAAATACGCCAATTGCTGCGCGACGACGGATCCGGTGCCTCCGAGACCAACGATCCCGACACGGAGTTGCTGAATAATGTGTTGCCCGGTTTCGCCAAACGCGCGGATCTGTCGGTCGAAGGGCTTCGCCAATACTCGTTCCACTGGCCGGGACCTAATACTCAAATTACGACCGACTTCGATTACTCTCATCTCGTCGGAGGTGCCAAGCATTCGCGCAGCACAACCGGCTGGCGCGAGGACTAACGCTGCATGGTCGCAGGCTGGAATCCTGCGTGCCATGAATTCGCGAAGAAGCCCCTCACCTTTATCATCGACCACAGAGAATTGAGGATGGCCATCAGTGCCGGGATGCGTATGCACAAATACGACCGACTGGCCGGCCCGCTGAGCTTTCTTTGTGCCGCTCACCACAAAGCTAGGTTCGAGCACTGCCTCGAATTCAGTGCGCCGGCGATAAACGTTGTCGGGTGCAATTTGAATATTTTGGACCAGATATCTGGTTCTTTTCTCGCCTCTTGCCACATTCGCGGACAGAATCGCACAAGACTCTAGCGGGGAGCTAAAAAGCGAGTCGGTCAGCCTCGCGAATAGGCTGCTCGGGAAGACGAGGTCGTTCATTTCGCCTCCCTTAGTCGAGACATAATCACGTAAAAGTAGCTGACGAGCGTATCCCGGCTCGGATGCCACTGAGACGTGTGCCACGAGAACCAGAGTAACTGCTCGGAAGTTTCGGGAATTGCCTGGATCTGGCTGTTCTGAGGCATTGCACCGGAACTGAGACGCAGGTCGTGATCAGCCCAAAAGCAATCCGGCTTTGCAAACGGATATCCTACGGGAGCCAGAAAGTGCACCGTTGTGTCAGACCGAGACCAGCCAGCCGGAAGCACGAAGCGCGGCACACGGATAATTGCAGCCCCGCTTGGTAGCATGCTGAGCATCGCTTGCTCGGCAACAGTTTTGAGCAGCGCAAACTGCTCTTCAAGCGGGGTCATGGATTTCCAAATGTCGCCGGAGGGGCGGTGAAGAATCTAAGGGGCCCGTGGTCCTTTTCAAGAGATACGCTGTCGTCGTCGCCGATTTGCCGATCTTCTTCGGTCCCGTGTCCTTCCAGAAAGAGACTAAAGCTTGGGTCAAGGCCGGGAACGCGGGCTTTGATCTGGGCTCCCGTAAGCGTTGACTGGTCTGTCTCGTATTTGACGTTGTCGACGAAAAAAAATATCTGCTTCGGTTTTTGAGCCTGCGGCGCGGTCATTGGAATCGCCTCCTGGCGTGGAAAATTCGAATTGCTTGAGGAGTCTCTCGGGAAAGGCCGTGAACTACAAAGCGAGTCGCATCATTTCGGTTGGCGCGCTCAAAATTGCAAAAACGCCGCTCTGTCCCAATCTAAAACCCACATTTTACCGATTCTCGGGCCTACTTAGAAGAGCGACTAGGCGACCGAAGGTTCGTCAGAAGTTGGGCACAGTCTGGCGGTCGCAAACGGTGGTGGAGATCTTCGCCTAATAATCTGAGTTTGAATTCCATCGTCAATGCTTCATTGACAAAGCTCAGTCCTCCTCAAACCCGTACTCCGTAAACCTGAGCGTTCGGCAGTTTTCGGTCACGTCCCGGACAAGCTTCTCGCCAGCGCCGTCAGCGAGGTCGGCATGGATTTCGATGGTTATCTCGACCTTTGATCCGACCAAGCCCGTTAAGTGCTGGACGACTTCTTCGGCGATCCGCGATGCGTCGCGCCCCAAACGCATGGGGTCTACGGGAACTGAACCGTGAAAGCGCCGCGGCTTTGCGGTCGCGACTGCCGGTTGCGGCTGCGTGGTCGATCCATTGCCGGCTGTTCCGGACGGCGTTGCGCCGCCGTTTATCGGTAGTGCAGTCGTGGCGCCTGCTGCGGCTGCACCGGCCCCCGCTGCGGCTTGCCGATCGGCTTCGATCTGAGCCGCGGCTGCCTCGGGTTTCACGAGCAAGCTGCGGTCGTCCACAATGACGCGAATGTTCGTGCCTGCCTTTAACCCTTGATACCGCTGCCGCTGCTCGTCCCAGCCTTCGGCGTATGCAAACGTCTCATTCCAGACTAGGCTCGACACGCCTTCTTGAATCGCCGCAATCAAGACCTGTTCGTCTCGCAATCGGGGCAAGTACAGGTAACGTGCTGTGTACTCCATCAATTGCTTGATGCTGACGTGATTTCCGGTCCATAACGGAACGCGGTCGAGTTCCGTCCGCAAACGGACCGCGCCCATTTGCACTAGCAGCGATTCCTCGTTCTTGAGCTTCTTCGCTGCGCGGGTCGCCAAATTGTCCTGGCCCTGCAATTTGAGGTCGGTCCAGGCTACGTCTCCCTTTGGATCGGGCTGTCCGGGCACAATCAGCCATTGATAAGCCTCGGTGATTCTCAAATCGACCGCTTCATCGGAGCTTTTCTTCTTAGTTTCTGCCTGCCGGGTCTGGAACTGGTCGAGATTCAAGGTGACACGATCATCCCAAATCGACGACCATGCAAGGTACTGCCGTACCGACTGCTCTAGCTCCCGCAGGCGATTAGTGTCGCCCGCCAAGAACACAAGCGTGTTCTTGTAATTGCGCGGCGATGATCCGCGAGTATCAAGAATTGCCGCCGCTTCGCGGCGCGCCGGGCTGTTCTCATCCTTGTTCGTGTGTGCAAAGTCAGGTCCAAGGATCACAAGCCTGGCTTCCTTCTCGTCGGGAACGTCGCTGCTGGGGACACAAGCGTGGACCTTGGAAAAATCGGCCCGCGTCCGGGCTGCTTCGCGAAGCCGTTTGACGGTCTCGTCGGAAATCTGATCGTCGCCAAGTTGTCCTGCCCGGTCGTCCGCCAGTCGAGTGACGGTCGGCTGTGTTGAGTACCAATAGCGCTTGCCATCGACGTAGAGATACGTGGCGCTGTCCGTCAGGCGACGGAGTGCGTCGCCGAAAGTGGCCACGGCCTCTCCTGGCTGGACGCAGCCGAGTTTGACCTGGCGGTCGTCGATCCCCCGATGTGCGGCGCGCATCGTCGGGGCCGAGCCCATATAAATCGTCCGTGAAACGCGGCGGCAGGCCGAATAGCGGCCAAGATTCGGATTGTCTCGATCAAGCGCTAACGGGAGAGAATTGCTGCCATCCACGTCCTTCTCGATCACCGGAACCCAATGGTCTTCTAGGTAACGAGTCAACTCAAACTGTACGATCTGGTCGTCTACGGGGACATTGCTCGGCATGATGAGAACGTTGCTGTCCTGCCGTTCCCACAACGAATGGATCACGGCCGCCATCAGCCGCAGCACGCCGCGTGTCCGCTGAAACTTGTCGAGCGTGGACCAGTCATTGTAAAGCCGATCGAACATTTCCGGATGAATGGGATACGCCATCTTGATCCGACGTTCGTAGTCGGCTTCGCGGCATTCGCTCGGAAACTCCTGCTGTTGCGAACCGTATAGCTCAACGAAGGCGCGGGCGACTGCATCACGAGTGACGAATTGATCGCCAGTCAGTGGCTCAAATAAGCGGCGGCGGACGATCTCAAAACCTTCATCGGGACTTGCCGGTCGCCATGATGCTTCGACGCGGCCGATGGCGTTCTTGAGCCGTGCCAGCGCCTCGCGTCCGCGCTCACCGCCGACTTCAATGTCGGTGACGCTGCGCTCTGCCTTCTGGTGGGGGCTTTCCGATGCCGGAATACTCACGACAAGCAGCGTGTTCTTCGCTGCTTTGGCCGCTTCGCTCAGTGCTTGGGCAAAAGTGAAGTGCGTCTCAAACGTGCCGGCCGGCAAGTCGGCCGTGCCGTGAAGCTGTCGGGCATAAGCAACCCATTCGTCAATCAAGATCAGGCAAGGGCCGTACTTATTGAAAATCTCCTTCATCGTGTCGCCTGGATTCGTCGCCTTCTCGTCGTCCTCCTTAACGAGCTTGTAGGCTTCTTTGCCGCCAAGCTGCCAAGCGATTTCACCCCAAACGGTGCGGATCGTCGTGCCGTCTGGCTTCTTATGCGGCTTGCCCGGCGAAATCTGCGTGCCGACGAAAACGGCCCGGCGGACGTTTTTCGGCAAGGCGATGCCGGCCTCTTTGAGAAGCTCCTCGGCTCCGGGCAGTTCGCCGGCCGCGACGCCGGAGAATAGGTGATAGAGCGCCAGCATCGAGTGCGTTTTGCCGCCGCCGAAATTGGTTTGCAGTTCAACGACGGGATCGCCTCCCTGGCCGTTCAACCGCGACACTGCCTGCGACAACAATCGGCGCAAGCCTTCAGTAAGGAATGTCCGGCGGAAAAACTCAGTGGGGTGTTTGTACTCGTCGGACCCTTCGCCTTGGTAAACCTGCCAAAGGTCGGCAGCGAATTCGGCTTGCTGATACCGGCCGCTGGCTACGTCTGGATGTGGCGTGACTACTTCTCGCCACGGCTTGAGTGAACCATGCGGCTTGCCTTCGGTCGGTTGGACCGATTTCTTGCGCATCTCGTGCCGGCGCTGATCGTCGAACATCGTCCGCATAAGATCCATGCGCATCTGCCCGACTTCGGCGGCTGCCTCGGCGGCTGACACGGCATTGAGGAGCCTCTCCATCGAATCGAGCGCTCGGATCGCATCGTTGCTGCTAACCTGTTCGTTGTGCGCCCAGCGATTGCGAACGTCTCGCAATTCACTGACGATGCTTCGCTCGGCGTGGCCTAACGTTGTTTTGAAGACGGCGTTCCATTGATCCCACACGATCCCTAGAAGAATTGATGGGTCGCCAAGATTAGAAAGCAGCGGTTTCTTCCTCATGTCGCGCTGCGTCCAATTGGGGAGGACCGATTGCCAGTTGTCGCCAAGATGGGACTTGAGTTCGCGTTCGACGAATGGCCGCAGACCGGCCGCCAGCAGGTCCAGCCCTTTGCCGATTCGTTCGCGGTTCGATATGGCCATACCTTTAGCTTTCCATTACGAGAAAAGTTCCGATTGGGTTGCGGGCTGCTGCCGATTCCGGTTGGCGAGTGCGAGCTTGGAGAGTTCCGGCCAAGCGATGACAAGGCTGTTGTACGCTAGGGCCTCCTCCGCCCATTTTTTCCGTTCGCAGATTGCGTACAGCCGGTAGGCCAACTCGCGGGCCGTTTCGCCGATGCCGCCGAGTTTGTTGAGGAGTGTGGCTGCTGCGCCTTCCCCCTCGGTTTCCAGTGTGCGGATCAAGTGTTGCGTCGTCTCCCAAACGGTGAGCCGCTTGTCGGTCGCCGGGTTCCAGTCACCAGGAAGTTCGGTGCGGCTGACAAGTTGCACCTTGCCACTCTTGGCTTTGACGACTCCTGCTTCGACCAATCCATTGATCGCAGTGTTCTTAGCCTTGCTTAAGGTTTCAGCCACGCCGTATGCGCCTTCGCTGGTTCCAAACTGGTCGAACCATGCGAGCGCCCAGCGTGTGTCGGGATCAAAATCTCCTTCTTGCTCAGCAAGGACTTCATCAAGGACTTGGTTAATTATTCCCAATGCAGTGCGGACGGTCATCGAAGAACCATCGCTTTCAACTACCTTGGAGTATTGAGTGAATGTGGCCATTCCAGGACCAATGGCGGCTTGCGCCATATCTACCGGCGCGATGTTTCCGTGCTGAAGGTTTCGGAGTGCAAGAGGCAATTCTTTGCGCAAAACGTTCATTAAGTCTTTTCGAGTAGCGATGATGGCATTGCTCGAACGCGGCCGACAAACGAGAACTATTGATGACGCGAGCGCATTACTGCCTGTTTCGCGAAGACGACCGGGTCTTTCGGTGCGAACTGGCCAAGTGCCTACGATGCTGAACCCTTCGTCGCAAATTGCTTGAAGAAATGTCTCCCATCCTGTCGAGGCGTGAGCAATATCGTGGCCATCATTTTCGTCCTCTTCGGATTGCTTAAATGCGTAATAGATCGTTTGTGGAATATCGTCATTGCAACGGATGCGCAGACGCTGAAACACTTTTTTCATACCTGTTTCAAAAAACACGGCCGCTGCTTCCCTGCCACCATGTCGAAATGGCTCGGCAATTAGTTCCTGGGCCTTGGGCACCAGCATAGTCGCGAGCAATTCGGGATATGCTTTGGCCAACGATTTCCGAAGCCATACGTAAAAGAAATCAGATAAGTCGGCATACGGAACATTGTCGTAATACGGCGGGTCCGTAGAGATCACCAATGGCTCGCCTGCTGAAATCTCAGCAGCATCTCGCTGGTCAACGGTTCCCGGTGGACAAGGCAATTGGGAAAGCGTGTTTATAACTCGATAAATCCACTCGATAGCACCGGACCAATTTCCCGTTGAATCGGAAAATGGGTTTGCTTCTGCGTAATCCCAAACCATTGAAAGGGCATTTCGTCCGAATGTATGCGCCACGAAATCTCCGGCCCAAAGCGCGAATGCGGACCAGTAGTCCGCACAACGCCCTACAGCAAATCCCAAGTATGTCGCCACTGCAACTGCATACTCCCTGTCGCCGCATTGCGCAAGAATATGGGATCGCGCCTCTTCAACCAGAGTTGCGAATGTCGTCAATGCCAAGAGCTGTCGCCTCGTGAAAAGCTCTCGGTGCTTTGTCATTCCATAGTTTTGAACCCTGAATCCCAAGGCTTCGTCAGGCAAGTCCGTTTCTGGAGCGTCGATGGGTGACTCAGCAGAGAGTGCGACGCGCTCATGCAAGTCGTTCGGTGAGAGGTAGAAGCGTCCTTTAGGGCCTTCAGCTACTATGGCCAACGTGCAAGCTGACAACCGCCCCGCCTTTCCCTCCGCTCTGATGTGGTCAAGTGCGATGTGTGCTCCCGTCAACAGACATGTAGCTCCAGTTCGGAGCACCGTTCCTGTCTTAAGATCATCCGTTGAATCGGCTTTGCCGGCTTTTACTTCAAATTGAAATCGATTTGCCTTGCGATCCACTATTGGGATGACATATGCTTCCCTGCCCTTTTTCGAGGAAAGCGAAAACGATCTAACTAATGGCACATGGGCGCCATTGGCTGCTGGGTTCGGGCTAGCAACCGTTCTTGCCCAAAGCCAAGCAATTACGGTCAGCTCTTCGCCGACTTGCTCGGCGAGGTCTGGTCGGTGCTTCGCCATTTCTTTAGTGATTTTGACCGTGGGATAGAGGCGTCCAATTCGTTTTTCCGCCTCATCGCGCATCCATTGACCATAGTATCTCACGTCCTCAGCTAAACCCTGCGCCCCTTGCCAGACGGTTGCCGCCTGTTCGGCTTTGGATTTGGCCTGCCAATCAACGTTCACCGGTGGACGGCCAGCGAACTTGGGCGGAATCTCGATTAGGGCTTTGGTAATAAGGACAGGGACTGGGTTCAGGTCGCTGGCGTAAGCCCGCAGGCCCAATCGCTGCGCTTCTAACGGAATTGATCCGCCGCCGCAAAACGGATCGAGAATTGGCGGCGCATATTCAGCTAAGAATGAGTTCACGACTTCGGGTCGGGCCTTCATCATTAAGACTTCCCAAGCCGTTACGCCGTCGCCCGACACTGGTCCCTTGGAATGCTTCTGTCCCTTCTTCGTACCGAAGACGATTACCTCATTGGCAAGTTCACCAAGCTCGATTCTCCTCGACGCTATGCAGCGCGCAATCTCGGCCCGTGCGGCATTGATGACGCGGGGATTGTTAGAGTTGTCCCACTGGACCAATTCCTCGATCAGGTTGAACAATTCAGCCCGTTTGAGTCCGGCACGGTCTTCATCGACCGAGCCGTCCGCTTTCCGATATACGGGGTCGCTGTCGGGATCATCGACCAGCGAACCAAATAGCACAGCCCGGCAAGCCGCCAGCGGTCGCCTGGCCCACCAAAGGTGCAATGTGCTCGGATGCCCATGCCGAATTGACTTTTCGCGCGCGCTGGCCTCGTTAATGGCCTTAAGCGGCAGCGCGACTTCGATCAGCTTCTTGCGATACGGCGCGGTCAAGTATTGTCATCCTTTTGATGTTGCCCGATAAAACCGACAACCACTTTTTTCCGGTCATCATCCCATGCGAAAGCAATTCGGATTGTAAACCTGGCATCTTTGCTGCTGCCGGTGCCCACGTGTTCCCCTAGCCAATAGGTTTTGCCTTGGTCTGAACATTGATACCATCCCCGATATGTTGTCATAGTGATTTCGCTCTGCCCGCCCCGATAGGTCCAGGCGTCAATCTCGGTACGTAGTGCGTTGTCAATGTCTGGACACGGCCGCGCGCCTCGTCTGGCGTCACGATACGTTGTGGCCAAGAATGTCAAAGCTGAGTAGACCTCATCTGGAGCCTCAAACGGTGTGTTGGCATCCGAGCGATTGTTTAACGCGAACACCAAAGCATCGGGAAAGTCCACAGTTGCTCGTTGAATCGCTTCTGCAACATTGGTGACAGGAAGATCAAGCTCATCGCCCGCTTGCTGCCCACGCCGTTCTGCCTCGTACGCTTGACGCCAGCTTTCGGTTTCGTTCCGCGATTGCTCAAGGTCCTGCGAGTGCTGCTTTAGTTGCTGCCGTAACTGTTGTACTTGCTGTCGCAGCACATCATTGTCTGCTGCATAATCGGTTGCAAGCTGCTCGTAGTCTCCTTGATTTGCAGCTCTCGCCAGAAGTTGGCGACGATTTCGGCTAAGCAATGTATCCCAGGTAAGAAAATCGTCGTGAACATTAAACGACGAGAAACCGGCCACCCTTTCCAAAATGAATCCCCGAAATCCGCGACCATTGAGTTGACGTTCGATTTCGGATACAAGTCGATTGGTCCAAAGTCGATGTCGCAGCGGCGGGTCGGTAGAACGGAAGCCCGGCCAATAAATCCGAATGGCACCGTCCCAGCAGTTGAGCCTTTCGGGGAGACGATCTTTGAGTGCGAGAGAAGGAAAGCGATCAGATGCTACGAAGGTGTAAGCAAGGCCTGACAGTGCAGATGCGATTGGGCGGGGATCGATTACGGGCCGGTCGTCAATGTTTTTTGCACTAACAAATAGAATTGGATGCCGTCGCTCTGCGTGATAGAGCAGGTCCAGAAATGCAGAAATATCTCGACCACTTTGCGTAAGAATGCGCGGCTCAACGCTAAGGTAACGAGGATCATCACTTGGCCACTTCTTTAGCAGCGTCTCTACGATGCGGGGGCGTCCTGGAGCGCGTCTTACAGGGCTAAGCGTTCCATCGCGATTGCCGACAAGAGTAGAGCAAGAAAAGCAAAGGCGTTCATTTGGGGCGCGCTGTACAGCAAGCTCGGTGCGCCACACAAGGCGGTCGTCCGTGGCGTCTGGATGCTCGAATAGAATGCCCCAGCCTTGGGAGTCTTCTTCATCAACACGCATTGCTTCCGCGTAGAACCCGTCGCCAATCTCTTGATGTGCCCAACTTGCGGTTGGGTCAGACACGCCCGACGGAGATCGAACCTGTTCTCGGTCTATAACCCAGTGGTAGCAAAGCGAAACCGCCTCGCTAAAGTCGCTAAGTGTTGAATCCTGTTTTAAGTCGCATCCGGCGCGATAAATAGGTCTCATAGTTTCACCTCAATTCCAAAGCTGAGGAATTTCATCCGATGTGCTCTCGGGGTACGTCGCGCACAATGGCTGACTTCAGCGGAATTGAAAACCGAATCACTCATGCCGGCTCCTGTGCTTGATTCAAGAGCGCGGATAGATCGTAGTTGACGCTGGTGGCCTTAAAGTCGGGTTCCTTTTCAAACGGCACGCGGACATAGCGCGGATCGGCCCGATTGGGATCAAGAAGCACGATCGCCAGAATGAACTCGTCGGGTTTGTTGAGGCCCGTCAGAATCTCGTTCTTGGTGATCGTAACGGTCTTGGCTCCTCGGACTCGGCCTTTGACCTCGATGAATCGCAACAGTCCGGTGTTGGGTATGGAAGATTCAACGTCGTACCCAAGGTTCTGGTCACTCACGTCGCGCGGCTGGAATCCTAACCGGCGCTCCGCGTCGATGACGGCCAACATGGCGCGCCGCTCGGATTCGTCGGTGCTGAGCGCGAAGTCGGGGGGCGGAGTTGTGGGCGCGGCTTTGAGTTTGCGCAGCAAACCGATGGGGACAATCATCGCGCCGCCAAGCACGACCGGCGGGAGTGCCGAGAGTTTCCGCTCTTGCTCCAGTTCGCTAAGCCGTTTTTGCAGGCGGGCGGAAAGTTCGTCGGCCCGCTGCCTGGCCAAGCCAGAATTCAGTTTCGCGTTGACCTTGCCGGCTAGCTCTTGGTCTTTGAGCGTTGCGGCACGGTGATCCCAGTAGTTGATTTCCTTGGTGAGTCGATCCTGAACGGCTGCTTTGGTCTTGTCGAGAATCTCCTCTTTGCGACGACGCAGCTCGTCCAAGTGTTGCGGCACAAGATGAATGGCCGCATATTCCATCGCCTGCGATTCCAAACTGTCCCGTAACCAGTCGGGCGACGGAACGGTTTGCAGGGCAGCTGCTTCGGCGTCGGTCGGCGGCCGATAATCGAGATAGGGAGCCGGGCCGGCATTGGTGGTGTTGCCTTGCTGGTCCACTTCGACGAATTGCAGCCGTTTGGAAACGATGCGACGGTTGCCGGCGCGGTCGGTCCGCGCGTCCTGGATCGCATGTTCCAAGTACAACAGCGCTCGCGGTCGGTCTGCTTCATCGGTGTCGTCAATCAGAATTGCACCGCGCTTGAGCAAGTCGCGGTAACGCTCGATGACAAGATCGAGCGTCGCGTCTAGTAGCGGATGTCCGGGGCAGACAAACGCCGCCAGTGGTTTGCCGGCCACGCTGATGAGGTCTTTCTCAAACGTGATGCGTTCGTAGCGCGGCAGCACGGGGCTGCCTCGGCCGATTTCCCGATCGCGGTTGCGGATGACGGCCGGCACGTGCTTGACTTCGTAACGCTTCGCTTCCCGCTCGTGCAGCGTACCGCCCAAAAGCCTGAAGGCTTCGATAAAGAATGACGCAATGAAGTGGGGCTGGAGCCTGCGGGCCTCGGCGCGTTCCATCTCCTCGCGGATTTCCCGGACTTTGGAAATATCCATCGAGTCGTGCGTGAGCGCCCGTCCTTCGACCAGTTCCCGAAGATGATCGCGGTCCAGCGCCTTATCGACCACGGTGAAGAGCCTCGAACGAACGTCCGGCTGATCGCCATAGCGGATGGCTTCCAGCAAGAGTTCGCGTAGCGGTCGATCATCGAAGGTGAGTTGCCCCAGCACGTCGAACACCTGGCCGCCAAGAGCGGCGCGCTGTTCGTCGATTTTTTCCAGCAGACGGTGATAGACTTCGCCTTCGCGCGTGTCCTTGGCCACGAGATTCCACAAATGGCAGACTTCGGTTTGACCGATGCGATGGATTCGCCCGAAGCGTTGCTCCAGCCGGTTTGGGTTCCAAGGCAGGTCATAGTTGACCATCAAATGGGCGCGTTGCAGGTTGATGCCTTCTCCGGCGGCGTCGGTGGCTACGAGAATTTCAACGGACTTGTCGTGCTTGAAGGCTTCCTCGGCATTTCTTCGATCCTCACGTCCGACGCCGCCGTGAATGATGACGACGGCCTCTGGTCGGCCAAGAAGCGCCCGGATTTTCTCGGTGAGGTAATTCAGCGTATCGCGGTGTTCGGTAAAGATGATGAGCTTACGGCGATGCCCCTCGGCGTCGAACATTTCGGTGTTGTTTTGCAACAATTTGGAAAGCTCATCCCATTTGCGGTCCGTGCCTGACTGGCGAACGCGAAAAGCGGTTCGCTCCAGGTCTTGCAGTTGGCCGATCTCGATTCGCAATTCGGCAATCGTTTTGGCGGCGGACGCCTGATCGACAACCCTTTCCTCTGTGTCCTCGATCTCCGCGTCGGGTGCATCGTCTAAGTCCTCCAAGTCGTCCATCGTGAAGACCGGCAAGCCTTCGTTGATTTCAATGTTTGCCTCGGCGCCACGCTTGAGAAGCTGCTCCTCGCGCATTCGCTTTTCCAGACGTTCACGCCGGCGACGCAGCGATTGATAAATTGCCTCTGGTGACGATGCGAGCCGGCGTTGCAAGATCGTCAATGCGAAGCCGACAGTCCCTTTACGGCCGTCATTCTCCAAAGCTTCGGCCCGGTTGAACTCTTCGCGGACGTAATCAGTGACCTCCTTGTACAGCTCCGCCTCGCCGTCCGACAGTGCGTAATTCACCGTGTAGGCACGGCGTTCGGGAAACAGCGGCGTACCGTCGAATTTGAGAAGTTGCTCCTTCACGAGTCGGCGCATCATGTCGTGGGCGTCGGTGACGTGAACGCCGTCGCGGAATTTGCCTTCAAACCGATCACCGTCAAGCAAGGCCATGAATAGCTGGAAGTCGGCCTCCTTGCCGTTGTGCGGAGTCGCCGTCAGCAGCAAGAAATGACGGGTAAGCGTCGAAAGCAGTTGGCCAAGCCGGTAGCGTTTGGTGTATTTGACCTCGTTGCCGAAATACGTGGCGCTCAGCTTGTGCGATTCGTCGCAAACGATCAGATCCCAGTCGGTCTGCTGGAGTTTCGCTTGTACGTCTTCGTCGCGGCTGAGCTTGTCGAGCCGACAGATCGCCAACGAAACCTCGTTGAACCAGTTTCCCGTTCTGGCCGCTTCCAAGGCATCATTGGTCATAATCTCGAACGGCAGGTGAAACTTCCGATCGAGTTCGTCTTGCCATTGCTCGACCAAGTTGCCAGGGCAAACGATAAGGCAGCGCTGCAAATCGCCGCGGGCTAGCAGTTCCTTAATGAAAAGACCCGTCATGATCGTCTTGCCGGCGCCCGGATCGTCTGCCAGAAGATACCGGAGCGGCTGCCGCGAAAGCATTTCGCTATAGACGGCTGTGATTTGATGCGGAAGGGGTTCGACCAGTGACGTGTGAACCGCCAACAGCGGATCGAACAAATATGCGAGCCGGATTCGATTGGCTTCCGAAAGCAGCCGGAAGAGCGCACTATCTCCATCGAAGCTCCACGGCCGGCCGGCTTCGACGATCTCCAAAGTTGGTTCTCGGTCCCGGTAGAGCAATTCGTTGCCGAGCCGTCCGCTGGTGTCCTTGTACGTCACTTCAATGGCAACAGTCCCGATCCAGCGCACGTCGCTGATCGTCACAATGCCATCGGGGAGAATTCCTCGAACGGCTGCGCCGCGGGTTAGTTGCTCAAGTTGTGCCATGCAATCCTCGAATGAAGGCTATCTCGGAATCCTATGGTGGTCGTGTGACGGTCGTCGTGGGCTTGTTGGTGTCGGAACCATCAACACGTATCGCCATCCGTCGCCGCAATTCTCGGCGCGGATATTGTGTCCTCTCTCTCGGAGCGCCGTTACGGCGCGGGAAATTGTCGGAATGGATACGCCAACCTCATCGGCCAGCGCCGGCGTGGAGTAGTCGCCCGTGCGAATTAGCTCCAAGACCGTTTGCAATCGTCGTTCGATCTCTAACGAGCGTTCGTACAGCATCGCTGTGCCTCCGTGGGGAAGCCATTTGTCTATCCGGTGCTGATAGACTTGTCAAACGGGGTGACCCTGATTTCAGGACTTACACGCAGCGGATCCCAAAGGCTGCGGAACGCCGACGAGAAGAATCACTGCATCGCATCACGCTCTGTTTGCGCGAGCCAGTCTTGAAATTCGCTTTAGCTCCCTGCGGATCGGAAGGCGGAGCCGCGGCCGCGGCGGTGAGGCCGGAAAGCACGAGCTGGCCGAACCTCGTGCCGAACAAAACCGGAGTCAGAACGATGTGCGTTGCGATTGGGGGCACTTCGCGGGTCAGTTGGCTCGGCTGCCCGGCCGGCGTGCCAGGCAGAATCCTTGCAGCTCGCAGGCCTTTTTGTCAGACTTCACGTTTGGGCCTGAACAGCTATCCCGCTTAGGGGAGTATTCCATGAGCATGTTTATGGTTCGCTTGCTTCCCGAAGATGCCGATTCGCTTGATCATCCGGCGGTGGTTGGCTGTCGGGACCTTCTGGAAAGAATGACAGCGGCGTATGGGTGTACGTTGAAGACTTTCGCCATCGATCACGGCGTGATTTTCTTTAGCGTGGATGGGGAAAAGATGACCGAAGATTTACTGGAAATTTTCAGCGAAATATTGCCCACCGCGCCGACGATTGTGCCTGACGAGAAGGCGTTCTCCGATGAAATGAGCAAAGTTCTACGCGAGGCGCGCCGGCAGTAACGAGACATTTTTGCGACCGGTGGGGCGGCGATCGATGGATCTGGGTCGTTTACCCTGTAAACGATACGAGGGTTTCGCCACGATTTCGCTGCGAATTGGGCGTTTACACCTCCGTTTACAGACGCCTGACCCCGCCTGTTTGCACCTGTTTGCGTGCGGGTGCATGTCAGGTGTGCGGCCTTTTCGGGGAGCGGCCGCACGCGTTTGCAGCCGGGCTGCGTCAATTGGCGGTGACCGCCCCATAACGCTGCCGGCCGCAGACTCCCAAAGGGAGGACCCAAGCGTTGGGGCTTCAAAACGCCCCCTTGAGCTTGGGAGGCCCCTTTGGGAAGTCGTCTCGTGGAACGAGACCTGACTTTAATAACAGAATCTCAAATTACGGGTGAATCGAATCGAATCGGCGGCCGAGGGATGGCCGGCCGCAATAATCGATTGGCCGGCGTATGATTGGGATACTCGGGCCTTGTCAGCCCGCTTTATTGTGGCGTTTCTTGCTTGGACGAACCGGAGTAACTTCGAGCTGAAAGAACTTGAACAGCCTTTCGGCCACGTCGAGCCGCAGATTGTGGCGGTCGCCGCTGATGAATTTGTTGAGCGTCGACTGATCGACGCCGGACTGCTTGGCGATTTGATAGACGCTCAGTCCGCTCTCGCGTGCGGCAGCGCGCAGGACGGCGGCGAGGCTGGAAGCCCCGCCGCGTTTTGTCTTGGAAGCTGGCACGTTTTTTAGTCTTCGGTTAGGTAGTGGTCGGCGATTTCTTGCCAGTTCACTTCGTCTAGGGCCGCCCCCAAAAGGTCGGCCCACAATGACGCGTCGCCGATTGGTGCCCCGGCGGTGACTTCCTCCTTGAGTCGATCCGCCAGCGTAAAGCGTGCTGCTTCGGTCGTCGTCCAATAGCCGTCCTTCACTTGACGGCTAAGCGGGGCCGAAACACGACACTCGCCTGTCACCGATCTCCAATAGCATTGGGTTGCATATTCGTTATCCAGCCACAGCGCCGTCACCCAAGTCTCGTAGTTGGTCCATCCGTTGTATCGTTTCTCATTCTGGGTCATAGTCCTCCGTGTTAGCGTTTCGGGTCCATCCATCGAACCCACTAGTTATTCCGACAATAGGGCAATTGCCCTCTGCTTGTCAACGAAAAATACTTCTCGGTCATCGGTCACTCGTCCGCGAGAAAATGATCCGCGATGTCGAGCCAATTGACGTGGTTGATCGACCGCCGCAATATATCGTCTTGCAAGGAAAATCCCTGTATGCGGTCAAGCGTCAACTCTATCTGCAGTTTGTCCGCCAGCAGGATACGGGCTACTGACTGAACGGTCCAGCAATCGGCCAGGAGGTGTTTGACGGAACACACTTCTTCCTTGTAAGCCTCTGCTACAGCTTTCCAATACGTCCGCCTGCGGGCATCGAATTCTAAACATACCGCGGCTGCCAAGGTTTCGTCGTTAGTCCATCGTTGATACCGTTGCTCTTGCTGTGTCATATTCCTCCGTGTTGGATTTTGCTGAACTCGCCTATCGAGCTCGTCATACCTTCCAACTATAGGGCAATTGCCCTACACATGTCAACAAAAAAAGAACACGAGCGAGTAAAAAAGTTGACGTGTCGTCCGTCGTGCAGCTTGACGACGTTCACTCGACAATTTCTTGACAACAAACGGTGTGGAATCAGCCGATGCGTCTTGCGTCCATCTGTGGTTGACACCTTAAATGCTGATCCATCGTGTGAAATGGCGGCGACGCGCAGCTGACAGAACGCTAGTGCTTTGTCACAGCAGGATTTTGGGATCGACGGGATCGGCGATTTCCGGGTAAGACATGGGAGATTTGTCTCCGAACCAAGGAGGGTTCCCATGCGCAAGCTGTACGTGGTCCGGCTGACCGAGGAAGAACGTCATCGGTGCGAAGATGTCGTCGACAAGCTCAGCGGCACGAGCCAGAAGGTGAAGCGAGCGAACA
>JAKOVX010000007.1 GCA_029781855.1 Acidobacteriota bacterium | reverse complement strand
GGCCGTAACTATAACGGTCCTAAGGTAGCGAAATTCCTTGTCGGGTAAGTTCCGACCTGCACGAATGGCGTAACGATCTGGAAGCTGTCTTAACGAGGGGCACAGCGAACTTGTAGTACCGGTGAAGATGCCGGTTTCCCGCATCTAGACGGAAAGACCCCGTGCACCTTGACTACAACTTGATAGTGATTTCGGGCAAATGATGCGCAGTATAGGTGGGAGGCTTTGATGTCAGGCTTTTGGGCTTGGCGGAGCCACAATGTGAGATACCACCCTTCATTTGTTTGGACTCTAACCTCGACCCGCTATCCGGGTCAGGGACATTATCAGGCGGGTAGTTTGACTGGGGCGGTCGCCTCCTAAAGAGTAACGGAGGCGCTCGAAGGTTGGCTCAGGCTGTTTGGAAATCAGCCGCAGAGTGTAAACGCATAAGCCAGCTTGACTGCGAGACATACACGTCGAGCAGGTACGAAAGTAGGAGTTAGTGATCCGGCGGTCGCTTATGGAAGTGCCGTCGCTCAACGGATAAAAGGTACGCCGGGGATAACAGGCTGATCCTGCCCAAGAGTTCACATCGACGGCAGGGTTTGGCACCTCGATGTCGGCTCATCATATCCTGGGGCTGAAGAAGGTCCCAAGGGTTCGGCTGTTCGCCGATTAAAATGGTACGTGAGCTGGGTTCAGAACGTCGCGAGACAGTTCGGTCCCTATCTGGTGTGGGCGTAGCAAAATTGAAGGAATCTGACCTTAGTACGAGAGGACCGGGTTGGATCCACCTCTAGTGTACGAGTTATCGCGCCAGCGGTATCGCTCGGTAGCTATGTGGAGCATGGATAAACGCTGAATGCATCTAAGCGTGAAGCCAGACCTAAGATTAGTTTTGCCAGTGAGACTCGTGGAAGACCACCACGTAATAGGCTGGAGATGTAAGTGCAGTAATGTATTAAGTTGACCAGTACTAATTGTCCCAAGGCTTGACCATAAAATTTGTTGACAAGCAAATTTAATGTAATAGCAGCTCAAGTAGTGGACATTTACATGTATTCAGTTACCAGATATCAAGATATTGAAAAATTGTGAACGGTGATCTGTGAATGATGAGTTCTGTTTGAGCTTCATCACTTACCACTGATAATTACCCGTTACATACAGTTTTCCGGTGATATTGTCGGTAGGGTCACACCCGTTCCCATCCCGAACACGGAAGTTAAGCCTACTGGAGCCGATGATACTGCAGCTTTCAGTTGTGGGAAAGTAGGAAGTCGCCGGATTTATATCAAGAAAAGCCCGTTCATTTTGAGCGGGCTTTTTTGTATTGCAAATTCCTTTTCTTGCCTCTATTCAGCATCTCAATCGTCGTAAATCAATCTTACGAATTCACCTGCAATTTCTTGCGGTACGGTTTGTTCGTCGAAGCCCGCAGCAATAATTTCATAGTAATTATCATGTCCCGAGATCACGTAATGAGAATATTCCCGTATGTCCCAGTTTTTCCATTCCGGATAGTATGCGAGACGCTGTGAACACATTTCTTTGAGCCATTTTGAATTCTCCACCGTGCAAATATTGGAGGGATGGTTGTGTTCATGAATTTCGTAAGGCAGAAATTCAAAACAGGCGCCGCGAACGGCCCACGCATAATGAAATATCAATTTGCCTACGTAGTTCGCCGGTTCTTCGGAAGTCAGCCAACATCCGAAGTAGATGAGACATTCTCCTCGTGAATAATGAAGGACAACATCTCCTTGCGGATCTGGCCAAACCGTAAGAGGGACGGTGATCGCTTTGCCAAAACTATCGATTGGTAAAGTCATACTTGCATAATCATGCCGGCAAAAGGTCTAAATCGCAGATTCTCGGTGCTAGCTCGTGATCAATCGAACACCCGTGATCAACCGCTCTACTTCATCCATCGTCGTATAACATGCGCAGCCGGCGCGCACGAGGCCTTCGACGCCGAGGCGTTCGACGACGGTCATAGCGTAAAAATCGCCGTCGGAGACAAATATGGCCTGGTTGGCGAGTTTGCGGGCGACATCTCCCGATGAGTGGCCGTCGACGGCGAAAGAGACGGTGGACGTTCGCGGATGATCGGGCGAAGGGCCGTAAACGGTGACGCCGTCGATGGCGTTGAGTCCATTCCAAAGTCTGACGGTCAGTTCGTGCTGGCGTTCGTGCAGCTCGGCGAAGACGGTGGCGAGCCGTTCACGACGCGAGCCGTGTCCGGCAAGCGAAGCGAGAAAATCGACCGCTGCGGCGGCACCGGCGATGCCTTCATGGTTTTGCGTGCCAGTTTCCATCCGTTCGGGAGAGTAGTCGGGGGCGGGCCGAAGTTTCGGGAAGTCGATATTTTCCAACAGTTCTTTGCGACCGTACATGATACCGATGTGCGGACCGTAGAATTTGTACGCCGAACACGCGAGGAAATCGCACCCGATCGCCTTCACATCGATCAGCTCGTGTGCTGCGTAGTGCACGGCATCAACGAAGCTCAACGCTCCCGCGTCACGAGCCATGTCACAGGCCTTCTCAACGTCGTTGATCGTCCCCAGAATGTTCGACGCCGCCCCGATCGCGACGAGCTTAGTCTTTTCATTCAAAAGACCGTCGAGATCCCTCAGGTTCAACTGGCCGGATTCGATGTCCATCGGCATTACGCGGATCAACACCCCGCGTTCTTTCTCGAGTGATCGCCAGGTGTCCGAATTGGCGTGGTGATCGAGTTCGGTGACGACGATCTCGTCGCCCGCGGCCCATTCGCGGCCCAGCGACCGGGCGAGGTGGAACGTCAGCGTCGTCATGTTCTGCCCGTAGACGATCTCGTTCGCGGAGGCATTGATAAAATCCGCCATCGTCTGCCGCGACTGCTCGATAATTTCGTCCGTTTCGTTGCTTGTCGGATACGCCCAGTGCGTGTTGGCGTTGTGGTGAAATAGGTAGTCGGTCATCGCTTCGGCAACGGTACGCGGGACCTGCGTACCGCCGGGCCCGTCGAAATAGGCGACCGGCAAACCGTTGTGCATCCGTTCAAGCGCGGGAAAATGCGATCTGATCTCCTCGACCGGAGCGACCTCGTTCAATGCCATCTGTGTATTTTCCATATTTGTGATTATACAGCGGAAAATGTCCCTCGCGGTCTCACTCTGACGGAAATGCCTGTCAATTTTCGGTCGCCGTGCCGAAAATATTGCAACCTTCGCCCTTCGAAACGATATAATTGATATGACGTCGAGATGAACTTCGAGAAGTTTTTCAGATCCATTTCGTATGCAGCCGTTTTTTGCGGCTTTCTGTCGTTGTGGGTCACGGGCACGTTTGGAGTGCTGGAAACGGCGGCGTTCATTGGTGTCATCTTCGCAGCATGGTTTCTCGAGGGCTCGCGGTGGCTGATCTCGGAGCGGATCGGAACGGCGTTGATCGTGCTCGCACTGCCCGCGTCCTATCTCGCTTTCAAAGTTGGTTTATTTCATTTTTACGGCTCCGAGACTGTAATTGCTGGCATTCTCGCGCGCATGATCCTCGCCCTATCGGCTATCAAGCTGCTCCAGAAAAAGTCCGACCGCGACTGGATATTTCTATATTTAATGTCGTTTTTCGAGGTGCTTCTGGCGGCGGGCCTGAGCATCAGCCTGCTATATCTCTCGTCGTTCCTGCTTTATCTGTTGGTAATGGTCTGTGCGGTGATAGCGTTCGAGATGCGTAAATCAGCCCGCGAGGTCACCGCGAAGATCTCGGGCGAGGCCGAACTGCAACCTGAACCCGTAGCGTCGGCTCGGTTCACGCTGCGTCTCCGCAAGCTGCCGGCGACCGCGATCGTCCTCATCGCCTTCATCGCAGTTGTCGCGATGCCGCTTTTCTTTATGCTGCCGCGTGTCGGTGGTGCGGGCTTAGGCGGAAATCAGCTCAGCCTCAACACGTCGACCGGCTTTTCTGACTCGGTCAAACTTGGCGGCATCGGTCGCCTGCAGCAGAACGACGCCGTTGTGATGCGCGTCCGCCTCGACGGCGAGGCCGCTCCGCAGGGTGACCTTTATTTTAAGGGCGTCGCACTCGACACCTTCGACAATAAGACGTGGAGCCGTTCAAAGATCGGACAGAAAGAGCCGTTCGTTTCCGGCGACCGCGATTTCTTTCAGCTCGATTACGCCAGCGGGAAAGAAAATCTGCTGATGCAGACGATCTATCTCGAGCCGTTGGACACGCCGGTCCTTTTCGCGGTGCCGAAAACCGTCGCGGTCCAGGGCAATTTTCCCGTTCTTTACAAGGATCGATACGGCGCGATCTCGTTTCAGCCGAACAACGACCGCAGCAGCTATCGAGTGCTGTCCGATACCAGCCTGCCGTCGGCCGATCGGCTTCGTTCGGACCAACAGGGGTATTCGATCGAGACACAGAATTACTTGCAGCTGCCTCCGGTCTTCGACAACCGCATCGCCGAACTCGCATCGGACGTCACCGCAAATTCAAAGAACCGTTATGACAAGGCCGTCGCGATCGAGTCGTACCTGAAAAATACATACGGCTATTCGCTCGATATGAAGGCCGGTGGGGACGAGCCTGTCGCCGACTTTCTTTTCAATGTAAAAAAGGGGCATTGCGAATATTTTGCGACGGCGATGGCTATGATGCTTCGCACCCAGGGCATCGCGACGCGGATCGTCAACGGGTTTCACACCGGCGAATATAACGACTCGGCCGGAATGTACATTGTCCGCCAGCGGCACGCCCATGCGTGGGTCGAGGTCTTTTTCCCGAAGGAAAATGCCTGGGTGCCGTTCGACCCGACGCCGGCAGCACCTTTCGAGGCTGGTACCGGTTTTGCCGGCCTGATGGCACGCGCTAATAAATATCTCGAGGCCGCCGAGGCGATCTGGATACAGTATTTTGTCGCGTTCGACAATCAGGAGCAGCGTACGCTTGCCCGGACGCTCCGCACCGGTTTTGTCGAGTATCAGGCGAAGACCTCCGGCTACCTCTCGAACCTTCAGGGATCGATCTTCGAATGGTGGAAAGAGGTCCGCGGCGACAAAGGCGTCGAGGCAAGCGCCGCCGCCTCGGGTTATGCGATCGCGGGCATCGCAGGCGTCGTTTTCGCATTCTTAATATTATTATGGCTTTACCGGCGAATTAGGCGTCTGGCGATCTGGCGTCGGATCGGCGACCGATTGAGTCTCCGTCCGGCAGGTTCTATAATTGCCTTTTACGAGCAAATGCAGCGGATACTCGCCGAAAAGGGTTTTGTTCGCGAGCTGCATCAGACGCCGCTGGAATTTGCTAACTCGGTCGGCCTGCCCGAAGCCGTGCAGATCACCGAGCGGTACAATGGGGTCAGGTTTGGTAAACAGGACCTGAACAATTCTGAGGCGGAAGAAATCGAAAGCTGGCTCGACCGACTGTCGAAGCCGTAATAAGAAGTATGCAGAGAGATGTAAGATTGCTGATATCCGCTGTCGCACTCGGCATTTGCGCCGTCGCAATGTTCTTCACCGCCGGTGCATTTTTTAGTGAGCTGCGACATATCCACCAAATATGCGCTGAATTCGGCCTCTATGGCCAGAGTTGTTACGTGAACCAGTCCGTCTGGATGTCGGCCATGAGTTATCGCGTGGGCGTGGCGACATTCTCATCGATGGGCATCGGAACCTGGTCAGCCGCCACCTACATCGCCTTCAAATGGCACCGCGGCCACCGCGCCGAATAGCTGTTGGTAAGGTAAGTGGACGTAGGTAACAGAATCCGATAACCATATTAAAAAGGGCACGGGGAGCGATCCTCGTGCCCAATTCATTTTATCGAGACCGGTCTATTGATCGGCGACCAAATCGGCGCCGGCAACGTCAGAGTCGACGGTTATGACGCGAGGCTGGAAGGTATGCTGTTTCGATCGTGCCGAAATGACATATGTCGAGCCAGCCGGAATGTCCTCAAATCGGTAGTATCCAAATGGATTTGTTCGTGCCGAACGCTCCATTCCATTGTTATCCGCGATGGAAATTGAAACGTTTCGCAGCGGTGCGCCATTCTGATCGGTCACCCGGCCGCTGACGGAGGCTCCCGCGGCGTTAACGATCAATTGGACGAGGCCGTTTACTGTAGCAGCAACCGGGTCTCCCTCGTTATAAAGGAAGTTCTGCCATGTCAGGGGGGACGAAGTATTATTTAATCCCACGGCCGTGAACTTAAAGTTGAAAAGGGTGCCCGACCCCGTCAACGGGAGTGTCCCGAAGATCACGACCTTAAGCAGACCCGGCGAAGGAACGTTATAGGTCACGGAGCGGCCGCTCCCCAGCGTTCCGGTCGTATCGACGGGGACCACCTGTGGCGTAATGACTGCCGGATCATAAAGCAGATCGAACTGCCACGACAAGATCCCTGCTCCGGTCGTATCCGAGACCGTAACTGGGATCGTGAAATTCACACCGGGCCCGACGATCATATTCGGTGCAGTGGTCGTGATGGTGACCAGCGGGGCTTTCGTGGCTGCCGGCGAGACCGCGGCGAACGATGTTGGTGGCGTCCAGTTGCCTGAGACTTCGCCCATTAACAAAGCGGAATAATCCTGATTCACCTGGTCCGGAGCGACCTCCGGGTAATTACGATTCGGCGGCAGAAATTTCCAAACGCCGGTGATGCCGGCATTGGGGATCCCGACTATCCACTGTGCGATAAGAGCTGCGTCAAATGACGTGACGATCCCGTTAGCACTGACGTCGGCGGCGAGCAACTGTACGGCATTCAAAGTAGTTAGCAGTACGAGGTGCTGTGCGATCAGAGCCGAATCAAAGCCCGTTATCGGTGACCCGGGCACGAAGGACGGAACTTCAGCCGGCTTTGTCGGCGTCACCGTGTAAGGACCTGAGCCGAGCCCGTTGATGTCGTAAACTCCGGTGAAGAGTGCCGATGTCGCCGAAGAATTTACCGATCCGACCGCATTCAGAGTCGTGTACGGCACGGGCTTGAAAACCACCGAATTTGCATACGACACCGCGCCGCTAATGCTGCCGGCCGTGATCGAGACGTCGCCATTTGTAGCTACGCTACAAGGCGTGCCTTCGTTATAGGTAAATGCGGGGAAGTTCAACAGAGTGCTCGATCCTATCGGGCCGGTGGCATTGAAGCCGATGTTGAACAGGGTTCCGCCGCCGGCCAGTGGTGTGGTTCCATATCCCGAAATTAGCAAGGTTCCTGGCGTCGGTTCGTTGACGGTCACGGTCAAACCGCTGCTCAGCGTTCCCGAAGTGCTAACGCCGGTCGAAGTGACCACCGCCGAGTCATAGGTGACCTGAATATCGAACGAGATCACATTTAGGCCCGTCAGGTCGGACGTGGTCACTGGCACCGTAAACGACGAATCTTTGACCTCGATCAGGGCGGTTGGCATTGATACAGCCGAACAGCCAACTATATTTATGCTGCCATCGGCGCTGCTTGTACAGGGCACGCCTTCATTGTAGGTAAATGTGTCGAACGCCAGCGGACTGCTCGAACCGATCGGACCGACCGCCGAGAACCTCAAATTTATTATCGGACCGGCGCCCGCGAGCGGGGCAGTTCCGTAGGCGGAGATGATCAGCGTCCCGGGAGTCGCGCTGTTGACCGTAAACGTCAGGCCGCTGCCGAGCGTTCCGGCACCGCTATTCGAGATGTAAGTTAATACCGCCGGGTCGTATGTAATACGTGTGTCAAAAGAGAGGATTCCCTGACCCGTGACATCGGTCGTGGTCACCGGCACCGTAAATGTAGATGCCGGAGCTGCCGGCTGGCCGACCGGGAATGAGACGGTTGTGCACGGAGGTGCGCTGACGTTAGAGTCGCTAGCTGGTCCATTGACCGGTGCCGCGACAGCATAACCGACCGAAAACAAAAACAATACTGTGATCGCGGCACTTGCCAAATAAGCGTAAAACCCTCGCGTTCCGGAATGGACCTTGAGGGGATCGGGGCAGGCCGAAATAAAATCTGTTCGGATCATCAATATCTCCTTGTAAGAAAACTCTGCGAGCAATATTAGATCGCGGTGAGGTTAAATGAAAGCACGGACGGGGGTGTGGGGCCCCCGCCCGTAATAGCAACTGCATTACGGCAGTGCGATGAGGTCCACACTTACTGCATCTCCCGTTACGCTAACCGTCTGCGGAGCAAACGTGTAACGTTTCGAAGCGACGCTGATAGTGTAGGTTTGTCCGACCTGAAGATCACCAAACTGGAACATGCCGAAGCTGCCTGTAATAGCATTTCGAACCTGTCCATTGGTGTCGGTGATCGTAACTCGGGCATTTGCCACTCCCTGTCCGGTGGTCGTCAACACACGTCCGTTGATGGACGCGTTATTTGACGCCGCGGTTACCTGGACCCGGCCGTTGACGGTCTGGAAGTAGACATTGCCTTCGTTCAGAACAAAGTTCTCCCAGATGAGATCCGACGACGAATCGACCGATCCCACTACGTTGAATCTCAGGTTAATCAATTGGCCCTCGCCTGCAAGCGGCTGAACACCAAATACGACAACCCTCAGCACTCCCGGCTCCAACGGATTGACAGTCACGTTATAGCCTTCGCTGATCGTGCCCGCAATGTCCGTAGGAACAGCAGCCGGCTCGAGAACCTTCGGATCGTATCGTAGATCAAACTGATAAGAGAGGATTCCCTTACCCGTCGTATCCTGTACACCGATCGGTATCGAAACCTCGCCGCTTACCGGTGCCGAGAGGATCGGAGCAGTGACAATGAGCGGCTTGCCGGTAAAGATAACCGGTTCACGCAATGTCGCTGACGGATCGAACCAGTTGCCGGTGACATCGCCCATCAGCAGAGCTGAGTAGTCCTGTCCGGTCTGGTTCGCGTTGACATCCGCGTAGTGTATCGACGTGGGAACAAATTTCCACGTTCCCGTCGTGCCTGAGCCCGGTAACGAAGCAACGTATCGCGCGATCAATGCAGCGTCAAAGGACGTTATCGACCCATTACCGCTGACATCCGCAACCGATTGTTGCGCCGCGTTTATGGTGTTGCCCGGAGCGAGACCAACCACATAAGTGGCGATATACGACGAATCAAGTCCCGAAATTGCCGAAAACGTTCCACCTGTCTTGGAAGGCGTAACGTCATAGGCTCCGGCACCCATACCGCTCAGCGAATACGTGCCGTCGCTTGCCGTGTTCGTCGAAACGGGGATCGATCCGGTGGCGTTAAGAGCAACGCCCGGAACGTGACGCGGAGGAGCCGGCGAACCAACGGCATTGCCATATGAGACGGTACCAGAGATCGTGCCTGAAAGGATCGAGATCAATCCGTTAGTAGTCCCGACGCAGGGAACTCCCTCGTTGAACACGAAGCCGGAGAACGTCAACGGACTCGACGTCGCAGGCGCCCCGATGGCCGTAAAGTGCAGAGTCGCCAGCGTTCCGGCACCGGTGAAAGGACTCGCGCTGTATATTGATACAACAAGAATACCGGGCGTTCCAGAATTGACCGTGGGTGGTGTAGCTCCCGCGTCGACCGAACCGAGGTCAGTCGATACGTAGGTTAACTTTGTGGGATCGTATGTTACGGTGAAGTCCGTCGAGAGCACACCGCGCCCAGTCAGGTCATCAACGTTTACCGACGCCGATACCGGTTGACCCGTCAGCGTGGTGATGTTGGTCGGGATCGAAACGGCGTTGCAGGTGGCGACAAAGTAAACCGAGTTATCGGCTGATGTCGAAGCCTGATTCGGAGCCCCGCTGGCGATAGATGTTGCGGCTCCTGCTCCGATAGTTGCAGTTAGAGCTCCGTCTGACGTCATCCCGGTGACTGCAACATTATAAACTGTCGGGCCGCCTGTAACGACGGCTGTGGTGGCACCTGTGGGGCCACCCAGAACTACGTCACTGTCGGTGAAGCCCGTGACAGGCTCACTAAAGGTTACCGTAAAGTTGATCGGCCCAACGTTTGTCGGATCAGGCTGTCCTGCAGCTTGGTCGATAGTTGCAGTAACCGCCACCGGCTCGAAATCGAAATTAGTGGTATAAGCACTTGTTCCGAATTTGAACAGATCAATGTTTTCTGTGTAACCGTCGGCATATGGCTCTCCCACACGGATTCCCATGAAGGCATCGGTAACACGAATACGGACACCGGGATAAGTGCTAAGGATCTGGCTCCAGGTCTTCGTCGTTGAACCGGGTGTCGTTCCCGGCTCGCCAATGCCTGCAGGCCAAGTGGCGCCCGAGTAACGCCAAAGCGCATTGCCTCCGTTCACACCATCCCACTCCTGCCATGAGTTTTGGACGACCGTTCCATTATCGACGGGCAAGAATACCAGGCGTCTCTGCCAAGTGTCGCTGCCGTTAAAATCGACATTGAAATTAAGGTACCCAGACCGATTCGCCGATCCGCCATTTCCCGCCGAAGGGTTATAGGTGCTATACGCAAGGGTTGTGATCGAACTTAGCGGCGTTCCGGCGAACTGGTAAGTCGCCAAGTTCCTTCGCTGCGTTCCGGAAACGCTGATCTGAGCGCTTCCGATACCGGCAGGTGTCGTACCCGGACCCGCCAGAAACGTTCCAAGCGAATTGTCGATCGTGTCGGTCTCGTCGTTATAGAATAGCCAGCCATTCATGGCCGCAGGTGTCACCGTCACTATGGCGGTGCTGCCCTGGAAGCCGAACGTACCACGTCCGGGGGTGGTTTCAATGTTTGTATCGACACCGCTGGTCAGCAACGGGCTGGTCTGGAAGTTCGCCGATGCAGGCCCGGCAATGTCGGGCTGGCCGCCCGGCGCCGTCGCTGAACCACCGTAAATTACTGGGATCAGGACAGCATAACCCGGTTCTGCACTATTCGCGGTCGTTACAATAGGTGCGGATGTTCCTAGCCAATTGCCCTTGAAATTTTTCAAATTCGTGGTTCCGGGGGCGGGAAGTGAGCCTCCCGTTTGCCGATCGACGATCTGGCCGTACCAGTTGCCGCTAATATTATTGTTCGAGAACGTGCAGTTCAAGGCAGTTTGGACAGGAATGTTACTACCGCCACTGGCATCGAGGAACAGCACGCCGACAGTACGGTTGTTGGTAATGAAGTTTTCCACCACCGTCAGGTTGTCTGTCTGATTGCGCATGATCATGCCCGTGTGATTGTTATCAATAACGTTGTTACGGACCGTGTGTCCGTTACTGTTATTGATATCGATCGCCGTTCTCATTCCGGTAATTACGTTATCGTGGATCACGGTACCGGATATAGACTGCCCTTGGATCGCCACACCGGCTGTGTTCAGGCTTGGGTTGTTCCAATCCGTCGTATTATTGCCGTCGCGTGTAATGGTAAACCCGGAAAGGTCGACATTATTTGCGGCGATCTGGAAAGTCGCTCCGCCTCCTCCGATCGGTCCCGAAACAGTGGTGCTCGCGGGGCCTGAGCCGTAAATAGTCAGAGACTTGTTAACGGTTACATCTTCATTGTAGTTTCCGGCACACACCTGGATGGCGGCGTTGGCCGGAGCGGCAGCGATAGCAGAACTTATCGTGGTGTATCCGGCTGACGGACACTGAGCCAGATCGTCGTCAACCTGGAGCGTCACGGGATCGGCGGTAATTTTGATGGGAATAGTACCGTACCCGTGCCATCCGGTCGTGGGGCTCGGATTCGAGTCTTCGCGGAATACGCCAACGCCGGCAGCTCCGCCATCAGTGTAATACGATGCCGTATTGGTGTTCCAAAAAACGCTGTCGATATTGTCGTCAGTCCCAATGGAAGCCGGACCGGGCTGCGTGCCAACATTCAAAGAATTGAACGGGCCGACTTCGCCCATCGGTGCCGGTCCATAAGTTTGAGTGTTGTAAACGATCCCTACCACTACGTCATTAGGTAAGGTTGCCGCCAAGCTGCTCATGTCGAACGTAACATTGTAGGCATAGCCGTTATAGCAATTTGAATCGGGGCCAAGCCATGTCGTGCCAGGGCAGCCACCGCCAGGTTCAGGACGCCAAGGAACGGTTTTTGACTGCGTCACAGTAGCAATGAGTGACCCGACCGATCTGGTTCCGACCGTCCCACTTCCGATATTGTAGATATTAAGTGTGAAATCGTGCGTCCAACCTGAACCCGAACAACGGCTTGGATGGGCTGCACAATAAGCGACGTTACCCGCCTCGGACTGGTACGCCCACGTGACCATTGTCAAGGTGACGCTGTCAAGCACACGACTGCTGCCGGCCATATGTACGTAATCGCCGAATTCGTTGGTCTGCTGTGCTTGGAAGGGCTGGCTCGGATAGCTTGGTGCAAGAACGGCCGGCACCGAATTGTAAACCGCCTGGTTTATTCCCGGAGCAACCGGATCAGGATCGAAATCATAAGTTGTAGTTACGCCCGCTACGCCGACCATCAGATTGTCAACATTGCCGTCAAAGTTGTCCCATGATCCCGCTCCACAGCCTGAGTACAATCTTAACCCGCCTAGTCCTCCGATCGAAGAAGGAGCAATTTTTGTACCTACCGGAAGGTCGGCCAGGATCGTCGCCAGGGATTTCACGTTAGAACCAGGGCCGGATCCGCCGGCACCGTTTTCGGAGTACCATCCTCCGTTTAGTGCGTTCCAGTGCTGCCATATGCCCACGGACAGCGGCCCCTGAGGGTTTGAAGGGAAATACGCTGCACCCTGGTAAGCGGGTTCAAACCATAGAGTGTCATCGGAAACTCCGTCGTTATCTGTATCCACCTTGAGATTTATTGCAATTGCCTGGCTGTCCACATAGGTAGCTACAAATGTGTCATAGCTCAGGGAGGTTAGTTGACTGGCGAGCACTCCGTCAAAAGCAGTATTCCTGTATATGTAGTATGAGTCGCCGTTAGAACCCACGGTCATCCTGAGGCTTCCCACTCCGGCGGGAGCGGTCGGAGGTCCGGTCACGTACTGTGCGCCGGAGGTATTTACACCAGCACAGGCTCCCGTCTGAACTGCCCAGCCTTGGACGTTTGACGGGTCAACGACAACAGTCGCGGCATTTACGCTTGCCGCGATAAGCAGCATCATCGAGATAAATAACGAGATCAATAAAGACAACCGCGATATCCGGCTTCCGAGGTCAGTTCTTGTCCGATTAGTAGTATTCAATTCTAAGATAGTATTGGGGTTAATTACCGACGACATACGAGTTCTCCTCTCCTTGTTTCTCTAAACGGATCGGCCGTGGAAGGCCGTGCGGGAACTTTGCACGGGCCTGGCGGACGAAACCAAATAGTAGATGGTCTGGGGAGGTTTCGGCCAACCGGAGCGGAACGTGCTATCGGTAATGGCGAAAGAGCCTCAGGCCTCTACGTGTATTTCAATTGATCGATGAAACGAATAGCCAAACATGAGGCTATTCGTGCGGTCGTGTAGCGTGGACGATCGTGATCCGAAACGTTCCGAAACGATAAACCGGCTGCAAATTTATTCGCATGTATTCCAAATGTGCTCAATGCGGTAACTGACAAAGTCTTGATCGAATCTGGGACCGGGCCGCTGTGATCGCGAGTCAGGGAACAGTGGCTTACGGTTCGATCATTTCAAAAGTACGTCGTCCAATGTTCGGAGAACACCGTGCGACCAGACGTTCACTAATCATCTAAGAAACGGAATTTCGAACTCTGAGATTCTCATGGCCGCATAGCACGAAATTCCGTTTCTTCGCGATGAACCTCCCGTCGACAAGTGGGTAGCGAGGCCGGCCGAGGGCACATCGTTGCTGAACCAGGACCAATCAAAAAGGGAGTTTCACGGAATCGGTCCCCATTTTTCTACTTACGTTCCAACCCGATCGTATAGCTGGCTACAACTTCGACCGAAATTCGACCGTATCAAGACCTGCAGGGTACTTTAACCATGCATCTCGGGCCATGATGATCGACCAATTATGTGTTTCGTTCAAAAAGTCTGGACAGCGCTATAACAAAAACATTCTCGCACTGATCCTGGCATCAGTCGTCACCCAAACGGATGAGAGCGGAAAATAGGTCATTCACCACTGTTCGATTGGCGGATGCTGGCCGGCCCACGAAGTATGAGGTTGACCAATTCGCTTTGGCGGTTCGTTTCGGTTTTGGCGAATATATGCTTGAGATGCGTTCTTGCAGTATTTTTCCGTATTTCCAACAGATCGCACGCATCCTCCAGGCTGCTGCCGCCCGCGAGGATCGACGCGAGCCGGGCTTCGGCCGGAGTGAGCCGATAGATCTCGGTCAGTACTTCGTCGACCGTTTCCAGCAGTTCTTCGGGATCAGAAATAAAGAGCAGCGCGAGCGTTTCCGAACGGTCGACTAGAAACTGGCTCTCCACTATCGGCGTCGCAAGTACTTGCAGTGGCCGAAGTCCGGATGGGCGCGATACCAGCATCGCCCCGCCCCGCGCGGCTTCGGGTTCGGCTGAGGATAAATATACACTGTCGAGGACCTGTTTGAACGAACGGCCGTCATCTCGTGCGGACGTTGTCAGGCGGCCGCTTTTGTCGATAAATAAGCCGTCCTTTCGATCGAGCAATCTTTGAGCCCGGCGATTTGTATACACAAGTTTATTATCCCGATCGACAACAACGACGCACCGCGGAACGTGGTCAAGCGTTTCGCTCAGAATTCCGTTTTCCCGCTTCACGTCCGAGAGATTCAGGTACAGCTTAAACGCACGCTGCAGATGCGGTGTCAGGAGTTCGAGGACGCTTAAATCATCGGACGTGAAATTTCCCTGTGATTCTGAGCGCGTCAAGGATATGCCGCAGGCGATGCCTTGCTCCGCAAGAAAAACCTGGTGCTCGAAATGAAAAAAGTTGTATTTTCTGTAATAGTCCCGGTAAAATTCGGTTCGCCGAAATTCGTCGTCCTTGAGATGTTCCTGGCGGTTCAGTCGCTCTCCTGATCTCATATTTTCGACAACATTCTTGAACGGATTTACGTTGTGGAAATGCGCGGCGTATTCCTGGTCAAATTCCGGGTCAAATGTCCCCGTGACAGTGCTGTACTCGGCTTTGTTTTTTACAAAGAGGTTCAACGCTCCCCGTTCCGATGATACGAGATCCGCGATCTCGGTATATACCGGTGCCCATGCCGCTGGATCAGCCTGCTCCGCGGCATGGTACAGCGGACCGATCAAATTAATAATTCTGAGTTCCGGGAGATTTAGCATACAGACTTAAATGTGGGCAGTCCGCCGCTGGCTATTCATCTGTGGATGTCCGACAAGGATTACCTTACCGAGGTAAGGGCCGCGTTACATTAACGATCGTCATTCTGAATGGAATTCAGATAACGCATGAGGTGAATACCATCCAATGAATGACGGTAACGTAACACATCGCATTAAGCGAGTCAATTACCGTAAATTGCTGGGATATTGGGCTTTCCGGCCCAAGCTGCGTTGCCGCCGAATATCCTTAATAATTGGAAAATGTTAAAATTTTCATTTACGAAATAATGAAGAAAGTAGGATTTGTCAGTCTTGGGTGCCCGAAGAATCTCGTTGACAGCGAGGTTATGATGGGCCAGCTTGCCGGGGCTGGTTACGAAATAACGAATAACGCCGACGAGGCCGATACGGTCGTCGTCAACACATGCGGTTTTATCGAATCTGCGAAACAGGAATCGGTCGACGCCATTCTCGAGGCGACCCGTTGGAAATCTGAGGGCAATGCCACGCGCGTCATCGTGGCCGGCTGCCTAGTCGAGCGTTACCGCGACGACCTGATGAAGGAACTGCCCGAGGTCGATGCATTTATCGGCACTTCGCAGGTCGGCGACATTCTGAACGCGGCTGATGACGAGTTTGACGCCAAACAACTCACCATTTCGCCGATCGGCAACAAATCCGCGACGTATCTTTACGACGAATACACGCCGCGGTTGCGTGCGACTGACGCCCATACGGCGTTCATTAAGATCGCCGAAGGCTGCGACCGGCCGTGCGCGTTTTGCTCGATACCGTCGATGCGCGGGAGCTTTCGATCGCGGCGGTTCGGGTCGATCATTGAGGAGGCTCGACAGTTGGCAAAGGACGGCGTGAAAGAGCTCGTTCTGATCGCCCAGGACTCGTCCCGCTACGGCGAAGACCTTGGCGAGGTCGACGCTCTAGCGGCGTTGATCCGTGCCCTTGGCGAGATCGACGGCATCGAGTGGATCCGCCCGATGTACGCGTTTCCTACGCATATTTCGGACGCTTTTCTCTCCGCCATCGCCGAAACGCCGAAGGCCGTTAAGTATCTGGATATGCCTCTACAGCACGCTTCGCGAAACGTGCTCAAATTGATGAAGCGTGGCGGCACGCGCGAATCGCTCGAACGCCTCATCGCCCGCGTCCGCGAAGCCGTTCCCGGCATCGCGATCCGCACGACTTTCATTACCGGCTTTCCAGGCGAGACAGACGAGGATTTTGAGGAGCTGATCAAGTTCGTGCAAAATTGCCGTTTCGACAACGTCGGTGTCTTCACCTACTCCGACGAAGAAGGAACTGCCGCCTACGATCTGCCGAACAAGGTCGACCCGAAAGTCGCCGTCAAACGCCGCAACCGCCTGATGAAAGAGCAGGCGAAGATCAGCAAACAGCTCAACAAAGCGAAGATCGGCAACACCTACCGCGTCCTGTTCGAAGGCCTCTCGCAGGAATCCGACCTCCTATTTCAGGGCCGCCTCGAGGGCCAGGCACAGGAGATCGACGGCTACATCCTCATCAACGACATGCCCGAAGACCTCGACCCGAAGGTGGGAGCGATCTACAACGTAAAGATCACCGAAGCCCACGAATACGACCTCGTCGGCGAGATCGTTTAGTTTTGTTCCAAATTACGCGTTGTCCGTTCTGTGACGCTGCCCGGCTCGGCGAATGCCTTTTCGCGGTTGTCGGCGGGGAAGTCGATGACCGATGCCGAGGGGTCTCCGGGTTCAAGCGAATTGGCGAGCGGCGCGGTCTCGAGGTTCTTCATCGATGGAGCGGGATCCTGATTTTCCACACGGCGGCGTTTCTTGTAAACCTTTGACGGAAATACGAAACCCGAACCGATCAGCAGCATCCCAATACTCACCACAAATAGAAAAACCATCTTGCCGAGGCTTTCCGGAAACAGACCGAGATCCTTGACCGCGGCAGTCACCAATGCAAGGGCCGTCCCGAATATGAACACGGCGATGCCCGCCCGCATCAACTTGCCGTTCGGTCGGGTGATGAATTCGGGAGCGTTTGCCTCGTCGCCGGTGACAAGAGTTGTTACACCGCTTAGTTCGAGTCCGCAGGTCCGGCAAAAGCTCGTGCCTTCGTCAAAGGCCTTTCCGCATCGTGGGCAAAACATTTTCTCGGGCATATCTCTGATGTACGATCCGTCGGAACTAAAGGTTCAGAAGACTTACAGGCATTGACGTCCAGTCGAAACCAATCCTTAGTATCTGGCGTCAAAGGTAGCATATTCTAGTTCAATCGATCCGCCCGCAACGGGCAATCTTACATTTTTGTCGGAAATCTTCCTCAGTTCAAAGCGCCCGCCGCTCTGCCTTTGCGCTCCGTTCGAGGTGTTCTAAACTCTGAAACTTGATATCCCGAACGAACTCAATTTAGACGAAAAAATAAATTCAACATATTGATCAGGAGAAATAATGAATCCTAAAAACGTATTAAATTATGCCGCCGACCAGGAAGCGAGGTTCGTTTCCGTTCGGTTCACCGACCTTATCGGAGCGTGGCACCATCTCACGTTTCCGATCGATCAGCTGTCCGAAGACAGCTTCGAGGACGGATTCGGTTTTGATGCGTCCAGCTTGCGTGGCTGGGCACAGATCCACGAATCCGACATGCTCCTCGTGCCCGATGCGAGCCGCTTCTGGATCGATCCGTTCACCGAAGATACGACCCTGTGCCTGATCGCGAATGCCGTCGACCCGATCACCAAGGAAGGATACGGATTGGACCCGCGTTCGGTCGCTCAACGTGCCGAGAGCTACCTGAAATTTACCGGCATCGCCGACACGGCGTTTTTCGGTCCCGAGGCCGAGTTCTTTGTTTTTGACGAGGCTCGCTACCACAATGGCCAGCACACGTCGGGTTACCTCGTGAATTCCGAAGAGGGCCACTGGAACTCCGGCCGCGAAGGCGACGAATACTCGAGCAACAACGGCTATCACATCCGTGCGAAAGAGGGCTATGTGCCTGTCGCACCGCAGGACACCCTGGTGGACCTCCGAAATTCGATCTCGACCATCCTCGGCGAGGTCGGCATCAATGTCGAATGCCATCACCACGAAGTCGCGACCGCCGGACAATGCGAGATCGATTTCAAATTTTCGAATTTGCTGCACACGGCCGACAACCTGATGCTATTCAAGTACGTCGTCAAAAACACGGCTCACGCGGCAGGCAAGACGGCGACCTTTATGCCGAAACCGCTGTATGGCGACAACGGTTCGGGAATGCATTGCCACCAGTCGCTCTGGAAAGACGGCAATCCGCTCTTTGCCGGCGACGAGTATGCGGGACTTTCGGAAATGGCGAAATTCTATATCGGCGGCCTGCTCAAGCATGCTCCGGCACTGGTCGGTTTTGCTGCTCCGACGACGAACAGCTACAAGCGTCTCGTCCCGGGATTTGAGGCTCCGGTCAACCTCGCGTATTCCGCCCGCAACCGCTCGGCGGCCGTTCGGATCCCGATGTTTTCGACGTCGCCGAAGGCAAAGCGCCTGGAATTTCGCCCGCCCGATCCGTCGTGCAACCCGTACATCACCTTCGCCGCACTGCTGATGGCCGGCCTTGACGGCATCCAGAATCGCATCGATCCGGGTGCTCCGCTTGACAAGGACATCTACGACCTTCCGCCGGAAGAGTTGAAGAACGTTCCGTCGCTGCCGGGCAGCCTCGACGAATCGCTCAACGCTCTCGAAGCCGACCACGACTTCCTGCTCAAGGGCGATGTTTTCAGCACGTCAATGATCGAACGCTGGATCAAGTACAAACGTGAGAACGAAATCACGCCGCTTCGGCTGCGTCCGCATCCGCTCGAATACTCAATGTACTACGACGTATAATGCTCTAAAGTGAAAGAGAAGATAGAGTGAAAGGGTGAAAAAGCGGCACGATATCTGGCCAGGACTTTTTCACTCTTTCACTTTTTAGCTTTTTCACATCTTCTTATGATTGTTGAACCGGTAACCCTTTCGGGCAAACACGTAAGGCTCGAACCGCTCACGCTCGATCATTTTCCGGCGATCCGCGAGGTCGGACTCGAAGAGTCGCTTTGGCGATGGACGCCCGTGCAGATCACGAACGAGGTTGAACTTAGGTCATACGTCGAAACGGCCCTCACCGACGGTGACCGCGGCGTTGCGTTGCCGTTCGTTACGATCGAGGCATCGACTAATACGATCGTCGGCTCGACGCGCTTCGGCAATATCGACACCGCCCATCGCCGTGCCGAGATCGGTTGGACGTGGATCAATCCGCGTTGGCAGCGGACCGCCGTCAACACCGAAGCAAAACTGCTGATGCTCACCCACGCCTTCGAAACGTGGAACTGCATACGCGTCGAATTAAAAACTGACTCGCTGAACGAAAAGTCACGCACCGCGATCGCCCGGATCGGTGCCCGCGAGGAGGGAATTTTCCGAAATCACATGATCACCGCGAGCGGACGTTTTCGGGATTCGGTATATTTCAGTATCATTGATTCCGAATGGTATTCCGTTAAGGCTCGGTTGACGGAAATGCTGGCTTTACAAAAATGATGAACAAGGTATTAAGTATTTCGATCGCAATTGTCATTTCTGCAGTATTGACGGGCTGTGGTTCGACTCCGCAGCCAAACTCAAATTCCGTGCCGAAAACCAACGCGGGCGGCAATTCGAACGTGGCCGGCAACAGCATGGAGGTGCCGGCAAATACGATCTCAGAACAGCAGATCCCCGGCATCACCGGTCCTGCGAACGGACCGGTTTTGGACCCTAACGGCCCGCCCGCGGGAAATATCGAAATGGCCAATCGCCGCCGAATTGTTGAGGTGCCGGGCGGCACGGTTGGCCCGGCTCCGAGTGTTCCGGCACCGGATAATTCATCAGTTTCGACCACGATGGGTAAGGACGGCAGTTTTATCGAAACGCGTACCTTTACCGGCGACAAGGACATTTCAAAGGTCGTGCGCGTGTCGGACGGCCGGACGCAGACCGTCAATATCTTTCTGAAATCGGGCCGGACCGTCGCGGTCGACCCGAGCAAGATCAAGATGATGACCAGCGTACCGATCTCGACATTCAAGGACCTTGCCGGCATCAAGCCCCCGCCTCCGCCAAAACTTACTGAAAAGGACATAGAAGATATGAAAAAGAAAGAAGAATTGAAAAAGGCAAAGGCAAATCAATAGTTGTTGTACAATCGGAGCTGAGATGGAGAGAATCACCGTAATTTGCCCCTGCTGCGAGGCCGCCCTGACGATCGACGGGTCGACCGGCGCGATCATCGCCCACGAAGAAAAAAAGAAGGTTCTCGGCTCGTTCGAGGACCTTAAAGGCGACCTGAATAAGAAAAAAGAGCTTCGCGAACAGCTTTTCGCCCAGGAAATGTCTTCGCAAAAGGATCGCGAACGGATCCTTGCCGAGAAGTTTGAAGAAGCCCTGAAACGTGCCGACACCGATAGCGGTGTCCCGTTCAAGAACCCGCTCGACCTCGATTAGTTCTCAGATGATGGAAAACGCTTCCGCGGCCCTGGATCAGGCCATCGAACCCCGACAGAGACTCATCATCGCTCTCGACGTGCCGACCGCTGCCGTGGCCAGCGGGCTTGTCGAAGAACTTCGCGATCACGTCGGTGCGTTCAAGGTCGGGATGCAGCTTTTCACCGCCGCCGGGCCGGAATTCGTCCGGGAGTTGACAGCCGCCGGGGACAAGGTCTTCCTTGATCTCAAATTTCACGACATCCCGAACACCGTCGCCTCGGCCGCCGTCGAGGCCGCACGGCTCGGAGTCTGGATGCTCAACGTCCACGCCGTTGGTGGACGCGAAATGATGGAACGGACCCGCGAAGCGGTCGACGAGGCATGCAAAAAGGAACATTTGACGCCGCCGAAGCTGATCGCCGTTACCGTATTGACCAGTTCCGATCGAACCACACTTGCCGAAACCGGCATCGAAAGGGAAGTGGAAGCTCAGGTCGCTGCACTTGCACAGCTGGCGGAAAGCTCCGGACTTGACGGCGTCGTCGCGTCACCGCTCGAGGTAGAATTGATCCGTAAAACGATAGGGAATAATGACTTTTTGATCGTTACGCCCGGAATCCGGCCAATTTCGGCAACGAATGATGACCAACGGCGTGTAATGACATTTGCCGGTGCCGTCGTAGCCGGGTCGGACTACGTAGTCGTAGGGCGTCCCATCATACGTGCGTATGACCGGATCGCTGCGGTCGAGCAGATGCTGAACGGAAATTGATGTTATTTCGAATGATGACACCTCTCCACACGAACTTATCGATAGCAAAATCGACCGGCCGACTTGCCACCCGTGCGGTTATCGTATCTGCCGTTCTCGTGATGATGGCGGTTTTTGCGGGCAGCTTATTTGCTCAGACCGATGCTGCGACCGTGCGGAATCCGCCGTTTAAGGTCGGCGAGCGGCTGTCGTATTCGGTGTCGTTCGAAAATATCAAGGACGTAGCGTTTCTCGAGACGAGCGTCTTGTCACGCGGCAAACTCAGCGGAAAGGACGTTATCGAGGTTCAAGGAAAATTGAAGACGTTTCGGCTCGTCAGTGCGGCGTTTTCGTTGATCGACGAGACTCGCACTGTTTATGCCGATCCCGAAAGCGGCCTGCCGCTTTTCGTTGACCGAACGCAGTTTGACGGTGTCTTGCCTAAGAAAACGACGAACGATTACCTGACGACGCCGACGACCAATTTCGAACTTCTAACCGCGTTCTACATGATCCGCAGCAACGGCGGGATTGGGAGCTTTCCGATCTTCGAGGACGGCGAAACGTCAATTCTCACTGCACAAACCGGAAAAAGCCAGAAGATCAAGACCGAGATGGGCGCGTTCGACACGACCGTATCGACGGTCACAGGGTCGTATTTCGACAGCCGCGGCGTCAAGGATCTCACTATCTATTTCGGCGCCGACGACGCCCGCCTGCCGCTGCTGATCAGGTTCAAGACCGCTCGCGGCAATTACCGGGTCGAACTTACGTCGGTAGAGAATGTCGTGCCCGCACTCGAGCCGTCCCCGACGCCGACACCCGCGAAAACCCCCGTGCCGGTCCAAACGCCGAAACCAGTGGCGACGCCGGCGCCGTACGTCGAAAATCAGCCGCTTCTGCCTGAACTTTCGTTCGCTCTCGGCGAGACATCCGAATATTCCGTGACATTTGGCGGAAAACCGGTCGCGACGCTGAGAATGGCTGCTGCCGAGCGAAAGATGTTCAAGTCGCGGGACGCCCTCAGGCTGACGGCGACGGTTACCGGCATCGATCAGGGAAATACTATTTTCGCTCTCGGCGATTCGATGATGACCTATGTCGTTCCGGAAACGCTGGCTCCGATCGAGTCGCAGATCAAATTCACGGGCCCACTTGCCCGTTTGAGCCAGACCGCAATTTTCGACCCGAGAACCGGTGCGATCGCGTTCGGCGGGGCAAACTCCGTTGAAGCCCCGGTAGGCACGCACACGATGCTCTCGCTGATCTACGCGATGCGATCGTTTAACCTGCGGCCAAGCAAGGACCCTGGGAATCCGGTCAACGATACGCGCGTCGCCGTGCTCTGGAATGATCGTCCATACATTTTCACGCTTCGGCCGTCGAATCCCGCGGACATCTCCATTCGAGGCGAAAAGGTCAACGCCCAACTCATCACGATCAACACCGGCAACGCCGAACTCGACAAGCTCGCCATCAAGGTCTGGCTCAGCACCGACGAACGCAGAATTCCGCTTCGTTTCTCTATCGGCGGCTACCAGGCGGACCTCAATCTGGTCACAAATATCCTCACAGATCACTAGTGAAAGGAATTTTTTCTTTGGATCGGTGAATATTATGCCTTTCTAATTGAAAATCATTTTCAATTAGGATATAGTTCAGGTGTTGGATCGGCGCGTAAAATATATGGTCAACGAAATACTAATACCGAGAACGATGCAGCTGACCGATCTGCCGTTCGGAACGTCCGCCCGGGTCGTCCGCGTCAGCGGCGATTCCGCGATCACCCGCCGTTTGCTCGAAATGGGTGTCATTCCCGGCATTGAACTCACCGTCGTCCGCACGGCTCCGTTTGGCGATCCGCTCGAAATTCGCGTCCGCGGCTACAGTCTTGCGATGCGTCGGAACGAGGCAGCATCGATCGAGGTGGCAGTTTAGCCGCAAGGAAAGGCGATAACGTGGACACCGCACCCTCCAGAGCGATCACGATCGCGCTAGCCGGCAACCCCAACGCCGGCAAGACCACACTTTTCAATTCGCTGACGGGACTCAAGCAAAAGGTCGCCAATTATCCCGGCGTCACCATCGAACGCAAAGAGGGGCACTGGAAACTGCCCACGGGCGTTGCCGATCTGATCGACCTGCCTGGCCTCTACAGCCTGGACGCGACGTCGCTCGACGAGCAGATCGCCCGCGAGATCATTACCGGTTCGCTGGAGGGCGTGCCCAAACCCGACGTCATCGTTGCGGTTGTCGACGCGACCAATCTCGAACGCAATCTCTATCTCGTAACGCAGATCTTCGAATTTGGCACTCCGGTCGTCATCGCCTTGACGATGATCGACGTTTACGAAAAACAGGAGCACGAGATCGACGTCGAGATGCTCGCCGCCTTGCTCAAATGCCCGGTAGTCGCCGTCAACGCTAAGACAGGCCGCGGTAAAGAAGCTCTCGCCAAAAAGGTCGCCGAGGTGATCGGCACGGTCCCCGAGGTTCCGCAGTTCGGGGAGCTCGAGGACGAGAACCCGAGCACACACCGCAAGATATTTGCCCGATATAAGTTCATCGCCAACGCCGTGCAGGAATCGACCTGGCACAGCGACCAGAAACAGCACAATTTCTCCGAGCGGATCGATCGTGTGCTGACGCACCGCTTTTTCGGCCTCGTCATTCTGGTCGCCGTTCTGCTGCTTGTTTTCCAGGCGATATTCTCGTGGGCGAGCCTGCCGATGGATCTTTTGGAAAAAGGGTTTGGTGCGTTCGGTGATTTTGTAAAGGCGGAGATGCCGCCGGGAATGCTTGCGGACCTGCTTGCTGACGGAATTATTGCCGGCGTCGGTGGCGTGGTCGTGTTTTTGCCGCAAATTTTGCTGCTCTTCCTGTTCATTTCGCTGCTTGAGGACAGCGGATATATGTCGCGGGCTGCTTTCCTGATGGACAAGCTTATGTCGCGCGTCGGGCTCCACGGCAAGGCGTTCCTGCCGCTCATATCGAGCTTTGCCTGCGCCATCCCCGGCATAATGGCGACCCGGACGATCGAGAGCCGCCGCGACCGTTTTGCGACGATCCTTATCGCACCTTTTATGAGTTGTTCGGCGCGTCTGCCGGTGTACACGCTGATGATCGCGTCGTTTTTTGCGGGAAGGACTGTGCTGGGATTCGTATCGCTCGGGGCCGTCCTGATGCTCGCGATGTACGCGATCGGCATCGCAGCGGCGATCGTTGTCGCGTTCCTGCTCAAACGCACGGTGCTGAAGGCTCCGCCGCCGCCGTTCCTGATGGAACTGCCGCCATACCGCCTGCCGAATCTGCGGACAGTGTTCCAAAATATGATGATCCGGGCGTGGCTCTTCCTGAAAAGGGCCGGTACCGTCATCCTGGCGATCTCGATCATCCTCTGGGCGCTAATGTATTTCCCGCGGAGCATTCAGAAACCGGTGATCGACACTCAACAGACTGTGGCCGCAAACACTGGCACTGCCGACAATTCATCTGCGGACGATCCTGCTCCGCTGCCGGAGTCGGAGCAGCTGAAACACAGTTTTGCCGGGCAGCTCGGTCACGTGCTCGAGCCGGTAATTCGCCCGCTTGGCTTCGACTGGAAGATCGGCGTAGCGCTTATCGCGAGCTTTGCCGCCCGCGAGGTGCTGGTTTCGACATTGAGCATCATTTACAACGTGGGCAAGGACGAGGACGCCCAGTCGCGGACGCTGATATCGGCGGTCCGCAATGCCAAGACCGATGACGGCAAACAGGCGTGGACGCCTCTTACAGCGTTAACATTAATGGTATTCTTTGTGCTCGCGATGCAGTGTATGTCGACGCTCGCCGTCGTCCGCCGCGAGACCAATTCATGGACTTGGCCGCTATTTATGCTCGTCTACATGACTGGTTTCGCGTACGTTGCAGCCCTGATAACATTTCAGGTGGGCAGGGCACTTGGGTATGGGTGAGAACTGGTAACTGAAAATTAATAACTAATAGCTGACAACGGAGTGGTCAGTGGTCAGAATTGGTTCAGTCATCAGTTCCTAGTTCTAAGTTATTAGTTAACTACTATGCAGCTTGCATTCGTCATCTTCATTATTGCGGCCGCGGTTGTCTACGCCGGCGTGACACTGCTCCGCAAACGGCATGCATTCTCGCCTAAGCCCGGCTGCGGCAAAGACGACTGCGGTTGCAAATAAAAGTCAGAAAAACTAACCTCTTCGTTTGGCCGATTCATCCGCAATTTTGACTCCCGGCGTGCGTTCGATGTTCCTGTCGACGTTCTTCTTTTTTCTCGCGAATGCCTGCGTAAAGGCGGTGGCCCACATTCCGGCGATGGAAACGGTGTTTTTCCGATGCACCGTGGCGACGGTGCTGTGCGTCATCGGGCTCCGAAGGGCGAAGGCGAGCCTCATCGGGTCGAACCACACGATGCTGCTCTTACGCGGCGTTTTCGGCACGACGGCATTGTTTTTCTTCTTTCTGACGCTCCAGCAAATGCCGCTCGCATCGGCACAGACGATCCAGTACCTGTCACCGATATTCACCGCGACGATCGCGATCTTTATTCTGAGCGAGAGCGTTAAGCCGCTGCAGTGGATATTCTACGCGATCGCGTTCAGCGGCGTATTGCTGATCGAGCAGGTCGACGAACGCATCTCGCCGCTCTATATGGCGTTCGGTGTGCTCTCGGCGTTTTGCTCCGGCGTGGCGTACAATCTGGTGCGGAGCCTCCGCGGCAAGGAGCATCCGCTGACCGTCGTGCTGCATTTTCAGCTTGTCGGAGCGGTCGTCGGAACGCTCAGCCTGGCGCTTGCGTGGGAGACACCGCAGGGTTGGGACTGGGTTTTCCTGTTTCTGATCGGCGTGTTTTCACAGCTCGGGCAGATCTTTTTAACGAATGCCCTCCAACGCGAACGCATCGCCGGCGTCGCCATCGTCAACTACACCGGGCTGGTGTACGCGGTCGCGATCGGCTGGGTCGTATTTGGCGAAGCGCAAGGAATAATGGCGGTCCTCGGTATGCTTTTAGTTGTCTGCGGCGTCGCAATGAGCGTGCTTTACGGCCGCCGCCAACAGCAACTCGACGCGATCGAGGCTACCGCGGCGTAATTAAGGAGACCTAATTGCACTATGAAAACATATGTTGAATTTCGATCTGATATATTTCCTCCATACGACGGCGAAGAGAACGACATAAACCCGGGTCGATACGGAAAGCGGCTCGCTGACTTTCTCGTTCGTGGCTTAAGGGAAAAGGGATTTTGCCCCCAAACTCCGATCGCGGAAGATTGGGGTTGGATGATTCCTATCGAAAATGAATCATTCAAGCTATGGATCGGTTGCGGCAACTACGAAGAATATCCCGATGGCTTTCTGTGTTTCATCGAACCACATATGCCGACGATTCGAAAGTTCTTGATTTTTGGGCGAATAGATACGACAGTGCGAGTCGGGGCTCTGCAGCGAGCGGTTGACGATTTGTTGTCATCTGAGCCGGCGATTATCGACAAACGCTGGTGGACCTTTGAGGAGTTTAATAGCATGGCGGCGCACGAGAATCAGGGAAATATGGAAAGAGGAGAATCTAAATAAGCCGCTAGCTAGAACAGTGGCAACTGATAGAAAACGGTATTGGCAACATATAGATTAAGCTAGAGGGCCACGTAGATTTAGAGTAGGCGACAAATTATTATGCCTTTGATAATAGCAGCGATAGTCACCGTTAGCGATACGCGTCATTTGGCTGATGATGTCTCGGGCGACCGTCTAGTCGAATTGCTGACCGATTTCGGGGCCGTGATTGCCGAACGGTTGATCGTCACCGACGACCTTAAAAGGCTGACCGATACTCTCTGCTCGCTTGCGGATCGGGACGGCATCAACCTCATCATCTCGACCGGCGGCACGGGTTTTGGGCCGCGGGACAATGCGCCCGAGGCGACGCGTGCCGTCATCGAGCGCGAAGCGCCCGGTATTGCCGAAGCGATGCGCCGTGAAACCGCTCCCAAAACTCCGACCGCAATGCTTTCGCGGGCAGTCTGCGGTATCCGCGGCAACACGCTTATTATCAATTTCCCGGGCTCGCCCAAGGGCGTCGCTGAGTGCTTCGACGTTATTCGGCCCGTCTTGCAACACGCGATCAAACTGATCTCGGGCGATACCACCCATTAACGATATGAAGATAAAGCTAGCAATTGCGGCTCTGATACTATCGGGCGTAATTTCCTTGCCGTCGGCTGCGATGACATTCGAGACGACGCAGCTCTCTTATTCTACGACCTTAGCCGACAGCTATTACCGCACAGAATTATATTTCGGCCGTTCGATCCCGGGCGGCGGGATGGTCACGGAAGACGAATGGGACAAATTTCTTGCGGAGGTCGTAACGCCGCGGTTTCCGGACGGTTTTACGATCCTAAAGGCGACGGGACAATATCGCGAAGCGAACGGCACTATCGATAGGGAACCGAGCGAGGTTCTGCTTTTCTTTTACCCTGCCCGAAAACGCACTGCCGGCCGCCGCAAGATCGAGGAGATCCGCCGTGCCTACGTTAAGAAATTCAGACAGGAATCCGTGCTCAGGTTTGACTACCCGAGCGCGGTCAGGGTCAGCTTCTAGTCCGGGTCACTCGCCGCAAAGAAAAGGCACTTTGACGGTTGTCGGCGTGGACGTCTTCTGTCCGGTCAGTTTCGCGGTGATCGTCACCTCGCTGCAGAGCGGGCCGTATACGAAAACCGGGACGATATAGAACCCGTCCTCGTTCGGGATCCCGATCTGCACGTTCCTGGACGCGACCACCTTTTTGCCCGCGGTCACCACAACATTCGCCATTCGTCCGGCCTCAAACGTACCTTTTTCGCCCTGGACGAAAACCCATATAAAAAGTGAAGTATCGAGGTCGTTAAAGAACGACTTGGGCTCGCCGCCCTCAGGGAAAACGTTTTCAAGCTTACCCGTCGTCGAGCTGTAGGACATCACCTCGATCGACGTGATGGCATAATCCGGCGTTTTGGAAGCAGCCGCTTTCGGCCTAGTTTTTTGTGCCGATGCGGCCGTCATGCCGATCGACAAAATGACTGCGGCGATGGCAGTCAAACGTAAAAATGATCTCATTTAGTTATATTTCTCCACTAGGAATTCTTCATCATGGCAATTTGAGCCGGAAAACGCTATGAACAAACCTGTTCACTTACGCACCGCGTTCGCAATAAATCCCGCAGCATCGTCGTGAAGCTTTTTGAGCGAGTTTTTCTCGATGTACATCATGTGCCCGGCCTCGTAATAGTCGAACGAAATGTTCTTCTTCAGGCTCGGGTCGAGGTTCATCGCCGACACGGTGTATTCTGCAGCGTAAAACGGCGTCGCCATGTCGTAGTAGCCGCATGCGATCATGATCTTCATATACGGATTCTTCGCCATCGCGTCCTTCATCGGGATGCTCGTGTCAGCGTAGCCGTTCGAAACGTTCCAATTCCAAGGGCTCGTGATGCCGCCGCCGAGAATGTAATATTCGGTGTCGGTCTTGTAGCCGAGTTCGGTGCGGACGTATTGATTGAATGCCGCGGTGTAAGGCGGGCGGATGGCGTTCATGCTCGGGTCGCCGTCCGGGCCTTCGCCGGCGGCGTCGCGGTCGATTCCCGTAAAACGGCTGTCAAGACGTCCGGAAGTGCGGCGATCAGATCGAAGTAGCTCTTTCATATATCGGTCGAGATCTACGCGAAAATTTGCCCTGATCACATAATCCTTGCTGAGCCCGGTCAGCGAGCTGAATTTTTCGGCCAATGCGTTCTGTTCAGCCGCGGAGAGATCGCTGATCCGCAGCATTGCCGGCATATATTCGTTAGCGGCAAATTGACGTGCCTCCTGCGCAATTTGCTCGACTGACTTTGCCTGCATCGCGGGAGAGAGCCGTTTGTGATACCACGCGGTCGTCGCGTAACTTGGCAGCATCAGGACGAGCGGAAGATCGTTGTTATTCGCGAAGCGGATCGTCTCAAAATTCATCACGGTTGAGATCAGTACGATCCCATTTAGCGCGATGCCGTGGTCGAAGAGCCAGTTCGACAGCCCCGAAGCCCGCGTCGTGCCATATGACTCACCGACCAAAAAGAGCGGTGACATCCAACGCTCGCTGCGGCCGAGGTAGACGCGGATAAATTGCCCGACAGATTCGATATCGCCGTTAACGCCGAAGAATTTGCTCGCCAGATCCGGTTTTGCGGCCCGCGAATAGCCCGTTCCGACCGGGTCGATGAACACGAGGTCCGTGTCCGCCAGCCAGGTCGACTGATTGTCCTCCATTTCGTACGGCGGAGGCGGCAGCATACCGTTATCGAGCATCTTTATCCGTCGTGGGCCGAGAGCACCCAAATGGAGCCAGACGCTCGCGGATCCCGGCCCGCCATTGAACGAGAACATCAACGGACGCCCTGCCGGGGCATTGTCCATTGTGTACGCCATGTAGAAAATGCGTGCCTCAGTATCGCCCGAGACGGCATTCTTGAGGTTCACAAAGCCGGTCGTGACCGTGTAATTGATCTGTTTAGCACCTATCTTAATTGAGTGTTTCGTGACCGAGGGTGGCTCTTCCTTGATCTCGGCGGGCTTTGGTGTTTCCGCCGGTTTTGCGGCTTCCGTCGGCTTCGGCGTCGGCATCATTTGCGGCGGGGCACCCTGAAAAAAGAGAAAGAACGGCAAGAGAAATGTTGCGAGCATATATTTATTTTTCCGTTGAGTTTATCGGGAGATAACGCCGAAAAGATTAACACAGCGACGGGCCAACCGCGAAAGCAATCCGCCCTTATACACCGTCGGAATTGGTAAATTTCGTTCATGGCCATGTTCGGTTGGATCGTCGACCGTCGCGATCCGATGCTATTGTGCCTCCGGAGGTGTAAACTGGAGCTATCGAGGATAAATATGTATTACATTGTAGATAGCACCAAATCTTTTGAGTCGGCCGCGGCTGACCTTGACGCTGCGGTCAAAAATAACGGTTTTGGCGTCCTGCACGTACACGATCTCGGGGCGACGCTACGGGGCAAGGGAATTGATTTTGTCGAGGAGTGCAAGGTTTTCGAGGTTTGTAATCCCGCTCAGGCGTCCAAGGTCCTTTCGACGGACATGCGTCTTAATATGGCGTTGCCGTGCCGCATCTCGGTCTACACCGAAAAGGGCGAGACCAAACTCGGCATGATCGAGCCCGGCGAGATGCTCGCATCTCTATCGGATAGCGAGGAGCTAAAGGAAATCGCCAAAGAGGTCGAGACAAGCACGATCAAAATGATCGACGAAGCGAAGTAGCCGAATCCGAGAGGACCTTATTGTTCGAGCGTAAATCCCTTCGGGACGAAGGTTAGGGCGACGATCTCGCCGTCGGATTTGAGTTTGGCGTCCGGTTTGACCACGTAATTGAACACCGCCGGCACGTCGATCGGCTTGACCGTACAGCCAAACTGCATTCCTGCCAGGTCGGGCGAAAAGACCCCAATACGGAGCGACTGCGGTGACGAATTCAGCAGCCGATAGGTCTTCGCGGTCGTGCGGATCACAAAGAAAATTCCTTTATTCGAACATTCGACTTTGTCCAGGAATCCGATATCCTGCTTCTGCCCTGCGGCCGGTTTCGGCAGGGCGTTCCGGATACCTTGCATCATCATCCGGCGGCGCATAGCGGTTTCTTCTTCGGTACGGCCGGGCGGCGGTTCCATCATTGTCCCGGTGACCGACGAACCGTTGAAATCCTCCTCGCTCCGCTTTACAAGCCTCGGCGGCGGAGCGTCCAAGAAGCGAAAGTTCGCCGGGACGAATTCGACCGCGACCAACTCGCCGCGAGACAAACTTTTCGCCTGTGATTGAGGCTTGTAGGTGATGACAGCGTTGAACCGCGAGATGTTCTCTTCACATCCGATCTGTGCCTGGTCGGCTCCGGCGGCGTATGCCCCGACATCGAGAGCCTGAAAATCGACAGACGTCAGCGTGAAAGTCTCGACCGGCGTTTTGACGGTGTAGGCGAGCGGCCGCTGGCGGCAATCGATCTTTTGGATCACCCCGACAACACGTTTTTCCTCAGGTGCAGGCCTACGCAAGGCTTCGTTGATCGAGCGGATCAGTCCGTCCGGATCATTTGGATCGACAGGGTCGCCCCATTGATTGTTTCCGGATTGGGCACGCTCCAACCGCTCAGCAGTAGCCTTACGCTGTTCCTCGACCTGCGTTTCATACATTCGCCGCTGCGAAATATTATTTAGCAGGCTTTCGGCACGGCTTTTCGTCGAGGCATCGTCGGTGGTCTCGGAGATCTTTTTGGCGATCGTCTCGGCATCGGCGAGCTTGTTCTGCGAGGAGTAGATCTCCGCGATCCGCAATGCGTAACGCTGGTTGCCCGGCTGGTACTTTAGGGCGGTCATAAGGCCGTCGACCGCCTCGTCGAGGTGCGATTGCGAGACAAGATCAATGAACGCGAGCAACTCATAACTCTCGGTGAACGACGGATTCAGCTCGATGGCTTTCGCCAAGGCGGCTCTCATTTTCTCGACCGATTCGGTCGGCGGGGGACCGATCATACCGAACTCGTCCTGACCCTCGCGGCTCAACAGATAAGCGTATCGGTAAAAGGCAATGTAGCTCTTGCCGTCGTCGGCGATCGCGGTCTCGAGATATTTTCTCGCGTCGGCGAACTTCCGCTGCTTGAATTTGACCATTCCCATCGCCGTATTCGCCATGCTTGACGCAGGTTTGGCGGCAAGGGCGTTTGTCAGGTAGGGCTCGGCGTCATCCGCCCGGTTCGTGTGATAAAGCAGGTCGCCGAGGTAGGCGTTGCTGTCGGCGTCATCGATCTGTGTCGCGGTCATGTCCGAATCGACCGTCATCTTGTTCTTAAGAGTTAGTTCTGAGTAGTTGAACGTGCTCTTCGCCACATACTTTCGCAGCTCGCCCTCCATCTTGTCGTAGGTCGTTTTGAAAACGTCCTGGAAAGCTTTCTCCGGAGCTGTGCCTCTTATAATTGCGTTGAAGAAAGTGTTTAGCTCGTCGGCCTTGTCGGTGTGCGTCAGGTAATGTATCAGCGCCCACGATTCGGCGTAGAAGATATTTCGCGAATGGTCGCCTTGCTGATGAAGCTGAAAGTTTGTGATGGCAAATAGCTGCGAGAGCGGAATCAGCCTCTGTTCCTGCAGGAGTGAAAGATGACTGCTCAACGGCAGGCCGAGTTTGATCTTTTGCCCGTCGACAACCTCAAGCGTTGAATAATATTCCGCCAGACCCTCGTTGAACCACGGCGGTATCGTCGATTTGCCGAAATTTGTGTTGAGGATCGAATGGACGTATTCGTGAAAGATGACGGCGAACGTTTGTCTATCCTCGCCCTCCATCGAAAGCGTAATGTAGTTGACGTCCTCTCCCGGCTGAAAGTAGCCGGCAATGAAATTGTCGATCTTGCCGTCGGCACGCTTCGGTTTGAAATTCTTGTACGCACCTTCGTTCTTAAAAACGATAACGTTTGTCGGGATCGAGGACGAGAGCTTGACCTTGGCGAAGAGCAGCCTGAACGACTCGCGAAACTGTTCGAGCCGCGTGGCAACCTTGCGGATGTCCTTTTCCGAAGCGTTCCCGACCAGCAGGAAATTCTTCGACCGGACCTCGGTCCAGGTGTCCTTGGCGGCAACCGTTTGCACGGCGGACAGTAGTAGAGCGATCGTGAGGAAAAGAAACGCAGTTCTGCGAGAGTATTTCATAAGCGGAAGATCACGTTTTCCAAGCGTGATAGGCACAAAATATCACATCGGAATGGATTTGGTAAGGAATTGTTGACGCGGGAACATTTTGCTTGCGTCCGGGAGTTGCCAAGCATCAGTGGCCGCGCTCGTAAGAGCGTTAACAGCGACATGACTTGAATTCCAGCTTTAGCCTAACATTTGGCTGAAGCCGGTGAATGCCCAACGAAACTTTGCGGTCAGTCCTCGAGCGTCCAGATCCCCGCGTAGCCCATGCAGCCGATGCCCGGGCTGGCTATCGTGATGCCTTCGACCCACAGAGCGGCCTTGAAAACGACCGGCGGCAGTGGGGGCGGTACCATCGAATTGAAGAAAATGAGCGATCCGCTTACACCTGCCCCCGCTCCCGCGCCGAACGCCCAGATCTGGCCGAGGCCTCCGATCAGGTCGGTCAGCTCGAGCGTGCCCCAACTCGTCGACCCGCGAAGGACCTTACTACCGAACGAAGGAAAGTCCGGCGTACTCATGCTGCCGCCGATCGGTGTTCCGAGCCCGACGCCGGCTCCAGCACCCCAAAACGTAAGCCACTTTGTCTTGCCGATACGATTGTCCTTTAGCTGAATGCCCTGAACTGTCACACCTGCCGTGACCGCTTCGCCACCGGTCGCCTCTGCGCCGCCACTGGTGACGAATTCGATCGTCGACGGTCGCAGATCGGCAACAAGGTCGAATAAGGATTTGATTACGTCCATATTGTTCTCCTAAACGTTCTGACTACTAACATTTTGATGACCACAATTTTCATCTTTTTTGCGAATATTCGAACTAATTCTGAGATGAAAAGATCTCGGTGGCCGCCACCGCGTCTTGCAACGCCAATCTACTGGAGCGTGACATCGACGAACTTGTCGGTCGTATTTCCCGCATAGTCGGTGACCAGGAATCCGACCGAGTATTCACCGGCCGGAACATCCTCGTTACCGATCAGCAGGTCGTTGTCCTCGCCGATGTGAAGCAGGTCCGCCGGGTCGGCAGATGCGATCTCGGACATATTGCCGTTATCATCCACCGCAACATAGACAGGCCGAATGTCGTCACCCACCTCTAGATCGATCTCACGAGGGTTGCCCTTGACGAATTCGTATGCCGAGACGAACTTGCCCTGCGCGTCCTCGTCCTTGAAGTCCAACAGGAAATAGAGTGTGATATCGCGCCATGCCTTGCCGCCGTGGTACCGGATCTGTGCCGGCACCTCAACGACATACTCATCTTTGCTCTCCTCAAGTTCCTCGAATCCGGTGATCGGGCATATTTGGCTGTTCTTTCCGTCGCCGATGGTAAACCAGCTGCCGTCCCACGTCTCGTGTAGGATGCCCTTTTCATCAGGAGACGTCGGTACGGCACCAATAATTATCGACCGGTCCTTTTCATTTCGGGCGAGGACAAAGGTCGCTTCGTCGACATCGTCCGCGTCAACCTTGGCAGTCACCTGAACAACATCGTCCTTTCCGATATTGTTGTTGGTCGTCGCCACGTCCTCAACCTTCGGCGGCTGCGAATCTGCGCTAAGCAAACCAAAAACCTGCCCGAGTAGCTGTGGCCACCTGAACGAATTGAAAAACGGATTTTTGTCATAGCCCGATCCAAGCAGGATGTCCTTTTTCGGCGGGAAATATATCGAGAGGCCGTTCGCACGGGCATGCGTGGGTCCCATAACCTTGTAAACGACGGCGGCCTTGACCGCAGCAATGACCGCATCGGCCGCTTTTGCCGTTTCCGGTGATTGGCCGCGGACATTCTCCGCAAAGTTTACGATGTCAAAGTTATTTGCCGAGTCCTCACCGCTTTTGCCGAATTCATCGGCCCGAGCCCTGGCCTGGGCGACCTTTATGACCGCCGGTCGTCCGCCCGATTGGACAACGCCCTGGTTCGCGACCGCGAGCGAACTGATCGCATTTGCCAGGGCGTCTATCTTCGACAGGTCGATGACACTCAGTGTGATGTAGCCGTTGTGATCACGTTCAGCGGGAGCGAAATAGTAGTCGCGATACGTATCGACGATCGTCTTACCGAGGGCAAAACCGTCCATTTCGGGGTTTTGGGCGAGCTTAGTCATCAGCGGCGTATAGTTCCAGCCATTTCCGGGCTCAAGTTCTTCGGAGGCGACCATCGTTTTGGCAAATGGGGCGACCGTCCTCGCTACCTCAAAATTTCCCATCAGACACGCGTCAAAGCCGATCAGGTCGAGTTTGCCGATCTTTGCCGAAAGGTCCTTTAGCACAACGGGCATCTCGGTCATATCGATACTGTCGCCGTCGGCACTCTCATCACTCAGGATTCCCGGCCATCCGGCGCCGTGGTCGCCAAAGATCAGCCCATACCGTTTTGCCGGAAACTGTGCGATGGTCGAATCGAGAAACTTTTTCAGGTTTGCCGGGTCGCCCATGTTTACCTCGCCCCAGTCGGCCATTTCGCGGAGCTTGCCCTTTTCTATCACCAGATATTTTGCCGTCGTCCAGTTCTTGAGTCCGCCGACGCCGCGATTGGTGTAACCGCGTTCCTCCGGACTTTCGCCCTTCGGATTGCGGTCAACGAGGGCGATCAGGTTGACCTTGGCGGTGCTGCCGACAGCCATCATTTCTTCGAGGTCCTCGAGCTGCGGAGCCTCGAGGTTATTGTCGCAGTCCATATAAAACATCAGCGTCCATTCGGCTGGCTCGGGGCCCTGGGCCGGAACGAGTGTTGGAAGCACTGCAAGAAGTAAAACAGCGAAAAATGTCACGGATCTGGTTTTCATATTTTGACCTTATGTTTCTATCGTGAAGTTTAGCCGGCGAACCATCCGGCGAAGTAAATTCAAGGTTCAAAATGGAGCCGAACTGAAATTTTGTCAACGTCGGACGAAGCTTTCGGGCACCTTTTTTTTCGCTGACGGAAAAACCATGATCTTTGCAGAAAAAGAAAGGTCCTGACTTAGCAGGACCCTTTGTTAATTTGTGAGTTTTTGTGGCCATATTATCTCACTACGTCGCTCACAACCTGCCCGTTAATGATCGTGCCGGTGCAGTGGGTGACCCACTCGAACGGGTCGCCGTCGTACATCGCGATGTCGGCGTCCTTGCCGACCGCGAGCGAGCCGATGCGGTTGTCGAGCCCAAGGATCTTCGCCGCGTCGATCGTGATCAGGGCAAGAGCGTCACGTTGAGAGAGGCCGTTCTGTGCCGCCATCGCTGCTTCGTAGAGCACGACACGGGTCTTCGGCACATAGCCCTCGTAGCCGCTCTGCAGTGCGACCGGAATTCCGGCAGCCTTGATCTTAGCGGCGTCCTCCATCGAGAGCGATTCGGTATCGCCGCCGGCACGAGCCATCGTCGGGTGAACGATAACCGGAAAGCCCGACGCCTTTATGTCCGCCATAACGAGCTGCGCTTCGCTGACGCCGTCGAGCACGATCTTAAGGTTGAACTCCTTCGCCAAACGCAGTGCCGACTCGATGTCCTGTGCCTTATTGGCGTTGATCAGGAGCGGAATTTCGCGTTTTATGACGCTCATCCACGCGACCGAGCGGAGGTCTTTTGGCGGATCGCTCTTTTTGACGTTCTCCTGCGCCTTGATCAATTCGCCGCGGAGCATCGCCATCTGCTTGGCACGTGTGCCGGGCGATTTGCCTTGACCTGCGGTCGCGTTATCGCCGAGGGTGACCGCGATCATCGCCTCCGGAACTAACGTTGCTTCGTCGACGTCCTTGCCCCACGTTTTGGCGATCATCGTCTGCCCGGAAACGAGCGCCGAGGGCTGATGGCCCGTGTGAATGGTCGTGACGCCGAATTCGCGGACCCACTTGATCAGCATCTCGTCGGCGTTGTAGGCGTCGATCGCCCGCAGCTCCGGCTGGATCGGGCCGCTCGTCTCAAGCGCCATCTGGTCGTGCGGCTGGTTCATATAGCCGTTGAGCCCGATGACCGAATGGGCGTCGATCAGCCCCGGCGTGACGACCTTCGCCGAAATGACGCGGTAATTCGCCGGAATGGTGATCTTGTCAGCCGAGCCGACCGCCTCGATCTTGCCGTCCTTGATGAGCACGACGCCGTTCGTGATCGGGTCGCCCGCCATCGTCCAAACCGTCTCGCCCTTGACCGCGATCTGAGCGAATGCGGTGACGAGTGACAGGTGACAGGTGACGAGAGCAAAAATGGCAAGCAGGAGATATTTCATCCGTTTTTCGTTATTAGTTATCAGTTTTTCGTTATTCACTTCTAGTTACCTCCGTCGCTGTCGTCTTCGTCGTCGTCGTGGACCGAACGGTCGTTCGAGGCTCCGTTGCCGCCGACCTGAACGAGATAATCGCCCGGGATCGAGCGGTCAAAGACCTTTTTGCCTTCGACCCAAGTCTCGAGAACGTGCGTGTAGACGCTCAGCGGATCGCCCGAGAGCACAATAAAGTCGGCATCCTTGCCCTTCTCAAGCGAGCCGACGCGGTCGCCGAGGTCGAGAATGATGGCGTTCGCCATTGTCAGGGCGTAGAGAGCCTTTTCGCGGGACATTCCGGCACGAACTGCCATTCCGGCCGAGCGAAGGAACCACCGCGAATCGGTAATGCTGTCGTCCGTGTGGAATCCGACCAGTGCACCGGCCTTTTCAAGCGCCGCTCCGTTCTCGGCCTTGAGGTCGAGCGTCTCGAGTTTGCCGCCCGGCGAATCGATGAAGATGATCGACGACGGCACGTTCGCCTTCGCGATCTCGTCGGCGACCTTCCACGCCTCGGAAACGTGGTGCAGCACGACGCGGAAACCGAATTCCTTCTGCAGCCTGAGCACGGTCATGATGTCGTCGGCCCGATGGGTGTGAAAGTGAATGACGCGTTTGCGGTCGAGCACCTCGACGAGGGCCTCCATCGCGAGGTCACGAGGCGGGAGTTTGGTGGCGTCGCCCGCAGCCTTTTTCACCTTTTCGCGGTATTCCTGAGCTTTGATGAACTGCTCGCGGACGAGCGCCGCTGATTTTGCACGCGTTCCGGGAAAATTGCCGCCGCCCGGACGGATCGAGTTGGTGCCGTTGGCGAACTTGATCCCGCCCATATACTTGCCGTCTTTGTCGTAAATGAGCAGGTCGTCGACCTTGGTCGCACCGTCGCGGAGCTTCAGGTACAGCGTCTGGCCGCTGTCGAGGTGGCCCGAGCCGGGCATAACGTTGACGGTAGTGATGCCGCCCGTCTGCGCCCGCTGGAGGCTCGACGAACGCACATTCAGGCCGTCAAGCAGCCGAACGTCGGGCTGGATCGGCGCCGAGCCGTCGGCACCCGAGCCTTCGCCGATGTGGCTGTGCGAATCGACGAGGCCGGGCATAATGACCTTGCCCTTGGCATCGACGACGGTCGCGTCCGCGGGCGGTTTTACCGTTTTCGAGTCGCCGACCGCGATGATCTTGCCGTTTTGGACGACGAGCGTTCCTTGTTCGATGGGCTGGCCGACGATCGGGATTATCTTCGCGTTGATATACGCGATCGGCTTATCTTGGGCATTCGCGGCGACGCCGAGCAGGCAGGCCGCAAGGATACCGAGAAGTAATTTCTTCATTTATCGCTCCTATTTAGTTTTGAATTCGTGCGGAATGTACTCAATAAAGTGCTACTAATCGCCGCCGGTGTCAACAAACGGACGCGGAAAATCTCGGGTAAACCGTTCTGCCGAGTTCGACCGCCCGATTATCGATGCCTCGAATGGCTCACCCGCCGTTTCCGGCGACGTTGTTGGCCGGAAGAGGCGTCTCAAATCGTCTCATTCTCGCGCCAAAGTGAGACGGGTTAACCCAACTGTTTGCAATAGTTGTGCTCACAAATCGTCTCACATTGCGCGTGCTCTTTACAATTTGAGACGGTCGACTCCGTCTGGCCGCGATGCGTCGTCGAAAACCGCCGTTGAACCGCAGAGCGGTGTCAGAATCGTTCTACTTCGCGTACAAAGTGGCACGGGTTAACCCGCGTGGCTGCAGCAGTTTAACCCCTGAAATCGTTCCACCTTTCGCGTGCTCTCGACAAAGTGGCACGGTCCGCCGCGTTCGGTCCTGTGGGAGGCCCCGGAAGCGGGTTCTGAGGCTGATCGCTTACAGCTTACCGCGCTCTACTTATCAAAGATCTCCTGATCGAGGGATCGGTCGGGAAGGTTAACTGTATCTTACCATACCGTCGTGTATCGTACAACGTCCTATGTGTGCAACACGACCTCTGCTGGCTGTGTGGTTATCGCGGGAGAAACAGGGAAAAGTGATAGAGTGAAAAGTTGCGGTCCGACTGATCCCGCCCGTTTAGAGTCGGGCTACTGCCCGACGTGTGCTGGCATTCAAGTGCGTAAGCGTAGATCGTCGGAGGCATAGCCTCCTCAGTGGCTTGGAAAATGAGATTGGTGTATAGAAAACGAATTTTCGGAGCATTGCGAGCCTTAATAATCCCCGTAGCCATAGTGTTTTTATCCACCGTCGGGTTCGCGCAGGATCGAGCCACTCCGCGGGAGAAACAGCTCGTAAAACGCCTGCTGTCGAAGAATCTGAGTGACGGTGCCCCGGAAAGGGTTCAACTTCTTCTTGCGTTGAAAGAATTGGCGGAAAAGGGACAGATCGCCGATGATCGTACGTTGAGCGTCCTGGCTGATAATATTACGGTTCGAAATGAAGCTGCGACGGGTGATGTAAAAGTGAACGGCATGCCGGGCATAGTTTTGAAAGGGGTGGGTCATCCACGAGGCCCAGATGATATCTACCCCGCTGTGGCCGTTTTGGTCCGCGTTGGAAAGCGAGCTTTACCGCAAACAATTCGACTTATTGAGCAAAACGATGAAAGGTCGATTGCCTCAAATAATGGTGTTTTTATGTTGTTCTCATACTTTAGTGAAGATCCGGCGGCGGCGATAAATTTCCTTACCGAAGCCACATCCAAAGCACCAACCGTCGAGGCCAAGAACCGTTTGAGAAAAGCAGCAACTTATTTTAAGCCGGCGCCGAGGGAGTAACGAAAGTGTGCTTGATCGTTTAGACTCGGGCTACTGCCCGACGCATGCGAGCGATCTGGCCCGACCGTGACTTGTTCAAATTATCCACCGGAGGCGGCTGTGCCGCCGACAAGATCTTAGTCGCCCGATACCTGCTTGAGCAGTGGGCCGGGCTCCGAGCGTCGGTGGCGACCGCTACTGCCTCCATCTCCACCGCCCGGGAAGGAACCGGAATAGAGAATGGAGTGTCGCATTATGAACAAAATTAGAAAAAACTGTCAGGTGTTTTTATATTACACATTCTTGTTGTTGATTCTGGCTCACACGTCGATCGCTCAGGCGAAAACGAAAACTGAGATGAAAGTATTGATCGACAGCCTAAAATCGCGCGATATTGACACCGCTTCGTCTGCAACTGACGCGATCTTTAAGAGAGGAAGCGAATCGATCCCATTTTTGATGAAGCTGAAAGGCGATCGTGACTTTTACCGCGGCGATCGGATGATAAATCCAAGAGGGGATATCATTCTTGATCCTGTAAATCCGGATGGAGCCGTGACAATTGAGATTGCGGCCCTTTACCTTATTAGCGCAATTTATTTTGAGGATTTAAGGTTCGCAGATGCTGCTTATTTGGTTTGGCAAAATCAATCGCCAGGTGATCACAGGTTTAACACACCGAAGCAGATCCGAAGGGCATGGCAAGCGATTGATGGCTGGTCGAAGCAGGTTGAAAAAGAAGATCTTTCCGGCCTCCGTAAAATGAAAAAGTCGCCTTTGAAGGCGGCGAAGTTGAGATTCTATGGAGTTCGGAAGGGTTTTCGGGAACCTCTTAGATGATGAAATATTGCCCACGCTCGACAAACTGCCGACGGTGGAATCAAATTGTAATAAGTAGTTTGCCCGGCAGATAGCCATTCAATCGGTACCGCTAAGTTTCAGGTGGCTCACGCTTTAGGGCACAAATTCCAAATAAATTATGGTTCGTAGTTTGCGTCTCGTAGTTTGCGTGATGAATGAATATCATTCATAGCTTGAATAGATTTACACGACTTCGGCACCGTTCCACGACCGCTGCAATTCGATCGAATGACGGCAGCGGATCGCAAACAATTAGGTCATCTCAACCTTAAATATTAATTTTCGCTATCCACCGGCAGCAGGACGGTGAAGATGCTGCCGGTTGGTTGGTTGGGGGCGAGGTCGATGCGGCCGCCGTGGGCGGTGACGATGCCGTAGCATACGGCGAGGCCGAGGCCGGTGCCTTTGCCGGCGGGCTTGGTCGAGTAGAACGGATCGAAGATGTGCGGCATTGCGTCGTCGGCGATGCCTTCGCCGGTGTCGGCGATCGTGATGGCGATCTCGCCGTCGGCCTGCGAAGTCCCGATCGACAAACTGCCGCCGTCCGGCATCGCGTCGCGGGCGTTGAGCAGCAGGTTGAGCACGACCTGTTGGAGCTGATCGGCGTCGGCGGTGATCGGGTCGAGTTCTTCCGCGAGGTCCGTTTCGATCGTAAGGTCCTGAAATGAGCTGTCAAAACTCGCGAGCCGCAGGCTGGTATTCACGATCTTGTTGATATCGGCAGACGTTCTCGCTGCGGGGCGTGCCCGGGCGAAATTCGTCATGTCATTCGTGACCTGCGTGATCCGCCGGATCTGCGATGAGATCAGTTTGAGCTTGTCGAGCGTGTCTTCCGGCAAGTCGTCGCGGGCCTGCATCATTTGGATAAGCGACGAGATCGACGCCAGCGGATTATTGACCTCGTGGGCGACTCCTGCCGCGAGCGTTCCCATAGCGGCGAGCTTTTCGGTGCGGATGAGCTGGGCGTTGAGCCGCTGCAGTTCCTCGATGTCCGAAGCCATCTTGCGGCTCATCTCGTTGAACGAATCGGCGAGCAAGCCGATCTCGTCATTCGATTTTCGGAGGTCGACCTCGGTGCCGTATTCGCCATCGGTGACCTTGACCGCAGCCAACGTTATCCGCTGCAGCGGCCGCGAGATCGTCCGGAGCACGAGGCCGACTAGCAAAAGGTTCGGCACCAGTGCCGAGATCACGCTGAAAACGAGATAGCGCCGCCAGCCTTCGGCGTCCATTCCATTGTGAAACGCCCACCAGACGATCGGCACTTGAAAAATGATAAAGCTCACGATCGCTATCGAAGCGATGAGCAGCGCGACCTTGTAAGCGATCGGGAACAGCCGAAATTGCCTCAGCGCCGACTGCAGCGAAAAGAGCCGAAAATTGAGTATCGCGTACGCATAGATCAGCACGCCGGGCAGCACGAACAGCGTGCTCAGCGGCAAGAGGCTGTATATGCCGAAGTACGGCATAGCGATGTTCGCGAGCGTCTTCAGAACGCCGGTGATCGCCAGGCCCCAGATGATCGCCCCGACCTGCTGGCCTTCCTGAGTGCCGCGATATTTGCGGTATTTGCCGAACAGAATAGCCGCACCGTAAAAGAAAACGACGTAAACGTAGATGACGAACGCATACGCCAGCGGCGTCAGATCGATCTCGAATTGGCCGTTGCTGAAACCCGCCCGATGCCACAGCATTCCCGCCGCCGCGGCCGGGATGAGTACGAGGCTTGGAGCAAAAAGAATGGCCGCCTTCTTGCGAGGCGTACGGGCGTTTTCGGGAAAAACCCAAGCGAAAACTACCATCGCGAACTGCATGAACAGGGCGATCACGAAACTCGCCGCGACCCACCAGCCGGCGGTCGATTCTCGCGGGTAGAAATTCCAAAAGATGAGGTCCTTTATCGTCCAGAGAGCGAGAAAAGCGATGAACGCCGCAAACGTCTGGTGCGCACGGTTTCGCGGGTTCGCGACGAACACGTAAAACCCGAGTCCGACGAGCAGAAAGAGCACAAACAGGTGAAGCAGCACCAGCATCGGCTAAATGTTAATTCCTGCCGCTCCGTTTACAAAATGCTGTTGGGAAAAGGCGAGCCGGCTAAAACACCAGCATGTGAAGGATGAACGCACAAATGATCGTCGTCACGCCGACCGACATCGGCAGAAAGTGCGAGAGGCCGACCGACCCGTCTTGTTGGACTACCTTGTAGGGAATGAGGAAAGCCGGCAACGCCACCGCTCCGACCGCACCGCCGATGATCGCTCCGAAAATGCTGCCGACGAGAAAAAGGAATAGCCCGCCAAACCCGCCCGCGACCATTCCCCACAATACTCCGATCAATACCGTGAGCATGAGATTCGCGCCCAACGGTTGCTGGTCGGCATAGTTCACCATCCGGGCGACGACCTTTCCGAACTTGCGTCCCGCCAACGCCGTGCCTGTGTTCGCCAGGATCACCAAAATAACTGCCAACGGATTCGCTCGTGGGGCCGAATAAAACAGAAAGGTCAGAAAAAATGTCGCCGGCGGAAATATGCCGAGCATTAGGCCGAAGTTTGAAAATACTGCCTCGCGGTCGAGCGGTGTCCGGAACGCACGGGATAGATTCTCATCGGGACCAGAAGCGAGGTTCCGTTCAATTTCGGCGTTTGCCGCCAGCAAACTTTCCAGGTCGAACGGGAACGGCTCCGGCTCGACATCCTGCCAGTTTATTGGGCGATCGAGTGAGCTTGTTCCGTCGTACTCCATAAATGCTCCGTGTCGCCGGCAAACGCTTCGCCTGTGTCGAAAACTGCCGGCCGTGCCAATATTTGCCTTAGTTCGTTTGCCCCCGGAGTGTCTTTTGCGGTCTCGGCTATCTCGATCGCCAACACCCCGATCGCGTTTGAATTTCCGTTCGTTCCGGCCAGCTCCGTGACCGATTCGATAAAATCCTGCCTAGCTTGGATGAGATGCTCCGCCAGTCTCGTTCGCTGCTTTCTTGCGAGGCATGCCGACGCAATTTCGGATGCAGGGTGGCCGGTCACCGCGAATATCTCGGCGTTTCCCGTGTCATCAGTTTGTGACGCAAATTCCGCCGCCAGGCCCGTGTATCGGTCAAACGTCTTGCGAAATTCGAACGCCGAGCCCGCGCCGCGTCCGATATGTGATATACTTTCGACCTTACTCAGTAGTTTCTGCAGTTCGATCCCGAGATCGTTCGAGTGCGCGGCACCTTGATAGCGATCTGTTTCCCTGACCAACCGATAGATCGAACCGATAGCTGTTACAGGCCAGAAAATTAAAGTGAGCAATGCCCTGACGGCGACGGTCAGGGTTCGGCGATCGGTTTTCGCGAGTATCGCGTTGACAGCGAACGGCGAGCCGCACGAAAGATAAATGATAATGGCGTCCGCAAATCTCATCGATCAGATAAACGGCAATCCGCGTACCAAGCTTCACATGCGGCCCGGGTCGATGTTAACGAATCGTTAAATCAAGTGAATAAAGGCGAAAATTAAAAAAGACGGAACAACCATTGGGGAAGTTACGTAATCATATTGTTGGCAATTCGCAAAAATTGAAAAGTTTTTTCGCAAAATGCGAATAAAAGGGAATCCGGATCTCGTTTGGTCACGAATTCGGCAAATACCAGGTTCAAACCCGTCAAATTAGTGGCATGAATATTGCAGTAAGGAATAATCGTATTCCTCTCGGGAATGTTCAAATCGAAACAACAAGGGAATTACTTACAAGGAGGTATATATCCATGACTGACAGAACGAAAGTAAAGGTTATCAAGAAGTCGGCAGCAACAGTGCAGCCGCAAGCGAAACCGAAGACCGCCAAGGTGTCGCGCATCGCGGCTCGCGAAATGGTCGCTACGGTCACCGATTGGGTAGCCGAATTCAAGACACGCCGATCCGACGAAACGCGTGCCGCAATGGAAAAGCTATTTTCCAATCAACCGCAGCCGAACGAATCATAAATTGCAAATCGGCTGCGTTCGTCCATAAACGCAATAATTCCAACAAATACATATCATTGAGGACGGCTGTTATTTCAGTCGTCTTTTTCATTTCCGCTTCACGAGTCCGATCCTCGACCGTCGCAGTTGCCCGCGCATTGGATACACTGCTATTCTGAGTCCATTCGAATATTGGATATTTATGAATGGAAAGATCGCAATCGTAACGGGAGCGAGCAGCGGGATAGGACGTGCGACCGCTGCGTTGATGGCCCGTAAAGGTGCGACGGTCGTTGCCGTCGGACGTAACCAAAAAGAGCTCAACGCGCTTCGTGACGGCACAAAACTGAAGACCGGCCTCATCAAACCGATGCTTTGCGACGTCACCGAGATCTCGCAAATTGATCGGATCGTAACCGAAACCGTCGAAACTTTCGGTCAGATTGACGTTTTGGTCAATTCTGCCGGCATCATCAAGAGCGGGAATATCGAGAATACGACGCTCGACGACTGGGACAAGATGATGAACATCAACGTCCGGTCGGTCTTTAACCTGACGCAGCGCTGCGTTCCGCATCTGATCGCCACCAAAGGGAATATCGTCAACGTTTCGAGCGTTGCCGGAACGCGTTCGTTTCCGAACGTACTTTCATACTGCGTTTCGAAGGCCGCGATCGATCAATTCACGCGCTGCACGGCGCTTGAACTCGCCGGAAAGGGCGTGCGTGTCAATGCCGTTAATCCGGGCGTTGTGGTCACCAACCTCCACACCCGCAGCGGTATGGACGACGAAGCGTACAAGGCATTTTTGCAGCATTCCAAGGAAACGCATCCGATCGGCCGGCCCGGAACGGCCGCCGAGGTTGCCGAGCTGATACATTTTCTCGCGTCCGACAAGGCAGGCTGGATCACCGGCGGAACGTACGCGATCGACGGCGGACGCGGCCAAACTTGCGCCCGCTAGGTACATATTTGACGAGCAATGAGGCTTGAGCTTTTAGCAAGTTCATTTGGAAACGGAGAGGCTCCGAGTCAGCGCCAGCACCTGAGCTGTATCGTGATCGACGATGTCGTTGCGTTCGACGCCGGAAGCCTCGCGTTTTCGTGTTCTGACCGGCAGCGTGAACAGATCCGCGACGTTATCATTTCGCACTCGCATCTGGATCATATTGCCGGGCTGCCGCTGTTTCTCGACGATCTGTTTTCGACGCTGACCGGCCCCGTTCGCGTCCACGCCAAGGCCGAGGTCATCGAGGTGCTTGAGCGTGATGTTTTCAACTGGTCGATCTATCCGAAATTCTCAGAGTTAAGTAATTCGAACGGGCCGGTCCTCGAATATCGTCCGTTCCTCGCCGGCAACCCGTTCACGATCAAGCATTTAACTTTCAAGCCGATCGATGTGAACCACATGGTTTCAAGTGTCGGAGCGATCATTTCGGATGGAAAAGTGTGTGTCGGGATCACCGGCGACACCGCACATACGGAAGCAATTTGGAAGGAATTTAACGATTGCGAGGATCTCGCGGCGGTGTTGGTCGAATGTGCCTTTCCCGATGATCTGACGGACCTGGCGGCGGTCTCGCACCACCTGACGCCGTCGGGCCTAGCGTCCGAACTTGCCGAGTTTGCTCGTCCGGGCGTGCCCGTTTACGCGATCAATCTGAAGCCGATGTACCGCGACCAGATCGTTGAGCAGATCGGAAAACTCGGGATAGCGGACCTGCACGTTCTCGAGATCGGCCGGCCTTACGATTTTTGATCTTTCAGAACCTTTTCCCTGAGAAAATTTATTGGCTCGAATGCTCCCTGTCGATGTTCGCCGAGAAAATCCTCAAGCACGACGCGTCCGCTAGGCGTGACGCGTTCGATCTTAAATGTACGCTCCTCGCGTGATTTTCCCGGCATGATCTCGGCCCGGAACGTGACGCTCATTCCCTGACGGGCCCAAACATCAGTTTGTCCACCGTTTGTGGCTTTCTTGTCGCGGTCGAATAATCCCATTATTGTTCTTCGGGGTCGATCTTTTGTTTATGTTTAGCCTTTCGCAATGACGGCAATGACTTCTCGTCCGGTTTCTCCGATCCGAGCTTTATAGACGGCGGCGCTGTCGGTTTTCGGATCGAATCGAAGACCGGCCGCGCGGCTTTTTTCTTTTTCGACTTTCCGGCCATTCGGTAATTGTAACAAGATTCGCAAAGAATGCGCTGCCCGGCATCAAAAGTCAATGTGTTGACATCCGTTAACAAAAAATTCACTATAGGCTATCGCGGCGTGCCTTACCTTAGATCGGTAAGATGATCTTTCACTCGGCGGCCGCTTCGGATCAAAATGAGGCAATACAATCGTACGGCCCACATCCGGTCGCGGCGGCCGTTCTGGCTCCCGGCCTCAAATTACTATGTGCTGGCCGTTGCGGCCGCATTAACCTTCTTTTTTCTCGCGTGGGGCCTGCTCAATGACGCGCGGGAGGAGACGCCGTGGATCACGGCTGGTATCGGCGCGAGCATCCTGCTCTTCGGGGCAGTTCTTTTTCGGGAACTTGTGCTCCGGCGCATCCGTAACAGGTTCGTTCAGCGTGAGTCGATCCTCGACCGGCAAATGAGCGAGGTATATTCGCGGATCGAAACGATACGGCCGTCCGAGAAGCTAACGCTCGAGCGGAACGCGACACTGATCGAGGATATACGCCGAAAATCTGATGCGGCGAAGGTCCTCGGTAAATTCTCGGCTGGCCATCGCGAAGTCTTTGAGTTGTGTGAATTGTACCTCGCCAAAAATGAAAGCGAGTTGAAACACATCCGGGCAGGTTCGCCGAGGCTCGGAGCGTTACGAAAAGGAAGAGACACCGCCGCTCGACACCATAGATACCATTTGCTCAAATGGGCCGAGATCGAGACTGGGAACCTCAATCAATTGGCCCGGGGCGAATCGGGCTTAAAAGAAAAAGCTGAGGCCGCCCGAAATGCGGTCGGTGTCATCGATTACGCGTTAGAATTTTATCCGCAGGAACGATCCTTGCTCGATTCCCGCGATATCCTGACCGAAATCATCGTCTCGATCGAGGTTTCGGGCATAGTAGAAGAGGCTGAAAAGGCAGCATTTGACGGCGATCAAAAACTTGCTCGCGTACTGTACCGCGATGCCCTGTTTCGGTTGGGCCGTGACAATGTTTCCAACGAGAGCAGGCAGCTGGCAGCCGAACGAATATCGAAAGAAATGGAAAAGCTTGATCCCACTCAAGGCAACGATGCTGACAGTGCGAACTAGTTCCCGAAATATCATGATTTCCCAAAAATGTCCCAGATGCCGCAGCAAGCGCATTCGCCGCGGCTATCGTCCCACACCATTCCTCTCAAAGCTCCTGTTCCGCTTCAATCTTCTTTGCGACAGCTGCAATTGGGAATTTACCGGATTTGCCATTCCGGCGATCAGTGGTTCAAAACCGCCGAAGCGAAGTTCCAAACCGCCCTCGGTCTTTCCGGTTGACGACAAATAGTTTATGTCCAGTAGTTCGATCGCCGACACCAAAGAATTTCGCCCGTCGGTGTTTCTCGGCACATCATTTGTCAGGGTAATATCGGCGGCGATCATTATCGTCGCGATCGGGGCCGCGTTCGCCCCGACCGCGGCGTCCCAAACCGCGGCTGACGATGAGACAAGCCGGGTGCACTTTGGGGACATAATTGACGTCGACGTCGCGGGCAGCTACGAGTTCGACTGGCGCGGAAAGCTCGATCCCGAAGGCTTTTTGGACGGTTTGAATACTTACGGCGATCCGGTTTACGGACTTTGCCGAACCGAAACCGAGATCGCCGCCGGCGTCGCCAAGGTCCTTTCTAAGCTGCTTCGCGATCCGAAGGTCACGGTGCGGATCATCGATCGTTCCGGCCGAGCTGTTGCTGTTATCGAAGGAGCCGTCAAATCCCCGCAGCGTTTTCAGCTCCGGCGTGACGCCCACCTTCGTGAATTGATCGTCATGAGCGGCGGCATCAGCGACGACGCCGGCGGCGAGATCAGGTTATTTCGTCCGCCAAACCTGAGCTGCACCAAGGACGGAGCCGGTCCCGGCACCACAAAAAGCAACGCTCCGGATATCACGACCATCAAAATTTCGGACCTCCTAAAAGGCGATCCGGACGCCGATCCGGTCATCAAGAGCGGCGACCAGATCACGGTGCTCCGCGTCGTTCCGATCTATGTTATCGGCGGCGTGAACGACCCGAAGCCGATAGTTTCACGTCCCGGATTGACGCTTTCACGGGCGGTCGCGATGGCCGGCGGCCTTTCGAAAGAGGCTGATAAAAGCCAGGTGACGATCTATCGCCGCGAAGGCGCGGCCTCATCCGTCACAGAAGCGAACCTCGACAAGATCGCCGCCGGAACTGCCGACGATCCCGTGCTGAAACCACTCGATATCGTCGAAGTGGGCCAAAAGGGAAGGGCGAAGCGCAAATACCCGCCAGTCCTCGCGTCCAATGGCGAACAGGGCCGTAGGGAACTTCCACTTCGAATTGTCGACTGAACGTATAGGAATGTGAAGATTTAGGTTGAAACAATACGGCTTTCGTCCTTATACTAAAGGTTATGTCTAATATCACCAAAAGATTCAGCCGCCGCACGATCGCCCTGTTTTGGACGGTCGTCGTCGGCATTGTCATTGCCTCGTTGATCTACTACGAGCAGATCTCGATACTTTACGTCCTGGCGACGCTGGCGTTGGTCGCACTGCTTCTGATCGTCGGTTTTGCTGACCTTGAGAAGATCTCCGTCGACGGTTCGAGTACATCTGCTGAAACGACTAAATAACGATCGATGTCCGTTTTTCGCCGTTCACTGACCGCCACGATACTCCTATCGCTGTTATTTTCAATGACAGCGTGGGCGGCGTCTGTGCCCGTCGCCGCTGCACAGCAACTGGCGAAATGGAAGCAAGGGCCGATCAGGATCGCACTTTCGCAGTCACTATTTCAGTTCGAACCGAATATCAAAGCGGGCAGTGACGTTCGCGGAGCTGTCGACCGGGCGATCGCGGATTGGGCCGGCCTTGCGGACATCGAATTCGTACAAACGGTCTCCGACAAGCTGAATGTTAGCCCTGTCGGGCAGTCCGGCGACGGCATATCGCTGATCACGATCGCGCCGACGCCTGAGAACATCCTGCTTTTCAAGAACGACAACGAGGAAGCAGCAAAGACGCGCGTTTTCGTCGATCGACGCGGCTTTATCACCGAGGCCGACATTGTCCTCAGCCCGCTCCAGCAATTTTCGACCGACGGCTCGTACGGAACATTCGACCTCGAATCCACGCTGAAGCACGAGATCGGACATCTGCTCGGTCTCTCGCATTCGTCGGTCGTCGGATCGCTAATGTACGATTCGGCCGCGACCAATGGCGTTTTCGGTGATCGGACGGCAGGCATCAGCCGGATCACGGAGGATGACCGTTCGGCGATTCGCGATTTGTACGACACCGGACAAGGTGACGATTGCTGCGGTTCGCTCGCCGGGCGGATCACCGGAACGATCAAGGGCGGCAGGACCGAACTCTGGCTGCAGGACGCGTCGTCTGGACGCCTGGTTTCGCACGCAAACGCCAACGCGGATGGGAGTTTCCGGTTCGGCGGCGTCGCAGGTGGTGATTATCAGGTTGTTGTGCGTGAAACCGGCAGAAACGCCTACTCGACCTATATCCTCGGCGAAGCGACCATCGAAAATGGCGTGACCGCCACTCTAAATCGCAAATCTCTGAGACGCCCGCTCGATTTCTCGCTTCTGATGATCGGCCGGAACGGCGTTCTCACGGATTCACCGCTCAAATTGTCCCCGGGCGGCACATATCAGGTTTATGTCGGCGGCCGCGGAATATCCGCCGACGGTTTCTCGGTCGAGACCGGCTCTCAGTTCGTCACGGCCGACAATTCGTCATTAACAGCGGTCGCCTATGAAGGCGGCTATTCCGGCTTGCATTTTGATCTAACTGTCGACGATAACGCTCCGACCGGCCTCTACAGTCTCTGTCTCGCTTCAAAAAGCGGTAACCGTGACTGCGTTGCCGGCGGAATTGTCATCACCGCCGATCGATAAGTTTCCGGAAAAACTCCGTTCTTTAGCGTTTTGTTGCCAAATATCGATTTGCAATACAAACTTCTTTGTGCATAATTGACGATGTTCACCCCCCAAAAGGTGAACATTGCCGCAAGCTGTGAGGACTTGCGGCGCCGAGGGCGACGGTGTGGGAGACGTCGCCCTCACTCTTTTTTCTGGGGTTTTGGTGTCGGCCGTACTTGACCTTCCTGCTCAACCGTATAGAATCGAGTCTTGGCAAAAAAAGGACGAATGGCGTTGTCTTTGATTGTGCTGCTAATTCTGGAAAACGATTAAAATAGAACGAAACCGCAAGCGTTGTTAGCTTAGCGGTCTTTTTGCTTTTTGGGTATGCGATCAGTTGCGGGTGGTTGGTTCAAAAAATGGCTTTACAGCGGCAGCGTTTCCGAAATGGAAGGGCCGGCCGAGCCTGAAGGCCGCCATCATCAGCATTCCTGGTGGAAGGTGATGTGCCTCACCGGCGTCGATTACTTTTCGACGCTTGGTTACCAGCCCGGAATTGCCTTTATCGCAGCCGGTGCATTGTCGCCGATCGCGACGCTTGTTCTGGTCCTCTTAACGCTTTTCGGAGCACTTCCGATCTACGGCCGCGTCGCCAAGGAGAGTCCGCACGGCGAAGGCTCGATCGCGATGCTCGAGTCACTGCTTTCGCGTTGGAAAGGCAAGCTTTTCGTCCTCGTCCTGCTTGGGTTCGTCGCGACGGATTTTGTCATCACTATCACTTTGTCGGCTGCGGACGCGACGGCCCACATTCTCGAAAATCCCTTCGTACACAAATCGCTCCCGTTCCTCGACCACCCGATCATCGTCACATTTGCCTTGATCTCGGTGCTCGGGATCATCTTTTTGAGAGGATTTAAGGAGGCGATCGGCATCGCGGTCGTGCTCGTGGGCATTTATTTGCTTTTGAACGTGATCGTCATCGGAGCCGGCGTTTACGAGGTCACGATCCATCCGACTCTCTTGAGCAATTGGCGCGAAGCGGTTTTCGATTCGAAAATGTCGTTCGGCGGCAATTTCAAGATCGCGGGTTACGCCGGCATCATCCTGCTTTCGATCACAAGTTTTCCGAAGCTGGCACTTGGCCTTTCCGGATTTGAGACCGGCGTCGCGGTGATGCCGCTCGTGAAACGCCCGAACCGCATCGGCAACACCCGCAAACTGCTGATGACGGCCGCCCTGATAATGAGCGTTTTGCTCATCGCCAGCAGCTTTGCGACGAGCGTCCTCATCCCTCGCGAGGAATTTTGTCCACGGGTTGACTGCGGTTCGGAATTCGCCCACGAGGCTCCGGCCTATTGTGCCTGCACGGCCGATCAGAGTGCCGCCGGCACCGTTCGAGAGCCCGGCAAGGCAAATGGCCGTGCACTAGCGTACATCGCCCATAAATACACGAACGAGTGGTTCGGCACGCTCTACGACCTTAGTACGATCCTGATCCTCTGGTTTGCCGGTGCGTCGGCGATGGCAGGTTTGCTCAATATCGTGCCGCGTTACCTGCCGCGATACGGAATGGCACCGGAATGGTCGAGGGCGACTCGTCCGCTGACCATCGTTTTCACTGCGATCTGCTTTGTCGTGACGTGGGTCTTTGAGGCCAACGTTGACGCCCAGGGAGGTGCCTACGCGACCGGCGTACTGGTCCTGATGTCATCGGCCGCGATCGCGGTGTCGCTGTCGGCACGGCGTCGCAAGAGCCGCTGGACCCTTGCCTTCTGGGTGATCGCGGCGGTGTTCATTTATACGACTATTGCAAATGTCATCGAACGGCCCGACGGCATCAAGATCGCTTCGTTATTCATCTTTGCGATCATCGCGGCGTCGTTCATTTCACGTGCGATGCGTTCGACCGAGCTCCGAATCGACAAGATCGAGCTCGATGACGCGGCCAAAGATTTCATTAGTGAGCTTAGCGACGAAGGTGAGATCCGCGTCGTCACCAACCGCCGCGAGACCGGTGACCTGACGGAATACCGGTTCAAGGAACACGAAAAGCGCGTTGACAATCACATTCCGTCATCGGATCCGATCGTGTTTTACGAGATCGAGACCGGCGATGCGTCCGAATTTAAGGGCAAGCTGTTTATTCGCGGCGTGGACATCGACGGCTACAAGGTCCTGCGCACGCAGGCACCTGCGGTCCCGAATGCGATCGCGGCTTTCCTGCTATACCTGCGTGACGAGACCGGCAAGATCCCTCACGTTTATTTCGGTTGGAGCGAGGGCAACCCGATAATGTACCTTGCCCGCTACATTCTATTCGGCGAGGGCGACACGGCGCCCGTTACGCGCGAGATCCTGCGTCAGGCTGAGGCTGATCCGGAACTGCGGCCAAACGTCCACGTCGGCGGTTAATTTCCAGGCTGGTGCCCGTTCGGGGCGGCGGTGATCTCCAGATAGCACGCGCGGCAATACACGGGCCGGCCCTGCGAAGGATAAAATGGCACGGTCGTCATCGATTGGCAGCGGGCACATTCTGCCGCGACCTCGATCCGCTGCCGGACGCCCGTCTCCTGGGCACGCTCGATCGCGGCGAGTCTCTCATTCTTCAGCTTTTTGCAGGGTTTACAGCGTTTAGGCGGGTTTGTGAGCTTCTTATCGCGGAAAAATGCCTGTTCGCCCGCTGTCCAGACAAAATCGTGGTGACAGTCGATGCAGAGTATCTCAACGTCCGTGAATTCGGTTTCGGCCTCAGAAATGCCGTCGGCGGCGTCTAACGCTTCACGAATTGTGGCTTCCGACATAGACGAAACTCCCGCTTGAATCCCAAGACCGCTAAAAGATTCAGACCAAATGTAGTAAATTTTACTTTATAGCTGGAACGCTGCTGCTCGATTCTTTTAACGGTAATCGTCCTGACGATACAACTAACCCATTTGGGTGTCAAGGAGCATAATCACACGTTCTTGGCGGAAAATAATTTGTTATGAAAGTTTTGGTCATCGGTTCCGGCGGACGCGAACACGCGATCTGCCGTGCATTTCGCAAAAGCCCGAAAGTTACTCAGCTATACTGCGCTAACGGCAATGCCGGCATTGCTCAGATCGCCGAATGCGTGCCGATCCGGCCCGATGATATTGGTGCGCTGGCGGATTTTGCGGCTGCTAACGCGATCGAACTTACCTTTGTCGGGCCCGAGGTGACGCTCGCGCTTGGGATCGTCGACCTATTCGAATCGCGAGGCCTACGAATCGTCGGCCCAAGCCGCGAGGCCGCTCAGCTCGAGGCGAGCAAGGCGTTCGCCAAGGACTTTATGGCGCGCAATGGTGTACCGACGGCGAAGTTCACGATGTCGCATTCGGCGGACTTTGCCGTACTCGAACTGGAGAGCGGCGATTTCGGCGGTCCCGAGAATCCGGTCGTCGTCAAAGCCGACGGCCTCGCTGCCGGAAAGGGCGTCGTCGTCGCCAAAAACCGGGCCGACGCGATCAACGCCATAAACGAAATGGCCGCCCTCGTCGGCACTGCCGCGGCAGAAAAGATCGTCCTTGAAGAGTGTCTGACGGGACGCGAGGTGTCGCTGCTGATGTTCGTCGACGGCGAGCAATTTGCCCTGATGCCGCCCGTCCGCGACCACAAACGGATCGGCGAGGGCGACACCGGGCCGAATACCGGTGGAATGGGCACGATCACTGACGCCGGCTTGCTGACCGATGACCAGCTGCAGGAGATCAAGGATACGATCATCCGCCCGACGCTCCACGGCTGCATTCGGGAGGGCTTTCGCTATCGTGGAATTCTCTTTCTCGGCCTGATGATGACGGCGAAAGGGCCGATGCTGCTCGAATACAACGTCCGTTTCGGCGACCCCGAGACACAGGCCATCCTCGTCCGGCTTGAGACCGACCTCGTCGATATCTGCGCCGCAATGCTCGAGGTCGGCGGCACCGCAGCGACGCCCTTGTCATCGCTTGAAATTAAATGGCGCGCGGGAAGTTCCGCCTGCGTCGTCCTCGCCTCCGAGGGCTACCCCGGCAAGCCAAGAACCGGCGACCCGATCCGCGGCCTCGCCGAAGCCGCCGCCATGCCGAACGTCGAGATATTCCACGCGGGCACGATGTCAGAAGCCCCTGCCTCAGCGGGGGGCCAGTTGGCCCAAGGCCGTGGTGCTCCTCTCCCTGAGCCGTCACTCGTCACCGCCGGTGGTCGAGTTTTAGGAGTTACGGCTACCGGAACCGATCTAAATGCCGCCCTCGCGTCCGCCTACGCCGCCGTCGCCAAGATCAGCTTCGACGGAATGCAGTTTCGCCGGGATATCGGGAAGTAATCCGTTACGGCCGTTCGCGGGATCAAAGTAAATTAGGCGGATTCAGTGCCATTCCTTGTCTTCCGCATCCGGCAGACAGGCGGGGCACTGCGTTGCGGCCATCGGATTGGGCAATATCTCGGACTTATCGGATTCTTTGAAGGTGCCGTTTCGCCACACGTAGAATGAGCGTGTGAAAAACTTCGGACAGCACATGGCAGTTGGTTCGGAACCGTTCAGATCACCACCGAGATGAGTCTCCTTTCCCCAAAGTTCGATCGCGAGACCGCCGTTTGTTGCATACACCTTTCGCAAGCCGCCTTGGGAGCGGTCCCCGCCTTCGAAGCCCCAAAGGAATTTAGGACGCCCGTTCTTCAGTGTGTAAATATAAACGTGCTTGACCACGGCCGAACCGTCGTTTTCAGCGTTCATCACGACGATCGCCTCCTCACGGCGATCTCCCGTGACATCGCCAAATAGGACTCTCTCGAGGCTCCTCCCGCTTTTCCAGTTTCCCGACTTGCCGTTTTTCAGAGTAAATCCTGAGGATTCATATTCCGGCGCCGAGAAATGGCCCCGGCTACCCGGATACGTAAAGTTTCGGAAATCGATAGAATGGATCCCCGAGCGATGCTGCGAAAAAACGCCGCAGCAGAGCACTAGAAGAACGATCACCGATGCTGCCGGATGTCTCATTTCAATATTTTCGATAATACACCAATCCCAAGTGATCGACGGACTAGAATTTACCCGCGCAATCGAAAAATAGTCAGCACTGGGAGCGGTAGCGACTGGGTTCGGCTTGAAGGCCAGGTCCCGCATGGATCATTCTTCCTTTTCAAACTCGTTTACGATGATCACATTGTCGAACCCATTTGGTTTATAGAGGCCGCCGAGCCACGCGACGTATAAGGTAACGGTGTCGCCTTTTTTCAGCTCTTTGGGGAAATAGGACGCAACTTGCTTCTGCACCGGCAACCAATATTCGACCTTGTTCTCCGTGAAAAGGTATTCGTCTTCGAACATATCCACGAATTCTTTTGGCTTTGAGAATGTGGTGAGCCAGTTCTTGATCAACTCCATTCGCTCAACAGGTATCTTTCTGGATTCGCCCGAATAGATCGCTATCACCTTCGATTGGTAGGCGTTGTATGAAAGCATCAAAACCGGTTCGTTTTTTGGATTTCTCAAAACGACGTCGGGATCCTTTTGGGATCTTTCGGAGATCGTCACCAGGTCCTTAAAAGTTCGCGGCTGGTAAGCATCCCAACTGTCCTGTGCCACGACATTCAGAGCAACGGGCAGAATAACGGCGAGTGTGAAAAGGAAGATTTTCATGACACGAACATACACGAATGCGATATCGCCCGCAAACCTGTCAGACCCGGGAGCGATAGCGACTGGGTTCTTCATAGGGTAGGCCTCCACTCCTGTTATGAAACACCTGAAAAACCTCGAAGGCTCGGGTGATCTTGCCGGCGATTCACGGGAATGATCGCAAATTGAAGCCATGACTTTCCCTTATTCGCGTCCTTTTCGCGTCTTTCGCGGTTAAAGGCTACCTCACCGCAGCGGCTTTTCGGGTAAATTCGTCAGCTTCGTGCGCGAGGCCGTTATTTCGGCAGAATTCGGCAAGTTTCTTGTATCGTGCGGCCGGTTCGGCTCCGGTGAGCCACCAGATCTTGGCGGAGCATTCGGGGCAGGCGTCGATGGGACGGCGGTCGGTCTCGCCGAGGTAGTTGGTGCCGCTCATGACGCATTCGTATTTGATGCAGTGCCGCATCGAGAACATGTGGCCGGTCTCGTGTGCCGCGATCTTTAAGGTCCGGCGGAGAAACACGTCATACGAAGCGTGATCACCGAGACGGTAGAGCGACCAGACGCCGACGCGTTCCTCGAGGCTCGCCTGGCCGAAGACGTAGTTCATCGTTTCATCAGGGAAGAGGTCCTCGTTCGTGAAGGCTATCAACGCGGCCGCATCGCCGGGCAGGATCGGTTTGAGCACGTCCTCCATCAGGTACCCGGTTCGGACCTGTTCGACCTTGCTGTATTTGGTGCGGCGGCTGTCCTTGACCGAAAGCGGGCGTTTGATAGCTTTCGCCGCCATCATTTTGACGGGCAAGCCGTAGAACGCCTCGAGATAACCGGCCGTGATATCGATGACCTTCTTCTGTTGTGAAGTGAACGTCCCGAGCGGGAGGACGTAGATCTTGTTGCGCTGCTTCGTCGGTTTGGTCGGATCGCCGGCGACGTATTCGTCAAACGTCTGCCCCGGCTCGTTGTGCGAGCCCAGCCAGTCGTAACCCTCGGGCTTGCCCATCGGCTTGAAGAAAGGCTCGATCTTCCTCATCGCCGCGTGGATCTTTGATAGATCATCCTTTACGGTCGCATTCGCCGCCGGGGTTTCGACCGTGTTTGTGCACGACGTCAGAAAAATGGTTGCGAAAATGAGAAATAAAGCAATGAGACGTTCGTGTCGCAAGCAGGTCAGTACCACCTGCGGTAGCGGGTGGGGCTTTCGCCTTGGACGGCGACTATTCAAATTTGGGCAGTTCATGACCTTGTCCATGTACCACGTATTCGACCGCACAAAAAATATGATCTTCCGTCCAGAGCCAGCGTTCGCTGCCTTTATCCGCCCAAGGAGTCCGATCGGACTTCCAAAGGCCGCATTCTCGCATGATACGCGTTGCATTCGACTTGAATGCATTGAGGGCAATGGCGGGCAGTTTGCCGCCGAGCGAAACTACTACGTGAACGTGATTGGTCCGTACGTTCAATGCGAGGAGACGCCAACTTCGCTTTTCGCAGGTCTCGCGTATGGCCATTTCGACCGCTTTCCGTCGGGGTGCATCGAGTTTGACTTCCGCGCGGCGCATCCGATCCGCACTGATCGAATTCCAGTGTTGGTTCGACGAATATCTTGGATCACCATATGTATTGTTGTGACGGTCAGTCGATTTGCGTTCGTCGCCGTGCAGCCATGTTCCGTAGCATCGGAATGTTATCAAGAATCCGAGAGGATAGTTGGAGTCGTTCCACATAGGTTACCTACCAATAACGGTAGAAAAAAGCCCCACCCGCTACCGCAGGTGGTACCGACCTGGCTTCGCCGTACTCATGCTGCCTTACTTTGGCGGTTGATATGCCTTTGTCCAGGCGACGAACTCGCCGAATTTCGCGTCGTGGGCTTCGAGCCATTTCATCGCGTCGGCCTTGCCGCTGAGGTAGAGCACGGTATAGCCGAGAACTTCCGAGTAGCCTTTTTGTTTGAGTTCTGCGACGAACGGAACATACTGTTTGCCGACGAAGGTGTTCTTCAACTCTTTATCTTCCGTAATGATCGCGATCAGCGTATCGACTCCGCTGACAAACATTTCGTCCTCGGTCAGCTTCTTTTCCTTGTCATCTTTCGGCGTGGTCAAGGTTCCTAAGATGAGCTCGTACATCGTGAAATCGCCTTCATCCTTAGGTCCGCCCATGTTTATAAAGATGTTTACGTTCCCGGTCTTAGGGTCTTTTGGCGCCGGTTTGAGGACGTCGCGGATAACGCCCGCGGCGTCCTGCGATCTCGCGCTGTTCAATTCGAGGGAAATGAACCGAACGGCGGCAAGAAACGCAGGAACCTTGTATTTGGTGCCGTTGTAGACGGCCGACAGCAGATAGTGCGGACTGGCGTAGCTGCCATTGTTCTCTATCGCTTTTTTCAGCTCAGCACGTGCCTCGTTGTACTTCTTTTGCCGCACGTACGTGAGTCCGACATTGTAATAGACGCTCGCAAGGTGGCGTTGGGTGCCGACATCAGCCTTCAGGATGGCCTCGGCCTGGCGATAGATATTCAGTGCCTCGTCCGACTTGCCGACGTCGTCGAGGCAATTTGCGATTATCGAGTAGAAGAGCGGCAGCTGCTCGGACTTGTATTTGGCCCCCTGATAGGCAGTTTCCATTGCCTTGACCTTGTCGCCCTTGGTGTAAAGCGAAAGCGATTTTTCGTAGAGAACCGATGTCAGATCAGGGTTTTCCGCGAGCAGTTTGTCGTAAATGACGATCGCTTCATCGAATTTCTTCTCGTCGTGAAGTGCCGCACCCTGAGCGATGAGCCTCTCCTGTTCCGGCGTCGCGACGACGGCGAGTGTGGTCGGCTTAGGCAGCTTTTGGGCCGACACAGACGCTACAAAAAGGCATAGCACAATAATGATAAAGTGGGTTTTTCTCATACAGTTCTCCAGTGGATCTTAATTTGCCGTTTTGAACTTGGATGCCGTAAAACCGAAAAGGTTCCCGGCCGTGGGCTTTTTTATTCTAGTACACCCGGATCGATTCGGCGTACGAGTCGTAGTTTCGACGCATTTCCTCGATCGAATCGCCGCCGAACTTTTCGCGCATGGCGTTCGCAAGGACGATCGCGACCATCGCTTCGCCTATCACGCCTGCCGCCGGAACGGCCGTAATATCGGAGCGTTCGAAAGCAGCGAGGTCCTCGGCCTTGGTGTCGATGTCAACCGAGTGGAGCGGTTTGCGAAGCGTGGCGATCGGCTTTTTGTAGCCGCGAAGCCGCAGCTCTTCGCCGTTTGTGATACCGCCCTCGAGGCCGCCCGCACGGTTCGTCGGCCGCCGGAAACCGGCGTTTAATGCTGAATGATGAGTGATGAGTGATGAGTTAAGAGAATCAGCGGACTCATTCTCGTCACTCGTCCCTTGTCCCTCGTCACTGGCTTCAAAAAAGATCTCGTCATGCACCTCGGAACCGCGTTTGCCGGCGTTGGCGACACCGGTGCCGATCTCGACGGCTTTTACAGCGTGCACCGACATCAGGGCTTGGGCGAGCCGGCCGTCGAGCTTTTCGTTCCAAGAGGTGTGCGAGCCGAGCCCGACCGGCAGGCCCTTGACGACGACCTCGAAGATGCCGCCGAGCGTGTCGCCGTCGGCCTTGGCCTCGTCGATGAGCTTGACCATCTCGGCCTGGATGAAATCGTCAGCGCAGTTGAGCGGCGAATCCGAAGGGATGGCAATGATCTCTTCCCACGTCCGGTCAAGCGGCACGACCTGCAGGTGTCCGAGCTTGATGACGTGGCTTCGGATCTCGATGCCGAACGACGCGAGAAGCTGTTTGGCGAACGCTCCGCACGCAACGCGGGCCGCCGTCTCACGTGCCGACGCCCGTTCGAGGATGTCGCGAAGGTCACGCGTCTGATATTTCTGCCCGCCGGCAAGATCGGCGTGGCCCGGCCGCGGCCGTGTGACGAGACGCGGATTCTTCGGCTGCTCCTCACGCGGCTCGGACGACATCACGTCCTGCCAATGAACGAAATCGCGGTTCTCGATCGAGAGTGCGACCGGCGAACCGAGAGCCTTGCCGTGTCGTACGCCGGAGATGATCTCGACCTTGTCGGACTCGATCTTCATCCGTCCGCCGCGTCCGTAGCCCTGCTGCCGCCGCCAAAGCTCGTGGTTGATGGCGTCAACATCGATCGGCAAACCCGAAGGAAGGCCCTCGACGATCGCTACTAGCGCTTTGCCGTGAGATTCGCCTGCGGTTGTGAATTTGAAGTGCATATGAAATTTAACCACAGATGGACACGGATAAACACAGATAATGTTGATCGGTTATCTGAGCTCTTCTACGTTTGTCAGTGGTTTCACTCTCTTTCTAAAAACGATCAGGCCGATGCTGCCGATGATGAGCAGGCCGCCGAGGCCGGTCTGCGGCGGCAGTTTCTCGCCGAGTACGATCCAGCCGATCAATACGGCCAAAAGAGGTGTAACGAGCGAGATCATCATCGCCTTGGTCGATTCGACGCGGCCGAGGAGCCAATAATAGAGCCAGAACGCGGCGATCGTGCCGGCGATCGTAAGATAAAGCACGCACCCGACGGCTGCCCAAGTCCAATGATAGCTCAACGGGTTGCCCTCGACCACCAGGCTGTAAACTATGATCGCCGGCAGGCCGCATAGCATTTGGCAGAACAGCAGGGCAGCCGGATGGATCGCACCGGCCTTGGCCTTGACTAGTATCGACGCCTGCGCGGCGGCGTACGAGCCGACGACGACGCCGACGCAGCCGAGGAACGCCATAAAATTCTCCACCTTGAGCTGATCGTAAAAGATCACCGCCACGCCCACGATCCCGAGCGACACGGCCGTGATCTTCAACTTTGTGATCCGCTCTGCCGGCAGGAATATCCACGCCAGCACGAGTCCGAAAACGGTGATCATCGACTGCAGTACCGCCGCGAGGCCCGACGTGATGTACTGCTCGCTCCAAAATACCATGCTGTAGTTGATCGAAAATTGCAGCACGCCGGTCAGGGCGATCAGACGCCATTCCTTGCCCGTTCGCGGGAGGGCGATATTTTGATATTTGATGACCGCAAACAGGATCGCGACCGCCAGCAGGAACCGCGAAGCCGCGAAGGCGATCGGCGGCAGATCCTCAAGGCCGATCTTGATAAAGATCCACGTCGTGCCCCAGATAAGGCACAGGACGAGCCATGTGACGACGGTCTTCATCAATCGTGTTCGTAGAAACTGAGGCTCGTTTCGCCCTGTTTCAGGATACGCCAGCGGCGAAGGGCACCGACCTCGTCGGGCACGTGCTTCTTGGTATGGTGCTCGACGACGAGAACGCCGCCGTCGTTGAGCAGAGTTTTGTTAAAGCCGAATTCATGCAGCACGATCGCATAATCGGCGTCGTACGGCGGATCGAAGAACGCGATGTCCCAGCCGGCTTTGTGCTCGCGGCCGGCGAAATTCTCGGCCTCGAGACCGAGGATCTCAGTCTGCGTTTCGGGTATCGCGAGCATATCGAGATTTACCTCGATCAGGGCACAGGCTTTCTTCGAACGGTCGACAAAGGTCACAAATCCGGCCCCGCGTGAGATCGCTTCGATGCCGATCGCACCGGTCCCGGCACAGAGGTCGAGAAATCGCGTTTCGCCGTCGATCCGGGGCGCCAAAACGTTGAAAATCGTCTCTCGCAGACGGTCCGAGGTCGGCCGCGTTTTGTTGTCAGGCGGGCTCTTGAGCACGCGGCCTCGGTAAAGTCCGGAGATAACTCGCATCGGCTCTAGTTTAGGGAAAAGAACGCCGTCGGGCAAAGGCTATGGATGGTTCTGTCAGCCGACGTTGCCGAGTCTTACTTTTTTGTCGGAACGGACCTCTTTGACCATCTGGGAAGTCTCGGGCGAGAGCCGCTTTTCGGTCAAATAATGCTCGGCCTCCGTCCGGGCCGCGATGAGGATATCGAGGTCGCGGACGATGTTGCCGAGCCGGAAATTCTGGATGCCGGACTGCCGCGTGCCGAGTATTTCCCCTTGGCCGCGAAGCTCGAGATCCTTCTCGGCGATCTTAAAGCCGTCGGAGGTTTCCTCCATGATGCCGAGACGCTGCTTGGCGACGGTGGTGCGTTTGTAGTCGGCGAGCAGAACGCAAAAGCTCTGTTCTGCTCCGCGTCCGACACGGCCGCGAAGCTGATGCAGCTGCGACAGCCCAAACCGTTCGGCGTGCTCGATGACCATCAACGAGGCGTTCGGGACGTCAACGCCGACCTCGATGACGGTGGTCGAAACGAGGATGTCGAGCCGGCCGGCAACGAACTCCGCCATGATCGCCTCCTTCTCGGCTGGCTTCATCCGGCCGTGGAGGAGTCCGACAGTGTATTGCGGGAAGATGCGAGTGCGGAGGTCCTCGTACATTATGGTCGCGGCTTTGAGATCGGACTTGGCGGACTCTTCGATCAGCGGGTAGACGACGTACGCCTGGCGGCCGAGCTTGATCTCGCGTTCGATGCCGTGATAGACGCCCTGACGTTTGTCTTCACCGACGACCACGGTCTTGACCGGGGTTCGGCCGGGCGGCAGTTCGTCGATGACCGATACATCCAGATCGCCGTAAACCGTCATTGCCAGAGAACGCGGGATCGGCGTTGCGGTCATTACGAGAATGTCGGGATTGAGGCCGCTTGCCTTTAGCTGGGCACGCTGCAGCACGCCGAATCGATGCTGCTCGTCGATGACGGCGAGGCCCAATTTTGCGAAAGTCACGGCTTCCTGGATGATCGCGTGGGTACCGATGACCAAGTCGATCTCGCCCTCGGCGATCGCGGTGTGTAACTTACGTTTTTCAGCTGCCTTGGTGCTGCCGACGAGCAGTACGATGCGATAGCCGGTGCCTGCAAACAGTTTGCCGGCGTTCCTGAAATGCTGTTCGGCGAGGATCTCGGTCGGTGCCATCAGTGCCGTCTGATAGCCGTTCTCCATCGCCGCGAATAAGGCCAGAAAGGCGACGATCGTCTTGCCGCTACCGACGTCGCCCTGGATCAGGCGGTTCATCGGGGCGTCGGATGTCAGGTCTCTGAAAATTTCGGCGATGACGCGCCGCTGGGCACCTGTGAGAGTGAAAGGAAGGATCTGCTTCATCCGCTCCTTCATCACGTCGGATATCTCGATGACCGTTCCTTTGGGTTCCTTTTGCCTCTCGCCTCGCAGCACCTGCATCGCGAACGACAACCAAAAGAACTCGTCGAAGATCAGGCGACGTTGTGCCGCGCTTCGAAACATCTCGTAGTCCGAGATCAGAGAATCTTCGGGCGGAAAATGTATCTCCGAGAGTGCTTGGGCACGCGGCACGAGGTCCTGCCGTTCCCGCAGATCGGCCGGCAAATTATCCGGGACCGACGTCGGGTCGAGCTTTTGCAGCACGCTATGGATGATCTCGCGAAGGCGTTTGGTCTGAAACGGCCCGAGTTTGCGATAGATCGGCACGCGGCGGGCATTATGAACCGTCGCAAACTCAGGGCTCGCGATATCCTCGTCGAGATCTTCGTCCGAATAGCCGCGCTCAACCGTCGGATCAGCTGCCGGTTCCGGGGTGAAAAGATCTTTCGCTTCGCCCGGCAGGATCTCGAGTTCCTCGGGCTTCGCCAATTTCAGTGCGAACGTTCCTTTGCGGTCGTCGTATTCCCAGAGGCCGTAAGCAACGAACCGCGTGCCTCGGGCGAACCGCTCGGAGTAATACTGCAGAATCGATTTGGCGGCCTTGCCGGAGACGAACCATTTGACGACGACGGGTTTGAATCGGCGTTCGGCGTCGCCGCCCGTGACCTCGAAGAGATACAATGGCGGCTTTCGCGGGTCGCGGTTTCGCCCGACCTGAATACCGCCGGAGTTGCGTACGTAGATCTCGACCGCGGCCTCCATTCCATCCTCAAGCTTGTCGATGGAGATGAAATTCGAGCGGTCCTCATAACGGGCAGGGAAGTAGCTGAGAAGGTCCTCTACGGTGGCCGCCGACGGATCGGTTTTGGCGAAAACGCCGGCAACGGCTTCGGCAAGTTTCTTGGCCATCGCCGCCGAAAGCCTTGAGACCTCGAAGCGGTATAGTTCGATTATCGGCGTGTCGAGCCTGATGGCCATGTTTCCTTAGGTTTCTAACGTGAACGGGTTGAAGTCGGTATCGCGGTCGTAATAATCCTCGTGTTCGGCACGCTTTAAAAATCCGACGAATTTATACGTTATCGGCGTCGCCAGGGCTTCCCAGAACACCTTGATGAAGTAGTTGCCGATCATAACGCTGACTACCTGTTCGTTCGACCACGTGCCGAGGAACGCGATCGGGTAAAAGATCAGGCTGTCGACTGCCTCGCCGACGGCCGTCGAACCGATCGTACGGGTCCATAGGTATTTGCCCTCGGTAAACACCTTTAATTTGGCCAGGACGAATGAATTGGCGAATTCACCGAGCCAGAATGCCGACAGCGACGCGAGCACGATCCGCCATGTTTGGCCAAACATCATCTCCAGGGCCATTTCCTGATCCGGTGACATCGTCGGAGCCGACGGCAGCCGGGTAACAATGAACGACATGAGCGAAGCGAACGCCATCGCCCCGAAGCCGGCCCAGATGACACGCCTCGAGCGTTTGTATCCGTAGACCTCGGTCAGGATATCGCCGAAGAAATAGCTGATCGGGAAAAAGAGAACTCCCGCACCGTAAATGTACTTATAACCATCAGTAAACGGTATGGTGACGTATGACACCTTTTGGACGCCAATGATGTTGGAGCACAGCAGCACCGCGACAAATGCCGCCATGATCAGGTCAAAGTACTTGAAGGTCTTCGGGGTTTCCATTTGCAGGATTGTAGCAAATATGACCGGCGTATCATTCAAATTTGAGTGTCCGGGCGCAAAAAAAAGCAGGTTCGATAAACCTGCTTTCGGAACTCTTGGAAAGACCAAATGGTCTTTACATTTGAAACCTATTTAGCCAATTCGTTGACGTGCTTGGTCAGTCTCGACTTATAGCGAGCGGCAGTATTCCGGTGAATGATGCCTTTGTTCACGGCCTTGTCGATGATCGAAACCGTCGGGAACAGCAACTCGGTGCTGGCCGCTTTGTCTTCGCTGGCGACAGCCGTCCGGAGCTTCTTTATCGAAGTTCGCAGTTTGCTGCGGTTGCTGCGGTTGATCTCTTTGCGTTTGGCGTTCTGACGAACCCGTTTCTCTGCTGATTTATGATTAGCCATTTTAAGTAACTCGCTTGTCAATCCGTCTGGGGTTCAAGCGAATTGAAAAGTATAAAAGCAACTTAGTACTTTGTCAAACAAGCCTCATCGTGTCGGATGCTCGATCCGCGAAGCAAACATATGCATCAGGTCAACGAATAACGTCACGATCGGCGGGTAAAAAAGGAATTCGAGACTAAGCTGGCTGCCGAACATCGATGGCATCGACGCCTCAGCAAAATCCAGCTGGGTCCCGATAATGTAGCCGCCGAGCAGGCAGAGCACAAATCCCGCGGCCAGGACCGCAGCGGTACCGATCCTTGAGTACGGCTTCGACTTGCGTTCCTGGTCATCGAGTATCGAGTCGTGGATGTTGTCCTCGTTCTCGGTGTAGCGTTCGAAGCCGTCCCGAATTCGTCCGATCACATGGATCACGCCGCTGATGAAAAGGCCGACGATAATGATCTTTCCGATGATCTCGGAGTTGGCGAAGATCGTTGGTTTGAATGCGGTAGCAAGCACGGTTGTGACGTAGAACGCAACGGTCGGATACACGACCTTTTGGAACGCCATCGCTTCCTCGCGTTCCTCGGCGATCATCCGGTCGATTATGTCGTTGTAGCGCTTTTCATACACCATTTGCCGCCAACGGCGTGCGTGCGGATTGGCCGAATCGAAGAACGAGTCGCCGTTGCCGTTCGAACGGTACTGAGCATCGACGAGCCGGCGGTCGTATTTGACGCGTTCCTTTGCATTCCCAAGCACCTCATATGCCTCGGCTATCGCGGCGAATTTCAACGCGGTTTCTTCGGATCCGTTATTGCGGTCCGGGTGAAGTTTGCGGGCAAGGCGCCGATATGCCGATTTGATCTCGGCTCCAGTGGCCTTCTGCGGAACTTTGAGGATATCGTAATAATTTACCATCCGGGCAGATGAGCAAACGTCGCAGCGACTGGATTCTTGTCCGTAAAAAGGAGAGTCGGACGAGAAAATGATATCACGATTTACGGCATCGCCCGAAGACAAATTACTGCAGATCGTCGATCTGGAGGCTGATCGGGAAAGCTCCTGCGGTTTTCACCGCGTCGACCAATTTTGCGACCTGTCCGTAGCCGGTTGAACGCGGGGCCCTGATGAACACTGTCCGTTCGACACGATCCGGAGTCGGTCGTCCCGGTTCGTCGGCGAAGGCGGCTGAAATGTCGTCGTTCTCGACCCGTTTCGCAAATACGTCTTTTAGCGAATCGATCAGTTTTCCCGGGTCGTCGATCGTTCCGAAACCGGATTCTTTGTTAAGCCGAAGGGAGCCATCCGCTTCGAGCGTCGCGACCAGCGTGTCGGGATTTGGATCGACCTCACCGGTTATTTTGGGCTCGTTCGGGATCCTGGCCTTAAAGGCAGTCGGTCTCAGGGGGGCGACGACCATAAAGATGATCAAGAGGACGAGCAAAACATCGATCAGCGGCGTCACGTTAATTTTTGGGGATGTCATCGGCGTACTCCTTCAAAAGAATGCTGTCAGCGGAATTAGACACCGAATCTTTTGAATTGTTCCCGGAACATGTAACCAATAGCTGGGAATTTAAATGGTGATAATCAACCGGATTCAATTCGTAACGCCCAAAGCGTCAAATAAGGCCTTTGCCTTCGTCAAGGACTCGGCGAATTCACTGTTCGGGTCGCTGTCGATGACAATTCCGCCGCCGACGTTGAATGTCGCAACGTCGTCGCGAATGACCATAGTTCGGATGGCGACGCTGACGTCAATTGTCGGCGGTAGCCCGAATATATTCCCGGGAACAAAATATCCGATCGCCCCCATTGAGAGGCCGCGTGCGGACGGCTCGATCTCGTCAATGATGCGCATCGTGCTTATTTTCGGGGCACCGGTGATCGAACCGCATGGGAAGACTGCCCGAAAGATGTCGGATAGGCTGACGGTGGTTCGCGGCTTGCCGCTGACGGTCGAAACCAAATGGAACAGTGTCGGATGTTCCTCGAGAACGCAGAGATCGTCGACATGTACGCTGCCAAATTCGCATACGCGGCCAAGATCGTTACGCAGAAGATCGACGATCATCGTGTTTTCGGCCCGGTCCTTTCCACTTGCGAGCAACTCGTCCCGCATTCGCCGGTCATCTTCATCGTCCGCTCCGCGGGGCCTCGTTCCTTTGATCGGTGAGGTACTTATTCTGCCATCCGAGACTTGAAAAAAACGTTCGGGCGACGACGATACCACCGTAGATCCGGGACGTTGGATGAACGCGGAAAAAGGGGCCGGATTGTTCTTGCGCAGTCGGTAGAAAACGTCTGCCGGTTTCAGGCCATTCGCCAATTTGACCCGAAATTGTTGGGTAAGATTCGTCTGATAAGTGTCCCCGGACCGGATACGTTCCTTGATCGTCTCGATCGCTTCCAGATAAGACAATTTCGTGAAGTTGGACTCGGCAACTGATGGTTCGATCGCAGCCGGCCTAAACGGAACCGCGGCGATGAGTTTCTTTCTAGTTCGCTGAAAGCTCGATCTGTCTCCCAAAAGGTAAGTCCGCTGAGCATTATAGTCATGCACGATCAGCGTTCTAAAAGTAGAGAGGAAGAGGTCGGGCTCCGAAACCGCGTCGTCGTGATCAAATGGCTTGATCCCGTTCAATCGGACGCCGAAGTCGTATGAAAGAGTGAAAATAGCGGCCAATTCGCCGCGGGCCATCCCGTCCAGTTGATAGAGGATACTTTCGGGATCAATATCGCCGGTCGAAAGGGAAAATTCGGGTTCGATCCCGGCGATCAGCAGATGCGAGCCGAGATTCCCGACGCCGCAGCTGTCTAGAATGCAGACAGGCTCGGTCTCGGCGATTGAAAGTAACGCGGATACGAGGCCGTCCGCACTGATGTCGAGCTCCAGCACAGGGCGATATTATCACGGAACAAAATTTCACTTGAAAGTCGTTTTCGCGTAATATGTTGCAAGTCGAACCCGCGAACAATATGAACCCCGAAATCAGTCAGACAAAGACGTTAGTCCGAGGCCTTGGGCTGATCGCGGCCGTCTCCGTGATAATCGGCAACGTCATTGGCACGGGCGTGTTTTTGAAAGCACGCGTAATGACCTGCAACGTCGGCAGCCCGAAATGGGTAATTGCCGCCTGGATCGCGGCCGGCCTGCTTTCGCTAGCGGGAGCACTGACCTACGCCGAGTTGACCGCGATGAAGCCGGAGGCGGGCGGCGAGTACGTGTTCCTTCGCGACACATACGGCAAACTGTCGAGTTTCCTGTACGGCTGGATGCAGATCTTCATTGCCCGGCCCGGTTCGCAGGCGGCGGCGGGAATGGCGTTCGCGATCGGACTGAACGATTTCCTCGGCAACCAACTCGCGCAGACGCTCACGTCGTTCGACATACTCGGCTGGCATTACGAATTGACCACGCTTCAGATCGTTGCGTTGATGGTGATCGTCATCTTTACGACCTTGAACTGTGCCTCCGTCAGCCTGAACGGGCAGATCGCGACGGTGCTGACGTTCGTGAAAATGGCGTTGATATTCTTTGTCGCTGTCGGAGCATTTGTACTCGTGAGCGGCAATTTCGTCCATTTCTCGATGATGAACACGGGCGGAACGTGCGAAGGTGTCGCCGACTCGGTCAATTTTGGTTCGCCGTCTTACACATTTTTAGGTGGATTTGCGGCCGCGATGTTGGGAGCTCTGTGGGGATACGACGGGTGGAACAATCTCACTTTTGTGGCCGGAGAGGTCAAAGATCCAAACCGAAACATTCCGCTGGCTATCATCGGCAGCACGGTGCTCGTCATCGCTCTTTACGTCATCGCCCATGTCGCGTACTTTTTCGTTCTCGACCCGACGACGATCGCATCAGTGTCGCGGAACTCATCCGTCGCCAAGGTCGTCGTAAGTATGTTCTTCGGCGGTGATGTCGCGAGTATGGCGACCGGTGCGGCGATCGCATTTTTTACAGTTGGGTTGATGCTGTCGTCGCTGGGAACGCTTCACACTTCATTGCTTGCCGGTGCACGAGTGCCGTACGCGATGGCGAAAGACGGGTTGATGTTCAACACCTTCGGCAAGCTTTCAGTCAACCACGTACCGGTGAGTTCCGTTCTGCTGATGGGTTTTATTGCCTGTTTGCTTGCACTTACGGGTTCGTTTGACACGCTTACCGATTACGTCATTTTCGGGTCGTGGATCTTTTATGCGTTGATCACTTCGTCTATTTTCATTTACAGGCGAAAGTACCCGGATCTGCCAAGGCCTTATAAAGCCTGGGGCTTTCCGGTTGTCCCGATCGTATTTTTGTTCGTTGCGGCATGGCTGCTTTACCGGACGATCGTCGATTCGCCAAAGCAATCGCTCACCGGGATCGCGTTGATCATTCTGGGATTACCGGTCTATTACTACTTCACTAAAATAAGGAGGAAGTCTCCGGACGACGAAGAATAGGATTTATGGCATCGCAAGACAGACGCAGCGGTCTCGAACGCCGCGGTTCAAAACGATATCTGGTGATCGTGGACATCGAATGGGAAACTACGTATGGCCGGCAAGCCGGAGCTCTGAGTGATGTGAGCGTAGGAGGCTGTTTTGTGTTGAGTTCCGGCGAAGTAGACGACGGCGAACCGGTGCGGGTCTTTATTCCGCTTGCCGATGGAATGAAAGTTCAGTTCAACGGGAAGATAGCAAATCACGTTGTTGAGATCGGTTTTGGTGTCAGATTCGACCCGATCTCCGCGGATCAACGCGACCTGCTCGCCAATCTGGTCCGAGCGTCCGAGGCTTCCTAATCTTCCTCACTCCGCTTGGCAAGTGCCTCGGCGGCGACCTCTGCGTCGTCAAAATGATACTTTTCTGAGCCGACGATCTGATAATTCTCGTGGCCCTTTCCGGCGATAATGACCACGTCGTTGGCCCATGCCACCGCAACCGCACGGTAGATCGCATCGCGGCGGTCGGCGATGACCTCATATGGAACATTATGGCCGACAACACCAGCCTCGATCTCGGAAATGATCGCTAGCGGGTCTTCGTTACGAGGATTGTCCGAAGTTATTATCACAAGATCGCTGAATTTCGCCGCTGCCTCGCCCATGGGTTTCCGCTTTGACCGATCACGGTCACCGCCGCAGCCAAACACGGTTATGACCCTGCCTTCCGCCAGATCGCGTGCCGTCTGCAGCGTGTTTAGAAGAGCGTCGTCAGTGTGGGCGTAATCAACAACCACAGCAAAATCTCCGTCGTGCGGAACCCGCTCGAACCTGCCCGGTGCTCCGCCGCAGGTCGAAAGTCCTTGAACGATGTGTTCAAGATCGAAACCCAATTCAAGTGCGGCGGCCGATGCCGACAGCATGTTGTAAACATGCGGACGGCCAACCAGCGGGGAAGTAACCGTTCGTTCTCCGGCCGGCGTTGACAGAACAAATGACGTCCCACGGACCAGGCTCACCTCTACATTTTTGGCGGTAAGGTCCGCCTCTCGGTCCTGTGCAAAGGTCACGACTCGCTGGCCGTCCGCCGTAAGTTCGGCCGCGAGCTTCCTGCCCCATTCATCGTCGATGTTGATGACACTCGAACCCGGCTTTTCGCCAAGGCGCCCGTCAAAGAGCCGCTTTTTCGCCTCGTAGTAATTCTCCATCGTGTGATGGTAATCGAGGTGATCGCGGGTGAGATTGGTAAATACCGCGACCTTGAATCGCAGCCAATCGCACCGGTGCAGATCGAGCGCCTGCGACGAAGCCTCCATCACGCCGACCGTACAACCGGCGTCGACGGCCCTTCGGAGGAACCGGTTAGTATCCGATGCCTCGGGCGTCGTCCGAACAGCGGGCTCGCTTTCGGAACCGATGCGGTATTCGACCGTCGAGAGCATCGCTGCTTTACGGTCGCAAGCCTGGGCGAGAGCGTAACAAAGATATGTGGTAGTGGTCTTGCCGTTGGTCCCGGTGATTCCGATCAGGGCAAGGTCGTGCGACGGATCACCATTGATCGCCGCCGCAGCCTTGGCCAGAGCCTCTCGGGCGTTCGCGACCTTTAGCCACACCCCCTCAAATCCCTCGGGAACGTCTGACTCTGAAATTATCCCGACCGCTCCGCGGCGCATTACATCATCGACGAAGCGATGCCCATCCATCGTCGTGCCCTTGATCGCAACAAACAGCGTCCCCTCACGTGCCTGTCGGGAATCGTGGGTCACATCGGTTACCGTTGCCGACCCATCACATGGATACGTTGCGCCAATTGCGTTGGAGACTTGCTGAATGTTGATCTGTGGTTCGTTCACGTCAAAAAAATGGGGTTCCGAAAGTGAATTATACGACAGCCGAAAATTTTGCACGAACAATCAGCTCAGAAAATCGTAGTAGAATTAGAGTCGGAGGATTTCAAAATGAACATTATCAAATATATTCTCGCTGCGATCGGGTTGATCTTCGTCGGAATGCTGCTGTTGTGGGTACTCGGCTTCCTCTCGTCGCTGCTCTGGTGCGCATTTTGGATCGGCATTCTCGGAGCGATCGGATACGGAGGGTATCGGCTCTTCATCAAGGCCGAACAAAAATACATCGACGGCGGTTCGACGGCCGGATCCATTAACGCACGCGATTTTGATATGTCGTGGGACGAATACGACAAGAAGTACCTCCACAAGTAGGCGGCTAGACATCGAGTGCGGGATTCGGTAGATTCTTTATTTGCCAATGTGCCGAGGTGGCGAAATTGGCAGACGCACTAGACTTAGGATCTAGCGTCGAAAGACGTGCGAGTTCGAGTCTCGCCCTCGGCACCAAGATCTACAGCCGGACCAGTTGTTGAGAATGATAACTGGCCGGTTGTTTCTTTTTACGGAGCTCTTGAGCAATACGCTCCGGCAGCTAGTTCCAGCGGCACGCAACTACTTGCGAATTCGACATTTCTCCGCTGCTTCGATATTCTTTTCCCTGTAAATGAAAAGCGAAATTAAAGAGGTTTCACCTACTCAAAAAGAACTTAAGATCGAGATCGATGCCGCAACGCTGAAAGAAGCTTACGGCAAGGTTAGTCAGAAGTACGCCAAACGGGCTAATGTGCCCGGGTTCCGAAAAGGATTTGCCCCGGTCGACGTCGTTCGGGTCCGATTTAAGGAAGAGATCAGGGGCGACGTGCTGCAGGAAGTTATACCTGCGGCGGTCGCTGGCGCGATCGAGGAACACGGCCTGCATCCCCTGACTGAACCCCATCTGCATCTTGATGATCACGAAAACGCAGTCGTTAACGGCACCGTTCCGCTGTCGCTCCATGCTCACGTCGAAGTGATGCCGGAGATCCCGACGCCTAAGTATGACGGGATCGAAGTTACGCGTCGGGTCAAACCGCTTGCCGACGGCGAGGTCGAGGCTCTCATCGCTGAGCGATTGCAAAAGGAAGCCGCTCTCATTCCGGTCGAAGGGCGAAAGTCGAAGATCGGTGACACGGTGATCGCCGATCTCGAGGGAACATTTGACGACGACCCGAACGGAGAGCCTATCTCGGCCAACGACCTGGAAGTAGTTCTGGGAGACGAGGTCATCGAAAAGTCGTTCACGGAGAATCTTGTCGGTGTAGAAGCGGACGAGGAAAAGCAGTTCACTGTTGCGTATCCTGAAACGTTTTCATCTGAGGCATTAGCCGGTAAGACTTTACACTACAAGGCAAAGATCAAATCCGTTGGTCGAACAGAGACCCCCGAGGCTAATGACGACTGGGCAAAGAGCCTCGACGAAGGCTACAAATCGATGGCCGACCTTCGAAAAAAGCTCAAGGCCGACCTCGAAACGTACGCCAAGGCCGACGCTGATGCCCGTGTACGGAATAGTGCGATCGCCAAACTTATCGAGGACAACGCGTTCGAGGTGCCAAATTCGCTTATTGAAAACCAAGCGCGCAATCTGCTCAATAATTTTGCCGAAGATATGCAGCAACGAGGCGTCGACCTGAACAAAGTCGATGAGAATTTCGTTCAAATGGCATACGGTAATATGCGGACACAGGCAGAACGAGACGTACGTGGTGCTGTATTACTGGACAAGGTTGCTGAGATCGAAAAGGTTGTGGTTTCGGAGACGGACGTCGACGAAGAGATCGCCAAGATGGCAGAATACTATCGGGTAACTCCGGAGGACGTCAGAAAATCTCTTACGAGCCAGAAGGGAGCCCTCGATAATATTCGCAACAGTCTGAAAACCCGTAAGGCGATCGAAGCCGTCGTAGCCAAGGCGAAGATAGTTGAGGGTGAATGGATCGACGAATCTGTCGGACAACCGCAGGAAGTTGAAAAGCCGAAAAAAGCGGCCAAAAAGAAGGAACCCGCAAAGAAAGCTGCGAAAAAGGGTTCTTAGGGAATGATTGATACGGTTTCGTTAGCAAACGGAAGTTCCCGAAAATCATCAGGGGATTTTCCGCTTGATTTTTTCCGAGAAAGTTGTAAAATCGGCAGTCGGGCTAACCAATCGCTGTATAATCAACACTTTATCTGTAAATAGTTCAAGTTGTTCATTTGGTTTTGTTGTTTTAGATAAGAGAGAAAAGATATGGCATTAGTACCAATGGTGGTCGAACAAACTTCGCGGGGCGAGCGCGCGTTCGACATATATTCCCGCCTTTTGAAGGACAGTATTATTTTCATCGGTACGCCGATCGACGATCAGATAGCTAATTTGATCGTGGCCCAGTTGCTGTTCCTCGAGGCCGAGGACCCTGAGCGTGACATTAATCTGTACATTAACAGCCCGGGCGGTTCGATCACGGCGGGAATGGCCATCTATGACACGATGCAGTTCATCAAAAACGACGTGACGACGATCTGTGTCGGTCAATGTGCTTCAATGGGTGCACTTCTGCTTTGTGCCGGAGCCGCCGGAAAGCGATTTTCGCTGCCGAATGCACGTGTTCTGATCCATCAGCCGTCCGGTGGAGCATCTGGACAGGCAACCGACGTTAGGTTGATGGCTGAAGAGATAATTCGAATGCGTACTCTGACTTCGACAATTATTGCGAGGCACTCGGGTCAGTCGTTCGAGCAGGTCGAGATAGACGTCGAACGCGACCGCATCCTGACACCCATACAGGCAAAGGAATACGGCTTGATAGACGAAGTGATCGAGCACCGGGAGAAGTAGGCCGTGAGCGGAGCGGATCCGCGATTTGATAGTTTTGGTCTCACTGTTCTCCACAAACCGATTTTATGAGCCAATTTCGCCGACCCGAAGAGCTTTTGACGTGTTCATTCTGTGGTAAATCACAGAATGATGTCCGTAAATTGATCGCCGGACCCGGCGTTTACATTTGCAACGAGTGCATCGGCATCTGTAATGAGATCATCAACGATGACGAGCAGTCGGCAACAACCGCGGTTCGGACAAATCTCCCTAAGCCTCAGGAAATAAAGGCTTTTCTGGACGAATACGTCATTGGTCAGGACGAGTCGAAGAAGCGGCTTTCAGTCGCCGTTTATCAGCACTACAAGCGGCTCGAACTTGCAAAACGCAGGAGCGATATCGAGCTCCAAAAATCGAACATTTTGCTGATCGGCCCGACCGGTACAGGAAAAACCTTGCTGGCCCAGACGCTCGCCCGGGTTTTGAGTGTTCCATTCTGCATCGTTGACGCGACGAGCCTTACCGAGGCCGGATACGTCGGCGAGGACGTTGAAAATATTCTCCTCAGACTGCTGCAGTCGGCAGGCGGTGATATCGAAAAGGCGCAGCATGGGATCATTTATATCGACGAGATCGACAAGATCTGCCGTAAGGATGACAATCCGTCGATCACCCGCGACGTTTCCGGCGAGGGCGTTCAGCAGGCCCTGCTAAAGATACTCGAGGGAACAACAGCAAATATCCCGACCGGCGGCGGACGCAAGCACCCACAGCAGGATTTCCAGCAGCTCGATACGACGAACATTTTGTTCATTTGTGGCGGGGCATTCATCGGCCTTGAGAAGGTCGTTGAGAAGCGGTTTCGAAATAAATCGCTGGGTTTCCAGGCGGATATCAAGACGAACAAGCAGCGGCACAACGATTCGATAAACAAACTTGAACCCGAGGACCTTATCCATTACGGGCTCATACCCGAGTTTGTCGGCCGTCTGCCCGTGATCGGGACGCTTACCGAACTCGACGAAAAAGCTCTGATCCAGATATTGACCGAGCCAAAGAACGCTTTGATAAAGCAGTATCAGCGAAAGTTCGAGTTCGACAACATCGGACTGAAGTTCACGGACGGTGCCCTACAGGCGGTCGCTCACGAAGCCCATAAGCGTAAGGTCGGAGCCCGCGGATTGATGATGATCCTCGAGGAGATACTTCTCGAATCGATGTTTCATCTGCCGACGGAAAAGTCGGTGAAGGACCTCGTGATCACGAAAGAAATGATCGAACGCAAGGTGCCGGTATTCGAGGTCATGACGCGAAACGAAGAGGCCGCCTAACGAGCCACATCGCAGGAATTAATAAGTATCGGTAACGGCGAATGAGGGCGGGCCTTATTCGCTTTTTTTGTGCGAATTGATACTGAAACGAAAGTGAATTAGACTTCAATCTCAGACACCGAGCCCCTGTAAAAGTGAAAGAATCTTTGATCTTATGACTGGAACTGATGGTCCAAAGAAAGACGGGATCAGGCCAAGACGCTCCAAACGTCCCTTTGTCATCCTTCTGATATTGATCCTTGCGCTTGCAGCCTTGGGTACCTGGTATTTCGTCTTGAGAAGACCGGCGGCTGCCCTGGATCAGATATCCGTATCCGGCCGTATCGAGACAGACGATTCGGCGGTTGCGTCGAAGGCTGCGGGAAGGATACGCGAAGTCACTGTCCGCGAAGGAGATCACGTTACCGCAGGCCAGGTGATCGCCGTGCTAGATGACGATCAGATCAAGGCGCGCGAAGACGCCGCCCAGGCGGCGGCAAGCCAGGCCGACATCCGTATCAAGCGGGCACAGCAGCAAATTGCGGTGCTTCAAGACCAACTCGATCAGTCCCAGCTTGGCGTTGACCAATCCCGGCTGGATGCTCAGGGTAGGGTCAAGCAAGCCGAAGCTCAGCTTTCGCAGGCGGAAGCACAGCTTGCACAGGCCCAGGCTAACCTAAAGCAAGCCGAATACGATAAAGAAAAGTTCGACCGTCTGTTTGCCAGCGGCGACGTCTCCGAACGGCAGATGCGACAGGCAGCGACAACGTATAATTCGCAGTTGGAGATCGTCAGAGCCCAGCGAAAACAGGTCGATTCGGCCCGAGGAGCTCTCACAGCCGTGCGGGCAACGCTTGCAAATCCCCGTATCCGTTCTTCTCAATCCTCAGCGATACGTAACCAGATCGATCAGGCAAATACGGATATCGAATCTGCCCGGGCGGACGCCGACCGGGCGCAGGCACAGCTACGGGAGGCACAGGCAAATCGCGCCGATCTGCAGATCACGGCACCTTTCGAGGGAACCGTGTCAACACGGTCGGTCGAGCCGGGCGAGATCATAGCCGTCGGTGCGACAATTATCACCTTGATCAACCCGAAAGAGATCTACCTGCGAGCATATGTGACGGAGGCCGACATCGGCCGAGTAAAGCTCGGCCAGGCTGCGCGTGTTTACCTGGATTCGAATCCGACTCAGCCGCTTGAGGCGGTCGTTTCCCGCGTCGACCCGGAGGCCACCTTCACGCCGGAAAACACTTACTTCAAGGATGACCGTGTAAAACAGGTTGTCGGAGTGAAACTGATGCTCAAGGACCCGCAGGGCTTTGCAAAACCCGGAATGCCGGCGGACGGCACGATACTGACGGGTGGCGAAACCTCAACCACAAAAGCCCAGTCAAATTAGCATATGACAACCGCCCAAGTCGCCAGCGAGATGGAAAAGGATCTATCGTCGGTTGGCGGATCTGCGATACGGGTAAACGGGCTTCGCAAGAGTTACGGGGACTTCGAGGCCGTAAAAGGGGTCGATCTGCGCGTGGACCGGGGTGAGATCTTCGGTCTGATCGGACCCGATGGAGCGGGAAAGACGACGGTTTTTCAGATCCTCAGCGGTGTCATGGCGGAGACCGGCGGTGAAATTTCGATATTCGATGAAAAACCGCGCGACGCACGCACCTTCGTCGGATATTTGACGCAGACATTTAGCCTTTACCCCGACCTTACTGTAGCGGAAAATCTTCGCTACGTCGGGGAACTGAGGCTGCTGACGCGCTCTGAGATCGAACAGCGGGGGATGCATTACCTCGAACTGTTCAACATGGAGCGATTTACAGATCGGCTCGCCGGGCGACTCAGCGGCGGGATGAAGCAAAAACTTGCCCTGGCTTGCGCTTTGATCGCCGAACCGAAAGTCTTACTGCTGGACGAACCGACAACCGGTGTCGATCCGGTGTCCCGACGCGAATTTTGGGACACGCTTGCCGAACTTTCGAGCCGCGGAATGACGATGGTCGTCGCGACGCCGTATCTCGACGAGGCTGAGCGTTGTTCGCGCATTGGGCTTATGTTCGATGGCAAGATCGTCCGGACCGGGACGCCAAAGTCGCTTCGCACGAGCTTGGGACTAAAGCGGTTGGAGCTTCGAACTTCGGATCTGGGCGAGACCGAAACGGTCTTGCATGGCACGCCCGGGATCACCGACCTTCAGCGTTTCGGCGACCGCCTTGATCTAATGGTGGCTGATCCGGCACAGAGCGAAAGGGACGTTAAGAGACTATTGGGCGAGTCGAATATAGCGATTTCGGACATTCGTCTGGTCGAGCCAACTCTTGAGAATAGTTTTGTCGCTGAACTCCGGGAACTCGAAGGCGATCTTGAGGCGCCGCCATTTCCCCAACGGCGTGAATTTCAGGAACGCCCGCCGGACGCCGTCGCTATCGGAGCCGAAAACGTGAATAAGGTCTTCGGCGATTTCGTTGCCATAAACAATATTAACCTCAGCATCAAGTATGGCGAGATCTACGGCCTTTTGGGTGCGAACGGAGCGGGAAAGACGACGACGATCAAGATGCTCTGCGGGCTGATGGACCCGACTTCGGGCATCGTCGAATTGGCAGGCGAACGAGGCGGTGCCCGTTCGCAGGACGTCAGGCGGCGGGTCGGGTACATGTCGCAAAAATTCTCGCTGTACGATGACCTGACGATCGAGGAAAATCTTGATTTCTTTGCCGGCGTTTATGGAGTTCCGCGCGAGGATCGCGAGGCCAAGAAGCGCTGGGTCTACGAGTTCTCGGGTTTAGAAGGCCGAGGGCGAATGATGACCGGTGAACTTCCCGGTGGATGGAAACAGCGGGTCGCATTCGGTGCCGCGATAATGCACGAACCGTCCGTACTCTTTCTCGACGAGCCCACTTCCGGCGTAGATCCGCTGGCACGCCGCTCTTTCTGGAAAATGATCAACGAACTCGCCGACCGCAAGGTCGCGATCCTGGTCACGACACATTATCTAGAGGAAGCCGAACAGTGCAACAATCTCGGTTTTATGGCTGACGGCCGCGTCGTCGCCGAGGGCACGCCGACAGGTATCAAGGCTCGGCAGACCGGCCATTTGATCGAACTTGTAACCGACAAACCGCAGCAGGCGTCGAATTTGCTGAAAACCGAGATGGACCCGTGGCGGATATCGCTCTTCGGCGATCGGCTGCACGTCGTGACTGACGATGGCGTGGATGCCGCGATATCCGATATCTCCCGCCGACTAAAGGAAGGTGGAATCGCGGTTGAGCGGGCGGGTGAAGAGGAGTTTTCGCTGGAAGATGTTTTTATTTCGATCATTGAGAAACAACGGGAAATGAACAACAACGGAACAACGTGAAATGAAACGCATTATCGCCCAGGCAAGGAAAGAGATAACGCAGGTTTGGCGTGACCGGTTGACGCTGACGCTTGCGTTGCTTCTTCCTTTGTTGCTCTTGGCATTGATGGGTACGGCGATATCGTTGACTGTGACCGACCTCCCGATCGTCGTTCAGGATCTCGATAAATCGCCGGCATCGCGGGCGTACATTGATGCGTTTCGCTCATCCCTAACGTATCGCATAGTCGAAATGCCGAACGACGAACAGCCCGAGCAGTCACTTTTGTCGAACAGGGCACGTGCCGCCATCATCATTCCCGAACATTTTGAACGAGATATCCAGCGGGGAAATGTCGCTCAGGTTCAGATCCTGATCGACGCGAGCGATGCCAATACCGCAAACGTGATGCGCGGTACGACCGCTGCGATTACGCAGACGTTCTCAGCGTCATTGAGGCCTCCGAACGCCAAATTGCAGCTGCCGATCAAGGCCGACGTCAGATTGTGGTTCAACCCGGGACGACAGTCGGACAAGTACATTGCCCCGAGTATGCTCGCGGTCGGCCTCGCACTTTTTCCTCCGCTGCTAGCCGCACTTGCGATGTCCCGCGAGGGCGAGCAAAAGACGATACTTCAAGTCTATGTTTCAAGTATTACGGCGTACGAATACATTTTAGGGAAACTGCTAGCGTACATGGCGATCGCGCTAATGGAGTGGTTTCTAAGCCTGCTTCTGGTCTATTTCATGTTCGGGCTTAGTATTCACGGTGACCCGACGCCGTTCATTGTTTGTACGGTAATCTATCTTTTTACAAACGTTTCGTTCGGCACGATGGTGGGAATTGCGATCCCGAATCAGGCCGCCGCGATCCAGGCGGTGCAGATCGTCGGATTCCTGCTTTCGTACCTGCTTTCGGGGGCGATCTTTCCGATCTCGAACATTCCGTCGGCGATCCGCTGGATATCCAATTTCATTCCGGCCAGGTATTACATCGTGGTGGTTCGGGATGCCTTGGTTCGCGGCGGCAACTGGGCGAGCGTTTGGTACTTTCCTTTCATTTTGGCCGCGATCGGTTCGTTCTTTTTTTTAGTCGCTTGGGCGAAGATGCGCAAGATGCAAGTGCAGGCATAACCTAAATGGGTGATCTATCGCGCTGGTTGGCGCTTTTCATCAAGGAACTCAGGCAGATCGGCCGCAATCGGCGGCTGATCGTGATGCTGATCATTCCGCCTACGGTGAATGTTGTTTTATTCGGCTTCGCTCTTAATCCGACCGTGACAAACCTGAGGCTCGGCGTCCTTGACGAGAGTATGACAAGCCAAAGCAGGGAACTGGTCTCTGCGATGGTCGAAAGTCGGGCGTTCAGGGTCGACCGAAATTACCTTTCGGATCAAGCGATCACCAGCGATCTGGGGGCCGGTAAACTCGACGCGGCATTGATAATTCCCGCAGATTTTGCGAAAAAGCGAATTTCCGAAGAAACGGCCGAGGTCCAGTTCCTCGTTGATGCGGTTGATTCGAATACAGCGACGATTGCCAGCGGTTACGCCGCGCAAATTATTTCCCAGCTTAATCAGCGGCTACTCAAGGAAAGCGGAACCCGCTCAGGGCGAACGGCTTCGGATCAGGCGCAGAACAGCGACACGTCGAACTCAACCAGGGCTGCCGCCGTTCCGCCGGTTCAGATGCAGGTACGCCCGAGCAATCCTTCGGTGTCGCAGCGGGTCGCTTTGCTATACAATCCTGGCCTTGAGAATTCGTGGTTCATTGTTACCGGGCTTATCGGAGCATTGCTCGTTCTGCAGGGCACGATCGTCGCCGCAGCGTCAATGGTCCGAGAGAAAGAGGTCGGAACGGTCGAGCAGCTGCTGATGACGCCGGCGGGTGCGGGTGAGATAATCACGGCGAAGATAGCTCCCGTATTCTTGCTTTTGACGGCTGATATTGGCCTCACGCTGACCGTTGCCCGACTCGTTTTCGATATGCCGGTGCGCGGAAGTCTGTTGCTCTTCGTCTTCGCGGGTTCGCTCTGCGTACTATCGGGAATAGGGATCGGAACGCTGATCTCGACATTCGTCGATTCACAGCAACAGGCACAACTCGTGAGCTTTTTCGTGAATCCGCCGCTTGTGCTTCTTTCAGGAGCAACGACACCAGTTGAAGCGATGCCGAAGTGGCTTCAGCCGCTGACGATGCTCAATCCGGTCCGGCACTTTTCGATAATTTCTCGCGGAATTTTGTTGAAGGGGATCGGCATCGAGATCCTCTATCCTAACCTGTTGGCCCTAATGGGTTTTTGCATACTTCTGGTCGGTGTGAGTGCATGGAGATTTCGCCAGCAGCTCAAGTGACAGGTTGATTTCGCTGATGCCAAGATATTTAGTGACGGAAATCTAAAATTCTCAACGCAATCGACCTTTATAATGGCATACCGAAAGAGGTGTTACGGTGCGACGATTTTAATGCAGCAGCGGCGAATGGCTATTGCTTTTGGACGTTGATTTTGCGTAAATAGTAGATAACCCTTAAGAATCCTTTGAATTGGCCGACTTGCCCAGTGCCCAATTTTTCAGATATGCAAGAATTTACAGATCAAATGCCGTCGGATATCGAACGGTTTCCGATGGTTCCCATCAGAGATGTTGTTATTTTTCCTTTCACGAAGGTTGCCTTTAAGATCGGCCGGCCAAGTTCGGTGATAGCTCTCGAACAGGCAATGACCGGCGAACGGAATATTTTCCTTGCAACCCAGCATGACGCCACGGTGGACGAACCGGATGCAGACCAGATCTACACCGTAGGAACGATCGGCCGGATCCTCCAGGCTCAGCGACAGGATAATGGGCAGATCAAGGTCGTCGTCGAAGGCCGCGAGCGAGGGCGATCGGAAAGGATCGAGCAGGAATCAGACGGGATGTTCTACGCCCATGTCCGACGCATCGTTTCGACGGATGAATCCGGCTACCGGACGGACGGGCTTCTGCAGCGGATCCATAGCCTGGTCGAGCAGTTTCTGCGTGTTTCACCGGACGCCTACACGGACGCTCTTCACGCGTCCTTGCGCGGTGTAACTGCCGCTCAGATCGCAGACTCGATGTCGTCGCATTTGCGAATTGGCGTTGACGAAAAACAACAATTGCTTGAGACCATCTCAGTGCAGGAGCGATTGCAGAAGCTGATCGTCGTGCTTGAAGCAGAGATCGAAAAGCGTCAACTCGACCGGAATATCCACGCTCGCACCAAGAAGCAGATGGATAAGCATCAGCGTGAATACTATTTGAACGAGCAGATCAAAGCCATTCACAAGGAACTCGGCCGAAAGGACGAAAAGGCCGAGCTTGACGATCTTAAAAAGCGTATCGAAGAGTCCGGCATGAGCGAAGAGGCGATGGACAAGGCGATGCAGGAATTCTCACGCCTGGAGGCTATGCCCCCAATGTCGGCCGAGAGCACCGTCGCCCGAACGTATCTCGATTGGCTGATAAATGTTCCGTGGAAGGAAAGCTCGGACGAGATCGAGGATCTTTCGATCGCTGAAACGACCCTGAATGAGGACCATTACGGTCTTGAAAAGATCAAAGAACGGATTTTGGAATTCCTGGCGGTTCGACAGTTGGTCAAGAACCCCAAGGGCACGATCCTCTGCTTTGTGGGAGCTCCCGGCGTCGGTAAAACCAGTCTTGGTAAATCGATCGCGAAGGCGACCGGCCGCAAGTTCGTCAGACTTGCACTGGGCGGCGTTCACGATGAAGCAGAGATCCGCGGTCACCGCCGGACGTACATCGGAGCGTTGCCTGGGCAGATCGTTCAGCTTATGAAGCGTGCCGGAACGATAAATCCTGTCATCCTGTTGGATGAAGTGGATAAGCTTGGCCGCGATTACCGTGGCGACCCGAGTGCCGCACTGCTTGAGGTGCTCGATCCCGAACAGAATAATACGTTCCGTGACCATTATTTGGACGTCGATTACGATCTTTCGCACGTTTTCTTTATCGCGACCGCTAACGTGCTGCATTCGATCCCACCTGCGCTTCAGGACAGGCTCGAGGTGCTCCATCTTTCGGGATACACGGAGCGTGAAAAGCTTGAGATCGCAAAAGGCCATCTCATTCCGAAGCAATGCGAAAATAGTGGGATCGGAGCGGATCGCGTTAGGTTTACCGATGACGGCATTCTCGAAACGATCAGGCACTACACGCGAGAGGCCGGCGTCCGTAATCTCGAGCGGGAGATAGGTTCTTGCTTCAGAAAGGTCGCGCGTAAGTACGTCGCGGCGGTAGACAAAGAAGATTTTCGCGTTGTTATCGATGCTGAAAAGGTACAGGAACTGCTCGGCACGATTCGCTACCGCAAACAGGATATCGCCCGAAAGAGCGAGATCGGCCTCGTCAACGGCCTTGCCTGGACCGAAGCGGGCGGAGATGTCCTTCAGGTCGAAGCGACTCTAGTGAACGGAAAAGGTGAGGTAACTCTTACCGGAAAGCTCGGCGAGGTAATGCAGGAATCCGCAAAGGCCGCGCTCACGTGCATCAGGAATCGCGCAGAAGAGCTCGGCATCGATCCCGCGATCTTCCGTGAAAAGGATCTGCACATCCACGTTCCCGAGGGCGCAATTCCAAAAGACGGCCCAAGTGCCGGAATCACGATCGCAACAGCGATGGTCTCTGTTATGACCGGAAAGGCTGCCCGCCACGACGTGGCGATGACCGGCGAGATCACGCTTCGAGGAAAGGTGCTTCCGATCGGCGGCGTAAAGGAAAAACTGCTAGCGGCCCATCGATTTGGGCTGAAGACCATCATCCTGTCGAAAGAGAATGAAAAGGACCTGGTCGATATTCCCGATGAGGTTCGCGACGACCTGACGATCCATCCGGTCGAAATGATCGATGAGGTTCTCAAGTTCGCACTCGAACCGGACGAAACTAAACCGTCGATCGATTCGCCGACTCCACAGATCTGGTCTCCGGACGCCCCGGCGGCGGACATTTCTGCTTCGATCGAATAGAATAGAACGAAATATGAGCAAAGAAGTACACTCAGCTGAGCTGATCCTGCGACTATACGAGCTTCGCCGCGAAGAAAAGATGCGCGAGTCCCGCGCTTGGTTCATCTCGTTCTTTCCCGAGAGCGTCGACGACATCATGAAAGCGATGATCGATGCCGAGACAAGCGCAAAGTATCGAATGGTCACGAGCTATTGGGATATGGCGGCGAGCTTTGTAAACCGCGGAGCGATCGACGAAGAGATGTTCATGGACTCTGCCGGCGAATCGGTTGTTGTGTTTTGCAAGGTCCAGCCCTTTCTCGACGATCTCAGAACCCGGCTTGGCAGTCCGCGCGTGATGAAACACCTTGAGGATTTGTTGATGCGGCAGCCTAACGCCCTCGAGATGCTCGCCGCTCGCCGTGAACAAATGAAGGCATGGATGGCAGCTCGTGCCGAAATGGCAAGAGGCGTGTAGGTCTTCCCGCAATGAAGATCACCTCAGCCGAATTCGTCAAGAGCGCTTTCGACCGGAGCCATTGGATAACCGACGGTCGGCCTGAGATCGCGTTTCTCGGTCGCTCGAATGTAGGCAAGTCGTCATTGCTGAATTCGCTGCTGAATCGAAAGGGACTCGCCCGAACCTCGAACACGCCGGGCCGGACTCAAAGCATCAATTTCTTCCTGGTCAATGATCGCTTTTATTTTGCGGATCTTCCGGGATATGGATACGCTAAGGTTTCGAAGACGATGCGGGCGGATTGGGGGCGAATGGCCGAACAGTACCTTTCTGAACGACAGGAATTGGCACTATCTATTCAGCTCGTGGATTCCCGTCACAAGCCGACCGAGCTCGATCGGCAGCTTCACGAGTGGCTCTCGTACGGTAACAAACCATCGATAATCGTGGCGACAAAGGCGGATAAACTTTCAAATAATCAACTCGTTAAGAATCTTGAGGAGATCAGCAGAATACTGTCTGGCCCCAGTGTGATCGCCTATTCAGCGACCTCCGGCAAGGGCCGTGATGCCGTTTGGTCGGCGATCGAGGCCGAGATAAATAAAAGTTCAAAATTAGGTTGATTTATAACTCTGAATGTTGTAAACATAAAGTATCCCTTAAGCTCAGGGTTTCTTTTCAAGCCGCGAAGGCTGGAATCTTTGTTATTACTCTATACAATCCATTCGATTATCGCCGCATTGATCGCTTTTCCGAACGGAATGCAGCTAGATCCGGCAGAACAATTCGAATAATCCCAAAAGTGTTCAACACATTACGATCGACCCCCAAATCTACAGACTGACATGGCTACCAAAACCACCCCATCTCGCAGACCAAAACGTGCTTCGGCCGCTTCGGACTCAGTTGCGAATGCCCCTGATATCGAAGAATCGCTCAATGGCGAGATCGAAGAAAAGAAAGGCAAAGCATCGGACGAAACGATGTTGAATCTTGCCGGACTTAAAGAAATGTCGATCAGCGAACTCACCCATATCGCGAAGGAAATGGGCATTGAGGGAGCTACAGGCCTGCGAAAACAGGAACTCATTTTCAAGGTGCTTGCCGCCCAAACCGAGAAGAGCGGATTGATCTTCTCCGAAGGTGTTTTGGAGACGCTGCCCGACGGCTTTGGATTTCTCCGGGCTCCGGAATACAACTATTTGCCCGGCCCGGACGATATCTATGTGAGCCCATCGCAGATTCGCAAATTCGACCTGCGGACCGGCGACACGGTTTCCGGCCAGATCCGGCCGCCCAAAGAAGGCGAGCGTTATTTTGCACTGATCAAGGTTGAGGCCATCAACTTTGAGGCCCCTGAGCAGTCACGCGAGAAGATATTCTTCGACAATCTGACGCCATTGTACCCGGACGAACAGCTCAACATGGAGATCGAGAGCGATCCGGACAAGATCTCGGCTCGTGTGATCGATCTCGTGACGCCTATCGGTAAAGGACAGCGAGCTCTGATCGTCGCTCCTCCACGCACCGGTAAAACGATGCTGCTGCAGACGATCGCGAACTCGGTCACAGAAAATCATCCCGAGGTGACGCTGATCGTGCTGCTCATCGACGAGCGTCCCGAGGAAGTCACGGACATGCAGCGTTCCGTCCGCGGCGAGGTCATCTCGTCGACGTTTGACGAACCGCCGACACGCCACGTGCAGGTGGCAGATATGGTCATTGAAAAGGCCAAACGGCTCGTCGAGCATAAGCGCGATGTCGTTATCCTCCTCGATTCGATCACTCGCCTCGCCCGTGCCCATAACTCGGTTGTTCCGCCGTCGGGCAAGATCCTTTCGGGTGGTATCGATTCGAACGCATTGCAGAGACCGAAACGCTTTTTCGGAGCGGCACGAAACATCGAAGAAGGCGGTTCGTTGACGATCATTGCGACAGCCCTGATCGACACCGGTTCGCGAATGGACGACGTCATTTTCGAAGAGTTTAAGGGAACCGGTAACTCGGAAATACACCTCGACCGCCGACTTTCGGACAAGCGTCTCTTCCCGGCTATCGACTTGCAGCGTTCCGGAACCCGAAAAGAGGAATTGCTTCTCAGCAAGGAAGACCTCAACCGCATCTGGGTGATGCGCCGCGTGCTCAACCCGCTTTCACCCGTCGAACAGATGGAGGTCGTTCTTGAGCGTCTCTCCAAGACGAAGACGAACGCGGAATTTCTGGCGTCAATGCAGTCCTGATCGCCGAATTTTGTGAATGAGTGATCGTGAATCGTAAACGTCGTTTGACGATGCTTACGATTCACGATTTACTATTTGTGATTCAATCGTTATGCGTGTAGCCGTAATTTCCGCTGAGGCCGTACCGTACTCCAAGACCGGAGGTCTCGGCGACGTCGCCGGCGCGTTGCCGAAAGCTCTTCGGCAGGTCGGCGTCGACGCATTCCTGATCACCCCTTGTTATTGGCAGACGAAAGGCGAATATCTCTGGCATACGGCGGTCGATGACCTCTGGGTCACCTGGAAAGGGAAGCCGTATCCCGCGAAAGCATTCTACAGCGAAGCCAACGGTTCGCCGACTTTTTTGATCGACGCGCCCTCGCTGTTTCATCGCGATTCCATCTACGGTTACGTCGAAGATCACGAACGTTTTGCATTTTTCAATCACGCCGCTCTGGCCTTGATCGAACGGCTAGGAGCAGCTCCTGACATCGTCCATCTCAACGACTGGCATTGCGGATTTGCAGCTGTGGAACTTGCAGCCAGAAGGCAGTTCGAACCGTACTGGCGAAACACACGGACGGTTTTTTCCATCCATAACATGGCGTATCAGGGCGGTTTTGGTATGGGTGAATTACCAAGTTTAGGGTTCACCTCTGAGTTTGCCAGAGCCGCATTCAGTTTCAACGGATATGCCTCGGCGATGAAGGCGGGGCTTGAGGTGTCTGACACGCTTTCGACAGTTTCCCGGCGATATTCACGTGAGATACAAACACCCGAGAACGGCTACGGCCTGGATTGGCTTACGCGACAGCGTGCGAACCGCTTGATCGGGATCACCAACGGCGTGGATTATGAGGTCTGGAACCCGGAAACGGATCGTGAGCTGCCCGCGCACTTTTCGATCAACGATCTTAGCGGCAAGGCCGAATGCAAGAGGGCGTTACTAGATAGGTTCTATCTACCTCAGGAAATGGACCGGCCCATCTACGCGAGCGTTACGAGGCTGACGTCTCAAAAAGGCGTTGAGCTTATAAGGCAAGGTGTGGGCGACATCCTCGCGGCGGGCGGATTTTTTATTGCTCTCGGGTCGGGGGAAAAGGATTCGGAGAACTTTCTTCAATCGCTTCGGGACTACGCTCCGTCAAGGGTCGGAGTTTATATTGGCTACAACGAGAGCCTTGCCCATCTGATCGAGGCGGGTGCCGATATGTTCGTAATGCCGTCAAGATTCGAACCGTGCGGCCTAAACCAAATGTATTCATTGAGATACGGTACCGTTCCGATCGTTCGTGCAGTTGGGGGCCTCGATGATACGGTGCAGAATTGGGATGCCGTGAGTGAGACGGGGAACGGCTTCAAATTCAACGAATATCGATCGGACAAACTCCTTGAAAAGATCTACGAAGCCCGTTTTGCATATGCCGACAAAGAAGCATGGGCCAAGATCCAACGTAACGGAATGGCGGTCGATAATTCGTGGGAAAATGCCGCGCGGAACTATGTGGAGCTATATAATTGGACCTTGGTTTGATCCCTAATGGTCCGTCGTCGAATATTAATATGATCATTGTAATTATTGGTGCCCAGTGGGGCGATGAGGGAAAAGGAAAGGTCGTTGACCTGCTCGCGGACCGGTTCGATATCGTGTCGCGGTATCAGGGCGGGCACAATGCCGGACATAGCGTGTATGTTGGCGACAAGGCATTTGTTTTAAGGCTTTTGCCGTCAGGCATCATTCATCCGGACAAGACATGTGTGCTCGGGAACGGGATGGTCATCGATCCTAAGGCGTTTTTCGAAGAGGTCGATCAGATCCAGGAAAAGGGAATTTCCGTTACGCCGGAAAGGCTCAAGGTTTCGAGTCGTGCCCACCTGATAATGCCGTATCATCGTGCCCTCGATCATACATCCGAAGAACGACTCGGTAACGAAAAGATCGGCACGACGCTCCGGGGAATCGGGCCGGCGTACGAAGACAAGGCCGGAAGACGCGGCATTCGCGTCGCGGACGCAATGAATCCCGAACTTTTGAAACTCCGGGTCGAACGAAATCTTGAGGAGGCGAACCGGATCATTGTACTTTTCGGTCAGCCGCCGCTTCGTGCCGATGAGATCCTGGCGGAAATTACCCCGCTCGTCGAGCGGATGCGGCCATTTGTCAGCGAGACATCCCATTTCCTTGCCGAAGCGCGAAAAGCAAATAAAAAGATCCTGCTCGAGGGAGCCCAGGCGACACTTCTCGACGTGGATCACGGCACATATCCGTATGTGACGTCATCGAACCCGACGGCGGGCGGAGCGTCCGTCGGCGCCGGTATTCCGCCGCATCACATCACCGGCGTCCTCGGCATCGTGCGTACCTACGCTACTCGTGTGGGCGAAGGGCCGTTTCCTACCGAAATGGTTGATGCCGAAGAAGATATGGCCAATCTCATCCGTCAGCGAGGCAACGAATACGGTTCGGTGACAAAGCGGCCACGCCGGTGCGGATGGTTCGATGCGGTTGCGACGCGTTACGCCGCCGAACTCAACGGATTCGATTCGGTCGCCCTTACTAAGCTTGACGTTCTCGATGCGCTGGAGGAGATCAAGGTGTGTGTCGGTTACGAGATCGACGGTCGTCGGGTCGACACTTTCCCCGCAGTTTCGAGCGAGTTGCTTAGGATCAAGCCGATCTACGAATCGCTACCCGGCTGGATGAGCGATACGGTCGGAACGACCGAATTTGCCAAACTGCCTGAAAATGCGCAAAAGTACGTTCGATTTTTGTCGGAAACGATTGGCGTCGAGATCGGCCTGATTTCAACCGGCCCGGAGCGCGATCAGACGATAATCTTAGGCGATTCCGTGATGGAGGGATGGTTCCACTGAGAGATGGCAGTGATCGAGATCGTCGAATTCAGCGACGAATGGTCCGCGGATTTCGCGTCGTTGAACTATGAGTGGATCGAGAGGTATTTCGCCGTCGAAAAACACGATCGCGAGATACTGGACGATCCGAAACGGTTTGTCATCGAGCCGGGCGGGCAGATATTCATGGCGTTGGCAGATGGAGCCGCCGCCGGAACCGTCGCCCTTATCCCATCGGCCGGGAACGGCCTGGAATTAACCAAAATGGCGGTTTCGCCAAATTATCAGGGCCGCGGGATCGGTGACAGCCTAATGACTCGCTCCCTTGAATGGGCCAAACAGAAACGGGTCGATTACATTTTCCTGGAATCGCACAGAAAATTGGCCCCCGCGCTCGCACTTTATCGAAAGCATGGTTTCGTCGAAACTCCAACGGATCCCGATTCGCTCTATGTTAGAGCTGACGTAAGGATGGAACTGAGGCTGACATAGCAGGAAACTCGAAGCGGTAGCCGGACAATCCGCAAATCACTTCACAAAACGCCCCATTAACCTTCGCTTGACGATCTCTACCAAGAACATGTACGTCGCCGTTGCTCCCGCCAAAAACACGAAATACCCGAACGGTAGCGCGACGAAGCCGAGGATCGGTCCGAGCGGCGTGTAGGGTAGGATGATCGAAATAAGAATCACTGTGACCACGGTCAAAGTGAGCATGCGGCTTGGGCGGCTCTTGAACGGGTTGCCGACTGTACGTATCACAAAGACCACCGCCGTCTGAGTTGCCAGAGACTCGACGAACCAACCGGTATGAAATTCACGCTCGGCGGCGTGGAAATAAGTGAGCAGAACATAGAACGTCAAAAAATCATAGATCGAACTGATCGGGCCGATCACCAGCATGAAATTGCGTATCAACGTAATGTCCCAATGCTGCGGTTTCCGGATGTACGAACTGTCAACGTTGTCTGTCGGGATCGTGATCTGAGCAAGGTCGTACAGAAAATTGTTCAGCAGGATCTGCGTCGGTAACATCGGCAGGAACGGCAGGAAAAGCGAAGCACCTGCCATGCTGAACATGTTTCCAAAATTCGAACTGGTGCCCATCAGCAGATACTTCATCACGTTCCCAAACGATTTGCGGCCTTCGAGAATTCCGCGGTGAAGCACACCGAGTCCGCGTTCAAGCATGACGATCTCGGCCGAGTCCTTCGCCACGTCGGTTGCGGTCGAAACCGAAATACCAACATCCGCCGCTCGCAGCGACGGTGCATCGTTGATCCCATCACCGAGATATCCGACGACGTGGCCGCGGCTTTTCAGCGCCATCAGGATGCGGTTCTTTTGCATCGGCGAGACGCGGGCAAAGATGCTCACGTTTTCGGCAACATGGCCCAGAGCTGCATCGTTCATGTGGTCAATATCATCACCAAGAACGATCTTGTCGGTCGAAAGTCCGACCTGCTGGCAAACGTGACGTGCCACCAGTTCGTTATCGCCGGTAAGGATCTTTACCAAGACGCCATCTTTCGCAAGTGCTTTCACCGCGGACGCGGCTGAAGGTAGCGGTTCATCCGCAAAAGTAAGGAATCCGTTGAGTGTTAATCCGACCTCGTCCGATACATCATAGTGGTCTTTCGATTCTACTTTTCGGGACGCGACGGCGAGTACCCGTTGGCCCTTTTCTCCGAAGCCGTCAAATACGGCTTTGCAAGACGCCTTTGATATCTCATCGAACGGTAGCGGTCCGCTGCCCGCGTCATAGGTTCCGCACGCCGAGAAGATGCTCTCGGGAGCGCCTTTGCAAATTATCGTTCGTACCCCGTCATTTTCAACGACTACCGATGCCCGTCGACGCTCAAAATCGAAGGGAACTTCGTCCACGATCGAATAACCAGCCAATCCAAGCGGTTCGTGGACACGTATTGCGTCGTCGAGGGGATCGCCTTTGGCGGCAATAGCTTGGTTGACGGCATTCGGTATCCCGGTCTGGAACGAGCAATTTAGGTACGCAAGTCGAAATACCTCTTCGGACGGTGCGCCCCTTGGATCAACGTGACTTTCAAGCGACAAGACACCGCTTGTCAGCGTTCCGGTCTTGTCGCTGCATAGGACATCCATGCTGCCGAGATTTTGCATCGCGGCGAGATGCTTGACGATGACCTTGTGCTTTGCCATCCGCACGGCTCCCTGGCCCAAAGTGACGGCCGTGATCATCGGCAGGAACTCAGGGGTGAGCCCAACAGCAAGAGCGATCGAAAAGAACAGGGATTCGAGCACGTCCCGATGCATAAGGACGTTGATGATCAGTACAAATATCACCAGAAAGAAAATGACACGCATTATCAGAAAGCCGAATCGCCGAGTCCCGCGTTCAAAATCGGTCTCCGGTACCGTGTCCGTCAACCGTTTGGCAATATCGCCAAAAACGGTCGAGCTCCCGGTTGCCTCGACGATCGCCGTCGCGGTGCCGCTTATCACCGAGGTTCCCAAAAAGACGGTTGACTGTCGTGGGTCGGCGTCGTTCACCGTCTTTTCGACTGGTAGCGATTCGCCGGTAAGGGCGGATTCGGAAACGTGCAGCCCGTGGGTCTCGACCAACCGGGCATCCGCGGGTACCAGATCACCTGCCGACAGTCTGACGAGGTCGCCGGGCACAACCTCGCGTCTCGGGACTTCGGCCCAATTACCGTCGCGTCGAACTGTCGCGGTCAGCGAAACTTCGCGTTTCAGTGCCTCAGCCGCGTTTTGTGACCGGGAGGTTTGAATAAAATTCAGGATGATCCCGAGCAGAACCATCACTAGAATGATCGCCGCATTAACCGCTTCTCCGACGAAGGCGGAGACCGCGCTCGCAACCAGCAGGATCGCGATCAGCGGTTGAGCGAAGAGCAGCAAGAACTGGACGAAACGTGAACGTTCCTGTTTTTTGACAGGGTCGTTGGGGCCGTATTGAATCAGGCGACGTGCCGCCTCCGAGGCGGAAAGGCCGTTTGCATCGGGCAAGTTACCCGGCGTTATTGGTGCATCGTTCGATTCCGTTGACGACATGCCCTTAGAATATCTCAAAACCGATAAAGGAAATCGAAAAAGTGTTACGCGAGAGACGAAGAGTGGCCCCGGAGAGACACGAGATTCCGAGGCGGTCTCCTTAAGGTCAAACAAGTTTTCGCGATTTGCGCCTGTCTGAGTTTTACGGTTTGCTGTATTTGTTGTACTATTTTCAATTCGGCTGCTTCACGGCAGCCGTGTGGTCCGATAGCTCAGTCGGTAGAGCAAGTGGCTTTTAACCACTGGGTCGCAGGTTCGAGTCCTGCTCGGATCACCAAAATTTATGATCACCGAGGGCGGCCGTTTGGCCGTCCTTTTGTATAGAAAAGCCAATCTCCGCACAATTACTCCATAAACTCGCGGACTCGAGCTGATCCAGAGTGCACAAAGATCGAGAGGCACTTGCCCGACAAGACGTTTCGGCCTGAACGCTCTCCACTTTCACGTACTGCGCCGAGTGCACCTCGGAGTCAAGTATCCATTGCAAGGGAATCGCGCTATTCTCTCTTCAAGTATTAAACTCTTTGTAAATCAGCTTAAGTCCAACGATGCGGTTCCGCTCCGGGAGGGTCAATTGTCTGGGAGCGATCGGTGATCTCAGTTTTTGAATTGTGCTCTAGGAGGATTTATTTCGTGTCATTATTTCGCGGGTTTTTGGTGATTGCATTTATTTGGGCAGCTTTTTGCTTCTCCGGATTCGGGCAGGAACCGGCTACGGAGAAATGGGCTGATTTTGCGTCGGTCGATTATGACATTCAACCGAATGTGACATACGAGACCGCGAATAATACCGACTTAAAGCTCGACATCTATCTGCCTAAGGATAGAAGCAAACCGAGTCCGACGTTGGTGCTGTTTCACGGCGGTGGTTGGGTGGCGGGGGCAAAGGAGCAAAATGTTCTTTACCTGTTGCCCTATCTTTCGATGGGCTGGACGGTCGTAAACGTCGAATACCGATTGGCACGCAACTCGCTGGCGCCGGCGGCTGTCGAGGATTGCCGATGTTCGTTGAGATGGCTGGTCTATCACGCTAAGGACTACAATATTGACACTTCGCGGATCGTTTTGACGGGCACATCGGCCGGCGGGCATCTGTCCCTGATGTCAGGAATGCTGCCGGACGGATCGATCTTCGACCGGCAATGTCCGACCGATGGGAGCACGAAATGGCGTACGCCGACCGAGCCGGTAATCAAGATTGCAGCGATCGTAAATTGGTTCGGTATCGCAGATGTTGCCGACATTCTCGAAGGGCAGAACGCAAAACACTACGCAATTGAATGGTTCGGCAGTCGGCCCGACCGGATGGAACTCGCGCGGCAGCTGTCGCCTATCAACTACGTTCGGCCAGGGATACCGCCGATCATTTCCATTCAGGGCGACCAGGATGACATCGCACCGTATGCCGACACCGTCAAACTACACGCCGAACTTGAGAAGGCCAAGGTCCCGAATCGTCTGATCACGTTAAAGGGTCGAAACCATGGCGGTTTCAGCCGCGAAGAGATGATCGCTGGTTACGCCGCGATACGGCAGTTCCTGAGGGAAAATAACGTGATCGAAGGAAAGTGATCGGCCAGACCGATTGCGGCTCTCCATGACAGCTTGTCGCCAACTGAGGCGGTGATTATTCGAAAACATATCGATCACACAGCCATACTTTCGCTTCCGGCAGTAAGATATGACGTTGCTACCAAAAAGATCAGCCGCGTTTGCTGTTGCGGTGTTGATTTTGCTGTTCATCGGTGCCCTAATTCCGGCCCGTGCCGATGACGGCTATCGGTTGTGGCTGCGATACGACAAACTCCCCAATAACGCCGTATTACGATATCGCAAACAGATCTTGTCGATGTATGTTGCGGGCGACTCTGCCACTTCATCAGCCGTTCGCGGCGAACTGGCCTCCGGAATCGCAGGATCGCTCGGTGAGAGAATTGCAATCGGACGAGACGCGTTCGTCAGCGGAGAACTTATAGTCGGCACGCCCGCCTCATCAAAGGTTGTTGGGAGCCTACATCTTGAAAGGGAGCTCTCAGAGCTCGGAGACGAAGGATTCATTATTCGCACCTTCCGAACCGGGAACCGAAGCGTGACGGTCATTGCGTCAACGAGTGATCGCGGCCTCCTTTACGGAGCGTTTCATTTCCTGCGGTTGATCCAAACTCTCCGGCCGATCGACAAACTGAACGTGGCCGAGCGACCGCGGATCAAATTGCGTCTCCTTGATCACTGGGACAACGCCGACGGCAGTGTCGAACGCGGATATGCCGGCCGATCGCTATGGAAATGGGGCGAACTGCCGGCAAGGATCGATCCGAGATATCGCGATTATGCCAGGGCGAATGCGTCGGTCGGAATAAATGGCTCGGTACTTAACAACGTCAACGCTGACGCTGTCTTCCTTACGACCGACTACCTACAAAAGGTTGCTGCGATCGCCGATGTTCTTCGACCTTACGGCATCAAGGTTTATCTCTCTGCTCGATTTTCCGCTCCGATCGAACTCGGCGGATTGAAGACCGCTGACCCGCTGGACCCGAAGGTTGCCGCCTGGTGGAAACGCAAAGCGGATGAGATCCACGAGCTTATTCCTGATTTTGGCGGTTTTTTGGTCAAGGCCAATAGCGAGGGTCAGCCGGGACCGCGGACGTATGGCCGCGACCACGTTGATGGTGCGAACATGCTGGCGGCAGCTCTGGCTCCGCACGGCGGCGTTGTCATCTGGCGAGCGTTCGTATATGACGCAAAGCCCGGTTACGACCGTGCGGGTGCCGCATACGAAAATCTGCAGCCATTTGACGGGAAATTCGCGTCGAATGTCATCCTGCAGGTAAAGAACGGCCCGATCGATTTCCAGCCGCGTGAGCCATTTCATCCGCTGTTCGGGTCAATGCCGAAAACGCAGGTCGCACCCGAGTTTCAGATCACGCAGGAATATATGGGCTTTTCGAATCATCTCGTGTTTCTCGCCAACATGTGGCACGAGGTGTTGGAATCGGATACTTATGCCCGCGGCCTTGGCTCGAGCGTTGCGAAGATCGCTGATGGCGAACTTTTCGGTCAAAAGATCACAGCGATCGCCGGGGTCGCGAATACCGGCAGCGATCGTAATTGGACCGGCTACGATATGCTGCAGGCGAATTGGTACGCTTTCGGACGGCTTGCGTGGGACCCTGACGCCACACCCGAGGCGATCGCCGACGAATGGACGAAAATGACCCTGTCGCATGATCCAAACGCCATAGTGGTGATCACGCGAATGCTGCTCGGCTCGCACGAGGCGGTTGTCAATTACATGACGCCGCTCGGGCTTCATCATCAAATGTGGGGCGGGCATCATTATGGGCCGGCCCCGTGGTGGAACTCGTACGACCGAGACGATTGGAACCCGACATATTACAACAAGGCCGACGCGGGCGGGATCGGGTTCGACCGAACAATGACTGGGAGTAACACTGTCAGCCAATATTTTCCATCTGTACGTGACCAATATTCTAGTCTGGCGACGTGCCCCGATACGTTGCTGCTTTGGTTCCATCACGTAAAGTGGGACTATCGGATGAGAACGGGCCGCACATTGTGGGCTGAACTCGCTCTTCATTATCAAGAGGGCGTCTACTGGGTCCGAAATGCACGAAGACAATGGGCTGGTCTGAAGGGTACGATCGACCCGCAACGCTACGCAGCGGTCGCTCGTAAACTAGCGATCCAGGAACGTGACGCGGTCTGGTGGAAAGACGCGAGCCTCAGTTATTTTCAGTCGCTTTCGAAAATGTCGCTACCGAAAGGCGTCGAGCCGCCAAAACTATCGCTCGAGCAATACAAAACGACGGATCTGCTGGACGACTTTGCACGCGGAAAGGGTAATTTTGATGAGAATCACAAGGATTAGTTCACATTCCTTCACCAGTCGGATCGTGACTCGGTAAGTGCGAATGAAGGGCATTATCCTTTTACATCGGTAAAAAGACGAATGGAAAATCCACAGGCCAATAGGATCAGCGACCCCATCGAACTTCGTCAGTGTGTGCAAAACATTGTGGCCGAGGTGCCGACGATAGATATGCACACCCATCTTTACCCGCTCGAATTTGGCGGGCTTAGTCTCTCGGGGATCGACGAGCTTCTGACATACCATTACCTCGTCGCCGAACTTTTTCGGTCCGCCGCGATCACGCCTGAAGAATTTTGGAATTTGAAAAAACATGAACAGGCAGACGTCGTATGGAGGTCACTCTTTGTCGAAAATACGCCGCTGTCCGAAGCCGCTCTTGGAATCATAACGATCCTGAATTCTCTCGGGATCGACCCAAATACGGATGATCTTGACGCGATTCGCGATCACTTTCGTTCCCCAAACAAAGCCGAGCACGTAAACCGTGTTTTTGAGATCGCCCGAGTTAGCGAGGTCGTGATGACCAATGACCCATTCGACAGTGCGGAGACGGCGATCTGGGACAAGACGGGGAAACTTGACCGAAGATTTCATGCCGCTCTGCGAATGGACCGAATGTTAAATGACTGGAAGACAACGGCGCGTGAGTTTTCGTACGATGAGAACGTCAGCGGGAAAACGGTAACGAAACTCAGGTCTTTTTTCGATGATCAGATCGCGAGTATGAAACCGCTTTACATGGCCGTTTCGCTGCCCGACGATTTCGATCACGCGGCGAAAGATGCCCGAAACCTATTGATCCGCGAGGTCGTAATGCCGACCGCGCGAGAACACAGCTTGCCCTTTGCGTTGATGGTCGGGGTGCGGAGAGGCGTCAATCCGGCCCTGAGATCGGCGGGCGACGGAGTTGGAAAAGGCGACATGAGATCACTTGAAATGATCTGTGCGGAGAACCCGGACGTAAAATTCCTGGCAACGTATCTCTCACGTGAGAACCAGCACGAACTGTGCGTCGCAGCTAGGAAATTCAGCAATCTGATGCCGTTCGGATGCTGGTGGTTCCTGAACAATCCGTCGATCATCTCGGAGATCACAAGGGAGCGTCTGGAACTGCTCGGGACGAGCTTTATTCCGCAGCATTCCGACGCCCGCGTACTCGAACAATTGATCTACAAGTGGTCACATTCGAGGCGCGTCGTCGCCGCCGCACTTTACGACAGTTACGAGCGGCTGTTGCTCGCGGGCCGAGTGATCTCCACCGTCGAGATCGAACGCGATGTAACTAAATTGTTCTCCGGCAATTTTCGAAATTTTGTCGGACTTGGGTTAGTCTAGCCGAAAGGTCCAATTTAATTTTCACCGAAACTTATGAAAAGTCATCATCGGTTAATAGGTTTGGCGTTGGTTGTTACGATCCTTTTATTGCTTTCGTCGGCTAAGTCGGGTTTTGCCCAGAGCGTCGCTCCGGAACTGTTTAGAAACCCGAAACTCCCGATCGACAAACGGGTTGACGATCTCGTTTCCCGAATGACGCTCGAGGAAAAGGTGTCGCAGATGACAAACACCGCACCGGCCATCGATCGGCTCGGCATCCCGGCGTACGACTGGTGGAACGAGGCACTTCACGGTGTAGCAAGGGCCGGAATAGCGACGACATTCCCGCAGGCGATCGGATTGGCGGCGACATTCGACGAGAGCCTGATCTTCGATGTCGCCGACGTCATATCGACGGAAGGCCGCGCCAAGTATCACGAAGCGATCCGTAACGGCGACCACGGCCGGTATAAGGGACTGACATTCTGGAGCCCGAATATCAATATTTTCCGCGATCCGCGTTGGGGCCGCGGCCAGGAAACATGGGGCGAGGATCCGTTTTTGACTGGACTGCTCGGAACGGCGTTCGTCCGCGGTATGCAGGGCAACGACCCGAAATATTACAAGGTTGTCGCGACCGCGAAGCACTTCGCGGTCCACAGCGGGCCCGAGTCTGAACGGCATACTTTCGACGCCGTCGTCAGCGAGCGGGACCTTCGCGAGACGTATCTTCCGGCCTTTCGGCAGCTGGTGATCGACGGCAAGGTCGGCGGCATTATGTGCGCGTATAACCGCCTCGACGTCCAGCCCGCATGTGCGAACGACAAACTGTCGAAGATCCTTTTTGATGATTGGAAATTCAAAGGACACGTGGTTTCAGACTGCGGAGCCATCGACGATATCTACATTCGCCACAAATACATCGGGACCGTCGAGCAAGCCTCGTCGATTGCGGTGAAAGCCGGTACCGACCTGTCGTGCGGCGGTGAGTACAACTCGCTGGTCAAGGCCGTGAAGGCTGGTCTCATATCGGAGTCCGAGATCGACCGGTCGGTCAAGGATCTTATGAGGATAAGGTTCGAACTTGGGATGTTTGATCCGCCCGAGATGGTTAAATATGCCCAGATCCCATATTCCGAAAACGACACGCCGGCTCACCACGAGCTTTCGCTGAGGGCGGCGAGAGAGTCGATCGTGCTGCTAAAAAATGACGGAAACACACTGCCGCTCAAGAAGGACCTCAAAACCATCGCTGTGATCGGTCCGAATGCCGACGCGCCTGACGTGCTGCTCGGCAATTACAATGGCCAGCCGTCCGTGTCATACACGCCGCTTGCCGGCATCCGGCAAAAGGTGTCGCCGTCCACCAATGTTCTCTATTCGCCTGGAATGTATCCGACCGGCGTTACCGTCGAGCCGGTCTCGGCGGAAGACCTTGCGTCCAACGGGTCGAAAGGCCTGAAAGGTGAGTACTTCAACGACAGCGAGATGAACGGCGAGCCTGTCCTCGAGCGACAGGATCGACAGGTCGATTTCAATTGGGGCTCACTCAGTCCCGATGCGAAGGTGAAGGAGGATAATTTCTCAGTTCGCTGGACCGGAAAACTGACCGCGCCCGAATCTGGAACCTACAGTCTTGGGCTCGCCGGTAACGGACAAATGCGGCTGTTCATTGACGGCAAGATCTTTGTTGAGGACAGCAAAAACCGCCGAACTCGATCGTTAATAAAAAACGTTGAGCTCGAAGGCGGCCGTAGGTACGACCTACGGATCGAATATGTTGAAAATGCCAATCATTATGCTTCCGCACGGCTCGTCTGGTCCCCGCCGTCGGCCCAGATCAAACTCCACGACGATGCCATCGAAAAGGCAAAACGATCGGACGCCGTAATAATGGTGATGGGCCTGACGCCCTCGATCGAGGGCGAAGAGATGGATGTAAATGTCGAAGGGTTTCGCGGCGGTGACCGCACCGATATAATTTTGCCGAAGCCGCAGGAACAACTCGTCAAAGATATACAGTCTCTCGGGAAACCGGTAATACTGGTGTTGATGGGTGGCAGTGCACTGGCAGTTAACTGGGAAGACAAGAATATTCCAGCCATTCTCGATGCCTGGTACCCGGGCCAGTTCGGAGGGCAGGCGATCGCGGATATTCTCTTTGGCGACTACAACCCGGCCGGAAGGCTGCCGGTCACGTTTTACAAGTCCGTAGATCAATTGCCGCCGTTCGACGACTACAGAATGGAAGGCCGAACGTATCGGTATTTTCGCGGCGAGCCGCTCTATCCGTTTGGCTACGGGCTGAGCTTCACTAAATTTGCCTACAGCAATTTGAAAATGAATAAGGCCATAAAGGCCGGCGACAGCGTAAAGGTCAGTGTGGATGTCCAAAACACCGGCTTGGTGGCCGGCGACGAGGTTGTCCAACTGTACATCACTGACAGCACCGCCACTGTGCCAGTACCGGTTCGGTCATTGGCAGCAGTCAGCCGGATCAATCTCCGTCCCGGAGAAAAGCGGAACGTTTCGTTTGTGCTCACGCCTAGACAGATGTCCGTCATTCTAGACAACGGCAAACGCGTTATTGAACCGGGTGACTTTTCCGTAACCGTCGCCGGCAATCAACCCGGAGCCACCAGCGGCGTGGTTACCAGGTCGAGCGGCACCGTCTCCGGCAATTTTACAGTGATCGGCAAGTCGCTCGAACTTCCTGAAAAGTGAGTTCAGCAGGTTGCCGTACGATTGCTCTGAGTCTGCCCGCGATCGCACTTCAGGCAAGACACTATGAAAAATGATCAAAATCGATTTGAATTATGAAAAAGTTGAGCTAATTTTTAAGGAAAATTGCCTTATAGAGTAGAGATTGAGATCGAGGAGCAAAAAGCGAGGAAGAATGAACACAATATCGAAGATGCACGATCACGGTTGGGTCAAACTGCATGGCCGACGGCGGACACTCTCTCAAAAAGCGGCAACGATTTGGATAATTTTGGCGTTTTGCCTCACTTACGTTTTGCCGCTAGCCGGGATGGATGTTGCACGGGTTGAATCGCGAACTGATCTCGCGGTCTCGACGTTCGGCGTTTCGGGCCAGGGCGTGATCGTCGCGATTCTCGATCGAGGCATCGACTGGAAAAACAATGATTTTCGAAATCTCGACGGAACGACGCGGATCAAGTATATCTTCGACCTGACCGACGATACTGGTGCCAATGCTCCCGGAAACACATACGGCCGCGGAACGATCTACACCGAGGCACAGATCAATGCGGCGCTAACCGGCGGGCCGCAGCTCGTCACCCGCGACGCGGTCGGTCATGGCACGACTACTTCCGGCATCATTGCCGGGAATGGCCGCAACAGCACAAACGGCAAGTATCGCGGAATGGCTCCTAACGCGACGATCATCGCGGTCAAAGTCACATCCGACGGCGCCCCAGCCCACGGCACCGAACCGGCGGAGCCGGCGTTCAACGACCCGACGGTTTTCCCGATCGCGATAGATTTCGTCAAGGACAAATCGACCGAATTCGGCAAACCCGCAGTGATGCTCCTCAATCTAGGCTCCACAGGCGGCCCAACAGACGGCAGCAGCTCGCTGGCACGCAAGATCGACGCGACCGTCGGCCCGGGCAAGCCCGGCCTCGTCTTTGTCACGGGCCCCGGCGACCAGGGCGGACAAGCGAACCGTGCCGGCGGCAACGTCACGCAGGGCGGAACCTCGGCGATCCAGATCCAGAAAAATGTTGCGGGCACGTTGTTATTAGACCTTTGGTATCCGGGTGCAGACCGTTTTGATGTCTCGTTCGTTACGCCTTCCGGCAATTTCGGGCCATATACGTCGCCGGCGACAAATTCAGCCGTCGATTTCCAACAAACGGCTGCCTTCAATTATTATCATCGTGGTTCAAGCCAGGTATTCTACGGCTCAAACAGCGGCAAACGCGAGATATTCGTCCAATTGACCGGCCCGGTCGGCACCTACACGGTGAATCTTGTCGGTGCGACCGTCTCGACCGGCAGATTCGACGCGAATATCAATCCGTCTGACTTTCATACCGACAACAAGTTTCTCACCTTTGCCGTTCCGGGCAGTATCTGGGATGGAGCGACCGCACTCTACAATATTTGCCCGGGCGACTACGTTATTCGAACAAATTGGACTGACATCGACGGCATTGCCCGGTCAAATACGGGCCAGGGAGCGATCGGCGACATTTGGGAAGGAAGCAGCTCGGGGCCGACATTTGACGGTCGTCTCGGCGTAGATCTGGTCGCACCGGGTGACTCGGTGTTTACGGTATATAACCCGACGTCGTATTTCGCGACGTTCCGGTTCAATGAGATACAAGACGGCGGTGGATTTTATGGCCGCGCAAACGCCGTCAGCGCCGCCGCTCCGCAGGTAACAGGGCTGATCGCACTAATGCTTGAGAAGAATCCGCGTCTTGACGCCGCCCAGGTCAAGAGTATCTTGCAGCGGTCGGCAAGACACGATGCCTTCACCGGTTCGGTGCCTAATAATACTTGGGGCTACGGAAAGATGGACTCCTATAACGCCGTGCTGATGGCGGCGGCCCGGACTCCATACGATTTTGATGGGGACCGGAAGACTGACTTGTCGATCTTCCGGCCGAATGGAGCGACGGGTTCGGAGTGGTGGTATTTGAAGTCTTCGAACGGCGGGAATTTTGCGACGCAGTTCGGGTCGCCGACGGATAAGCTTGTGGCGGCGGATTACACGGGTGACGGCAAGGCTGATATCGCGTTCTTCAGGCCGAGCACCGGGTTCTGGTACATCTTGAGGAGCGAAGACTCTTCGTTCTACGCGTTCCCGTTTGGAGCGAATGGCGACATTCCGGCTCCGGCGGACTTTGACGGCGACGGCAAGGCGGATGCTGCCGTTTTCAGGCCATCTACGGCGACGTGGTTCATACAGAACTCCGGCGGCGGCACTACCATCCAGGCGTTCGGAGCGGCGGGTGATGTTCCGGTCGTGGGTGACTACGATGGCGATGGTAAGGCAGATCTCGCGATCTTCCGTCCGAACGGTGCGACAGGCTCCGAATGGTGGATCCTCAGAAGCACTGCCGGTCTGATCGCGACGCAGTTCGGGACACCGACCGACAAGACTGTGGTCGGCGACTACACCGGAGACGGCAAGGCGGACGTGGCGTTCTGGAGGCCTTCGACCGGGCAGTGGTACATCCTGAGGAGCGAGGACTCTTCGTTCTACGCGTTCCCGTTCGGATCGGTTGGCGACATTCCTGTTCCCGGAGACTACGACGGCGACGGCAAGGCAGATGCTGCCGTATTCCGCCCGTCAAGCTCCACCTGGTTCGCCCAGGGCTCGACCTCAGGCACCATCATCCAGCAATTCGGTTCCGCAGGCGACGTGCCTGTGCCGAGTGAGTTTGTGAGGTAGCAGTGGTCAGTGGTCAGTGGTCAGTGATCAGAAATGAAACAGAAGTCAGCAAGCAGAAAGGCCCGCGGGATGCGATCCTGCGGGCCTTTTGCTATAGTCCCTGTCTCTCGAGTATCCCGAGGCATTCGCCTAGGATGTCCGATAACACCCGACTCACAAGTCGATCTTGAAAGAGCACTATTTTTTTGAGTCGGCGGCGGACGTCCCCGAAGTTGCTCCGACGATGTAACTGTCGCGCGACCGGACGATGACGTTCGGCCGGTCGACGCGGACCTTGATCTCTTTACGCTGGCCCGGTTTACCTTCGTCCTGCGGGACGTACCCGATGTTGTATTGGCGTCGCAGTTCCTCGGCGATGCCCTCAAACGCATTCTCAAGGCCGCCCGGCGTCGCTTCGGGACGAAACACGCGTCCACCCGTGTAGGCCGCCAGGTCGTTCAAATAGGCCCTACCCAGCTGGTAATCTGCCGAACTTGAACCACGTTGCCCAAATATTCCGCCGCCTAGCCCGCCGCCATTGATATTTGGGATTCCCGAGGCACCACCGCCATTGTTGCCGAAAAAAGTATTGTAATAGATAGGGAATATGAGGGCATCGGCTTCTTCGGCCTCATCTACCGTGCGGTCGTAGCTTGAATGGTGGGAGGTCGTATCGACTCCGTCGGTAAACAGGACAACGGCCTTGCGTCCGGGGATACGGCTCAACTTCTTCATCAGGGTAAAGTCAACCGCGTCGTAAAGCGATGTGCCATCGCCGAAGCTCGCCCGGCGTATCGCTTTGTAGATCCGCTGCCGGTCATTGGTAGGCTCGGTTTGTACGTTCACGGACCTGTCGAAATTGATTACCATCACGCTGTCCTGTGCCATCAACTGGTCAACGAATGCGATAGCTGCCTGGTGTATTTCCTCGATGCGATATGCGGTCGATGGGCTCGTATCTATTAGCAGAACGACAGTAAATGGCTTGTCCGTGGTACCGAAATACGCGATCTCCTGCTCCTTACCATTTTCGAAGATCTTGAAATCATTCTTTTCAAGGCCTGCGATGTATAGCCCATTACGGTCAAAGACCGAAACCGGGATCGTGATCAGATTGGTCTCGACCTTTAAGACATCATCGTCTCCGACGGTCTCCGCTTTGTCATTTGTCACAGGTTTTGCCGTCGCGTCCCGGCCCATTTTTGGAAACCCTACCATCGGAGTAGTTCGCCTGGGGGCCTGCGGCTTCGATTCCGAATATTGCGGCGTGTCGTCGACTTCGGTTATCTGCGGGGCAGGCGTCGGTTTGGCCACTATGCGGCGGCCCGATTGGGCATAGACATGGGCGAAGCAGGAGATCAGCAGTAAAAGGCCGATAAATAGCGAGCGCATAGACTTCACACCTCTGGTGTTTTTGACGAATTAAGTACCAGTTTAAGATGCAAAAAATCGATCAAAAGATCGAAATTCAATTCAAAATGCGCCGAAAATCGTCAAAATACTAAAACCTAGCATGATCATGACGACACACCAACCCGCGATCTGCAGCCACAACGGGTGCTTATATTCACCGACGATCGACTTGTGTCGAGATGCCAGGAGGACGAGCGAGAGCCCGATCGGCAGGATGAATCCATTTAACGTTCCTGCCCAGACGAGGACCTTTACCGGCTGACCGATCAGGAGAAATATCGCAGCCGAAACAACAACAAAGCCGATCACGACGTAATTGTTATTACGCTCCAATGAACTGTGAAAGGTTTTCAGGAATGAGACCGACGTATATGCTGCACCAACCACTGATGTGATTGCCGCGGCCCACATGACCACGCCGAAAATTCTTAGGCCGAAGGTGCCAGCCACATTTTGAAAGACCGACGCCGGCGGATTCTTGTCATCGATCGTCATTCCCATAGCCACCACTCCGAATGCAGCAAGGAAAAGCATGAAGCGAATCACGGCGGTCAGCAAAATCCCTGAGAATGCACCACGCGTCACCTGCCCGACATTGTTCGTGCCAGTGACTCCGGCGTCGATAAGGCGATGGGCTCCCGCAAACGTGATATACCCACCGACAGTACCGCCGACGAGCGTGACCACGGACTTTGCGTCGATCGTCTCGGGGATCAGTGTCCGGTGGGCGGCCTCTAAGAATGGCGGATGCGACGCATAAACAACGTAGGCGATCAAGCACAACATCACTGCGCCGAGGACCTTGACGAATGCGTCCATCGCCTTACCCGCTTCTTTGACCAAAAAGAGCGCGATTGCCAGTACTGCGCTGATCAATGCCCCGTAAGCGACCGGAATATCGAAAACGGCGTTTAGGCCAAGCCCGCAGCCTGCGATATTGCCTATATTGAACGCCAGCCCGCCGAACGCGATAAGGGCCGAGAGCAGATACCCGCTGCCGATCACCGTCTCATTCGCGACGTCCTGACCGCGTTTACCAGAAACGGTCAGTACACGCCAAATGTTCAATTGTGCAAACACATCAAGAACGACAGAAAGCAGAATGACGAATCCAAAACTCGCCAACAGCTGTTTGGTAAAGACTGTTGTTTGAGTCAGAAATCCGGGACCGACCGCTGAGGTCGCCATCAGAAAGGCAGCTCCAATGATCGTCGACCATAGTCCTTTAACTTGCGTGTTTTTAGTCATTTACCCGATGTATCTTAATGTCATGTGCGAACAAGCGATCGTGAATATTCCTAGCAAACTCAACGGCGTGATCTCCGTCCCCATGAATGCAGATCGTATCGGCTATAAGGCCGATGATCTCGCCCGTTACGGCGGTTACAGATCCGCTGGTTACCATCATCAAAGCCTGGTCTACCGCAGCATCGGTATCGCTAATTAAGGCATTCGGCTCCGATCTCGGCACGAGCGAACCGTTCGAGCGGTATCCGCGGTCCGCGAAGACCTCCGACGCTGTTTTTAGGCCTATTCTCTCCGCCTCGACGATGGAGACGCTCCCAGAGAGTCCAAAAAGTACGAGCCCGCTATCAAAATCCCTGACGGCACTTGCGACCGTCGCGGCCACTTTAGCATCGCGGGCGGACCTATTGTACAGGGCACCGTGCGGCTTAACGTGCGACAATTTCGTACCGGCGGCTTCGCAGATGCGATCAAGCGAAAATATCTGCTCCGAAACGACGTCGTGGAGTTTCTCTTCCGAGAGTTCCATATCCACACGCCCGAAGTTCTCCCGGTCCGGATACGACGGGTGTGCTCCGATCGCCAAACCGTTGGAGATTGCCAGGTCGACCGTCCTCCGCATTATCTCTTCGTCGCCTGCGTGAAATCCGCACGCAACGTTGACTGAGGACACGTAATTCATCAGTTCGGCGTCGTTCGGATAACCTTCGCCAAGGTCGCAATTAAGGTCGATGGACTTCATCTACAGTATCAGGGCACAGAAAGTAAATAATAGAAAATACGTGTGTTACCTGCCGACAGTGATGCCGGCACGAAACACGCCGATGTTCCTCTCGTTCTCGATATATAACTTCTCAGCGTCCAAGTGGTCGATGATCTCGAAGGCCACAGAATCGCCCGGGCCAAGCTGTGCGAGAACCGGCAGATCACATTCGACCACGTGACCGACTCTCGGATATCCGCCCGTCGTCTGATGGTCCGCCATAAGGACGACCATTTGTCCGCTCGGCAATAACTGAATTGTGCCAAAATTGACGGCCGACGAGAGCATTTCTTGCGGCTCGATCAGCGAAATAACGTCACCCTTCAGACGAAAACCCATCCGATCCGAGTCGCCCGTTATCGTAAACTTGGCGGTCGCTAACACGTCTTTACCTTCGGCGGTCAATGAAGCGTATTCAGCGCCGCGAGTAATTCTGACGGTAGGGAAACGGCTGTACCGCGGGATCATCGCAGGCGAGATCCAACGCGGCCGCGACGAAATCTCGTTTGGCGAGTCACCGATCGCCAATCTGTCACCCAATTCGAGCCGTCGTCCGCGATGACCACCGCTTCTGGCCGCAAGATTGGTCGAGCTGCTGCCAAGCCATTCCTTAACCGTGAAACCTCCCGCAACCGCTAGATATGAGCGGTTTCCCGAGATCTTATCCACAAACTTCAGGCTGCTGCCCGCTTGAGCTTCGTTGGCACGCCAATTGTCGATCTCGACTCCGTCCAAAAATGGCGTGAATGACGCCCCGCCGACCGCAAAAATGCACTCCGATTCGAACGTGATTTCCGCGGCCGGAAAGTGCATCTCAAGCACAGCCGCGTTTTCATCATTCCCGAGCAGAATGTTGATCAGTCTCGCCGCGGTCCGGTCCATCGCTCCGCCAGGCCCGATCCCGAAACGCCTGAATCCCGTTCGCCCGAGGTCCTGGACGGTCGTCAGAATACCAGGTTTTGTTACGATTATGCTCACAAGTTCAACTGGCCGGCACAAATTGAACGTGATCGCCGGCTTTTAGAAAACATGGTTCCTCGTCTTCGGGCCGAAACATCGAAACATCGGTCCGGCCGATGATCTGCCACCCGCCGGGCGAATCCAGCGAGTAGATCCCTGTCTGTCGGCCCGCAATACCGATGCTACCGTTTGGGACGAGAGTTCGCGGCGTTTCTTTTCGGGGCGAAGCGATCCGTTCGTCGACCTCGCCCATATAGGCAAAACCCGGCAGGAATCCGATCATGTAAACCCTGTAGATCCGTGCCGTAAATATTGAAATGACGTCGGTTACCTTCAGCGACGATCGGACCGCCAACGCCTCGAGGTCGAGACCGCATTCGGCAGAGAAATCGACCGGGATCTCGATGGGTTTTGCCGTTTTCGTTTCGCGGCGGTCGAGCCCCGCGATCGCACTATCGATCAATACCTTAACGGCATCGCCGGCTGCATTGAAATCAGGAAAAGCACGCCGAACGGCTACCGGATCGTAAAAAACGGTTGTCGATGCATAAGCCGGAACCGACTCGATAAAACCGGGAAAAGGAGCACGATCAAATCGTTCCGCCAGCGATACGGCCCGATCGTTAAGGGTCTCGGAGATCGAGTCGCCAAATTCGACCGTGATCGCCGATTCGCCGAGCTGGAATATTCGAGGATATTCGTTTGCGGCCATTATCGTGCACGTTGTTTCGGGTCGAGATATTCGCGGAGCCCGTCGCCAAGGAAATTGAATGCCAAAACCGTCAGAGCGATCGCCAGGCTCGGGAACAGAAGGACGTGCGGCGAGTTGTAAAGTACATCGAATCCGCGTGCTTCTTCGATCATTGTGCCCCAACTTGGTACCGATGGCACGCCAAGGCCGAGAAACGAAAGCGACGCTTCCGAGAGCACAGCTCCGGCCATCCCAAGCGATGCCTGCACGATCAGCGGTTGGATCGCGTTTGGCATAATATGCGTGAACAAAATTCGCATATTGCTCGCGCCGAGAGCCCTGGCCGCCTGAACATAATCGTATTCCCGCACCTTTAACACCTGTCCGCGCATCACGCGGGCATAGCCGACCCAACCGATCACGCAAAGCGCGAGGATCAGCTTACCGAGGCCCGTTCCGAGGAACGCCACTAAAGCGATCGCGAGCAGCAAGCCCGGAAACGCGAGAAAAACGTTGAACACATATCCGGCAAGGAATTTGTCGATGAAACCACCGTAGAATCCGGCGATCGCCCCGAGGACCGTGCCGATCAGCGTCGAGACCGATACGACCGAAATGCCGACCTCAAGCGAGATCCTGGCACCCCATACTACCCGCGAAAAAATATCGCGTCCGAGTGCGTCGGTACCGAACCAATGTTCGCCGCTCGGCCCCGCGTACCGCAGCATCAGGTCCTGGGCGTTGAAATCGTGAGTCGCTATCCACGGGGCGAAGACCGCCGCCAAAACGACTACGGACGCGATCGCGATACCGATGTATGTCAATCGATTCATCAACCCAGCCGAATCCGGGGATCAAGCCGCCGGTATATAAAATCCGTGAGCGAATTCGCCAAAATGAACGTAATGCTGATGACCAGAACGCAGCCCTGAACCAGGCGGTAATCGCGTTTTCCGATCCCGTCTTCGAGCAGCAGCAGCCCGAGGCCCTGCCAGTTGAAAATTCGTTCGGTGATGATCGATCCGGCGAGCAGCACACCGAGCTGCAGCCCGAGGATCGTGACGACAGGGATCAAACCGTTCTTGAGAACGTGTTTGTAGATCACCATTCGCTCGCTGAGGCCTTTTGCTCGGGCGGTCCGGACATAGTCTTCGCCGAGCTCTTCGATGACGCTGGAGCGGACCATACGCGTCAGGATAGCCGACAATGCGGCTCCGAGCGTGATGGCGGGAAGAATGATGTCCTCAGGATGTGCGCTGCCTGTCGGCGAGAATATGCGGAGCTGCACGGCAAACAAATAGACGAGAAACGGCCCGATCACAAATGTCGGCAGCGAGATGCCGAGCAGTGCGATAAACGAAGCGAAATTGTCGATAAGTTTATTTTTATTAGATCCCGCCAGCACGCCGAGCGGTATCGCGATGCCGATCGCGATCAGCATCGCCGCGATCGCTAGTTTAATGGTCGCGGGATAACGTTCGGCGATCATATCGCGCACGGGCCGGTCGGTCCGAAACGACGTGCCGAGATCGCCGTGGAGCAGGCCGATCCAATAGTCGGCATAGCGATTTTCGCCGCCGTTCCATTTGAAACCCTTCTCAGACGTATAGGAAAAGAAAAAGGCCGGGCGGTCGAGGCCGTGCTTGAGGTTGAAATTCTCGATCTGCTCCTGCGTCGCCGTCTCACCCAAGATTACCGTTGCCGGATCTCCGGGAACGAGTTCGATGAGCAGCGTTACGAGCGAAACCACCGTCCAGATCACAAGCAGCATCAAGGCCAGCTGTCGTGCAAATCTGAGGAGGCGGTATTTCATTGTTTTTCGGCGAAAAGCACCAAAATTTTATAACTAAATGTTGGGGATAACAAACTTTCAGGCTTTAGTGCCCAAATGAAGGGCCGCGATGCCGCCGGTCAGATTCTGGAATCTCACTTCCTCGAAACCAGTATCTTTCATCATTGCGACAAGCTTCTTCTGATTCGGAAACTTAGACACCGAGTCCGGCAGGTACTCATAGGCTCCGCGCGAACCGCTAACGGCACCGCCGATCCTGGGCAGAATGTACGAAAAGTAAAAGTTGAACAACCGCCCGAATCCCGGCACGACCGGCGAGGAAAATTCCAGGATGGCCAGCTTTCCGCCCGGCTTCAGGATGCGGTGCAGTTCGGCAAGCCCGCCGTCGACCTTTGCCAGATTCCTGAGGCCGAACGCGATCGTTACAGCGTCGAACCGGTTATCGTCGAACGGCAGATCGAGAGCGTCGCCCTCGATATACGGTATCGGATGAGGCTCCGATTCTGATTTTGATTTGGCAAACTCGAGCATCGGCCGGCAAAAGTCCGTGCCGATGATCTGTGCTTGCGAATTCCGGTTCAATTCGATCGAGAGGTCGCCGGTACCGCAGGCGACATCAAGAACGACGGCATCCGGGCGGTCGAGTATGTCGCGCAGAGCATTAGAAACCTTTCGCCGCCAACGTTTATCGATGTTGACCGAAAGCAGGTGATTGAGCAGATCGTAGCGACCGGCAATGCCCGCGAACATCTCACGGACAGCCTTGGCGTGTGCCGCCTCCTTTGCGTTCAATTCGTTCTGCACTCGTTAATTTGTGGGCGGAGGAGTGTTGACCAGGACGGCCGCCATCGGCGATTTACGCACCTTTTCCGCGAATGCATTGACCTGTGCAAGTGTGACAATGTCGGCGGCTTTCATGTCGTCATCGACTTTGGTCCCGTAAGTGTCGGCGTCGAGCCAAAATGTCGTCAGCGAGCGTTTGGCCCAATCGGCGGCGAACCGCGAACGGGCGGCGGCAAATTCCGCGTCCGTCACTGCACCGGTAAGAGCACCAGCCACGATCTCGCCGGCATCAAGCTTCTTCTCGCCTTCGGCACCGCGTTTGATATGAAAGCCAATGATGAAGATGCCCGGAAGCGTTCGTTCTTCGCTGCGAACGACAACGTCGTTTGCGTGTTCCGCCGGAACACGTGCTTTCAGCCGTTCGAGCAGGACATTTGCGAAAACACGTGCTGCCGCCGTATCGGACGTGTTCCGGCTCACTCCACGGACTGCGAAACGCATCTCGGACTCGTCCGACTTCGGCGATTCGACCATCTGAATGCCGGCCGCCGGGTCATCCGGTTGTTTGAAAGTTGACGGGATACGTTTGTCCGATTTCAGCCAGGCTCCGAAAAGCCGGCGAACGGCCTTAAATCCAAAAGAACGGTCGAAATTTCCCTTTAGCGTTACGGTAGCGTTATCGGCCGTCAGGAATCTTTCTTTTGCGTCGATCAGATCGGCAAAGTCGATCTTGTTTACCGATTCCGTAGTACCGAACACAGGTCGGCCATAGGG